>NZ_JBHYDN010000009.1:0-142359 GCF_051860745.1 Brevundimonas sp.
CCAACTACCTCGTCAACTCCGGATACGGTTCCGTGTGAACGAGTCCCGCTCTAGGCGCCTGACGGTCAGCGGACGGACCCAACGTCGGCGCTGGGGCCCTGCCTGATGAAGACAAGTTGTCATTAGTTTGATGGGGTGGATGGCCCCTGTGTCCGGCGTCTGAGCGCCATAGGGTGGCCGTTGATTGAAGCGCCCACCTACGAGGAGCCAACCACCATGAACGCTACCACGATCGGGATTGATCTCGCCAAGTCTGTGTTTCAGGTCCACGGCGTCGACGCCACTGGCCGGGTGACCGTCACGAAGAAGCTGCGCCACGCCGAGGTGATCAAGTTCTTCCAGTCGATCCCGGCATGCCTCGTCGGCATGGAAGCCTGTGCCACCGCGCATTTCTGGGCCCAGCGTCGCCGCTCCGAACTGTGAGGGTGCACAGGGATGATGATGACGATCTGAACGCGGCGCAGGCCAGGACAACCCGAGGTGCTGTCGGAGCCTTGAGCTCGATGGACTGACAGGGACCTGGCTAGCGGACTCCATCAGGGCCAGCGGACATCAGTGCCGCGCCAACAGGCCGGACGGATGACCGCACCCCGACATATCCCGATATCAAACCAAATTCACACTTGCAGCGCAGGGGTCATCCACAGAGGACAGCACCGTCCGGAGAGGTCCCATCGGCGACCGCAGAAATGCGCATAAGCCCCTCTGAGGGGGTCCCACGCGGCGCGGCCCCGTTCGGATTGCTGCAATTGCGAACAACCTACTGTGGACGTTTTTCGGCGAAAACCGTTCGTCTGAGGTGATCATTTGTGGGGATTGCTGCCAATCTTTCCGTTCCCGCAAGTTTTTTCTATCTTTTTTCCAAACTCCCTTGCGCGCTTCGCAGTTGCGGTAAACATTTCGCAAATGCGTAATGTTGTCCTGGGGGATCAAATGACACGACTTCGTATCGGGCTCGCGGGAGCCCCTGTTCTTCTTCTTGGAGGGGTAGCCGGCACGGCTTCGGCAGCCGCAGCGGCGACGCCGGCGCTCCTGGCGCACCAGGCGCCGCTGGCCCTCGACGGGGCGGCGACCGGCTGGATTCTGACATCAACCGCCTTGGTCCTGCTGATGACCTTGCCGGGGCTGGCTTTATTTTACGGCGGCATGGTCCGCCGCAAGAACGTCATCGCCACCATCACCCAGTCGCTGGGCGTGGCTTCCGTGGTCACCCTGGCGTGGTTTATAGCCGGCTATGGCCTGTCGTTCGGCGTCGGCCAGCCCGTCGGCGGCTATTCGGGCGATGAGGTGCAGAGCTACATCGGGTCGTTTCAGGCTCTGTTCCTGAACGGGGTCACGCCGACGACGGCGCACAGCCTGGCGCCGGGCCTGCCGGAGTACCTCTGGATCGCCTACCAGCTGACCTTCGCCATCATCACGCCGGCGCTGATCGCGGGGGCGTTCGCCGAGCGGATTAAATATTCCGGCCTGCTGCTGTTCACTGGCCTGTGGACGCTGCTGGTCTATGCTCCGATCTGTCACTGGGTCTGGGGCGGCGGCTTTCTGGGCTCCGCGGGTGTGCTGGACTTCGCTGGCGGCGCCGTCGTGCATGTCAATGCGGGCGTGGCCGGTCTGGTTTGCGCGATCTTCCTCGGCGCCCGGAAGGGCTACGGCAAGGATAGCATGGTCGCCCACAATCCGGTGCTGACCATGATCGGCGCCTCGCTGCTGCTGGTCGGCTGGATCGGCTTCAACGCCGGCTCGGCCTGGACCGCAGACGCAATCGCCTCGGTCGCTATCCTGAACACCATCCTGGCCGCCATGGCCGGCTCCCTCACCTGGAAGATCGTCGAGGTCATGGAGAAGCGGAAGCCGTCGTTGATCGGCGTGCTGTCCGGACTGATCGCCGGTCTGGTCGCCATCACGCCAGCGGCCGGGCTGGTCGATCCCAAGGGGGCGGTGATCATCGGCCTGGCCTCGGGTCCGGTCTGCTACGCGGCCTCGGTCTGGATCAAGAAGCTGCTGCGTTATGACGACAGCCTCGACGCCTTCGGCATCCACGGCGCCGGCGGCATCCTCGGCGCGCTGTTGACCGGGGTCTTCGCCTCGGCCGCGGTCAACGGCGTGGCCGAGGGCGCGACCCTCGCCAAACAGGCCTGGGGTCTGGGCGTCACCATCGGCTGGAGCGCCGTCGTGACCTTCCTGATCCTGGTCGTCTGCAAGTTCACGACCGGCCTGCGGGTGACCGCCGAACAGGAGCAAGAGGGCCTGGACGGACACCTGCACGGCGAGGTGATGGAAGGCGTCTGACCGTCCCGTCGCCGGCGGTGCGGAGCTTCCCCTCCGCGCCGCCACCAGTATGCGTGAGTCTCGCAAGCCATTAAAAACAAGGGGATACGTTGATGAGAACCGCTCTTGCCTGCGCGGCCGCCGTGGCTACGCTTCTGACCGCCGGGGCCGCCTCGGCCCAGGAAACGCCCGAGATCGCCTGGAACCTCGGCGTGACCACCGACTATGTCTTCCGCGGCTACAGCCAGACTGCTGAAGACCCCGCCATCTTCGGCGGCGTCGATCTGACCGTCGGCAGTTTCTACGCCGGGGCCTGGGCCTCGAACGTCGAATTCGGCGATGACACCGACGCCGAGGTCGACATCTACGGCGGCTATCGGACCGAGGCCGCGGGCTTTGCCGTTGACGTCGGCGTGGTCGGCTATCTGTACGTCTCCGCGCCGGCCGGAGCGGACTATGACTACGCCGAGTTCAAGGCCGCCGTCTCGCGCGCCATCGGACCGGTGACCCTGGGAGCCGCTGCCTACTGGTCGCCCGACTTTTTCGGGGCCGATGAAGAAGCTGTCTATGTCGAGGCCAGCGCCGCCTTTTCGCCGGCGCCGCAATGGACCGTGTCGGGGGCCGTCGGCCACCAGTCGCTGGACGTCAACGCCGACTACGCCACCTGGAACGCCGGGATCGCCTATGCCTTCACCGACCATGTCGCGATCGATGTCCGTTATCACGACACAGACGTAGTCGGCCCGCTATCCGATGATCGCGTGGTGGGCGCGCTCAAATTCCTGTTCTGATATTTGCACTGCACAAGGCGAATCGGTCGGACGTTGCAATCATGTGCGTCTGGCTGGTTTGTTTTTGCGTCATGAGAGGCAAGATGCGCACAACCTGCACGGAAGTTGCCCGATTGCCCGATCGACCTTAAGCCCTGTGCGATAGCGAAAGGATCGAAGTGGCGTCGCTGAACCAGACATTCGTGGTCACGCCGAGGACCGGACCGGCCAGGACGCCGGTGACCGAACGCGTGCGCGATTTTGCGGAAATCTACGCCGACTTCAGCCCTGTGGCCGGGAAGGCCCAGTCCAGCCGTTGCGCACAGTGCGGCGTGCCCTTCTGCCAGACCGGCTGCCCCCTGCAGAACAACATCCCTGACTGGCTGCGCCTCGCCGCCGAGGGTCGCGCCGCGGAGGCCTGGCGTCAGTCCGAGGCGACGTCCACCATGCCCGAAATCTGCGGCCGTATCTGTCCGCAGGACCGGTTGTGCGAGGGGGCCTGCACCCTCGAGCAGTCGGGCTGGGAGACGGTGACCATCGGCTCGGTCGAGCGCTGGCTGGGCGACATGGCTTTCGAGAACGGCTGGGTCGAACCGGTCCGCCCGCGCGTGGAGCGGGGCCAGTCGGTGGGCGTCGTCGGTGCAGGGCCGGCGGGGATGGCGGCTGCGGATCGGCTGCGGTCGGCCGGCTATGCCGTGACCGTCTATGACCGGCACGACCGCGCGGGCGGCCTGCTGATGTATGGCATTCCGGGGTTCAAGCTGGAGAAGCCTGTCGTTCAGCGGCGGCTCGACCGGCTGGCCGAGGGCGGCGTGGCCTTTCGGCTAGGCGTCGACATCGGGGGCTCTGGCGCGAGCGACCTCACGTTCGCGGAGGTGCGGGCGGCGCATGACGCCGTGCTGGTGGCGACCGGGGTCTATCAGGCGCGGCGGCTGACGGCGCCGGGCTGCGGCTCGACCGGGGTGATCGCGGCCCTCGACTATCTGGTCGCCTCGAACCGCAAGGGGTTGGGCGATGCGGTCCCAGCTTTCGACAGCGGCGCCCTGGACGCGGCGGGCAAGCGGGTGGTGGTGATCGGCGGCGGCGACACGGCCATGGACTGCGTGCGCACAGCGGTGCGTCAGGGCGCGGCTTCGGTGACCTGCCTGTATCGGCGCGACCGCGAAAACATGCCGGGCAGCGCGCGCGAGGTCTCCAATGCCGAGGAGGAAGGCGTGGTGTTCGAATGGCTGGCCGCGCCGCGCGCCGTTCTGGGCGGGGCCGACCGGGTGACCGGGGTGCGGGGCCAGCGGATGGCCCTGGCCGCCCAGTCCGCCGACGGTCGCTGGAGTGTCGCGCCGGTTCCGGGCGGGGAGTTCGACCTGGCCGCCGATCTGGTGATCGAGGCCCTGGGCTTCGAGCCCGAGGACATGCCGGGCCTGTTCGCCGAGCCCGACCTGGCCTTGACGGACTGGCGGACCATCCGCACGGCCGGGCACACCAAGGCGACGACGCTGGAAGGCGTGTTCGCCGCCGGGGACATCGTGCGCGGCGCCTCGCTGGTGGTCTGGGCGGTCAGGGACGGGCAGGACGCGGCGGCCGAGATCGACGCCTGGCTGTCCAGCCGTCAGAGGGCGGCGGCATGAGCTTCGATCCGGAACAGTATCAGGCCAACCGACAGCGGTTGATAGACGGCCACGCTTATGATCCGGCGTCCGAGCGTGACGCCTGCGGCGTGGGGCTGGTCGCCGCCATCGACGGCAAGCCGCGCCGCGAGGTCATCGACCTGGCCCTGAAGGCGCTGAAGGCCATCTGGCACCGGGGCGCGGTCGACGCGGACGGCAAGTCAGGCGACGGCGCCGGCTTGTTGATCGGCCTGCCGCGCGCCTTCTTCGAGGCCCAGGTGCGCGACGCCGGGCACGAACCGCGGCCCGGCCCCATCGCCGTCGGGATGATTTTCCTGCCGCGGGTCGACTTGGCGGCGCAGGAGCGGGCCCGCACCATCGTCGAGCGTGAGGTGATGGCAGCGGGCTTCTGGCTCTACGGCTGGCGTCAGGTGCCGACCCATGTGCCGGTGCTGGGCCAGCGCGCCGCCGCGACCCGGCCCGAGATCGAACAGATCATGCTCAGCGCGCCCGACGGTCTGGACGGCGAGGAACTGGAGCGGGCGCTGTATCTGCTGCGCCGCCGGATCGAGGCACGGGCGACGGCCTCGGGCCTGCAGCAATTCTACATCTGCTCCCTGTCGGCGCGGTCGGTCATCTACAAGGGGATGATGTTGGCCCAGGCGCTGGCCGACTTCTATCCGGACCTCACCGACCCGCGGGTCGAGGCCAATGTGGCCCTGTTCCACCAGCGCTATTCGACCAACACCTTCCCCGAATGGCGGCTGGCCCAGCCATTCCGGATGCTGGCCCACAACGGCGAGATCAACACCCTGCGCGGCAACGCCAGCTGGATGCGCAGTCATGAGATCCGCATGACGGCCGAGGCCTTCGGCGCCGATGACGCCACGGTCAAGCCGGTGATCCAGGCCGGAGGTTCGGATTCCGCGGCGCTGGATAATGTCTTCGAAGTACTGGTTCGCGCCGGACGCCCGGCGCCGATGGTCAAGGCCCTGCTGATGCCGGAGGCGCCGATCGAGGGCGTGGTCTCGGACGACCACCGCGCCCTCTACGCCTACTGCAACGCCGTGATGGAGCCGTGGGACGGACCGGCCGCCGTCTGCGCCACCGATGGCCGGTGGGTGGTGGCGGGCAAGGACCGCAACGGCCTGCGCCCGCTGCGGGTCGCCGAAACGGTCGACGGCCTGCTGATCTGTGGCTCCGAGGTAGGGATGACCGGCGTCGCCGACGAGCGGATCAAGCGCCGGCTGCACATCGGCGGCGGGCGGATGATCTCCGTCGATCTGGAGGCGGGCGTCCTCTACGACGAGACCCAGACGGTCGACCGGCTGGCGGCGGCGCTGCCGTATCGCCAGTGGCTGTCGAACATGGTCGAGCTGGAGCCACGCATCGGCCCCGGACCGGAGCCGCGGCGGCTGGCGGGCGAGGCCCTGACGCGTTTCCAGGCCGTGGTCGGCTGGACCCAGGAAGACATCGACACCCTGCTGGATCCCATGGCCGGCGAGGGCAAGGAGGCGGTGGCCTCGATGGGCGACGATGCGCCACCGGCGGTGCTGTCGCATCAGGACCGGCCCTTCGCCCATTATTTCCGTCAGGCCTTCGCCCAGGTGACCAATCCGCCGATCGACCCGCTGCGCGAATCCGGAGCGATGAGTCTGCGGACGCGGTTCAAGAACCTCGGCAACATCCTCGCCCAGGACGAGACCCAGACCCAGGTCTTCGTGCTGGACAGCCCGGTGCTGACGACCGGCATGTACGAGCGGATGCTGGACGTGGTGGGCGCGGGCGCCACCACAATCATCGACTGCACCTTCCCCGCTGGAGAGGGCGGGCTGAAGGGGGCGCTGGACCGCATCCGGGACGAGGCGGTGGCGGCGGCGCGCGGCGGAGCGGGCCTGATCGTCCTGACCGATGAACGGATGGGAGAGAACCGGCCGCTGATCCCGATGATCTTGGCGACCGCCGCCGTGCATGGCCGGCTGGTGGACGAAGGCTTGCGCACCTTCTGCTCGCTCGTCGTGCGCGCGGCCGAGGCCATCGACGCCCACGCCTTTGCGGTGCTGGTCGGGGTGGGCGCCACGGCGGTCAACGGCTGGCTGGCGCAGGAGACCTTTCTCGAACGTCTGGAGGGTGGGCGCTATCCGGGTCTGACGCTGCGTGAGGCCTGCCTGAACCACAAGGCGGCGGTTGAGGCCGGGCTGATGAAGATTCTGGCCAAGAAGGGCATTTCCGTCATCTCGGCCTATCGCGGGGCCTGCGAGTTCGAGGCTCTGGGGCTGTCGCGGGCGCTGGTGGCGGAGTTCTTCCCCGGCATGACCTCGCGCATCTCAGGCATCGGCCTGGCGGGGATCGAGGCCCAGGTTGTTCGCAAGACGGCACGGGGATTCGAGGCCTGGCGCCCGTCGCTGCGCATCGGCGGCTCGCACCGTATCCGGGCGGGCGAGGAGACCCACGGCTGGGACGCCGAACTGATTCACCGGCTGCAGGATGCGACCACGCGCGGCGACTACGGGCGGTTCAAGGCCTACAGCCGCCGGGTGCGGGAACTGCCGTCGACCGCCCTGCGCGACCTGCTGGATTTCCGCGAGGCCGTTCCCGTCGCCGTGGACGAGGTCGAGAGCGTCAACGACATCCGCCGGCGCTTCGTCACCCCCGGCATGTCTCTCGGCGCCCTGTCGCCCGAGGCCCATGAGACGCTCAACATCGCCATGAACCGGATCGGGGCCCGCTCGGTCTCCGGCGAGGGCGGCGAGGATCCGGCGCGCTATACGCCGCGCCCGAACGGCGACAACGCCAACAGCGCGGTCAAGCAGATCGCCTCGGGCCGGTTCGGCGTCACCGCCGAATATCTGAACCAGTGCCGCGAGATCGAGATCAAGGTGGCCCAGGGCGCCAAGCCGGGCGAGGGCGGCCAGCTCCCCGGTTTCAAGGTCACCGAATTCATCGCCCGGATGCGCCATTCGACGCCGGGCGTGGGGCTGATCAGCCCGCCGCCGCACCATGACGTCTATTCGATCGAGGACTTGGCCCAGCTGATCTACGACCTGAAACAGGTCAATCCGGACGCGCGGGTGACGGTCAAACTGGTGTCCCAGTCGGGCATCGGCGCGGTGGCGGCGGGGGTGGCCAAGGCCAAGGCCGACGTCATCCTGATCGCCGGGCACAACGGCGGCACCGGGGCCTCGGCGCTGGGGTCGATCAAACACGCCGGCATGCCGTGGGAACTGGGGCTGTCCGAGGCGCATCAGGTGCTGAGTCTCAACGGTCTGCGCGGTCGGGTGCGGCTGCGCACGGACGGCGGACTGCGCACCGGGCGGGACATCGTCATCGCCGCCATGCTGGGGGCCGAGGAGTTCGGCATCGGCACGGCCAGCCTGATCGCCGTCGGCTGTCTGATGGTGCGCCAGTGCCATTCCAACACCTGTCCGGTCGGGGTCTGCGTCCAGGACGAGCGGCTGCGCGCCATGTTCACGGGCACGCCCGACAAGGTGGTCAATCTGTTCAGCTTCATCGCCGAAGAGACGCGCGAGGTGCTGGCCTCGCTGGGCCTGCGGTCGCTGCACGAGGCGGTCGGGCGGACCGATCTGCTGCGTCAGGTGTCGCGGGGCGACGCCGATCTGGACGACCTCGACCTCAACCCTCTGCTGGTGCGGGTCGGGGAGGGCGAGGTGCGTTGCGCCGAAGCGCCCTACAACGCCGTGCCCGACACCCTAGACGCCCGCATCATCGAGGACGCGGCGCGCTTCCTCGACCGCCGGGAGAAGATGTCCCTGACCTATGCCGTGACCAATACCCAACGGGCCATCGGCGCACGCATCTCTTCGCACATCGTGCGGCGCTACGGTTCAAACCTGCCCGCCAGCCATTTGACTCTGAAATTGCGCGGGGCGGCGGGCCAGTCGCTGGCGGCCTGGGGCATGACCGGCCTGCGCATCGAGCTAGACGGCGAGGCCAATGACTATGTGGGCAAGGGGCTGTCGGGCGCCGAGGTCATCGTGCGGCCGACCTCGTGGGCGGTCGGCGAGGCCCTGATCGGAAACACCTGCCTGTACGGCGCCACCTCCGGCGCCCTGTTCGCGGCGGGCGCGGCAGGTGAGCGGTTTGCGGTCAGAAACTCCGGGGCAACCGCAGTGGTCGAGGGCTGCGGGGCGCATGGCTGCGAATATATGACCGGCGGGACAGTGGTGATCCTCGGCGCGACCGGGTGGAATTTCGGCGCCGGCATGTCCGGCGGAGAGGCGTTCATCCACGACCCCCACGGGACCGCGCCTCTCCGCTTCAATGCGGACTCGGTGGTGGGCGGCCCGGTCATCGGCATGGCGGCGATCCGTTTGCGGGCCCTAATCGCACGCCATGCTGTGGAGACCTGTTCGCCGAATGCGCAGCGCCTCCTCGAAACCTGGCCTGATTGCGTCGCCCGATTCCGCCATGTCCTGCCGCGGCTCGAAAGGCAGTTTGAGGGCACCGTGGTTGCAAATCTGGCTCCGCGGTAATCTCGACTGTGGATCGGCGTCCAAAACGCAACCCCCTGCCATTTCGTTAACTGACGGGTATGAATGAATAAAAATCCGCTTGGGGTATGTTCCCGCACGTTGCCGATCTTCTACCGCCTACGGCTGGAACCCCCTTTAGATCAGCCATTTGGCCAGAGTTGATGGGGTCCCCGATTTGGAGACCGATCTACATCCACCACTCTTGCAGACCATCTCTCCATATGCCCGCGGCGACGGAGCCGGCTGCGGTGCTTCAGCCGCCTCGCGATCAGCAGTTCGAACTTGATCGTCCAGCAGCAGATCGTCTCGTAACTAACGTCAATGCCCCGCTGCGCCATCAGCTCCTCGACGCCACGAAAACTCTGGCTGAAGCGTCAATAGAGCCGGATCGCGCGGCGGATGAAATCCGGCGGAAAGCGGTGGCGCTTTAACAAGATCGGCTTCACGAAACTTCATCCCCATCAGCGGTTTAGGCCGCCCCTAGTGAAGACAAATTAGTGTTATCCTGACAGCACGAGCGAGGAGTCCGCCTGAGCGGACTGGCGCTCCCCGGATTTACGGCCGGCGATGCATTCGCCGGAAGTCCTGTCGCACTTCGCCCAGGGCAATCCTTGCGTTCGGAAGCCAATTCTCTCCGTGCTGCGCAATATTGTTGCAAAAACATCTTGCGCCGCAGCAAACTATGGGTATCCTTCGACCGAACTGGAGCTTCTACGTGGCCAACCGCGCCAACATTGCTGACACCGTCGCCGCCGTGATGGCGACTGCGACGGTGCGCGCGTCAGACGCCCGATTTGCCCTCAGCACCCTTATTCTCGCTGTATCGATTGTGCTGCTCCCCGGAGCGGTGTGGATGCACGCAACCTGACCTAACGCAAAATCAGGATCGCTCGCAGCCACCCGCTCCCGAAAGGAAGCGGGTTTTTTGTTGCGCGCGGTCCGGAACTCTCCGGAACCGACTTCGCCAATGACGCAAGATTTCACCTCAGACGATCGACCGCCGAATGCACGCAGCCGCGCCGTCACGGCCGGCCCCAACCGCGCCGCGGCCCGCAGCTATCTGCGCGCGGCCGGTATGCAGGACGCCGACTTCGACAAGCCGATGATCGCGGTGGTCAACACCTGGTCGTCGGTGACCCCCTGCAACATGCATCTGGACCGGCTGGCGGACGATGTGCGCGCGGGGATCCGGGCGGCGGGCGGCTGGCCGGTCGACTTCAACACCATCGTCGTCACCGATGGCATCTCCATGGGCACGGCGGGGATGAAGGCCTCGCTGATCAGCCGCGAGGTCGTCGCCGACTCGATCGAACTGGCGGTCGAGGGACATCAGCTGGACGGCGTCATCTGCATCGTCGGCTGCGACAAGACCATCCCGGCGGCGGCCATGGCCCTGGCGCGCATGGATATCCCCGGACTGGTCTACTACGGCGGCACCATCCTGCCGGGCCGGATCGGCGCCCGCGAGGTCTCGGTCCAGGACATCTTCGAGGCCATCGGGGCCCACGCCGCCGGGGCCCTGGACGACGCCGGGCTGAAGGCGGTCGAGAGCGCTGTTTGCCCCGGCGCCGGAGCCTGCGGCGGCCAGTTCACGGCTAACACCATGGCCATGGCCCTGACGATCATGGGCCTGTCGCCGATGGGCGCCAACGACGTGCCCGCCGTCGATCCGGGCAAGGCGGCCGAGGGCGAGCGTTGCGGTCGCCTGATCGTCGAGCGGGTCTTCGCCGGCGAAACGGCCCGCAAATACATCACCCGCGCCAGCCTGAAGAACGCCGCCGCCGCTGTCTCCGCCTCCGGCGGATCGACCAATGCTGTGATGCACCTGACCGCCATCGCGGCCGAGGCCGGCGTCGCCTTCGGCGTCGAGGACTGCCACCAGGCCTGTGTCGAGACCCCCGTCATCTGCGACCTGAAGCCGGGCGGACGGTTCCTGGCGTCGCATCTGTTCGCGGCCGGCGGCACGCGGCTGGTCGCCCAACGGCTGGCGGCTGCCGGCAAGATCGTCAACGCGCCGACGGTCAGCGGCCGCAGCCTGTTCGCGGAGGCCGCCGAGGCGGACGAGACGCCGGGCCAGCAGGTGGTGGCCACGGTCGACGCACCGGTGACGGCGCGCGGCTCCTACGCCGTTCTGTACGGGGCCATCGCGCCGGACGGCGCCGTCATCAAGCTGACCGGCCACAAGGTCGACCGCTTCGAGGGGCCCGCCTGCGTCTTTGACTGCGAGGAAGACGCCTTCCACGCCGTGCAGGATGGCTCGGTCGGCGAGGGCGACGTCATCGTCATCCGCTACGAGGGGCCGAAGGGCGGCCCCGGCATGCGCGAGATGCTGCAGGTCACGGCGGCGCTGAAGGGACGGGGCATCAACGACGTGGCCCTGATCACCGACGGCCGCTTCTCGGGCGCCAGCTATGGCTTTGTGGCCGGCCATGTCTCGCCGGAAGCGGCGGCCGGCGGCCCCATCGCCCTGATCCGCGACGACGACCGCATCACCATCGACGTGACCGCCCGCAGCATCGACGTCGACGCCGACCTGACGGCGCGGCGCGCGGGCTTCGTCCCGAAACAAGCCAGCCCGGCGCACGGCGTCTTCGCCAAATACCGCGCCTCGGTCGCCTCGGCGTCCCAGGGCGCCGTCACCATTCCCAACCCGCCGCCGGCCCAAATCCGCGCCGACATCAAAGCTCACGAGGACGCCTGACATGGCCATCACCATCTACACCAATGACGATATTCGACCGGGGGCCATCGCCGGCCAACGCATCGCCATCATCGGCTATGGGTCCCAGGGTCGCGCGCACGCGCAGAACCTGAAGGACTCGGGCCATGACGTGGTCGCCGGCGTGCGCCACGGCGGCAAGGGCTGGAGGAACGCCACCGCCGACGGCGTTCCGACCGCCGAGCCCGCCGACGCCGTTCGCGATGCCGACATCATCGCCATCCTGACGCCCGACATGGCCCAGGCCGAGGTCTATCGCGACATCATCGAGCCGAACGCCAAGCCCGGCGCGGCCATCCTGTTCGCCCACGGTTTTTCGATCATCTACGGCCGGATCACCCCGCGCGCCGACATGGACGTCATCCTGGTCGCGCCGAAGGGACCGGGCGATCTGGTCCGCCGCGAATACCAGCGCGGCCGCGGCGTCCCCTCCCTGTTCGCCATCGAGCAGGACGCCACCGGCAAGGCCCGTGACCGCGCCATGGGCTACGCCAAGGGCAACGGCGGCGCGACCGGCGGCCTGCTGGAGACCACCTTCCGCGAGGAGACCGAGACCGACCTGTTCGGCGAGCAGGCGGTCCTGTGCGGCGGGGCCAAGGAGCTGGTCATGTCGGGCTTCAACACCCTGGTAGAGGCCGGCTACCAGCCCGAGATCGCCTATTTCGAATGTATGCACGAGCTGAAGCTGATCGTGGACCTGTTCTACGAGGGCGGCATCACCCGGATGAACGAGTTCATCTCGGAAACGGCGAAATGGGGCTCGGTCAAGTCCGGTCCGCGCATCATCACCGACGAAACCCGCGCCCGGATGAAGACCATCCTGGACGAGATCCAGTCGGGTCAGTTCGCCAGCGAATGGATCGCCGAGAACGAGGCCGGCAAGCCCCGCTACGACGCCTGGGTCCAGGCCGACAGCGAACAGCCGATCGAAAAGACCGGGGCGAAGCTGCGCGAACGCATGGCCTGGCTGCACGCGCCTCAAGGCCCGGCCACCGCGGAAGCCGCCTGACCCATGACCTCCGCCGCCGCCTTCAAGCCAGCCGCCGAACCCGCGCCCCGATCGGGCGCACGGCTGCTCGTCTCCACCCTGGAGCGGCTGGGGGTGGAGGTGGTGTTCGGCTATCCCGGCGGCGCCATCATGCCGGTCTATGACGCCCTGACCGGATCATCACTGCGTCACATCCTGGTGCGTCACGAACAGGCCGCCGCCTTCGCCGCCGACGCCTACGCCAGGCGCAGCGGCAGGGTTGGGGTCTGTCTGGCCACCTCGGGGCCGGGCGCCACCAACCTGATCACCGGCATCGCCAATGCGATGATGGATTCCGTCCCGATCGTCTGCATCACCGGCAATGTCGCCCAGGCCGTCATGGGCACCGACGCCTTCCAGGAGATCGATATCCTGGGCGTCACCCTGCCGATCGTGAAGCACAGCATTCTGGTCCGCGATCCGGCGGACGTGCCGGCCGCCGTGGAGGAGGCCTTCCATATCGCCGCCTCGGGACGCCCCGGGCCGGTCCTGATCGACCTGCCCAAGGATGTCCAGGTCGGCCAGACGACCCAAGACTTCGGCTTCCACTATCCCAACGCCGTCATTCCGGTTGACCACGATGCGATCGCCCGCGCCGCTGAAGCGATCCGCCAGGCGGAGCGGCCGCTGATTTATGTCGGCGGCGGGGTGAAGATCGGCGGCGCCGTCGACCAGCTGCGCGCCTTCGCCGAGACGACCGGCATCCCGTCGGTCTCGACCCTCAACGCCCTGGGCTCGATCGCCACGGACGCCCCCGGCGCCCTGGGCATGCTGGGCATGCACGGCACGCGCGCGGCCAATGAGGCGGTGCAGGAGACGGACCTGCTGATCGTCTTCGGCGCCCGGTTCGACGACCGCGCCACCGGCAAGCTGGCCGAGTTCGCGCCCCATGCCCGCGTCGTGCATTTCGACATCGACGCGTCCGAGATCGGCAAGCTGCGCCAGACGCAGATCGCGGTGGCCGGCGAGCTGCCCGCCGGGATCGAGGCCCTGACCGCGCATCTGGCCGGCGCGCCGCTGCGGATCGATCCGTGGATGATGCGCTGCGCCGCGCGCGCCGCGCGGACGGCCTTCCGCTATGACGCCCCGGGCGAGGGCGTCTACGCCCCGGCCCTGCTGAAGGCGATCTCGGAGGCGGCCGGCGACGACTTCGTCGCGGCCTGCGACGTCGGCCAGCACCAGATGTGGGCGGCCCAGCACTGCCGCTTCGCACGACCCGAAGCCCATCTGACCTCCGGCGGGCTGGGGGCCATGGGCTTCGGTCTGCCAGCGGGGATCGGCGCCAAACTGGCTGATCCGGATGCGACCGTGGTCGTCGTCGCCGGTGACGGCGGCTTCATGATGAACGTCCAGGAACTGGCGACGCTGCGCCGCTACGGCGTCGGCGTGAAAATCCTGCTGCTGGACAACAGTTCGCTGGGCCTGGTCCGCCAGTGGCAGGAGCTGTTCTTCAATCAGAACTATTCCGAGGTCGACCTGTCGGACAATCCGGACTTCGTGAAGGTGGCCGAGGCCTTCGGAATCGAAGCCTTCCGAATTAGCCGGCGCGAGGAGGTCACGGCGGGGATCGCCCGCCTGCTGGCCGCCGACGGCCCCTGCCTCGCGCATGTGATCATCGATCCCCGGGAGAATGTGTGGCCGCTGGTCCCGCCCGGAAAGAACAACGCCGAAATGATGGAAGGCGCCTGACATGACCGCCAATACCCTGCACCTGCACATTGACCGCGCCGACGGTTCGCTCCAGCGCCTCATCGGGCTTGTCGAGCGCCGTGGCTTTCATATCGACGGCCTGTCCCTGATCGATGATGGCCCGGGACGCCGGGTCGAGATGGCGGTGCGCGGGCGCGACGCCGCGCGCTGCACCGAAACCCTGGGCCGCCAGATCGACAAGCTGTTCGGCGTCACCCGCTACGCGCCCCATCCAGAGAGGGTGGTATGAACCGGATCGCCAGCGCCGTCGCGGCGGATCCGAACCGGGTCATCGTCTTCGACACCACCCTGAGGGACGGCGAACAGGCGCCGGGCTTCTCCATGTCGCCGGACGACAAGGTCCGCATGGCCCGCCTGCTGGCCGTGCTGAAGGTCGATGTGGTCGAGGCCGGCTTCGCCGCCGCCTCGCCGGGCGACGAGGAGGCGGTGCGCCGGGTGGTCGGCGAAGTCGAGGGGCCCGTGTTCTGTTCGCTGGCCCGCGCGACCGAAGCCGACATCGACGCCGCCTACCGCGCCCTGCGCGGCACGGAGGAACGCCGCTGCCACATCTTCCTGGGCTCCAGCCCGATCCACCGCTCGGCGAAGCTGAAGATGAGCAAGGCCGAGGTGCTGGCGGCCGCCGAGCGCTCGGTCGCCTATGCCCGTACCCGGTTCGACGATGTGGAATTCAGCCCCGAGGACGCCATCCGCACCGAGCCGGAGTTCCTGGCCGAGATTTGCGAGGTCGCCGCCGCGGCCGGCGCCACGACGCTGAACATCCCCGACACCGTCGGCTATTCCACGCCGGGCGAGATCGGCGACATTTTCCGCAACCTGATCTCAACCGTCCGCGTCCGGTTCCCGGATGTCGTCTTCTCGGCCCATTGCCATGACGACCTGGGCATGGCCGTCGCCAACAGCCTGTCGGCGGTCGAGGCCGGGGCGCGACAGGTCGAGGGCGCGATCAACGGCATCGGCGAACGGGCCGGCAACGCCTCCCTCGAGGAGATCGTCATGGCCATCCGCACCCGCTCGGACCGCTACGGCCTGCACACCGGCGTGGACGCCACCCATCTGGTCCGCGCCAGCCGTCTGCTGAGTGAGATCACCCACACGCCGGTGGTCCGCAACAAGGCCATCGTCGGACTGAACGCCTTTGCTCACGAGGCGGGCATCCACCAGCACGGCATGATGGCCGATCCCTCGACCTACGAGATCATGCGCCCCCAGGACGTGGGCTTCGAGGGCACATGGTTCGTGCTGGGCAAGCACTCGGGCCGTCACGCCGTGGCCAAACGCGCCGAGACCCTGGGCCAGCCCATCAGCGGCCTGCACCTGGCCACCGCCTTCGCCGGCTTCAAGACCCGCGCCGACGAGGTCGGCGAGATCAGCGACCAAGAACTGCTGGCGATCATCGAGGCCTCGCGCCCGGCCGCCACCCCACGACAGGAGTATGCTTATGCGACCGCTGGCTGAACATATCTGGATCAATGGCGAACTGACGCCCTGGGCCGATGCGAAAATCCATGTGATGAGCCACGCGCTCCACTACGGCACCTCGGTGTTCGAGGGCATTCGCGTCTATGACACCCCGGACGGGCCGCGCGGCTTCCGCCTGACCGACCATGTCCGGCGGCTGTTCGACAGCGCCCGCATGTATCATTTCCAGCTGCCCTGGACCGAGGAGGAACTGGTCGAGGCCTGCAAGGCGACGGTCCGCGCGACCGGGCTGTGCAGCGCCTATATCCGCCCCATCGCCTTCCTCGGCGAGTGCGGAATGGGGGTGACGCCGCGGCCCGGCGACATGAATATCGACGTCGCCATCGCGGCCTTCCCGTGGGGAGCCTATCTGGGCGAGGAGGCGCTGGAGAAGGGCGTCGACGCCTGCGTCGCCTCATGGTCGCGCATCGCCCCCAACACCGTGCCCTCGGGCGCCAAGGCGGGCGGAAACTATCTGTCCTCCTATCTGATCGGGCGCGAGGCCCGGGTCGGCGGCTTCGGCGAAGGCATAGCCCTTGGCACCGACGGCCGCCTGTCCGAAGGCGCCGGCGAGAACCTGTTCATCGTCAAGGACGGCGAGATCGTCACCCCGCCCGCGGCGGCCTCGATCCTGATGGGGATCACGCGCGACAGCGTGCTGAAGCTGGCGCGGGGGCTGGGCTACGAGACCCGCGAACAGGTGCTGCCGCGTGAAGCCCTGTATGTGGCCGATGAGATATTCATGACCGGCACGGCTGCCGAGATCACGCCGGTTCGATCGGTCGACGGCATCGCGACCCGCTGCGCCGGTCCCGGCCCGGTCACCAAGGCGGTCAACGGCGCCTTCCGCGGCCTGTTCGACGGCTCGACGCCGGACCGTTTCGGCTGGCTGGAATCCATCGCCGCGCCGGCGCCGGCCGTCTCTACCCGGGAGGTCGAGCATGCCTGAGACCCTGTTCGACAAGGTCTGGAACCGGCATGTCGTCACGCTGGAGACCCTCGACGCCCCGGCCGTGCTCTACGTTGACCTGCATCTGGTGCATGAGGTCACCAGCCCGCAGGCCTTCAGCGAGATTGAGGCGCGCGGCCTGCCCGTGCGCCGCCCCGACCGCACCTTCGCCACCCTCGACCACTCCACCCCGACCCTACCCGCCGACGCCGCGGGCGAACGTCCCTATGTGACCCCGGCCGCGCGCTCCCAGGTCGAGCGGCTGGAGGCCAATTGCGCGCGGCACGGCATCCGGTTGGCCGGCTGGGACAGCGAAGACCGCGGCGTCGTCCATGTCATGGGGCCGGAGCTGGGACTGACCCGTCCGGGCATGACCGTCGTCTGCGGCGACAGCCATACGGCGACCCATGGCGCCTTTGGAGCGCTGGCCTTCGGCATCGGAACCTCCGAGGTCGGCCATGTGCTGGCGACCCAGTGCCTGCTGCAGCGCAAGCCCAGGTCCATGCGGGTGACGGTGACCGGCCGCCTGCAGCACGGCGTCTCCGGTAAGGACGTGGCCCTGGCCATCATCGCCCGCCTCGGATTCGGCGGCGGCACGGGCCATGTGATCGAATACGCCGGAGAGGCCATCCGGTCGCTCGACATGGAAGGCCGGATGACGGTCTGCAACATGTCGATCGAGGCGGGCGCGCGGGCCGGCATGATCGCGCCCGATCCAGTGACCGTCGCCTGGCTGCAGGGCCGGCGTCACGCGCCGTCCGGCGAGGCGTTCGGGCGGGCCGCGACCGACTGGTTGACCCTCAAGAGTGATCCAGGAGCGGTGTTCGACAGCGAGCTCG
This sequence comes from Brevundimonas sp., assembly GCF_051860745.1. Taxonomy (GTDB): domain Bacteria; phylum Pseudomonadota; class Alphaproteobacteria; order Caulobacterales; family Caulobacteraceae; genus Brevundimonas. Next base: position 17,838 of record NZ_JBHYDN010000009.1, read on the forward strand.
AAATGGACGGGACAGCGATTCAGCCGATGGCGACCTGGGGCACCACGCCCGACGCCGGCTCGCCCGTCGGCGCACGCGTACCGCAGCCTCGCGACGCCTCGGGGGAACGCGCCCTGGCCTATATGGGCTTCACATCGGGCGAACCGACCACCGGCCACCGGGTCGATGTCGTCTTCATCGGGTCCTGCACCAACGGGCGGCTGCCGGACCTGCGCGCGGCCGCTGAGGTGCTGCGCGGACGCAAGGTCAGTCCCGGCGTCCGCATGCTGGTGGTTCCGGGATCGGAGGCCGTGCGCCGCGACGCCGAGGCAGAAGGCCTGGACCGCGTCTTCATCGACGCCGGGGCCGAATGGCGCCTGCCCGGCTGCTCCATGTGCATCGCAATGAACGGCGATTTCGTGGGATCCGGCCAACTCGCCGTCTCGACCTCGAACCGCAATTTCGAGGGCCGGCAGGGCAAGGGCGCGCGGACCATCCTGGCCAGTCCCGCCACCGCCGCCGCCAGCGCCGTCTCCGGCGTCCTGACAGACCCGCGCGTCTATCTGAAGGAGGCCATCGATGCCTGAACCCTTGCAGGTCCTGACCTCGCAATGCGTGGTGCTCAGCCAGGCCAACATCGACACCGACCAGATCATTCCGGCGCGCTTCCTGACCACCACCTCGCGCGAGGGGCTGGGCAAGGCCGTCTTCCATGACTGGCGCTATGAGGCCGATGGCTCTCCCAAACCCGAGGCGGTGCTGAATCGCATCGACCCGAGCGAACGCCGCATCCTGCTGGCGGGTCCCAATTTCGCCTGCGGTTCGTCGCGCGAGCACGCACCCTGGGCCCTGGTCGACTACGGCTTCAGGGCGGTGATCGCGACCTCCATCGCCGACATATTCACCTCCAACGCCCTCAAGACCGGCCTGCTGCCCATCGAGGTCGACCAGGCTGTCTGGGATGACCTTGCCGCCTTTCCCGACCAGCCCGTGACCATCGACCTCGACGCCGGGGAAATCCGTCGCGGCAACGCCGCGCCCACGCCCTTCACGGTCGAGCGGTTTGCCCGTCGCTGCCTTCTGGACGGCGTCGACACCCTCGGCTGGCTGCAAGCCCGTCTGCCCGACATCGCGGCTTATGAAGCCGCCCATGAAATGGAACCCGCCTGATGCCTGCTCCCCGCACCTTTGACATCGTCATCCTGCCCGGCGACGGCGTCGGCCCCGAGGTCACTGACGCCGCCCAGGCGGTGTTGACCGTCATCGGCGACTTCTTTGAACACAAGTTCCGCTTCCACGAACATCTGATCGGCGGGGCGGCCATCGACGCGACCGGCGACCCGCTGCCGGCCGAGACGGTCGAGGCCTGTCTCGCCGCCGACGCCGTCCTGCTGGGCGCGGTCGGGGGCCCCAAATGGGATGGCGGCAAGCGCCGGCCCGAGGAAGGTCTGCTGGGTCTGCGCAAGGCCATGGGACTGTTCGCCAACCTGCGTCCTCTGCAGGTTTCCCCCGTGCTGGCGCACCGTTCGCCGCTGAAGCGCGAGATCGTGGAGGGCGTCGACCTGATCGTGTTCCGCGAGCTGACGGGCGGCATCTATTTCGGGGAGAAGACCCGCACCGCCGACCGTGCGACCGACCTATGCGTCTACACCACGCCCGAGATCGAGCGCATCGCCCGCGCCGCCTTCCGGACCGCCCAGCAACGGCGCGGCAAGGTCACCTCGGTCGACAAGGCCAATGTCATGGAGACCAGCCGCCTGTGGCGCGAAGTCGTCACCCGCATCCATGCCGAGGAATTCCCGCGCATCGAACTGGAACATGCACTGGTCGACTCCATGGCCATGCATCTGATCCGCAAGCCGCGCGACTATGACGTCATCCTGACCGAGAACATGTTCGGCGACATCCTGTCGGACGAAATCTCCGTGCTGGGCGGATCGATCGGCCTGCTGCCGTCGGCCTCGCTGGGCGAGAGCGGCCCGGGTCTGTTCGAACCCATCCACGGCTCGGCCCCCGACATTGCCGGTCAGGACAAGGCCAATCCGGTCGGGACCATCCTGTCCGCCGCCCTGATGCTGCGCCACAGCCTGGGGCTGGAGGACGAGGCCGCGTCGATCGAGGCCGCCGTGGCCGCTGTGCTGTCGGCCGGCGCCGTGACCCAGGACCTGGGAGGATCGCTGGGAACCCGAGCTGCGGCCGCCGCGGTGATCGACGGACTGCGGGCCATCCACTGGGCCGCCGCACACCGCATTCAGATGCACTGGGCCTGAACCATGATGAGAAAATCCGTGTCGTTCAGGCCGCACTTTGTTGGGTGCAGTCGCCCAGGTTCGCAAAATGTCTGCTTCTTCGGCAATTTCCTTGCTGGACGACTTGACGCGATCACCCGCCCTCCCGCAGCCTGCCTGACGAACTTCAACGCGAGCCTGGTCACTTGAGCCGTTCCGCCGCCGCCTTCGCCGCCCGTCCGACCGCCTCGCGCGGCGGCGTCGCCCTGTGCGCCGGCGGCCTCGGTACGACCATGACCATCATCACCATCACCACGCCCATGGCGGGGACAGGTTAGCGCGCACCGAAACTCAGGATCGCAACAACCCAACCCCGCCCGGACCCCCGGGCGGGGTTTTTCATTTCCGCCCTCCCATTTCCTGCATCGCCCCGAAAGTCACCAACATGCCCGGCCTCGCTCTCCTTCGCTCCGAACCTCTTTCCGTCGCTCGAGCCGCTCCCCCCGATCGACCTGTCGTGGTGATGAAATTCGGCAGTTCGGTCCTGTCCGGTCCCGCGGACGCCCCGGCGGTCGCCTCCGATATCTATGCCGAGGTCCGACGGGGCCGCCGGGTGGTCGCCGTCGTCTCCGCCTTTGCCGGCGAGACCGATCGTCTGCTGAGCGAGGCTCGGGCCCTTGGCCTCGCGCACGACAATCCCTTGCTGCCCGCCTATGTCGTGCAGGGCGAGGAGCGGGCGGCGGCGCTCGCCGCCCTGGCCTGCGACCGCGTCGGCCTGAGCGCGACAACCCTGTCCGTGCGCGCGCTCGGCATCGTGGCCGAAGGGCCTGCCGAACATGCCCGCCCCAACGCCATGGACCGCAACGCCCTGGACCTGGCGCTGGACCAGCACGAGGTCGTGGTCGTCCCCGGGTTCGGCGCCATGTCCCCCGACGGCCGGGTTGTCCTGCTGGGGCGCGGCGGGTCCGATCTCACGGCCCTGTTCCTCGCCGCCGAGCTCGGGCTGGACCATGTCCAGCTGGTGAAGGATGTCGACGGACTCTATGACCGCGACCCCAACGTCGATCCCGATGCCCGGCGCTACGATCGCGCCAGTTGGGCCGAGGCAAAAGCGCTGGGCGGTGGTCTAGTCCAGCCGGACGCCCTGGATCTGGCCGAAGCCCGCCGCCTGCGGGTCGAGGTTCGCAACCACGCCGACGGCCACCGCACAGTTATCGGCCCCGACGGCGCTCCGCCCCGCCCTGTCCAGGCCTCCGGACGGCTGAAGGTCGCCGTCGCGGGTTGCGGCGTGGTCGGCGGCGGCGCCCTCGCCCGCCTGCTTTCCGATCGAAGGTTCGAGGTCGTCGGCGTACTGGTGCGCGATCCCGCCAGGTCCCGGGACGTTCCGGGCGTTTCCGCCGACGCGCTCGCCCCGCTTCTGGTGGCTGACGCCCGCGCCCTGCTGGACCGGCGACCTGACATCCTGCTGGAGGCCCTGTCCGAGGCCGAGGCCGGTCACGCCCTGATCCGCGCCGCCCTCCAGCGGGGCGTCGATGTGGCCAGCGCCAACAAACAGGCTGTCAGCCGCGACCCGGCCGGTCTGCTCGCCCTGGCAGAAGCGCACGACGCGAAACTGCTTTGGTCCGCCTCCATCGGCGGCGGCGTCCCCATGGTCGAAACCCTGCGCGCGGCCCGAGCGGAAGCGCCGGTCATCGCCTTCGAGGCCGTGTTGAACGGCACGGTCAATTTCATGCTTGAGCGGCTGGACGCCGGGGCCCCGTTCGAGGTCGCGCTGGCCGAAGCCCGGGCGGCCGGCTTCGCCGAGGAGGATCCGTCTTCCGACCTCGAAGGGCATGACGCCGCCGCCAAGGTGCGCCTGCTCGCCTTCGAAGCCTTCGGGCTGATGCCGGATGAGGCCGACATCCCGCGCGATGTCCTGTCTGCCGCCAGCCCTCAGCCGACCGGCGCGCGGCAGCTGTGTCGCTGCCATATGGACAACGGCCGGCTGATCGCCGAGGTTCGACTGATGGCTGGGCCGATCGACCCCTTGTTCGCCGCACTGAAGGGAGAGGGCAACGCCTTGAAGGTGATCTCCGCCGATGGATCCGTCGTCCGTTGCCGGGGCCGTGGCGCCGGCCGCTGGGCCACGGCCGAGAGCTTGCTGGCGGACCTGTCTGACCTGGCAGCCCGTCGCCTCGCCCGTCAGGCCGGCTGACATGGCCGTCTTCACCCCGGTCGAGGAAGCCGACGCCGAGCCCTTCATTAGACGCTTCGGCCTCGGCCCGGTTCGTGCGCTGACGCCGATCGCGGAGGGGGTCGAGAACACCAACTACCGGCTGGACACCGACCAGGGCCGCTTCGTCCTGACCCTGTTCGAGGGCCGCACCGACGAGGCCGCCCTGCCCTTCTGCCTGGGTCTGACCGCCCATGCCGCCGGCGCCGGACTGCCGTGCGCCCGGCCGTTGCGGGACTCGTCGGGCGAGGTGGTCGGCCGTCTCAACGATCGCCCCGCCGCCATCCTCGAATGGCTCCCGGGTGCGTGGAAACGGACGCCGTCGCTGGCGGATCAGGCCGCCGCCGGAGCCCTGCTCGCCCGCCTGCATATTGCCGGCGCCGGTTTTCCCGTGACCTGTCCCAATCCGGTGGGGTCCGACGCCCGCCGCGCCCTGTTCGACCGCTGCCAGTCGCGCGCGTCCTCCGACGATCAACGCCTGCTCCGCCGCATGGCCCCCTGGGTTGACGAGCGCGCCTCCGGTCCCGCCGTCACCCTGCCGGTCGGCCCGATCCACGCCGACTATTTTCCCGACAACATTCTGTTCGAGGGCGACGCCCCCAGCGGTCTGATCGACTTCTATTTCGCCTGTACCGACGTCCTCGCTTATGACCTGGCCATCGCCCTCTCCGCCTGGGGGTTCGACGCCGAAGGAGCCGCCCTGCCCGGCGCCATCGCGGCCTTCCAGTCCGGATATGAATCGGTCCGGCCGCTCTCGCCCGCGGAACGCGCCGCCCTGCCCGGGCTCGGCGCCGTCGCGGCCGTGCGCTTCACCCTGACGCGCCTGCACGACCGCCTGTTCCATGACCCCGCGGCCCTGGTGACTCCCAAGGACCCGGCCCCCTTCCTGCGTCGTCTGGACTGGTGGGCCGGGCGGGCCTTGGCCGCCTGAGTTCAGCCGATGGCGGCCAGTACGGCCGCGAGGGTCGGATCCACGGTCTCGAACACCTCGGTCCGGCCTTCCAGGCCGTCCAGTTGTGGCGGTCGTTCCGGCGCGAAACCCAGGGCCGCCCGGACCGCCTCCGGAAATTTGGCCGGGTGTGCGGTCGACAGGGCGACCACCGGACCCGCCGACCGGTCCAGCCGGCGCGCGGCGTGCAGCGCCACCGCCGTGTGCGGGCAAATCACGCGTCCCGTCCCGGCATAGGTCCGCGCGATTTCCTCCGCCGTTTCCGCCTCGCTCACCGACACCGCCGACACCTCGCGCCGCAAGGCCGTCAGCAGATCGGGGGGCAGGGTCACGCGACCATCGCGGGCGAAATCCTCGAACAGGCCACGCGTCAGGGCGCTGTCCCGGCCCGAGGCCTCGAACACCAGCCGTTCGAAATTGGACGGCGCCTGCACGTCCATGCTGACGCTGGCGGTCGGCGTGGCCTGGGTGCGTTCATAGACGCCGGTCTTCAGCGCCCGGACCAGTGCGTCGTTCTGGTTCGTCGCCGCCACCAGACCGCCCATCGGCAGGCCCATCCGCCGCGCCGCCCAGCCGGCGAAGGCATCCCCGAAATTGCCGGTCGGCACGACATAGGTCGCCTTCGACGCCGCGCTCCCCAGCGCGCCGGCGGCTCCGACATAGTAGGGAATCTGGCCCGCCAACCGCGCCCAGTTGATGGAGTTGACCGAACTCACCCGCCGGCCGGCCGTCAGGGCGCGGTGCGCCAGCAACCCCTTCACCAGCCGCTGGCAATCGTCGAAATCGCCTCGCACCGCCAGGTTCAGCACATTGGGCGCGCCCGTCGTGGTCATCTGCAGCCGCTGCACCGGCGACACCCGCCCCAGCGGATGCAGAACCACCAGATCGATCCTGTCCATGCCGCCAAAGGCCCGGACCGCGGCCGCGCCTGTATCCCCGCTGGTCGCGGTCACCAGCAACAGCCGTTCGCCCCGGCCGGCCAGTGCGGCCTCGGCCAGGACGGCCACCATCTGCATGGCGTAGTCCTTGAACGCCGCCGTGGGGCCGTGGAACAGCTCGAGCACGAACAGGCCGGGCTCCAGTTCCACGAGCGGCGTCGTCTCCGGGTGGCTGAACTGGTCCTTCAGACGCGCCGTCGCCCGACCCACCGCCCCCGCCTCCAGGGTGTCGCCGACGAACGAAGCCAGGATGGCGCTCGCCAGGCCGGCGGCGCCTTCGGAAGGCTCCGGCGTCTCGGGCAAATCCGGCCAGTACCCGGGAACGTACAGTCCGCCATCCGGAGCCACTCCCGCCAGTAGCGCGCCGACGAAATCCACATCCGGCGAAGACCCCCGCGTGCTGATGTAGGCGGGCAATGTCGAGGCGGCCATCAGTGTTCCATCCGGCCGTGCGCGGCCATCGACATTTGACCGCCTCCCCCACGACGATGCAACAGCTACCAGCGACGTGAAGCCGTCAGCATGCAGCAATCGCAGAATCATCCTGACAGCGCGCAGCACGCCTTGGCATCGCCCAGCGAGAACGCCATGCTGGCGGCATGCTCCCCAGCGTCACATCCATGCCGGACGGCAGCGTTCAGGACGCGGGCCATGCCTTCGGCGCCGCGCGCCGGGTCGTGTTGAAAATCGGATCGTCGCTGCTCGTCGATTCCGCCAGCGGGGACGTCGATTCATCCTGGCTTGCCGCCATGGCCGGAGACGTCGCCCGGCTGCGGGCGGCGGGCAAAGCGGTCATCGTCGTTTCCTCCGGCGCCGTGGCCTTGGGTCGTCGTCGCCTCGGTCTCTCCGCCGGCGTCCGGCTGGACGAAAAGCAGGCCGCCGCCGCCGTCGGGCAATCGATGCTGATGCAGGCATGGTCCACCGCGCTGGCGGCTCACGGCCTCGTCGCCGCCCAGGTGCTTTTGACCCGCGAGGACACCGAGCGCCGGCGGCGCTGGCTGAACGCCCGCGCCACGGTCGAGGCTCTTCTGGCCCTCGGCGTCGTGCCCGTCGTCAACGAAAATGACACCGTGGCGACCGAGGAAATCCGCTACGGTGACAACGACAGGCTCGCCGCCCGCACCGCACAACTCGCCCGAGCCGACCTGTTAGTGCTGCTGTCAGACATCGACGGGCTCTACTCCGCGGACCCACGGCGCGACCCGGGCGCGATCCACATCCCGTTTCTCGCTGACCTGACCCCGGAAGCCCTTGCGGCGGCCGAGGGCCCAAATGTTCGGACAGGCGTCGGCTCCGGCGGCATGGTCACGAAATTGATGGCCGCCCGCATCGCCCGCTCGGCCGGCTGTTCGACCCTGATCCTGTCCGGCGCGGCTCATGCGCCCTTGATGGCTCTGGAGCGGGGAGCAAGGGCCACCCTCATCGCCGCCTCCGGCACCCCGATGACCGCCTACAAACAGTGGATCGCCGGGAGCCTGGAGCCCGCCGGCGTACTGGTCGTGGACAACGGCGCCGCCGCCGCGCTCGCCGGGGGCAAAAGCCTGCTGGCCTCGGGCGTTTCCGACGTGCAAGGCGGTTTCGACGCTGGCGACTGCGTTCGGGTTGTCGGTCCGTCGGGACTTCTCGGCGTCGGCCTGGTCGCCTACGCCGCCTCTGACTGTCGCCGGATCCAGGGCCGTAACAGCCGTGAGTTCGAGGCGCTACTCGGTTGGAAGGGTCCTGGCGTTGCGATCCATCGCGATGATCTGGTGCTGACGTCATGACAATGGTCGACCGCGTTATGCAGGCGATGGGCGACCGTGCTCGCGCGGCTTTCGACGCCGCGCGCATGACGCCTGCCGCCACGCGCACCGCCGCCCTCTACGCCATGGCGGACGCTCTGGAGCGCGGCGGCGACGCCATTCTCGCGGCCAACGCGGACGATGTGGCCCGCGCGCGTCACGACGCGACGGCCGACGCCATGCTCGATCGATTGGCGCTGACCCCCGGCCGGATCGCGGCGATGGCCGCCGCCGTGCGGGAGATCGCCTGCCAGACCGATCCCGTGGGCGGCGAGGACGAGCGCTGGACGCCTCCAAGCGGCCTCGACATCGCCCGTGTCCGGGTTTCCATCGGCGTGCTGGCGGTCATCTACGAGAGCCGGCCCAATGTCACCGCTGACGCCGCGGCCCTGTGCGTCCGCTCCGGCAACGCACTGATCCTCCGGTCCGGGTCAGCCGCCCTGGCCAGCGCCACGGCGATCCACGCCGCCCTCGTGGAGGGACTGACCGGGGCGGGCCTGCCGGGCGACCTGGTCCAGTTGGTCAGCACCCCCGACCGCGCCGCGGTGGGCGCCCTCCTGACCGGCCTGAGCGGCGCCATCGACCTCATCGTCCCGCGTGGCGGCCGCAGCTTGGTGCAGCGGGTCCAGAGTGAGGCCAGGGCCCCCGTTCTGGGGCATCTGGAAGGGCTGTGCCACACCTACCTCCACGCCGCCGCCGATCCGGAAAAAGCTCGAAGAATCGTACTGAACGCCAAGATGCGCCAGGTCACGGTCTGCGGCGCGACCGAGACCCTGCTGGTCGACGCCTCGGTGGCGGATACCCTCTTGCGGCCCGTCGCCGACGACCTGCTGGCCGCCGGCTGCGCCCTGCGTGGCGACGCCCGGACGTGCGCCATCGTGCCCGAGGCGACGCCCGTCGTCGAAGCCGACTGGACCACTGAATACCTGGCGCCGATCCTGGCCGTCCGTGTGGTGGACGGAATGGCTGAGGCCCTGGCGCATATCGCCCGGCACGGCTCGGGTCACACCGACGCCATTGTTACGGAGGATCCGGCCGCCGCCGCCGAATTCCTCGACCGCGTCGATAGCGCCATCGTCATGCATAACGCCTCCACCCAGTTCGCGGATGGCGGCCAGTTCGGATTTGGCGGCGAGATCGGGATCGCCACCGGGCGTCTGCACGCCCGGGGTCCCGTGGGCGCGGCCCAGCTGACCACCTACAAATACCTGGTCCGCGCGACTGGCGCGGTTCGCCCTTGAACGTATCAAATCCCTTGAATCAGGAACGCCCGCCCGTCAGCCGCCCAAATGGAAGCCGCCGCCAGGCGTTTCTCCACATCCCGATAACTGAAGGTGCAGCGGAAATTGAGGTGTTGTCATCTGTGGACGGCCCTTGCACTGCCAGGGTGAATTTGGATTGAAGTGACGTTCTGGGTGGTGCGGTTATCTGTAGGCCGTCATTCCCACGCGTTTGCACAGTTCGATCCAAGGTATTGTCTGTTCGCAGTCTTCAATTTCCCGGTCGCCGTGCCGCGGCCTCAGCGTTCACCGGGCCGATAGAAAAGTGGCGACGGTCAGTCGCCCCGCGCGCACATCTGCGGGCAAGGCCGCGTCGCCGGCGACCGAGGCGCAATGCAGCAGGCTGCTGCGGTAGATGAGCGCGCGATTGTAGGTCGGAGCGAAATACGCGATCCGGGAAAAAATCGCGGTGTCGCCTTCAATATAACCTGCGGCCGGTTCGCCGTGGCGCGCGAAGTCCGCCTGTAGCGCCTCCAGATAGGGCCCGTGCCGCGTCGCATCGACCGTCTCGAAGCCGGTTGAAATGTGCCGGTAGAAGCCCGTGCCGCCCCTGTCCTCAGGCGACAGGTAGTGAAGGATAGCTATCATCCCCTCCTCCACGCCGTCGATATGCGGGATGCGCTGCGCGAGCGACAATCGACCGGGCGGCGTCGTGACCATCGAATAGAGTCCGCGGTCGAACGTCAGCCGCTCGCGATAGCCGAAGACCTCACGCACGACCGGCGCGAGTATGGGCGCCAGTTCTTCAAGATAGAGGCGGGGCGCCCGCGCCCGAACGCCGGGATAGAATTCGCCCATCACCTTGAAGGGGATGGACGCGGCCTCCGCCACCAGCCGATCCGGATGCGGCGAGAAGCGCTCGACGACGACCACCGGCTCGCCCTCGTCGCCTATGTGTTCGACGCGGATCAGCGGAGGGCCGGTTCCGGGCATCAGCGTCAGTCCCCGGCGTTGACAACCGCAGCCCGGAGAGGAAGGCTCGCCGCCTGTCCGCCGACGCCGCGCACCCCCTGGCTGCCGCGACCTGGCCCGATCCGATCGGTCATCAAATCATGCAACCCATCAAGGTCTGGCGCGACGTCACGCCAGCGATCTTTCGTGATGACATCCGCGCCGCTGCCGCGCCCGCGGTCATGAAAGGCCTCGTGGCTGACTGGCCGCTGGTTCGGGCCGCACGACAAGGCGATGTCGCCTGCGTCGACTATTTGCGGGCCATGGCGATCGGAACGCCGGTCCCGCATGTCCGCGCCGCGCCTGAAGCCGAGGGGAGGCTCCACTACGGTGACGACATACGCGCGCCGAATTTCCGGCGATCGAGCTCGCCGCTCGCGGATTTTCTCGACGCTCTGATCGTCGAATCCGGAAAATCCCGCCCGGATGCGATCGCGGTCCAGGGGTTGGCCGCGCCGGAGCATCTGCCGGAGTTCGCCGGCGCCAACAGCCTCGCGATCCTGCCGTCCTCGGTCATTCCCCGGCTGTGGATCGGCAACGCCGCCAAGGTCGCGATCCATCATGACCCGTCCGAAAATGTCGCCTGTGTCGGCGCGGGTCGGCGGCGCTTCACCCTCTTCCCGCCCGATCAGGTCGGCAACCTGTACATGGGCCCGTTTCATATCACGCCCGCGGGCACCCAGGTCAGCATGGTCCATCTGACCAACCCCGACCTCGACCGCTTTCCGCGTTTCGCCGGAGCGCTGGATGCCGCCCTGACCGCCGAGCTCGAACCCGGCGACGCGATCTACATCCCCTACCAGTGGTATCACCACGTCGAGGCGCTCGACGTGGTCAATGTCCTGGTGAACTATTGGTGGGATCCCGCTCGCGCCGACGTCGGATCCGCCTGGGACGTGCTCATGCACGGCATGATTACGCTTCGGAACCTGCCGCCGGACCAGCGGCGGGCGTGGCGGGCGATGTTCGACCACTATGTCTTCCTGAGCGGCGGCGATCCCGCCGGGCACCTGCCACCGCATGCACGCGGGATCCTGGGCGTATCCGCGCCGCCGGAGATCGCGCAAATGCGGCGTGCGCTCATCGCCAAGCTGCAGCAGGCCGAGCCGCAGCGCTGAGCGGCGCATCACTCCGGCGCCGGACAGGTCTTGGCGACATAGTCGGCGTGGGTCGGCATCACCTTCACGCACTTGCCGATCACCGACTCGATATTGTCCAGAAACTCCGCGTTCTGCGCGTCGCTCTTGATGTCGACGAGCGGGTCGTAGCCGCGCGGGGTGATCCCCTGGCCCAGGAACACCTGAATCCAACTCTCTTCGGCGAACAGTTCCTCGTCTTCACGGAAAATGCGGCCATTCGCGGCGAACAGATCGATCTTGCGCTGGAGATTGGCGGGCACGTCCATGTCGCGGCAGTACCGCCAGAAGGGCGTGTCGTCCCGTTCCGTGGCCTTGTAGTGAAGGATGATGAAGTCGCGGATACGCTCGTACTCAAAATCCGTCTGACGGTTGAACTCGTCGATTCCAACTTGCGCGAAGCCGGCGTCGGGCAACAGCCGCACCATCCGGATGATGGCTGACTGGATGAGGTGCAGGCTTGTGGATTCCAGAGGTTCGAGAAAGCCACTCGCCAGGCCGATCGCCACGCAGTTGCGGTTCCAGATCTTCTTGCGCTTGCCGGTCACAAATCGGATTCGCAGGGGGTCCGCCCGCTGCGCGCCATCGAGATTGTCGAGCAGGATACGTTCGGCCGTGTCGTCATCCATGTACCGGCTTGAATAGACATGGCCGTTGCCGGTGCGGTGTTGCAGCGGGATACGCCACTGCCAGCCGGCCGGTCGCGCCGTGGACCGCGTATAGGGCGTGAAATCCGCGGACCGCTCACAGGGCACGGCGATCGCACGGTCACAGGGCAGCCAATGAGTCCAGTCTTCATAGCCGGTCTTCATCGCCTGCTCGATCAGCAGTCCGCGGAAGCCCGAACAGTCGACGAAAAAATCCGCCGCGATCACTTCCCCGTCGTCCATCGTCACCGATTCGATGAAGCCGTCAGCACCCCGGAGGGTGACATCGACGACCTTGCCCTCGCGCCGCCGTACCTTGCGGTCCTGGGCGTAGCCGCTCAGGAATTTGGCGTAGAGACTGGCGTCGAAATGGAAGGCGTGGGCGATCTGGCCGATCGGGGACTCAGCCATTCCGGGATCCGCGCGCATGAATCGGTTCTCGAGCGCAGCGGCCGTGTTGATCGAATAGTTGGCGAAATCGGTGGCGCGGCCCTGGCCATGCGCCTTGAGCCAGTACTGGTGGCAACGCAGCCATTCGAGGTCCCGGCCGATCACGCCGAAACCATGAACGTAGCTGGACCCGGGACGCAGCCAGTCATTGAACTGAATACCGAGCTTGAAGCTGCCCTGTGTGCGCTGCAGGAATTCGTTCTCATCCAGGCCGAGCAGTTCGTTGAATTTCTTGATCGCGGGGATCGTCGCCTCGCCGACGCCGATCGTGCCGATATCCTGCGATTCGACGACCGTGATCTCGTAGAGGCCCTTGAACAGCTGGGAGAGGAGCGCCGCGGTCATCCATCCGGCCGATCCGCCGCCGACAATCAGGATTCTGCTGATCTGCTGCATTCGTCCCTATTCCCTTGCGTACGGCTCCTGCGCCTCGCAGGTCGCAGGCGTAATCGGTGTGGGAAGCCGCCCGACCGTCACCGCTTTGGCATAGCTTAACCCGTAACCACGCGCGAACTGGACAATATCCCCGGGGCCTTCGCCGGTGCTGCACGCCGAGCCTGGCCAGGCGAAAGACAGCCGGCCAGTAAAGTCATACTCGCCGCCCAGCAGGACATCCACCAGCCCATCGCCCTCCGTGCCGGGAAGGAAACCGGCGACGAAGGCGTCCGAGAGGTTGATCAGGTCGTTGGCGTAGGCGGGGCGCCCCGAGTAGAGCACGGTAACCACCGGCACACCCCGGCCCGAGACGGTCCGGAGGGTCGTGAGATCCGCCGGATAGGCAAGGCTGTGCTGAACCGGGGCCGGGTGACGAACATCGCCATTGTATTCCGCGTAGGGCGTCTCGCCGAGAACGGCGATCACGGCGTCGAAACCCGACACATCGACGCCGACGCCGTCGATGGAATAGACGACGTTGTCCGCGCCGAGCACCCGGCGGAGCGCGCCGAGCAGGGTCGTCCCGCCGCGGAAGTCGGCATTGGTGTTTTCGGTCCCCTGCCAGGTCAGCGACCAGCCGCCGGTCTGGTTCGACAGGCTGTCGGCGCTGGCGCCCACGACGAGGATCTTGCGGTCGCGCGCGAGCGGCAGGACGCCGCCGTCATTCTTGAGCAGGACCACCGATTTGCGCACGGCCTCGCGCGCCAGCGCGCTCGCCTGCACGGCGTCGGCGCGACCATTATACGTACTCTCCGACGGAGCCCTCTCGAACAGGCCCGAGCGCATCTTCACCCGCAGGATCCGTGTGACGGCCTCGTCGAGACGAGCCATCGGGATGCGGCCCTCGCGAACATCGGACACGGTGTTGGTGATGAAGGCCCTCCAATCTTCCGGGACCATGACCATGTCGATGCCGGCGTTGATCGCCGCCGCGCAGTGGTCCTTGGTGCAACCGGGCACCTGGTCGATGCCGTTCCAGTCCGAAACGACGAAGCCGTCGAAGCCGAGCCGGCCTCTGAGGACATCGATCAGCAGCTCCCGACTGCCGTGCATCTTGCCGTAATCCTCGCCCGCCTGGACGTCGTTCCAGCTATTGTAGGACGCCATCACCGTCTGCACCCCGGCGTCGAGCGCGGCGTAGTAGCCGGCGCCGTGTCGCGTGATCATCTCCTCGCGCGTGGCCCGGGTCTCGCCCTGGTCGATGCCGTTGAAGGTGCCCCCGTCGCCCATGAAATGCTTGGCGGTCGCTACCACATCGCCTTCGCCGTCCAGGCCGCCCTGGAGTCCTCGAACCATGGCGTCGGCGTACTGCCCAACGATTGCCGGATCGCTTGAATAGCTTTCATAGGTCCGCCCCCAACGACGATTCTCGCCAACCGCGAGGGTCGGGGCAAATACCCAGGTGATGCCGGTGGCGCGGGCTTGACGGGCCGTCGCCCGACCGATGCGCTCCACCAGCGCGGGATCATGGGCCGCGCCAAGACCGATATTGTGCGGAAACAGCGTGGCGCCGGCGACGTTGTTGTGACCGTGGACCGCGTCGGTTCCCCAGATGACCGGAATCTGGGTCGGCATGTCGGTCGATACCGACGCCAGATAGTAGCGATTGGAGAGGGCGGCCCATTCCTGGACTGTCGCGGCCTTGTCCATATCCGGCCAGCTGCCGCCGCCGTTGAGAACGGAGCCGATGTAGTATTGTCGAACTTCCTCAGGGGTAATGTAGCGGATCTCGGGTTGGGTGATCTGCCCGACCTTCTGTTCAAGCGTCATGCCCGCCACGATTTCGGCGATGCGCCGTTCCATCGCGACATCGACTGCCGTGGGCGATCGGTGAACCGGCCAGTCCGAAACCGGAACGACCGAAGCCGGCGCCGATGATCCCAAGGCGACAGGATGCAGGCCGCACCCGGCCAGAAGCAGCAACGGAAGGCAGAACTTGAGAGAGAGGCGGGTCATGCGGTTACTCGGAGCCTGCGCAAAAATCGCTGCGGCGAAGTCGAAGCGCGACGGGAAAGGGGCTGGCGCGTCCGCGATGGATGGCCGTGGCCGGAGCCTGAACAGGGCTCCGGCCTGACCCTGGCGCTAGAACCGGTAGTTTATGCCGAACAGGAACTGACGGCCGTATTCCTCGTAGGTCTCCGGCAGGAAGGAGCCGTCCGCCGTGTGCGTGCCGCCGGCGTCAAGGCCGAGGCGGGTCCGGTAGGGCGAATCGGTCAGGTTGTTGACCTGGAACAACACCCCCAGCCCCTCCATCGGTCCCGACTGGAAGGTATAGCCGATCTGGGCGTCCACCTGTTCGTCGTCGAGGATTTCGGTGAAGCCGCGCGTAGCGAACAGTTGCACCACCTCGCCCTTGAACGCTTCCCGGAACCGCTTGCTGATGCGGGCCTGAAAGCCACCGCGCTCATAGTAGCCCGTGATATTATAGACCGTGCCTGACAGGCCGGGAATCCGCACCTGCTGGCCGGTCGCGCTGGGGTTCAGATCGGAGTCGGTCAACGAGATGCTGCCGATCATACCCAGTCCATCCAGCGGCTCCCACACAGTGCCGAAGTTGAAGGCTCCGCTGAGTTCGAGACCCTGAATCGTGCCCCCGTTTCCGTTCGCCGGCAGCGTCATCTGGCCAATCGAACTGATGATCACACCAGGCGGTATCGACGAGGCTGAAGCCGGCAGGGGGATGCCCGAGAAATCAAAGGTCCCGGTCTGGCGGTAGATGTAGGTATCCAGATCCTTGTAGAAGGCCGCAATCGAGAAATAGCTGGTCGAGTTCACATACCATTCGTAGGCGATATCGAACGCCGTGGCGCGCCACGGCTCCAGGTGAGGATTGCCGCCTGATGCCGACCAGGGATTGACCGTCTGGCCGGGCGCGCAGGGCTGCCCGGTACAGACGTTGGCGTTAAATCCGGGCGTCACGTTGGCGCGCATCTCGTCCATGCGCGGCCGGGCCATGGTTTTTGACGCCGCGAAGCGCACCCGGTGTCCACCGCCCAGGTCGTATATGAGGTTCATGCTGGGCAAGACGTCAGTGTAGTCGTCGCCGGCAGTGATGCTTATGGGCACGATCGGCCCCCCCGGGACCGGGCGATTGATGATGACTCCCGTCGATTCCTGGGACTGTTGTACGACCTGGACACCGAAGTTGCCGCGGAGCCTCCCGGTCTCGAAGTCAGCCTTTGCGAAGAAGGTGGCGACTTCCTCGGAAATGTCCCAGTTCTTGTCGAAGAAGTTGGCGTCGAGGATTGGCGACCGGTCGTAATAGACGTTGAGCGCTCGCGTGAGATCGACGCTGAGCACGCTGCCAAATCCCGCATAATCCAGGGAGGTTGGACTTTCCAGATAGCGCGGATCGACGAGAACCTGCTGCCGTCCGTTCTTGAGGAACAGGTCGAAATCATCAACCCGCTTGGATTTGTCGCGGCCGGTGAAATTAACGCCCGCGCTCACCTCACGGAAGATGCCATCAAACTCCCGCGCCGCGCTGAGGTCGATGGCGTAGATGCTCTCCTCGACATCAGGGAAGCGGATCGCGCCGTCGTGGCCCCAACCGCCCCAAGGGGCGCGATCACCGAGCGAGACCTGCGCGGCGTCCGCGTAATTCAGGCCTTCGGTATAGGTGGGATAACCATCGTCAGACAGTCGGAAGTCGATCGTGTCGTAGGTGCGGCCCACATTGGGCGTGGAGCCCCTGACCCCACCCACGCCGCGGCCGTAACCGGCGTAGGTCTCCAGGATCTGCTCGCGTCGATTGTTGGTCGAATACGAGAGATCGGCATCGACACGGGTGCGATCGTCGAGACGGAATTCGTTGTTCAGGCCCACTGAGAAGAGTTCGTCAGTGCGAGTGTTGTAGTCGTTCCGAATGATGGGAACACCGCGGTTGAGCGTGCCGCTGGTCGCCAGGGTCGAACCGCCGCGCGCCTCGGTCTGGACATTGGTGAAGGTTGCGCCGTCAGCCCAGCCGTTCGAGAACCATTGGGCCCCGCGTGTTGTCTCCTCTTGGTCGAACCGCGAATAATAGAGGTCGAGCGTCGAATGGATATTCTCGTTCGGCCTCCATTCCAGAATGCCGATGAAGGCGTCGCGCTGGTTGAGGCGCGAGGTGGCGAACAGCTCCTGGCCGTTGAGAATCAGCGCACTGTCTGCGCTGTCGGGCGTGACGGCAAAGCCGAACCTTTCATAGCCATAGGCCTTGTAGTGCTGGTTCTGCGACGGGGAATCCAGATGCGCAAAGCCGAGCGCGATCCCCATTGTGCCATCCGCGAACTGATCAATGTAGCTGAGGCTGGCTCGACCGCCGTAGTTGCGGACGTCGTCGTTGAGCTGATCACCCTGGGTCAGTTCGCCCCGGAGGTTCAGCGCGAGAGCCCGCGATCCGAAATCGAGCGGGCGGACTGTGCGCAGGTCCGCCGTTCCCGACAGGCCCATGCCCGAAATCTCGGCGTCGGGGGTCTTGTAGATGACCACGCCTGACAGCAGCTCGGACGGATACTGGTCGAACTCGACGGCGCGGTTGTCGCCGGAGCTGGCCTGCTGGCGGCCGTTGAGCAGGGTGGTGGTGAAGTCGGGAGCCAGGCCGCGAATCGAAATCACCTGGGCGCGACCGTTGACCCGCTGGGCCGCGAGGCCGGGAAGGCGCGCGATCGACTCGGCGATGGACACGTCCGGAAGCTTGCCGATGTCCTCGGCCGATACGGCTTCGACGATCGACGTCTCATTCCGCTTGATGGCTATGGAATCCGCCAGGCCGCGCCGGAGACCCGTGACGACCACCTCGTCGAGCTCGGCGGCGTCCTGGGCGCTCGGGGGAGGCGACGCTGGATCCGCGACCTGCGCCAGCGTGACTGTCGGGGCCGCGACGGCAAGCGCCAGGGCGGAGACCGTCAGAAAGAGTTGTCTCGAAGACGTGAATGTCGAGCGACGATCGCCCACGAAGTCGGTGCGCATGAATAGCCTCCCCTGTTTGATCACGCGTCGGCGCCCCTGCGCCGCGCGATCTCTATTGTTCGGCTCCGCAATCCGTCTCGCGACAATGGATTGGAAGCGCTTCCAATGGCTAGCCTATCCTTAAGGCGCACGCAACCTAATTCTTGGAACCGCCCCACACGGTGTTCAGGGCGCCCTCACTCAAGGTCCCTGAGGTCGCGCCCACGGGTTTCCCGGCCCAGGACCACCACCAGCCCCAGCGCCCCGAGGGAAAGCATGCCGACGATCGCGGCGGCTATGGCCAGCGGCGGAGCGGCGGCAAGGACGCTGAGCCCCTGGGCCAGCAATCCGCCCAGCTTGCTGCACCCGGCGATCCAGCCCGTGGCGCGCCCGCGGATGTGCAACGGAAAATTCTCGGCCGTATAGGGCAGCAGAATCGAGATCACGCCGCTGGAACCGACGATCAGGAGGGCCAGGGGCGCCACCGGATTGTGCAAGGCCTCCACGCCCAGGCCGCGCAGCAGCAGGCCGAACAGGCCGAGCGCCGTCAGGCCCAGCATCAGGGCCAGCGCGCCGCGGGTGCTCCAGGCGCTGTAGAGCCACACCGAGATCAGCACCGTCGGCGCCGCGATCAACGCCGATCTGGCGATCAGGCCGGAAGCCGCCTGGACGCTGACGCCTTCGGCCACCAGGGCGCCGGGCAGCCACAGCAGGACGCCAAAATTGACCAGCCCCCAAGCCAGGGCCGCCAGTGTCAGGGCGATAGTGACCCCGAGGTAGCGGCGATCCACCGGCGGCAGGTGGGAATGGCTTTCCTGCGGCGGAGAAACCTCCGGTGAGACGACGACGGCCCGCAGAACTGAACCGAATCGGGCCAGCATCGCCCGCGCTTCGTCCCCGCGCCCGACGTGGATAAGGAACCGCGCCGACTCCGGCAGGAACGGGCTCAAGGCGATCAGCATGAGGCCAGTCGGCAGGTTCAGAAACCACATGATCCGCCAACCCCAGTCGGGCTGGAGCCAGGCGGACAGGGAACTGGCGGCGAAATAGCCGCCCACCGCGCCGATGCCGCCGACCAGCACCAAGGCCCAGCCGCGGTGCTTCGTCGGCATGATCTCGGCCAGCAGAGCGTAGGCCACAGGCAGCATGCCGCCGGCCGCCGCGCCCATCAGGAAACACATGCCCACGTTCCACCAGAAGTCCGGCATGGCGCCGCAGATCGAGGTGCCGACAAACATCACCGAGGACAGCAGGATCGACGCCCGCCGGCCGTAGAGATCGGCTAGCCAGCCCCAGACGAAGGATCCGACCACGGTCCCGCTCAGGGCCGCGAACGGCAATAGCGCCACGACGGACTTGGACAGCCCGTATTCGTCGCGCATGCCAGGGACGACGAAACCGAGGCTGGCCGGTTTCATGATGTCGATGACCAGCGCCAGCGCCAGCAGGCCGCACATCAGCCAGTGCGCCGCGGTCAGCGGCGCATCCTCCGGCGGGGCGATGACGCCGACAGGCCCAGGGTCGGCCAGGACGCGCGGCAGCAGGCCGAACGCCGCCAGGCCCACGCCACCGATGATCATGACCATACCCCACATCATGCCGGCGTCCATCGGCATCCCGGCCAGATGGAACCCCATGTTCCGTCCCATCCAGTACATCGGCAGATGCAGCAGCACGCCGGCCGTCACCAGCAGGCAGCCGAGCCAGAAGGCCCAGGCGTGGCGACGATCACCAAAGATTTCAGCCACCATGAAGGGCGGCCTCGCCAGTGGTCGGCTCGCGAAAACCCAGGTCGCCAGGAGCCGCCGGTGCAAGAGCGTCCAAACGGGCGTAGTGGTCGGCCAGGACCGCGAAGGCCTGTTTGCGGCGTCCGGTCTCTGTGACCAGCCCCTTGCGGTTCCAGCCTTTCTGAAAGACCGGATGCTGGCGGCGTGGCGACCGGAAGTCCTTGAGTATCCAGGGCGACAGGCCACGCAGAAACGGGATTGTCTCAGCCATGGCCAGCGTCTGGCGATAGTATTCGGCCTGGAACTCCTCGGAAAACTTGCGCAACCGCACCGGATCGCGGAATCCTGCCGAAGCATCCGCACCGAATTCCGAAAAAATCAGAGGCTTGGCGAAGTCTGAGCGCCAACGCATGGCGGGGAGCGCGTCCAGCGGGTCGTCCGAATACCAGCCGTTGTAGGTGTTGACGGCCATCACATCGAGCTCGGCGACCAGCGGGTCGCTGATCCGGATCTCTGTCACGCCGTTGCGTCGGTCGCGTTCGGTGAGCAGGGCGGCGGTCACGAGCCGACTGTCGTCGAGAGCCCGAACGTCGCGGGCAAGGGTCGTCAGAAAGGCGTTGCGGGCATCGCCGACGGGGGTCTCGTTGCCGACGCTCCAGAGGATGATCGACGCCCGGTTGCGATCTCTCCGGATGTTGTCCGCCAGCATCGCCCGCGCCGTAGCCAGGGTCCCGGCGTTGGCGAAATCGACGCGCCAGTAGACCGGAACCTCGCTCCAGACCAGAAGGCCGAGTTCATCCGCCATCCGGGTCATGATTTCCGAATGGGGATAGTGGGCCAGTCTGACGAAGTTGCAGTTCAGGCCCGTCTTGGCCTCGCTCAGCAGGGCCCGCGCCGCTTCGGGCGTGATGATGCGGGCGGGATCGGGGCCGAACTCCTCCTCGTGCAGACAGATGCCGCGCAGGAAGACCGGGCGACCGTTCAGCAGAATGTCCTCGCCGCTCACGGCGATGGTGCGGAAGCCGACGCGGTCGCTCAACCGGTCGCCGTCGGTCTCGAAGTCGACGTCATGCAGGATCGGCGTCTCCGGCGACCACAGCGCCAGGCCGCGGGGCGCCGGGCCCGATCCGGTCCATTCGCCGCTCGGGTCGGTCCGCCCCTCCAGCGTCAGGCCGGGGTCGCCGATGCGAACCCGAACGGCCTTCCCGGCGCGATCGGGGCCGTTCAGGACGATGGTCGCAACGATCCGGCCGTTGGGTGAGAGCCGCACCCAGGCGTCGTCGATGAAGGTGGCGGGCGTATCGATCAGGGTAATGTCCCGCGTGACGCCGCCATAGGTCTCCCAGTCAGTGACGGGGGGCGGAACGCTCGCGGTCGAGCGAACCGAGTCCACACCCAGCGTCACATTGTTCAAACCGTCCCGGAGCAGAGCGGTGACATCGAAAGCGAATGGCGTGTGGCCGCCCTCGTGGTCGCCGGCGTGAACGCCGTTGAGATAGACGGCAGTGCGGTAGTCGGCGGCCCCGATGTACAGATGCGCGCGGCGCGAACCCGCGCGGCGCGTCTCGAAGTCGCGCCGGTACCACATCAGTCCCTGGTAGTGGCGCAGCTGGGGGTCGTGTCCCATCCAGGCCCCCGGCAGGTCCGCCGTCGGGGATTGGGCCATGTCGTATTCATAGAGGGCGGAGGGGTCCTTCCGCATCTCGGTCTCGACGTCCACATCGTCATACCGGCGGTGCCCCTTTCCCGCCCTGGCGCCATGAAAGCCCTCGGAGCCGTCGCGATAGGGGTCGATCGAATAGCGCCAGACTCCGGACAGTTTGACGCCGTGACGCGCGGCTGCGTTGACCAGGATCACCGACGCTGCGGCGCCGCGCGGCGCGGCGGCGTCGGGAGCCGGTCGGGCGGCCGCCAGCGAGGGCAACAGGCTGGCCGACGCCAGACCAAGGCCGATGCATCCGCGCCGGGTGGGATCGAAGGTCATGACCCGCCTCTTCCTAGGCGCCCCGGTCCGGCCCCCACCTGCTCCTCCTGGAAGGCCGGCTCATCCGGAAAGGAAAGACCTGCCGGCATTATACCGGGCGCGCCGCTGGGACCGCATAGTCAGCGACAGCGTCGCTCTGCGAACGCCAGACATAGGTCGCGGCCGACTTCGGCGGCAGATCGGCGGCCGTTTGCCATGGACCGTCCTGAATGCGGAAGGAGACGGGAGCCGGGCCCTCGTTCAGGACAATCAGAACGCGCTCGCCGTCCGGATTGCGGAAGGCGACGCCCCGCAGGCCGGTCGGCAGGGTCAAACCGACCCTTTCCGCTCCAGGCAGCACGAAGCGACTGGCGTGGCCGAAAGCATAGTATTCCTGGTTCCGCTGTACGGCTCCGGTGCGGCTGTCGATCGTCACGACGCCGCGACAGTCGCCGCAACCGCCGGCGCGCGGTCCGTGATTCTCGTCCAGCACCAGGTTCCACATCAGCACGCCACTCGCCCACCCGTTCGTCGATCCGATGATGAGATTCTTCATCATCCAGGAAAAGCTGTCGGAAAAATCGGACGCCCACTCGCCGCCGGAGCACTCGGTAAAGAAGACCGCCATGTCGGGATGGGCTTCATGAACCCGGTCCTGGGCGGCGACGTCGCCGGCGTAGCAGTGCCAAGCCACGCCGGCCACGAACGCCCGCGCATCGGGATCTGAAAGGACCGTCAGCGGTTGCTCCGGCTGATCCCAATTGTGGTCCCAATCCAGGATCTTCGTTTCAATCCCCTCGGCCCGGAGAAGCGGACCGAGGTGGCCGCCGATGAAGATCGCGCGCCCGTCCGGACCCCAACGCATGCCGGGATAGCTGTCCGGTTCGAAGTCTGGCTCGTTCTGGATGCTGAGGTAGTCGGTCGGTACGCCGTGGGCCGCCGCCGCCAAGATGTAGCGCCGCAGATAGTCGGCGTAGGTCGCATAGAACTCCGGCTTCAACTCGCCCTGGATCATCGAGCCGGTGGTCTTCATCCAGCCCGGCGCGCTCCAGGGCGTGGCCATGATCGCGAGATCGGGGTTCACGGCCAGGGCCTGCCGGACAGTCGGGAATACGAACTCCTCCATCCTTCGGGTCGAGAAGCCTCGCAGGCTCGGATCGGCAACGTCCGCCAGACTGTAATGATCCAGCGAGAAGTCCGAGGCTCCGATGGTGACGCGGGCGAAGCTGAAGCCGAGGCCCTGGTCGTCCCGGCCGAACACCTCTCGCATGAGGGCGTCGCGCTGGGTCGCCGACATCCTGGTCTGGATCAGCCAGGCGGAAGCATCGGTGATCGCCGCGCCGAAGCCGACCATGCGCTGAAAACGTTGAGTCACGTCCACGGCGATAACCGGACGGTCTGGAGACCCCTCCGTCGTGAATCGCATTGGGGTCTGTTCGCTCAACATCTGACTGCGGTCGCCGGAGGTGACCCACGCCCGGGCCGCGAACTCTTGCGGGTCTCTGGCCGTGGCGCAGGCCGAAACAGCCAGCATCACAAGCGGCGCCGCCAAAGCGGCCAGTCGCCTCATTCCCATGATGTTTCGATGAGTTTCAGGCAACACGCTCACGCCTTTCGCTTGATGAAGCCGATCGCCTTCCCCGGTTCCAACAATGACAAGCCACTCTCCGATGGAAGCGCTTCCAATAGGCTGTGACGAACGGACCTTGTCAAGCGATCGCCGTAGCGCGCTTCGGCGCCGGGCGTCCGGTGGACTCGCGTTGGACCACTGCGTGAGGCAGGGTCTGGAATCGCCAGCCCCCGGCGGACCCGTTCAACCGTTCGACCAGCGCAACCACGGCGTCATGGGCCATGTCCTTCAGAGGTTGATGCACCGTTGTCAGCGGCGGCCAGACGATCGCTGACACCGGCGTATCGTCGAAACCGGTGATCGACAGAGCGCCAGGCACGTCCACACCCCGACCGTGGGAGATCGACAGAGCGCCGGCGGCCATGTCGTCATTCGCGCAGATCAAGGCCGTCGGAGGCGATGCGCCGTCCAGAAGTTGCGCCGTCAGGACGCCGCCGGATCGAAAAGTGAAGTCACCCCGCAAAATTTCGACGCTGTCAGGATCCAGGCCCCGCTCCAAAAGCGCGCGACTGAGGCCGTCTCGCCGTCGAGCGGCTGAAAGGTGCCCCTCTATCCCGCTCATGAAGGCGAAACGCCGATGACCCAGGTTCAACAGATGGCGAGCGATGTCGTAGCCGCCGGCCTCGTCGTCGATGCCGACGCCATCCGCGACGTCCCGTCCCGAGCCGCCCGGCGAGATCGTCACCACATGGCTCCCTAGCCGTCGAACGTCTTCGATGAGCGTCACATCGTCCGCGAAGGGCGGCGTGAGGATCATGCCCTGACATTTGTGCGAGGCGATCAGATCGAGAACCAGCCGTCGACGATCCGGACTTTGCTGCGCCACATGGCGTGTCAGCAGCTGATAGCCCAAGGCCAGACAGCCGCGAAGGGCGCCGAGTTCCAAGGCCGAGGCGTAAAAGGAGTTCGGTTCCGTATCCAGGTCCGACGCGAAGACAAGCGCCAGCATGCGGGTACCGCCCCCCGCCAGGGAGCGCGCCTGGGGATTCACCCGAAAGTTTAGCACTTCGACCGCTTTGAGAACCCGCTGACGCACCTCGTCGCGGACGTTGGGACCGCCATTCAAAACACGGGACACGGTCGTGCGCGCGACACCGGCAAGGGCTGCTACATCGTCGATCGTAGGCTTCTTCAGCGTCACGGCGCAGATCACTCCGACAAGGGTCGCGCGAGACGATGGCCGTGCGCGCCGCTTCTTTCAATAGATCGACGCCGCCGCTCTGTTGACGTCATATGCCGCCATGATCGACTCCGTCGCCGAAGACCCCATGACGACGCGACGCTCCCCCGGCTTTGTTCTGGGCTACGGGGCCGCGCAGGCCGGCGCCTTCATCTGCTTCATTCCGCTGCTGACCCTGCTGCTTCCTGAAAAGGCCGAACAGATCGGCGGCGCCGACAAGGCCCTGCTTCTGGGCCAGGCCGCCATGCTCGGAGGCCTGACCGCCGCGGGGGCCAATCTGCTGTTCGGCGCCCTCAGCGATAGCACGAAAAGTCGCCTGGGCCGGCGGCGTCCGTGGATTCTGGCGGGATTTGCCGCCACGGCGCTCGCGCTCGCCTTGATCGGCTCGGCGCGCGACCCGTTTCAACTGGCGATCGGTGTGGTGTCCTTCCAGCTTGCGGTCAATGCCTTGTATGCGCCGTTGATGGCCTTGGTGCCGGACATGGTGCCGAACGACCAGAAAGGGCTGGTCTGCGCCTGGACGGGGGTCGCCCTGCCAGTCGCCAACCTGTTCACGGCGCTGGTGGTCAGCCGGCTAGCCGGCTCCCCCCCCGCCCAGTTCGCCGTCGTGATCGCGGCGGCGGCGGTTCTGGTGCTGCCCTTCGCTCTCACCTTGAGGGAACCACGCATTCCGCACCGGGTCCGGGAGCCGTTTCGCCTCTCGTTCGTCGCCCTGAAGAATCGTACGTTCAGACTGGCGTTCAGCGCGCGCCTGCTGCTCGAAAGCGCGGTGGCGATCAACACACTCTACCTGTTCTTCTTTCTGCAGGCGCAGCCGGCGAGGTCGGCGCCGGAGGGCTGGTCCGTCACCCAGGTGTTCGGCGCGCTGCTGATCGCCTCAACCCTGGCGGCCGCGGCAAGCGGCTTCGCGGGCGGTGTCCTGTCCGATCGCCTGCGACGCAGGCGCGCCTTCGTATTCGCGGGCGGCGCCGGCATGGCGGTTGCGCTGGCGCTCTTCGTAAGCTGGCCGACGTGGCCTGGCCCCCTGATCGCCCAACTGCTGTTCGGAGTTGGCCATGGTCTGCACGCTACGGCGGTCGCGGCCATGACCGCACAGATTCTGCCTGATCCGCAAAAGTCCGGCCGGGATCTCGGCGTCATGAATATGGCCGTCGCCCTGCCCCAAGGTCTGGCGCCGGCCTGCGCCGTCGCGCTTCTGAGCGTCGGCTTCTCCCTGTCGTCAGTCTTCGCCGCAGCCAGCGGCGCCGCCCTTCTCGCATCCGCGATCCTGATGTTGATGCGCAGGGTTCCTTAGTCGGGTCAGTTCATGGCTGTCGGCAACCCGGCGAGTCTTCCAGCGACCTTGGGCTTCCTGGGCGGGGAGCGTCCTGGTGCGCGCGTGCCGTCGGGGCAGGACCAAACACCAGG
Organism: Brevundimonas sp.; assembly: GCF_051860745.1. Classification (GTDB taxonomy): domain Bacteria; phylum Pseudomonadota; class Alphaproteobacteria; order Caulobacterales; family Caulobacteraceae; genus Brevundimonas. The sequence goes on from NZ_JBHYDN010000009.1 coordinate 43,660, forward strand.
TCCGCGAGCACGGGAAAATGGTCGGACGGGTACCGGCCGTCCCGGTGGGTCGTGACGGTGCGGGCGCTTTGGGGCCGAAAACCGCGCACCAGTATCCAGTCGATCCGACGATCAGCCGTGCCGGTGAAATTGTGGAATGTGCCGTCCGGGCCGCGGATCGCCGGCGCCGCGGTTCGGACATCGGCGAGCCCCCCGGAGAGCAGCGCATGAACCGGACCATCCGGCGTCACATTGAAATCACCGACCAGCACCACGGGGGCGTCCGCGGGAAGTCGGGCGATCCAGGCCGCGATGAGCCGGGCCGCGTTCAGCCGCGCCTCCCCGTCTTCCGCCCGGTAGGGAAAGTGGGTGTTCAACACATGGAAGCGCCGACCGGCCGCCCTGTCCTCAAACAGTCCCCAGCTCACATGCCGCGGGAACAGATTTCCCCAAGTGATGCTGCCCGCGACTTCGGGAGTCTCCGAGAGCCAGAAGTCGCCGGAATCGAGAAGGGTAAATCGGTCGCGCCGATAGAAGATTCCCACATGTTCATCACCGTGACCGCCGCGCCGGTCGATGCCGAACCAGGCGTAGTCGGGAAGATGTTCGATCACATGGTCGGCCTGGCGCTGGTACAGCTCCTGCATGCCGATGATGTCGGGTTGCGCGTCCGCGATGGTCTCTATGAATACGGCCTGTCGCCTTTCCCATGCATTGTCGCCGTCCTGGGGGACGGGCAGGCGCACATTGAAGGTCATCACGCGCAGGGCCGTGTCCCCGGTCTGCGCAACAGCGGGCGACGCGCCCAGCAGGCAGAGCGTCACCGCCAACCCGCGCAAGATGGCGACAATGATCTTGCGCTCATCCATCTCGTTCCGCATCCCGACCGCTATCTCCCTGGTACCGACTACAGGAGTCCGCGCGGAGACGAAACCGTCAGCGGCCATGCAAGCGGCGGGGCTCCCCGCCTGCCCACCGCCGGCCCTCGTTCATTGTGAAGGCCCGGGGGTCTCGCCGCTCATCTTCAGCTCCGGCGGAAGGCAGGTCAGAACCGCACGCGCGCTCCCAGGAAAAACTCCGGCCCCAGCGCGTCATAAGTCGAGGGGTAGGTGTTCGCCTGCTGCTGTGAGCTGCCAAGGGTCGGGGGATCATTATCAAGGACGTTGTTGACGCCCCCGTACAGCGAGACGCCGGCGCATCGACATCGTAGTCGAATGAAACCTTGAATTAGTGCTGCGCCCAAGAACAGGCGCTGCGAAATCACCCTCACCCGGGCCGGCGATCCCGCAACGACCGAAATTCAGATAACGTCATCCTTAAGCCCCAAAAACTTTCAAAATTCTGCGCCTAAACCCCATTTTCTTGCTAAACAGGGGGCCAAGGAGCCGCTTAATGCCCAAATCCCCGATGAAAGCCTTCCCGGAAGTCTTCGTCTCGACCAGCGAAACGGCGACGGCCGTGTCACGCGCGGTCAGCCAGGGTGAGCTCCGGCAGCTCGGATCCAAGCTCTATACCCGCAATCTGGTGGATCCGCCCGAGCAAATCGTCGGTCGCCATCTCTGGACACTCGTTGGCGCCTACATTCCAGGCGCGCTGATCGCTGACCGAACCGCGATCGAGAACAAGCCGGCGGCCGACGGCTCGGTCTTCGTGGTCTCCGATCGCAAGCGCGATATCGAACTGCCGGGGGTGACGATCCGAACCCGCCGCGGCGCGCCCCCCCAGCCCACGGACCTGCCGTTCGTGGGCAATCTCTTCCTCTCCTCCACCGCCCGGGCCTACCTCGACAACATGGCCCCGTCCCGCCGACGCGGCGGGGATGTGACACGCACCCTGACGCGAGGCGAGATCGAGACCCATCTCGACACCCTCATTCGCCGCGGCGGCGATGAAGCAGCCAACAGGCTCAGAGACGAGGCGCGCCGGATAGCGCCCATGATAGGGCGGGAGGCGGAATGCGAGTCCCTGGAGAGATTGATTGGAGCCCTTCTCGGCACGCGCGACGAGCCCCTGGTCACGGACCAGGCCCAGGCGCGGCGCTCCGGCTTCCCCTTCGATCCCGAACGGCTCGCCCGCTTTGAACGCCTGCATCGGGAGCTGAGAGCAACGGCGCCCGTCATCCGCTCCGCCGCCGAACGCTCCCCGGAAGGCCGATCGAGCCTGGTTTTCTTCGAGGCCTATTTCTCCAACTTCATCGAAGGCACGGAGTTTGAGGTCAGCGAGGCCGCTGACATCGTGTTTCGGAACGTCATCCCCCGTGATCGTCCTTCGGACGCGCATGACGTCCTCGGCACCTGGAGGCTGGTTTCGGATCCCGTCGAAATGGCGAAGACGCCCCGGGACGCCCCGGAGTTCTTCGATCTCCTGAAACGCCGGCATGCCGCTCTCATGGCCGCACGGCCCGACAAGAACCCGGGCGCGTTCAAGCAGGAGGTCAATCGGGCCGGCCAGACGACCTTCGTCGACCCGGCCCACGTCGAAGGTACGCTGACGCGCGGGCTTGAGCTTTATCACAGCCTGGAAACGCCCTTCGCCCGGGCGATCTACATGATGTTCCTCGTGTCAGAAGTTCACCCCTTCACCGACGGCAACGGCCGTATCGGCCGTATCATGATGAACGCCGAACTCGTCGCCGCCGGCGAAGAGCGCGTCATCATCCCGACCATCTTCCGCAGCAACTACCTGACGGGACTGAAGGTGCTCTCGAACAGCGATAATCCGAACACCCTGATCCGAAGCCTGGATTTCGCGCAGAAATGGGTGGCGGCCATCCCCTGGGCCGATCTCGGCACGACGCAGAGGGTGCTGGAAGGCTGCAACGCCTTCATGGATCCGGCTGAGGCCGACGAACGCGGCATCAGGCTGCGTCTCCCCGAGACGTTCTAGCCCAGCAGCGCATTCCTGCGGGCTGGGTCACCCTGGCCCGTCCGACGCTAGAACCCAAAATCGATCTGATCCGCCGACGTCTGCTGTTTCCGCCGTCGGGGCCGGGTCGCCGCTGCAGCAGCGTTCGATGGCTCCTGTACGGCCGTAGCCGTCGGGACCGGCGTCTGCCGAGCCGTCTGGGGGCGCGGCGATCGCGCGGTCTGGATCAGCTTCGGCTCCCGGGGCCGGGCCAACGGCCTGGGGTGCGGAAGCCCGCGGACGGTCCGGCTCGCCTTCCAGGCCGTGAGTTCACTCTCCCACCAGCCGACCCGGTTGGGCGAGATGCGCACCGGTTCCGGAAAATCACCAACCTGCTGCAGCCGCCACGCCGTCGAACGACTGAGGCCAGTGACGTCCCGGACCCGGCCCCAGGGAAGCAGCCGGTCTTGCGGCCCGCCCGTCTCCACGGGTTCGCCCTCGGGTTCGAAGGTCATGACGCACCTCCAATCATGCGATCCGCCGCGCCCTCGAAGACCTCGAAAAGCACGCGGGCGTCGATCGCGGCGTCAACGCAATCGCGCGCCGCCCATCGTCTCGCCACGGCCTTGACCGCGAAGCTGGCGGACGGGTCCGCCAGCAGACCGGCGACCGTCGGCACAGGCGGCGCGACACCGCTGATCGGGTACTCAGCCATGACGCCTGCTTCTCGCCGCCGGCGGCGCGGCGGTGCGGACTTCGGACATCTGCGACATCGCCCAGGCCCGCAGCAAGCCCTGCGGATAGTAGGGCTTGGACCGGATGTGGCGGCAGGGGGGCCCGTTCCTGCCGGCCGACCACAGCCGCGCCAGGGTGGCGGGCTTCATCCGGATGCCGAACGGAGCCAGAAACGCGGAAGCCTCGGCCCGCGTCAGCAGATCCTCTTCGCCCGCCGACGGGGCCTCGGGCCCGGTCTCCATCGGCTCGATCATCGTCCCGCCCCGCATGGACGACACTGGCGGGAATGGGTCACGCCCTGGCCCGCCGTCAGCGCCAGGTAGCAATCGACCACGGTGGCCACATAGACGGGGGCGTGATCCACGGTTCCGTCCGCGGTCATTTCATCCCGGAGCAGGATATTCCGCCGATCCAGAAAGAGGGTCCGAAACTGCTCGCGCGGCTCATGAGCGAGCGCCGCCCGCACATAGGCGACCAGCGCGGTCCAGGACGTGATGACCGGGCGGCGGCAGGCTTCGGCGCGCGCAAGACGGACCGCAAACTCGCGCAGAAGCGTCAGCTCGGCCCGGAGGGCGGGCCCGGTGCTGGACGCTTGGGCCAGTTCGCCGGGAGCCGCGCCGGCGACGCCGCCGAGGCTCCCGAACCGTTCGAGCAAGGCGGCGGCGAGCCGCGCAGGATCCGTCTCCGGGTCCAATCGCTCCAATATCAGGGCCAGCAAAGTCTGATCGTCCAGCGCCGCATGGACGAGGGTCGGCGACGCGGGGCGGCGCCCGCGCGGTTCGGGGGCCGGCGCCCGGATCAGGGTCGGGGTCGGGGTCGGCCTCATGGCGGTCTCCTTCTCCGCTCCACCACGGAGCGCCCGCCGTCCGGCCTTCCTTTCTCTCCCGCCAAGCTTGTCCCCGGCCCGGCGCCGCGCCACCCTGGGCCGATGAAATGGCTTCTGATCAGCGCCGGACTCTTGCTGCTTCCGGCGGTCGCGCAGGCCGATCCGTGCGAGGGACGGCTGCCCGAGCGCGCCGGCGAGGCCTTCGCGGGTATGGTGCGCTACGTCGGCGACGGCGACAGCTTGTGCCTGGGAAACACTGCGGACCCCGCCGCCTGGATCGAAGTGCGGCTTTCGGATTTCGACGCCGCGGAACTACAAAGCCCCACCGGCCGGGCCGACCGCGAGCGCCTGTTTCGCGTGGTCGGCCGCCGCCGGATCGATTGCGTCGTGGTTCCGGGCCGGAACGGGCGGGTCATCGTCTATGACAGGGTCATCGCTTCATGCCGGCTGAACGGACGTCGGGTCGGCGACCTCCTCCGCGCAGCCGGTGGCCTTGAAGGCGGGCATTAGGGCGTGTTCGACCGTCCGGCCGGGGCTTCCGGGCCAGCAGCAATGCCGAACAGCAAGGCCGAATAGCAGGACTATGCGGCGCTTCATCGTGTGTCTCCTCTCAGGAGGACAACGAAGCTGGACCGTGCACTATTACGAGAAGATCGGCTTGATGCCTGCCCCGGCTCGCAGCGAGGGCGGACACCGCCTCTATGGCCGCGGCCATCTGCTGCGGCTCAATTTCGTGCGCCGGGCCCGGGACCTCGGGTTCACCCTGAACGAAATAAGGGATCTGCTCGAACCGGCCGAGCGGCGCGATCTTACTTGCGCGGAGGCGCGCGTGGTCGTCGCCGCCCATTTGGGCGATGTCCGGGCCAAGCTGGCCGCCTTGCGGAAGATGGAAAAGGTGCTGGTCGAGATGGTCGCTCGCTGCGCGGACGGCGCCACGCCGGATTGCCCGATCCTGGAGGCTCTGTTCGATTCCGAGGTAGGCACGGCAGCGCAGATTCGAGGACTGCGCTGACGCTGCATAGTCTGCCCGATCGCTAACCAGTGATTGCCCTAGCGATGCTGGACTGCGCGCTAGGAATTTGGCGGCCCACGAACCACAAGCATATGGGGGGAAGCACCAACCATTGCAGAAGAGGCGTCAATCCGACGCCCAGAAACGGCACGACCGGCATGGCGGCGGCATACTGCCAGCGGTCGAGCGGACCTGTGGCCAAACGTTCGAGCACGATCGTTATGGCAATACCCGCCAGTAAGAAGACTGTGATCGGCCACTGGCGCGGCTTCAAGAACCAGTAGCGCGAGCGCGCCGCGACCGCAGCCATCCAAAAGGCGACGACCATGATGACGGCATCGCCGAGTGTAGCGAAAGCGCAGACCTTGGTCGCGTCCCAATGGGGCGCTTCGGCCGTCCCGAAATACAAGGGTATCTGCAGAAACTCCCATGGGAAGTTAAGCAGGAAGGCGAATACCGCAAAGTTGAGTTCCGGCAGGTCGAGCACCTGGCGGAGAATGCCGGATAGACCGGTTACACGCTTCGCCGGGTCGGTTCTACGCATCGTCATCTGATCCCAAAGCTTTTAAAGTTTGAAGAGCTTCGTTCAGGATCCGCCTCATGTCGTCCTCGGCGCTTGGCAGGTCAGTACATTGCTCGCCCCGTTCGGAAGGCCGCTTCTGTCTCCAAACGCGCCGATCAGGCGACCGCTCAAACAATGAGTCGATCCCAACTGCCGTAATGCTCCTGGCTGCGACGTCATCGTCGAGGTCGCTTCGGGTCGTTGGATCGCCCGGCCTTCAGCCAGCGCCGCGAGCGCTCGATTCAGCGGCTCGCCGACATTGGCCCATTGGGCGCGGAACAGGATGACGCCGTCGGCATCAACGATGTAGGCGCTGTTGGGACGCGCGCCCAGTTTGCGATGAAGTCCGCCGTCGATGTCATCGACAGCGACCTCGAACGGCAATCCAAGCTCGACCTTGAGCGCCGCGGCGTGGCGTTGCTTCTGTTCGATGGTCCGGGGCTGCGGAATGGAGCCGCCAGGGTGCGCCTCGCGAACATAGACCAGCACGAACCGGACGTGCTCTCCGAAGCTCTCATGTAGTCGCACCAGCCCCGGTGCGGCGCTGATGGTGACCGGACAGGTCCGGGATCCGAAAATGATGAGCGTGGGGCGAGCATCTGCGGAACGCCAGCTGTCGATGCGGATCCCATCCAGCAGGGTGAGCGCCGGCTGATGCAGACGGTCCCCTGGTCCGAGATCGTCATCGCCCATGACCATGTCGTTGATCACATCCGGAAACAGGCGTGGGTGATCGTAGCGATAGCGCTGCCCCTCGGCGAGTGGGGAGCCGAGCTTCCTGCTGACATGTCCGGTAGCTTCCATGATTTCCGCGCACCGGAGCGCGCTCCTTAGACGACCACATACATAGTTTGGAACGTTCGTTCAGTACTCGACTGCACACTCGTGGCGCCGACCGGCCAAATCTGTGCGCAGGCTCCCCTCTGGCGAACGCCTCAGCTCCAGAACAATCGCGGTCCCAAGGCCCAGCCCACCAGGCTCGCCAATGCGATACCGAGCGAGTACCAGACCACGACGAAAGCCGCGCTCCACTCCGGGCAGTGCAAACCATAGGCCGTCGCGGCGATGCCGCCCAACATCAGTCCAAAGGCGGCGCCGGCAAGTCCGGGACGGGTCGGCGCATAGCGGCGGGCTGACGAAATCAAGGCGAGCGCCCCCAAGCCGGCCAGGGCGAATATGTACCCCGGGCAGACGCTAGCTGACCCGCCCATCAACAGCCCCAATCGCGCATGCGGCGGCGCGCCGAGCAACTCTCCGGTGGCCGCCACGCCCGCAATCAAAAGGACGGCGACCAACAGCCGCGTCGGCCCCTGAGCAGACTGGCCGGGTCGGCCAAGCCTCGTGAGGAGCCAGGCTCCGCATATGGCGAGTAGCGATGTGTAGGCCGCCTTGCACCAGAAGGTCGTCCCCACCACAGCCGCGGTGAGATCAGGCCGGGCCTCCAGCCCGATGACTACGCCGACCGTCGCGGCCAGCCCGGCGAAGCCCGCGCCGAGCGCCAGGCGGCGGTCCAGACCCCGCGCTGAACAGGGACGGAGATCCATCACAAGGATGTCTATGAGATCTTCGGTCTTGCGGGCGATGACGGGGACTCCCGGAGAAAACTGCACTGGGGCGACATTCGAAGCGCCGTCCCGATGGTTACAGAATCCCCCCCGGGCCGAGGTCGGCGGGGCCCCTGGAACCGGGACTGTAACCGTATTGTCGGGAACACGAATGAAGGGGTGTCCGGCTGATCGGACAGCAACCCCTAGGAAGCCCCCAATGACCCGCACTCACATGACCATCGCCGGCGCCACCGCCCTGGCCCTCGTCGCCGGCGCCGGCCTCGCCCATGCCCAGAGCACCGGCCGCGCCGCAGCTCCGGCCATGGAGAAATGCTACGGCGTCGCCCTGGCCGGCAAGAACGATTGCGCCGCCGGTCCCGGCACGACCTGCGCCGGAACGTCCACGCGCGACTATCAGGGCAACGCCTGGAAGCTGGTCCCGACCGGCACCTGCGCGTCGATCCGCACGTCCGCTGGCAACGGCTCGCTCACGCCCGTGTCGCGCTGACTCCAGGCCACGCATGACCTCCCTGCCGGTCGCCGAAACCCGATCACGCTCGTACCCGCCTTCGCGCGGTGGCGAACCCACGGTCGGGCTGGGGCTCAAGGCCCAGCACTATGAGGACGCTCTGGCGTGCTCGGCGACCGGACTCTGGTTTGAGGTTCATGCCGAAAACTACATGGTGTCGGGCGGCCCCCGGCTCGCCTGGCTTGAGGCCATCCGCCATGAAAAGCCGCTTTCCCTGCACGGGGTCGGCCTTTCGCTGGCGGGCGACGCCTCGCCCGATGCGGAACATCTCGCCCGGCTCAGGGCGCTGATCGAGCGCTACGAGCCCTTCCTGGTTTCGGAGCATCTGGCCTGGTCCCTCCACGGCGGCGTCTATCATCCCGATTTGCTGCCGTTCCCCCGAACCCGGCAGCGGCTGGCGCGGATCGCGGACAACATATCGCGCACCCAGGACGCCCTCGGCCGTTCCATCCTGATCGAAAATCCGTCGCTGTATCTCGCGCTCAAGGGCCATGAGACGTCCGAGGCGGAGTTCTTGGCCGATCTGGTCACCGCGACCGGCTGCGGCCTCCTGCTCGACGTGAACAATGTCCATGTCACCGCCAACAATCTGGGCGGCGACGCCTTCGCCTACATCGACGCCCTGCCGGCGCAGGCGATCGGCGAAATCCACCTGGCCGGCCACGCGGTCGATGAACGTCTGGGCCCGGCCCTGCTGATCGATACCCACGACGCACCGATCGCGGAGGCCGTCTGGGACCTGTACGGACACACCCTTGGCCGCATCGGGCCGCGCCCAACGTTGATCGAGCGGGACGGCAACCTGCCCTCTTTCGAAACGCTGATGGCGGAACGCGGTCGGGCGGTCGCCCTGCTGACCCTGGAACGGAACCAGGCGCATGGATGAGTCCCGCAGCGACGGCTTCGAGGCCGCCTTCAACGCGTCGCTGGCGGGAGACGAGCACGCCCTGAGCCCATGGCTCGACGCCGACGCCAGCGATCATGGCGGGCTGGATGTCTATCGCAACACCGTCGCCAAGGCCCGGGTCGATGCGCTGGCAGGCCTCTACCCCACGATCGAGCGGCTCGTCGGACCGGACTGGTTCAGACAGGCCGGTCTGATCTTCGCCGGTGTCGCGCCCCCGTCGTCCCCGGTGCTGGATCTGTTCGGGGTCGATTTCCCGGCGTGGCTTGAGACCTTCCCGCCGGCGCTCGACCTTCCCTACCTGGCGCCGGTTGCGCGTCTTGACCAGGCTTGGAGCCAAGCCCATCGGGCGCCGGATGGGGCCACCCTGTCCGGCCGGGTCGCGACGGAGACCGCCCCTGCGCGCCTGTTCGCCAGTCGCTCCGGACTTCACCCCTCAGCCCGGCTGTTCTGGTTTGACTGGACCGTGCCGTCGATCTGGATCGCCAACCGCGCCGAGACCTTGGACGCCCGGGAAGCAATCTGGGAGGCGCGCCCGGAGGGCCTCCTGATCTTCCGGCTCGAGCATGTCGTAACCTGGCGCAGACTTTCGCGGGCGGAGTGGTCGTTTCTGCACGCCTGCCAGCGGGGCCGGACCTTCGGCCGGGCCGCTCAGGACGCGTTCTCCGCCGAACCCGGGCTGAACCTGGCCGCCATGTTCGCCGCGCTTCTGAGCACAGGCGCCCTTTCACCCCTTCAAACGGAGTCCCAATCCCATGACTGATACCTCGCCTTCGAGCGCGGCTAGCCGGCCCCTCCGAAGAGCGGGCCCGCTGGCCCTGATCGACCGGACCGTCAATCTGATGGAGGCCCTGGTTCCGACCTGGCTTGTCGGCCTGACGGCACGCGCGGGCGTGGCGGCGGTCTTCTTCCTCTCCGGTCGCACCAAGGTCGAAGGTGTGCTGACGGTCAGCGACAGCGCCTACTACCTGTTCGCCGAGGAGTACAAACTCCCCTTCATCCCGAGCGACATCGCCGCCCACCTCGCGACCTGGTCCGAGCACCTCTTTCCAATCCTGCTCGTACTCGGTCTGATGACCCGGTTTTCAGCCCTGGCCCTGCTGGGGATGACGCTGGTCATTCAGATCTTCGTCTATCCAGGCGCCTGGTCCACGCACCTCGTTTGGGCGGCCCTGCTGCTCTACCTGATCCGCTACGGGGCGGGTTCGGCCAGTCTCGATCGGCTGCTGAAGATCCCCTGAAATCCGCGGTTCGGGCGGCGGCCGGCCATCCAGTCGGCCGCCGTCAGAATGCTACATCAACGATCAGTCCGTCCTCGAGCCAGACGGCCAGCAGACGCCCCGCGCGTACGGGGGCGTCCTGCGAGCCGTCGCGGCCCAGATCCTCACACAGGGCGGCGAACGTCTGCCCCGTGGCGATGGCCTGCAACGCCGCCCCTTCCTGTGGGGGGATCATCCGGAAATGAGGTTGCAGCCCCTTTCGCCATACCCTCAGCGACATCGGACCGGTCAGCGGCGGCGGCAGGACCGGAGCGCCCGCGTCCAGGCTGGCCCAAAGGGCGCCGACGTTGCTGACGACCTCGCGTTGAACCAGCGTCGGGTGGAGGCCCAGCCTAGCCCGGTCCCAATCGTCGGGCGAAAGCGCCGCGAGCTGCGCGGCCGCCACCGGCTCGGCGTCGGGCCCATCAAAGGCGCGACGCATCGACCAGTCCAGCCAGGCCAGTTCGAAGACGTCCGGCTCATCGGGCAGGCGCTGCTCCAACTGGCCGGGAAAGTCGGACCCATAGTCATCCAGGCTGAAGCTCGTCGACCTGTGCGCCGCGACGTAGGTGGCGACCTCAGCCTCGAAACGCTCGTCCCCGAGATAGGCCCAGGTCTTGTCGAAGACCTCGCTGAGCAGGCCCGTCATCGTGGCCCTGTAGGCATGGCTGTAGACGCCAAGACGACGCCGGGCGTCAACTTGGTCCTTTGAGAACACGGCTGTTTCGATAGCGGCCGTATCGCCCTGCAGAACGAGGGATTGAAAGGCGCGCTGGACCTCGAGAAGTCTCACGCCGCCCGCCAGCCTTCAAGGGCGCCGACCTTTGCCCCGGCCGCTACATGGCGGGCGACGTCCAACTCGGCCAGAAGCTCGCCAAGCGGCGGGATGTTGTCATCGCGCTCGATCATGGTCGCGACCGGCCCAAATCGCCGACAGGCGGCTCCATAAAGATCCCATACCGGATCCGATACAGGCTCGTCATGGGTGTCGATCAACAGGTCGCCATTGCGCGAATGGCCGGCCAGATGGATCTGCCAGACACGGTCGACGGGCAAGCCTTCAAGGAAGGCGTACGGGTCGTACCCATGGTTCACGCTGCTCACATGGACATTGTTGACGTCGAGCAGCAGGGCGCAGCCGGTGCGCGCGCAGAGCTCGGACAGGAAGGCCCATTCGGTCATTTCGGAGTCGACGAAGCCGAGATAGCTGGATGGGTTCTCCAGAACCAGCGGCCGCTCCAGTACGCTCTGGGCCAGCCGGATATTGGCGCAGCAGACCAGCAGGGCCTCCTCGGTATAGGGCAGAGGGAGCAGGTCATGGGTGTTGGCGCCGTGGACACCCGTCCAGCACAAATGATCCGAGACCCAGGCGGGCTGAACCCGGTCGGCCAAGGCCTTGAGCCTTTCCAGATAGGATCGATCGAGACCATCGGCGGATCCGATCGACATAGATACGCCATGCATGACCATGACGTAGCGTTCGCGCAGGGCGTCGAGCATCTTCAGCGGACGACCGCCCCGGACCATGAAATTCTCGGAGATGATCTCCAGAAAGTCGAGGTCGGGCCAGGTCTCCAGGATGGCGGGATAATGCTGGGGTCTAAGCCCGAGCCCGAAGCCTCTGAGCCGCCGTTCCGGCGAAGTCTGGGTCGCGGATTCAATCACGGCGATGTCCTTGTCCCGAAAGAGGGCGATGCGGCCGACGCCCCTCCCTGGGAGGGGCGAGAGGGGGCTCGAGGGCGCCGGCCGACCAGTCGCCGGTCGATCAGGCCTGAGGGGCAGGCTCCAGATCGGCGATGGTTCCGTCGGCGGTCAGACATTCCTTGGCGGTCATCGCCTTGAAGCCCTGCCCGCGGCAGCTGTTCTGGCCCTTGCACTCGTGCGCGGTCGTCGCACAGTCCGCGGTGCCCTGGCAGGTGTTGACGCCGTAGCAGTGGACGGTGTCCGCGGCCGCGACGGCCAGGCCGCGACTGCCGGCCGGCGGGTCGCCGGCGAAAGCTGCGCCGGCGAAGGCGCTGACGGCCAGCAAGGCGGCTGCGGAAGCAAGGGCGCCGCCCGTTCGGGTGATCTTCATGGGGTGTTTCCTGATCCTGGAGTTCTGCCGTGTCGGCGATCTCCTATTCGCGCCGGACCAGAGGAGGTTACAGCGAAGCTCAGCGAGCTAGGCTGTAACCGTTCGGTCGCGCCGTCGAATAGGAGCGGCGCACTTTCGCGCGCGGCAATAAAGCGATCTCGGTCCGGGGCCCGCCATGACACCAAGCTCTCGCCGACCCGGAAAGGGCAATCCGGCCGGGCCGGACGCGCCTTCACGACGCGCCCTGCTGTCGGCCGGGTTTGCGGGTGTCGCGCTGGGCGGTTGCGCCCTCCTGCCGGAAACCGGCGGGCCGGACCTCAGGATCGTCTACAATCGCGCCGCCGGCTCGCACGGCCCGGATCGTAATCCAATTATAGTGATCCCGGGAATCCTCGGCAGTCGCCTGGTCGACATGTCGACGCGCCAGACGATCTGGGGCGCCTTCGACCGCAGCGCCGCCCAACCCGGCAACGCCGCCGACATCCGCAAGATCGCCCTGCCGCTCCAGGGCTTCATCGGCGAACGTCCGGCCGCTGACCACGTGATGCCGGACGGCGTGCTTGACCGGGTCGTCGTGCGCCTGGCGGGTATCCCGATCGAGATGCAGCAGTACGCCCAGATTCTCGCCACCCTGGGCGCGGGCGGTTACCGCGATCCCGCCCTGGGCCTCGGCGGCATCGATTATGGCGACGACCACTTCACCTGTTTCCAGTTTCCCTATGACTGGCGCCGGGACAATGCGGAGAACGCCGGCGAACTGAAGCGATTCATGGATGATCGTCGCGTCTATCTGGCCGAACAGTACCGGCTCAGGTTCGGCGTCGAGCGGGACCCCTCGACGATCCGCTTCGACGTCGTGACCCATTCGATGGGCGCCCTGCTGTTCCGTTATTTTCTGCGTTACGGCGACCAGCCGCTTGTCGAGGACGGCCCGGCGCCCAGTCTGGACTGGTCCGGCGCGAGCTATGTCGGTCGCGCCATACTGGTCGCGCCCCCCAACGCGGGCAGCGCGCTGAGCCTCAAATACCTGGTCGAAGGCCAGGACCTTGGACGCCCCGTGCTGCCGTTCTATGCACCGGCCATACTCGGCACCTATCCGTCAGCCTACCAGCTGCTCCCGCACGGACCGGCGCCGGCCCTGTTCACCGGCGGCGCCGCGCGTCAGCCCATCAGCGACCTGTACGATCCCGATTTGTGGCAAAGCCATCGCTGGGGTCTTTCGGACCCCGGCCAGGGACCGGTGATCGCGGCTATCCTGCCCGACGAGATGGATCCCGAAGCCCGAGCCCGAATAGCGATGCAGCGGCAGGCGGTCCTGCTGAAGCGGGCCCGACGATTTCACGCGGCGCTGGACGCGCCCGCGGCGACGCCGCCGGGGCTTGAAGCCTTCCTCGTGGTCGGCGATTCGCTCGCCACTGACGCCGCCTACGCCATCGGCCCTGAAGGCCGGCTGGTGCGGACGCTCACATTGCCTGGAGACGGGACGGTAACGCGGGCGAACGCTTTGTTCGACACTCGGACAGACGACAACTGGAGCCCCGAGGTCCAATCTCCTTTGAGATTTCGGTCCACCCTCCTGCTTTCCGGCGAACACATCCGGCTGACGCGCTCATCGGTGTTCAAGGACAACGTTCTCTACTGGCTGCTGGAAGAGCCCCGAGAGTCGGCGGGCGCAACCACGGCCCTGTAGGACAGTCGCTCCAATGCCCCGACGCCGATCGACAGGCCGACAGATCCATACCCCCCGACAACCAGACCGGAACATCGAGCATGCAAGACCCGAAGCCGGCTTCGACCGTGACGCCCATCGCGCGCGGCGGGTGGCTCGACGGCCTCCGGATTGCGGTGGCCCTGATGATCGTGCTCCACCATTTCCGCGGCGCGGCGCCGATCCCGCTGGATCAGTTTCACCCCGTGTTCGACCGCGGTTATCTTCTGACCAATTTCTTCATCATCGACTCCGGCTATGTGCTCGGCCGCATCTATTATCGACGCCTCATCGACGGCCGCACCTCGGCCGGCCTCTATGTCCGGCAACGCTTCCTGCGCGTCGTTCCCGCCCATCTGGTGGTCATGATCGCCTTCGCGGTCCTCGTTCTGGGAACCGCGGCCATAGGGATGGCCCCCAGCAATCCTTACTGGTTCGACTGGTCCGCTTTTCCTGCCCAGTTCTTTCTGGTCCAGGCCTATGGCATTCCCGGCGGGCACGGATGGAACGCGCCCACCTGGACGCTGTCGGCCTTGCTCGGCTGCTATCTCCTCCTGCCCGGCCTCCTTCGCGTAGCGCATCGTCTCCCGCCTTGGGGGCTCCTGATCGGCGCGGCCGTTCTGGCGCTGGCCGCGAACGCCGCGACCCACGCGGTTCTCGGCTATCCGGTCTACCGCATGCCTCTGGGCTACGGCTTCCTTCGCGCCCTGCCCCTGTTCATCCTCGGCGTCGCCATGGCCGGCTTCGCCGCGCGCGTGCCGGTGCGGCCACGGCTGGGCGTCGGATTAGGGATCGCCAGTGTGGTGCTCCTTGTCGCGCTGCAGGCGTTCGGCGATTTCGCCATCCCTTCGCTGGCGTTGACCTGCGCCATAATTTTCGCCGCGGGAGCCATGCCGGTCGTCCGGCCGGTCAAACTGGTCGAGTCGCTCGCCTTGGCCTCGTTCTCGATCTTCCTCACCAATGAGCTGGTCCGCATCATCTGGTTCGCCGCCTTCGATGCAGCGGGCCAATCGCAATGGACCGACACGGCACGTTGGGCCGTCTGGACGCTGGGTCTCGGCGCGGCCGTCGCCGGCGCCGTCGTGTTTCGCCAGATGTTCGACCGCCCTTCGCAAGCCTGGTTCACGGCCCGCCTGTCGACCGGCGGTCCGGGACGAAGTCTGCCGAAAGACCCGCCGCCGGCGCTCTGACCGGATATCCGGGACCGATGCGACCCGCCGTGGGCCGTCAAATTCAGGCGGCGCGTTCGGTCGTCCGACGGTCCGCCACTTCCTCAAGGACCGCCGTGAGACGCGGCAACTCCAGCGGCTTGGAGAGGTGCCCGTCCATGCCAACGGCCTTGTAGGCTTCGACCTGATGGACGAACGCGTTGGCGGTCAGCGCATAGATCGGGACCGGCGCGAGTCCCTGCTCGGCTTCGGCTTCGCGGATTGCCCGTGTCGCTTCGAGTCCGTCCATCAGCGGCATCTGTATATCCATCAGAATGAGGTCGTAGGAGCCCTCCCTCCAGGCGGCGACCGCATCACGGCCGTTGGCCGCTATGTGATGGTCCAAGCCAAAGGCGGCGAGGATCGCGGCCAGCACCTTCTGGTTGGTGGGATTGTCTTCGGCCGCGAGAACTTTCAGGGCGCGGAAGTCCGACGAGGCTTCAGGCGCCCCTTGCTCGGACGCGAGCGACGCTCCGTCGGCCTCACACTCCGGCAAGACCAGCCAGGCGTGGAAGATCGACCCGCGCCCCGGCTCGCTCTCCACCCATACCCGTCCTCCCATCAGGGTTGCGAGTTCCCGGGAGATCGCCAGCCCCAGGCCCGTTCCGTCGAAGGCGCGAGTGGTGGAGGCGTCCACCTGGGAGAAGCTCTCGAACAGCAGGTCAAGCTTGTTGGAAGCAATACCGACGCCCGTGTCCTCGACCCTGAGGTGGACGCCCTCGCGCCCGTCGATCTCGCGGCCTTCCATTGTGATCAGTATTTCGCCTTCGCCGGTGAACTTCAGGGCGTTGGAGACATAGTTGGCGAGGATCTGGCGCACGCGTTGCGGGTCACCGCGACGAAGCCCCGCGGCCGAGGGCGCGACCTCGACCCGGAAGCCCAGCCCCTTGCGCTCAGCGATTTCCTTGAACGCCCCTAGAGATTGTTCGCACAGCATTTTGCAGTCGAACGTCTCCAGTTCAAGGTCGAGCTTTCCAGCCTCGATCTTGGAGATGTCGAGGATGTTGTTGATGACGTGCAGCAGGTCCCGTCCGGATGCCTGGATGGTATCCAGTCGCGCGCGCTGGTCCGGTTCGAGCTGACCCAGCTCCATGAGGTAGGCCATTCCCAGCACCCCGTTGAGCGGCGTTCTCAGCTCATGGGTCATATGGGCGAGAAACTGTCGCTGCGCGGCGTTCGCCGCCTCGGCCCTGAGGCGCGCGGCATCCTGTTCAAGCCCCGTCCGCTCCGAAGCGAGCAGCCGCACGGCGTTCTCCTTGAACACCTGAACGGCTCTTGACATGGCGCCGATTTCGTCACCGCGCTGCTGGCCCTCGACCGCGACCTCGTTGTCGCCGGCGGCCAGCGCCTGCATGGCGTCGCGCAGTCGGCCGAGCGGGCCGGTGATCGC
Organism: Brevundimonas sp.; assembly: GCF_051860745.1. GTDB lineage: Bacteria > Pseudomonadota > Alphaproteobacteria > Caulobacterales > Caulobacteraceae > Brevundimonas. The sequence continues at coordinate 60,237 of NZ_JBHYDN010000009.1, forward strand.
TTCCGCCGTCATCCACAGCGCGCCGCCGACCGCCATTCCCACGCCCGCAATGCTGGCGATCAGAAGCAGGAGCCGGGTATCGAAAGCGACCCTCGCCAAGGTCATCGACTCGGCCCGATGCTCGCTTACGCCGACATCGATCAGTCCACGCGTCAGGTCGCCAAATGCGATCAGTCCCGGATCCGCCTCTGTAAGGGCCGCGCTCGCCTCCTCGAGGCGATTGAACAGGGCCAGCTCGACCGCCGCATCCAGGTTGATCCTGTTGGTGGTCAGGCGCGCCTCAAGGTCGGCAATGGCGACCTGGCGCTCCGGAAACTCGATGTGAGCCCGTCGGAGATGGGCCTGTCCATCCGCGTAGGACGCCGTCACCTTCCGCGCCCACACGCGCCCCGGTTCTGATGCGCCCGGATAGACAATCACCATCGCCGTCGCATAAGCCATTTCATAGTTGGCCCGCTCCGCGCGCGCCAAGGCCACCAGGGCTGGACCCTTGTGGTCGGTGAGCACGGCGTACTGGGCGCTCGTGCGGGTCAAGACCAGCCCGGCATAACTGGCGAGCCCGATACAAATCAGCCCGAGCCCGATCACCACCGCGGCGATCTTCCGGGAAATTTTGATGTCGTCGATCACGGTATTCCCCGACTTCGACAATGCTCCGCATCGTCGCACGCACATGGCGCAGGCCACCCGGAAGCACGGGCTGGCGGGGAATTCGTAAAATCGCTTCTTTCGTTACAGCGAAGCTGACGGCCCCGCGGGTCCGGCTCGTCAGATTGCGAACCGCACAATCCGACGCAGGCGCGCAGCAGGGCCAAAGCGAGGCGCTATGATCCCTTGTGTTCGACCCGCACGGTGACGACACTCGCACGATGACGCTCCGCGCCAAATACACCGACCCCGAGCCAACCTGCGCCGGGAAACGGCGGGCCAGGGTGACGCTGACGGGGCTGCGAACCCGAGGGTTCAATACCGGGACCCTGTGCAATCTCGCCTGTCGCAACTGCTAAATCGGTGCTTGGGGCAGCGGTTGAGCATAGCCTCGACGTGTTCTTTGCCGCCGCGAATGCACAACACAGAGTCAGTTTTTCGTAGCACGTTTTCCGTTCACGCTGACCCAAACCGAAAAACAATACTTGGGTGTCGCTCGGGATAGTTTGCGGTTTGAGATCTATGTTGATCAGGAACCGTCTTAAAGCACGAAACACTGGCCGTCTTCGGCGACGGTCACTGTCCCCGGCCAGCGCCCGGCGATCTGCGCCAGCCCTTCCTCCAGCCGATCAATCGAGCGCTTCATATTGTGCGACAGCACCAGCTGGCGCGGCGCGATGTTCGCGGCCATGGCCCCGATTCCGTGCGGCGGGCGATGGAGGCCAATCGGCTGACCTTCGCCTTCGGGAATGACGTGATGCGCCACCAACAGGTCGGGCTCCAGGCCGGCGGTTTCGCGGTCGAAGCCGGTCGACATGTCGCTCTGATCGGCCGCCAGCACGATCGTGCGGCCCTTGGCCTCGATCCTGAAGGCCAACGTCGGGATCAAGCCATGATCGACCGGAATCGCGGTCACGGACAATGCGTCGCCCAGCGCGATGCGCCAGGTCGGGGCACGCACAGGGTCGCCCGCATCAATCTCGCGAATGTCCAGCACGCGGCGGCCATCGGCGCCGGTTAGATAGCCCCCGAGATAGCTCCAGGCGCCATTCTCACCGCCGAACTGCGCAGTAATAAAGCCTGCCGCGCCGGGGAAAGGGGCGGCGGCGGCGGGGCCGATGAGCACCAGAGGTTCCTGCGAGGCCTCGAAGCTGCCCGAATTGAGAATCCCAGCCAGCCCCGCGCTGTGATCGCCGTGGAAATGGCTAAGCGCTATGGCCTTGAGATCGCTGACTTTGAGACCAGCCTCGCCAAAGCGGATGAAGCTACCGGGCCCAGCGTCGACCAGCAGCTGCGCGCGCCCATCGATCCATACCGCATAGCTGGTCCCGGCGCGCGAGCCTTCGGCAATCGGCCCGCCCGAGCCAAGCACCTGCAGGCCAACTTCGGCAGCGCGGCAGATGGCCGCGCCCGTGGCTGCGGGCGTCGGTTCGGACGCAGCCGCGTCAGCCGCAACGCCTGCGGTCGCCAGGGCGGCCAGACCCAAAATCCTGTGCCAAATCTGTGAACGCCCCGCCATGGATAACTCCTGTTTGCCCCAGATGAAGTTAACTGCTCGACACTGACAAGTTGAGTCCTTCGGCCTTCAGAGCGCGGCCCGAACCTGATCACCCAGCACCGGATCACCTGACTGCTGATCTCAATCCCGCGCTCGGCCATCAGCTCCTCGTCGTCACGAATGCTGAGCGTGAACCGGAAATACCAGCGCACCGCCTGCACGATAACGACCGCCGGAAAGCGATGGCGCTTGAAACTGATCGGATCCATCCTGCCTCGCGGACATCAAGCCCTCATCGGAGACCTTCCAGACTGCCAGCACCGCCACGCTGGCGGCTTCGCTCGCGCTCGTGTTCGACCGCAGCAACTAGGCCAGCCATGCGATCTCCATGACCGGGTATCCGGGACCGATGCGACCCGCCGTAGGCCCTCAAATTCAAGCGGCGCGTTCGGTCGTCCGACGGTCCGCCACGTCCTCAAGGACCGCCGTACGCGGCAACTCCAGCGGCTTGGAGAGGTGAAAGTACGACCGCGATCAAGCAACGCCGTCGGCCGCGCCTTCGGCCGCGTTCACACCCGGATAGACGCCGGATCACAACAGAGTTCTTGGATCGCCTCGCAAGGTTACATCACAGTCAGGTACATCGGTTCGCGCCACCGGGTGGGCAGTCGAAGCGATGGCTCCGGGCCGTCAAGGTTTCTAGATCTGGAGTGGTACAATAAGACGCATCCGCGCCGTCACTGCTCCGTGGGTGCTGACCAGATAGGGGATGGCATAGGTCAGCGCGGCCTTGAACAGGCTGACACGCCCGGGGCCGAACAGGGCGTCGCCCTGATTGATCAGCGTCAGGATCGTTCCCACCACGAGGACAACGCGGACGGCTGTCCTCACCACGGCCGGCGACCGGGCATGATCCAGAAAGCCGGGCGAGCCCTTCGGCCGCGATGCTTCGCCGGCGACGGCGTTTGGGCCGAGCACCGACCCGCTTTCATCCGGAAGGGTCATACCAACGCCTCCACGGCCAGATCGCGCGAGGACTGAGGAACAGCGACCCGGAAGGCGATGAAGAAGAACAATGGGTTGGGCAGCCAGTAGAACCAGCCCAGACTTGGCGTTTTCGACCCGTCAGACGCGGTGAAGTCGAGCCAGACGTAAAGGAATTTGTACAGGCACAGGCCCGGGATCCAGTTTGGACGAAAGCCTGTCGTCCGCAGACATTTCCGGCTGATGTAGTAGTTTCCTTCGAACGGCGTGATGCCGCCAAGGCCGACAGGCCCTTCTGCGATCAGGTCACCGCTCGGGACATGGCATATCCGGATATGCCGCATTACTCAGGCCTTTCGTCGGAGCCCGCGCGCCGCAGCCGCCCGCGAGAATCAGCGTGCGATGTCACCAACGTAGAAGAAACCGTCCGGCGGCCGCGCCGATGATGCCGGCCGCCAGCATCCCGAGCGTATACCAGGTGGCCATGAAGGAAGCCGTCCCCTCGGGGCAGTAGAGACCGTAGGCGCTGGCCGCGACAGCCCCCGCCACCAGGCCCGCGGCGAAGCCCGCCATCGTCGGCCTGCCGGGCGCCAGGCGTCGCGCCGCGAAGAAGAGGAAAGGTCCCGCCGCCAGGCTGATGGCCCCGACCCGGAGTGTGCAAGAGCGCCAGGACTGGCCCAGCCAGGCCTCGACATGCGAAGAGCCGGACAGTGCGGACTGCTCCAGGACGACCGCGATCAGGATCATCGCAAGGGTCGCGACCAATCCCAGGATCGGAACGCGCACCGGCGCCCCCGGTTGGCCGAGGCGCAGCAGAAGCAGGGCGGCGAAGCCGGCGATAGACAGGGTGTAGACCTGTCTCATCAGAAATGCGGCGTCATCCGCCACGGCGGCCAGATCGTCTCGAATTCCGAGTGTCAGCCAGACGACCGAGACCGTGGCGAGAAGTCCCATGCCAGAGCAGCAGACCACACGCCACGCGGCCCGGCCGGCCGGGATACGCCGGACATCGCCCGCGAGAGCCTCGATGAGGTCGTCAGTGTTCACGGTCGGCCACCCGCTTCATCAGAGTCTTCATGGCGCGATGCAGGCTGACCTTGGCGGCGCCTTCGGTCATGCCGAGCCGCTCGCCAGCCTCGGCGAGGCTGTATCCCGAAAGTTTTACATCCTCGATCAATCTGCGCTGCCGAGGCGGCGTCGCCTCGAGTAGTTTCGCCAGATCCTGACGGACCGCGCCGTCCTCGACGCCGTCGTTGAGCAGCACGTGATCATCCACCAGGGGCACGAGTTTGGCCCGCCCGGATTTTCGCAGGTGATCGATCAACTTGTAGCGCGCGATCGTGAAGCACCAGGACGTCACCGGATCGGCGCGCCGCCAGGTTTCTCTCTTCGCATGGATGGCCAGAAGCGCGTCTTGCACCAGATCCTCGACATCGGCGTCGCCCTGGAACTGGCGACGGTTGAAATAGGCGTGAAGGGCCGGCCGCAGCAGTTGAAGAAACGCGCGCCAGGCTTGGGCCTCTCCGTCGAGGCCCGCGATCATGAGCGGCTTCAGCCGTGCTTCAAACGTCTTCACACAGCCCCCTATTCGGTCGGTTGATCAGATCGTTACAGCGCCCCGCCCAACCCGGAGAGGCTCCGAGCGTAACCTACGCCGCCGCCAAGCGAATAGGTCAGACCCAGCGGCTCAGCCGCCATGATCTAGACCAGGATACCTCATGTTGTCACTCGCCGTCCTCGCCCTGGCCCAGGCCCAGGAGCCCGGGGATCCCGCCGCCCATCTTTCGGAAATCGTCGTGACCGGGTCGCGACTGCCTTCGCGGACCGCGACCGAATCTCCCGCGCCGATCGACGTGCTGAGCCGCGAGGACCTTGTCTCCACCGGAGCCGTCGGCGACGAGCTCGGTCAGGCGATCAGCGTCTTGGCCCCCTCGTTCAACTTTCCCCGGCAATCGAACTCGGGCACCTCGGACCATATTCGCGCGGGCCAGCTGCGCGGTCTCAGTCCCGACCAGACCCTGGTGCTCGTCAACGGTCGCCGCCGGCATCCCTCCGCCATCGTGAACACCGAGACCAAGATCGGCCGCGGCACGGCCGCGGTCGATCTGAACACCATTCCCCTGGGCGCCGTGGCACGGGTCGAGGTCCTTCGCGACGGCGCAGGGGCGGTCTACGGGTCGGACGCCATCGCCGGCGTCATCAATGTCATCCTCGATGAGCGTCCTTCGGGCCTCGAGTTTTCCACGAGCTACGGATTCCATCGCACCGAGGTCGATCCGATCGACCAGACGCTGACGGATGGCGAGACCTTCACCTTGTCAGCGTCCGGCGGCATGGCGCTGGGCGACGGCGGCTTCCTCCGGGGCGGCGTCGACTATCGCGATCGCAATGCGACCAACCGCGCCGGTTTCGACCAGATTCCCTTCTTCATTGCCCCCACCCCGGCCAACCTCGCCTTGGCGGGCGGGCGCAACTATGCTGAGGGCGATCCCGCGGTCGAGGCCGTCAATCTCTGGATCAATGCCGCGATCCCGCTCGCCGGCGGCGAACTCTATGGCTTCGGCACGGTTGGCCAGAGCGATAGCGAAGGCGCGACCTTCTTCCGATACCCGGACGGCGCCGACAATCTGACCGCCCTTTACCCCAACGGCTTCCTGCCGATCACGACGGGCGAAGACGACGACCTCGGCCTTACGACGGGCTGGCGCACGCCGATCGGACCCTGGGCGGCGGACTTCAGTCTGACCTATGGCCGCAACGAGTTCACCTATGGCGTCCGCAACAGTCTGAACGCCTCGCTGGGCGCCGCCTCGCCGCGCCAATTCCGATCCGGAACCTATGTCTTCGACCAGACCAGCGCGAACCTGGATCTGACGCGCACGATCCGTCTTGGCGGTATCGACGCCAGCCTCGCCACCGGTCTCGAATACCGCACCGAAAACTACGAGACCCGCGCCGGCGAGACGGCCTCCTACGCCGCCGGCGGCCTGCCGCTGGCGATCGGCGCCCAGGGCGCGCCGGGCCTCAGCCCGGAGGATGAGCGATCCGCCTCGCGCGATGTCGGGGGCGCCTATCTCGAGATCGGCCTGCGGCCGACCGACCGCCTGCTGGTCGAGGCCGCCGTTCGGGCCGAGACCTACAGCGACTTCGGGGAGACCCTGACCGGCAAGCTGGCCGGCTCCTATGCCGTCACGCCCGACATTCGCCTGCGCGGCGCCGTGTCCAACAGCGTGCGCGCGCCCTTTCTGGGACAGATCGCCTTCACCGACCGGACGGTCAATTTCGGGGCCGGTGGAACGCTCGCCAGCACCCGGACCCTGCCCGTTTCGGATCCCATCGCCCGGGCCTTGGGGGCTGAGGACCTCCGCGAGGAGCGCGCCTTCAACCTGTCGGCCGGACTGACCGCCGAGCCGCTGCCTGGCCTGACGTTTTCCCTGGACGCCTTCCGCATCGAGGTCGACGACCGCATCACCCTGTCCGACCGCTTCTTCGGGCCGGCGCTCGAAGCCTTCGTCCAGGCCCAGCCGAGCGGCGCCGGCCTGCAGTCCGTGCGCTTCTTCACCAATGCGGTGGACACCGAGACGGACGGCTTCGACGCCGTGGCCCAGTGGCGGTTCCCGCTCGCCGACGGCCAGCTGACTCTCGGAGCCGCCTACAGCTACGCCCGGACCGACATCGTCGGCTTCACGGACACGCCCGCGGCCCTGACGGCTCTGGATCCGACGTTCCGGCTGATCGGGGTCGAGGAGATCAACACCCTCGAGGAGGCCGCCCCGAATTGGAAGGCGCTTGTGTCCGCAGAGTGGAGCACGGAGCGCTATCGTCTGCTCGGCCGTCTGAATGGGTACGGCTCGACGGTCCGTGTGTTCAATTTCGGCGGCGGGTTCGAACCGCGTCAGGAATATGGAGAGGAAACCAGCCTCGACCTTGAGGGATCTGTCGACCTGACCTCGGCGCTGACGCTTACCGCCGGGGTCTCGAACGCCCTCGACAACTACCCGGACCGGTCGAGCGCCGACATCAACTATTTCGGCAACCTGCCCTACGACATTCTCTCCCCTGTGGGGATCAACGGCCGGTATCTCTACACCCGACTGACGGCGAGGTTCTGATGCGAGAATTCTCAAAACGCGGCCTTCTCGTCGGCGGCGCGATCACTCTCCTGGCGTCCCCGGTCCTCGCCCAGAGCGTTTCCGGATTCGCCGCCAATCGCGCGGGCAGCGGAACGGCGGACCACAGTCCCTTCGACGTCCTGCTCTCGCGGCGCGCCCGCAACTCCCGCGACGGCGTGGTGCGGGTCGACTACGCGGGCTGGAGGGCGTCCGCCGGCGACCGCGCCGCCCTGAAAGCCTACGTCGCCGCCCTCTCGGGGATGAACCCGTTGAGCCTGACGCGGCCGGAGCAGTTCGCCTTCTGGGCCAATCTCTACAACGCGGTGACCATCGACATCGTGCTGGACGCCTGGCCTGTGCGATCGATCCGCGACATCCGCTCTGGCCTCATCGCCGGACCGTGGAAACGCAAGTCGGCGACGGTCGCCGGGGTGGACCTCTCGCTGGATGACATCGAGCACAACATCCTGCGCAAAGGCTGGACCGAGCCCCGGGTGCACTACGCGGTCAACTGCGCGTCCTACAGCTGCCCCAACCTGCCGCTTCGCGCCTTCCGCGGCGCCACCCTGGGTCCCGCGCTCGACGCCGCCGCGCGCGCTTATGTGAACCATGCCCGGGGCGTGCGTTTCGACGGGGACGCCCTCGTCGTCTCATCGATCTATGAGTGGTACGCGGACGATTTCGGGGGATCCGATGCCCGCGTCATCGCCCACCTGGCGCGGTACGCCGCAGCGCCGCTCAGGGCCCGGCTCCAGGCCGCGACCCGTATTGACCGCAGCGTCTACGACTGGTCGCTCAACGCGACCCCGGCGAGCTAGGAATATGAACTTCCTCAAACGGCACGGGCTCCTCGCCCTCCTGGTCATCGCCGTGATCGCCGTCTTCGCCAGCGGTGCCCCCGGATACCTGAGTCTCGACGCCCTTCAGACCCACGAGGCGACCCTGAGAGGCTACATCGAGGCCAATCTACCGCTGGCCCTGCTCGCCTTCATGCTTGTCTATGCGGCTGCGACGGCGGTCAGCTTTCCCGGAGCCGTCATCCTGACCCTGGCGGGCGGCTATCTGTTTGGAACGTGGGTCGGAGGCACGGCGACCGTGATCGGGGCGACCCTCGGGTCCATCGCCGTCTTCTATGTCGTGCAGACCTCGCTGGGCCACGCCCTCAGAGCAAAGGCCGAGGCGAACAACGGAACGCTCAAGAAGGTGATCGACGGCGTTCGGGACGGCGCCTTCGGCTATATCCTGACCCTGCGGCTGATCCCCGTAGCCCCTTTCTGGCTGGTCAATGTGGCCGCCGCCCTCGCGAACGCTCCGCTCAGGGCCTATGCCCTGGCGACCCTTTTCGGGATCATGCCGGCCACCTTCGTCTACAGCAGCGTCGGCGCGGGCATCGACGCCCTGATCGCGCGGGGGGAGACGCCGGACCTGGGCATCATCTTCGATCCCTACATCCTTTTGCCGTTGCTCGCCCTCGGCTTGCTGTCTCTCGCCACCACCGTGTTCCAACGCCTGCGGGCCAAGTCCGGAAAACCCCTTTGACGATCAAGATCACCAAGGCCGACCTGGTCGTCATCGGGGCCGGTTCCGGAGGGCTGTCCGTCGCCGCGGGTGCGGCACAGCTTGGCCTCAAGGTCGTGCTGTTCGAGAAGGGCGAGATGGGCGGGGACTGTCTCAACTACGGCTGTGTGCCTTCCAAGGCCCTGATCGCGGCGGCCGGCGCCGCGCACGAAGCCCGGCACGCCGAGCGTCTGGGCGTCGCCGCTGGCCCCGTGTCTGTCGACTTCGCAAAGGTGATGCGCCACGTCCAGGCGGCGATCGCCGAAATCGCCCCCAACGACAGCCAGCCCCGCTTCGAAGGCTTCGGGGTAAAGGTCGTGCGTGAGGCGGCCCGGTTCGAGGATGGTCGCACGGTAGCCAGCCACAGCGTGAGAGTCAGGGCACGCAAGATCGTCGTCGCCACGGGTTCGCGCGCCGTGATCCCTCCGATCGATGGGCTGGAGGACGTCCCCTACCTCACCAATGAATCGATCTTCGACCTCACCGAGCGCCCCGCACGACTGATCGTCCTCGGCGGCGGACCGATCGGCGTCGAACTGGGCCAGGCCTTCCGCCGCCTGGGCTCCGAAGTGGTCATCGTCGATTCAGGAACCCTGCTCGGTCGTGAGGACCCGGCGGCGACCGAGGTCGTCGTCGACCAGCTGCAGCGGGACGGTGTCGAGATCCTCGCCGGCTACAAGGCGGTGCGGGTCGAGGCCGGGCCGACGCTGGTTCTCCAGCACCGGAAGGAGGAGATCATGATCTCGGGCTCTCACCTGCTGGTGGCGGTGGGACGTCGGCCCTCGCTCGATGGGCTCGATCTCGACAGGGCGGGCGTCAGCACGGATCGTGACGGCATCATCACAGACCGGTCCCTGCGCAGCAGCAATCCTCGCGTCTTCGCTGTCGGCGACGCGGCCGGGCGCGGGCAGTTCACCCATCTCGCCGGCGCCCATGCGGCCCTGGTGGTGCGCCGCGCCGTCTTCGGCCTGTCTATCAACGCGGACGCCCTGCAGGTCCCGCGTGTCACCTATGCCGATCCGGAACTGGCTTCGATCGGTCTGGGCGAGGCCGAGGCCCGGGAAGTTCACGGCGACGATCTCCGGGTCGAGATGTTCCCGTTCAAGGACAACGACCGGGCGGTCGCCGAGGACGACACCCGGGGCTTCGGCAAGCTGATCACGACCCGAAAGGGCAAGGTGCTGGGCGTGACCCTGGTCGGCCGCCATGCCGGGGACCACATCCACCTCTGGTCGCTGGTGATGTCGGCTGGGCTGAAGCTCAGCCAGCTGACCGGCATGATCGCGCCCTACCCCACCCGTGGCGAAATCAACAAGCGACTGGCCGGGCAGTGGTATACGCCGGCCCTGTTCTCGAGCCGCACTCGCGCCCTTGTCTCGATCCTCAAACGCTTCGCCTGAGACCCGCCCATGATCAATCGAATCCTGACCACCCTCGGACTCCTTGTGCTTCTGGTGCTGCTGCCGGTGCTGGAGATCCGCGACACCCATGTGTTCAATCCCGACTGGCCGCCGCACGCGCGGCTACATGAGGTCTGGCAGCTGACGACCAACGCCGGCGTCGCCCTGGTTGGCCTGTGGCTCGTCTGGCGGCGCGGAGCGGTGCAACTGGCTGGCGTTCTCGGACTGTGCATGATCGGCGGCGCCCTGGTCGCCCATGCGCTCGCCCCGTCCTACGGCGGGGCCCTGGCCTATCCGGGCGGCCCGAACGGCGCAGTCCTTGGAATTCACGTCGCCGTCATCGTTCCGGCCGCGGCGGCATTGCTGTTTTCCCTGGCGATCCTCATGGACCGAGGCCTCCGCTGCGGCTCCGCCTTCGGCGCCCGATCCTGACAGACGGGGGGCAAATTTTGATCCCGATCTGAACTTCCGCCATGTCGAGGCCACTCACCCGGAGCAGTTGCGTGGGAACTCAAGCAGTGGAGGCTGTCGACGGAAGCCCGATCCATCTGCGACCGGCGCAATTCGTGATGAGCGCGGCTGAAGAATGACTCTCAGCCGACCCTGGCGAGAGCCAGGGGTCCGCGTTTCGCAGGTCCCGAGGGGCCGATCCCATCCGGTATCGTCTTCGTTGCCGCAAGGCGAGCGCTGCAGCCGGGCCGTAACCAAACCCGCCCCCGATCGAATGAAGCTCGCGTACAGATCGAGATGACCGTATCGCAGGGGTGAGCCGCGCCTGACGAAGAGTGGAGAGCCGGAGGAGCCCTGGTGTCCAACCATCTGTTCATGACCGAGGTCGTTCAGCCGGTCCTGATCAAGGCCGGCGAGATCTTCCTCGCCGCCGCGCCTGATGGGACGGTGTCCGGCGACGGCGAGGATGGGTCCGGCCTGTATTTTCACGACACCCGATATCTCAGCCGCTATCAGCTGACGATCGGCGGCCACGCCCCCATGACCCTGATGGCGAGTTCCGCCGCGGGCGACGAGGCTGCCATACAACTGTCAAACTATGAGATCGTCGGGGGCGACGCGCCGCCCCTCCCGCTGCAGGCCCTCCATATCGACCTGCGCCGCAAACTCGACAACGCCTCGCGCGCCCTGACGGACAGCCTGCAGGTGCGAAGCTTCGCCGCCGGCGAGGTCAATGTAAGGCTGGCCCTGACATTCGACGCCGCGTTCGAAGATCTGTTCCAGCAACGCGGCGCGGCGCCCGGCGCACGCGGGCGGGTCGATCGAACGGTCGGCGCCGGCCGGCTCGACTTCGCCTATCACGGCGCCGACGGCGTGGAGCGGCGTCTCGAGGTCTCATTCTCACCTCCGCCGACGCGGCTTGGGGTGGAGGGATCCGATCCCGCCGTCGCCATCTACGATCTCTGCCTGTCGCAACAGGCCATCGCGAACATCCGCGTCGATTTCCGCGTCGCGGAGGACGGGCCGCCCTCCAGGTCGGAGTCTTCCGCCGCTCATGCCTCCCGGCCCATCGCGTTCGCGAGCGACGACGGTCGGCTGGACGCGGCGATGGCGGCGTCGTTTCGGGATCTGCGATTACTGAACACCCGGCTCGACCACGATTTCATCGCCGGAGGCCTGCCCTGGTTCGCGGCTCCCTTCGCGCGGGACAGCATCATCGCCGCCCTGCAGCTCATCGCCTACGACCCCGCGCCGGCGGAAGGCGTCGCGCGACAACTGGCGGGCGGTCAGGGGCGAGCGTACGACGCCAAAACCTTCGAGGAGCCCGGCAAGATACCGCACGAGCTGCGCGTCGGCGAAATGGCCCGGCTGCATGAGATTCCGCATCGGCCGAGCTATTTCTCGATCGACGCCACGCCGCTGTTCATTGTTCTGGCGGCCCGCCATGCGGCCGTAACCGCAAGCCTGGATCTGGTAACGGGGCTCAGCGATGAAATCGAGGCGGCGCTCGGCTGGATCGATGGCCGAATGGCCGCCGATCCCCGGGGCTATCTCAGCTACGACGACGTCAATGACGATGGTCTCGTCAACCAGGGCTGGAAGGATTCCGGAACCGCCATCGTTCACCCGGACGGCAGGCTGGCGACGGGTCCGGTCTCCCTGTGCGAGGTGCAGGCCTACGTCTACTTGGCCAAGACCGAACTCGCCGCGGTCCTTGAGAACGGCGGCGACGCCGCAACGGCGTCCCGGCTCCGGACCGAGGCGCAAGCCCTCCGCGAGCGGTTCAATGACGATTTCTGGATGGAGGACGAGGGCTGCTTCTGCCTGGCGCTGGAGAAGGACGGCGTTCAGGTGCGCAGCATCGCCTCGAACGCCGGACACGCGCTGTGGGCCGGCATCGCCGACCCGACCAGGGCGCGCCGGACGGCCGATCGGCTGCTGCGGGCGGACATGTCCAGCGGATGGGGCGTACGGACCCTTTCCGACGCCGCCATCAGCTATAATCCGCTTCACTATCACCTCGGGTCCGTCTGGCCGTTCGACAACGCGCTTCTGGTCGAGGGCCTGCTCGCCTACGGCCTGCGGACGGAAGCCTCCGCGCTGTTCTCGGACATCCTGGACGCGGCGGGCCATTTCAGTCTGTGGCGCCTGCCGGAGTTCTATGTCGGCTTCCGCCGCGAAGCCGATCTCTTCCCGGCCCGCTGTCCGTTCGCCGAGCCGCTGCAGGCGTGGTCGGCGGGCGCCCTGCCCGGTATGGTGGCGGCATTTCTCGGCCTCGCCGGTCAGCGGTCCCGATCCGATCTGGCCGAGGCGCCACCGATCCTTCCGCCTGGCGTGAGCCGCGTCGCCCTGACCCAGTACGGGTCCGATGCGCAAGCCCGAGACCTCACCTTCGGGTCGGCGCCCTCCCAAGCGACCGAAGACGGGGCCTCTCCGCCCGGAGTTGTTCGTAACGCTCGTATCCGGAGCCCCGGACCATGACCAAACCGTCCCCCGTCATTGTCGTCACCGGCGGATCCGCCGGCGCGGGACGCGCCATAGCCCGACGCTTCGGCGCGGAAGGATGGCGCGTTGGGCTGATCGCCCGCGATGAGGGCCGCCTCGAGGCCACGCGGCGCGAGATCGAGGCTTTCGGGGGCCCGGCTATGGTCCAGGCGGCGGACATGGCCGACGCCGCCGCGGTGTTCCGGGCGCGTGACGCCATCCTCGCCGAATGGGGACAGATCGACGTCTGGGTCAACGCAGCCATGGTCACGGTCGTCGGGCCGATCAGCCGGGTGACGCCGGAAGAGTTTCGGCGGGTCACCGAGGTCACCTATCTGGGCTATGTGCACGGCTCCCTGGCGGCGCTGGAGGCGATGCGGCCGGCCGATCGCGGCATGATCGTCCAGGTCGGTTCGGCCCTGGCCTACCGAGCCATTCCGTTGCAGGCGGCCTATTGCGCCGCCAAGTTCGCGGTCCGGGGGTTCACGGACTCGCTTCGCACCGAGCTTCGGCACGAGGGGTCCGGCATCCACATGTCGATGGTCCAGTTGCCCGGCATGAACACGCCCCAATTCGACTGGGCGCGAAACACCTTCCAGCACAAATACAGGCCTGTCGGCGCCGTCTTCGACCCGGATGTCGCCGCGGACGCCGTTCAGCGAGCCGTCCGGTCGCGCCCGCGCGAGCTCTGGGTCGGCGGCAGCGCCATCCTGGCCATAGTCGGGCAGATGCTTGCGCCGGCTTTGCTCGACCGCATTCTCGCGCGAACCGCTTGGGAGGGGCAGATCGACACGGTGGACGAAGACACGGGCCGCTCGGACAATCTCGGCGCGCCGGTGGCAGGTGACGTCGGCGCGCGCGGGAGATTTGGCGAGGAGGCCAGACCCCGCGCGATGATGCTCGATCCGGAGACGGCGCGGTTGGGCGTGGCCGCCGCCCTGGTGCTGGTCGGTCTGGCGGGTCTGGCGGGTCTGGGTCGACCGGGACGCGCGTGACAACTCGCTCGCCGTATCCGCCTGTCGAGGATCTCGGCGTGGTGGGAGATCGCCGCACGGCCGCACTGGTCGATCGCCATGGGTCGATCCAGTGGATGTGCCTGCCGAACTTCGACTCGCCGCCGGCGTTCGGGGCCTTGCTGGATCGGGACAGGGGCGGCTCCTGGCGCTTCGGTCCGGCCGACGCCACGCTCGCCGGAGAGCAGGCCTACGTCCCGGAGACGGCGCTGCTCACGACCCGGTGGCGGACGGGCGGCGGAGACCTGGAGCTCACGGACTTCATGGGCGACCCGCAGACTGTTCGGTCGAGCGGCGACAGCCACTGGCGGACCCTCCTTCGAAGGATGCGCTGCCGAAAGGGGCGGTTCGCGGTCGCGGCCCGGTTCGGCCCTCGCGACGATTTCGGTCCCGCGACGCCGACGCGGAGCGTCCCCGGTGGCTGGAATTGGGAAACCTCAGCGGGCCAGGCGGGCGTCTGGGCGAGCTTCGGGATGCAGGGCGGCGCCCCCGATCTCGCCGCCGCTCTGGAGATGCAGGCGGGCGACGAGGCCTGGATGGTGGCAGGTCTCGGCGTCAATCCTGCTGAATGGAGCCCTCAGCGGGCGCACGCCGCCCACGACGGAACGGCGGCCTACTGGCGCGAGCATGGCCGCCGGCTGATCTATTCCGGCGCCTATGCGTCGGCGGTGAAGCGCGCGGCCCTGACCATGCATCTGCTCAGCTATGCGCCGACCGGCGCCCTGGTGGCGGCGCCCACGACCTCGCTGCCGGAGCGACTGGGCGGCGAGCGCAACTACGACTACCGATACGCCTGGGTCCGGGACGTGTCGCTGAGCCTGGCCGTGCTGGCCCTGCTCGGGGACCTGGACACCGCGGAACGCTATATGGACTGGCTTTGCGGCCTCGACGGCGGCGACGAGGCGCCGTTGCAGGTGCTCTACCGGATCGACGGCGGCCTGAACGCCGATCAGTCCGAGCGGCGGAGTCTGGAAGGCTATTGCGGATCACTGCCCGTCCGGATCGGCAACCACGCCGCCAGACAGAGCCAGATCGACAGCCTCGGCTATCTCGCCGACTGCGCGGACATCTATCTGCGCGAGGGCGGGCGCTGGAAGGCGGGCTATACAGACCTGCTGGCCCGCCTCGCCGATCATACGGCGGCGCACTGGCGTGAGCCGTCCAACGGCATCTGGGAGCTCTCGGAGGCGCGCCACTATGTCGTCGGCAAGGTGATGAGCTGGGTTGTCCTCGACAGGGCGATCAAGATCGCGGAGCGCCGCGGCGAGGCCCGCGATCTCGATGCCTGGCGCGCCGCGATGGCCGATATCCACCGGGAGGTGATGACGCTTGGATGGTCCGAGGCCCGGCAGGCCTTCCGCCAGCGCTACGACTCCGAAGCCCTGGACTCATCGAGCCTTCTGATCTCCCTCATGGGCTTCCTGCCGGCCCGGCATCCTCGCGTGCTGGCCAACATCGAGGCCCTCACCCGCCATCTGATGGTCGGCGGGCTGCTCCATCGGTTCGATCCCTCCGAGTTGCCGAAGCCGTCGGAGGAGAAGCTCGGCGATTTCGAGGGCGCCTTTCTTCCCTGCTGCTTCTGGCTGGCGTCGGCCTGGGCCGCGGCCGGCGAAGGCGGCAAGGCCGAAGCCCTGGTCGACCGGATCCTGCGGCGGACGCCCACCGCCCTGCTCGCCGAAGAGATGGATGGCCGGACCGACCGGTTCCTCGGCAACACGCCCCTGCTGTTTTCCCATGCGGAGCTGGTCCGCGCGGCGCTCGAAATTTCCAAAGTCCGGCCCGGGGGCCCGCTCACATTGATGGCGGGCGCGGCGGTCCGGGATGAAGGCCGCATGCGCCCCGGACACGGGGGCAGACTCTGACCGTCACCCTGCTGGACTCGTCGGGGAGCGGGCTCCGCAGCCCTCTGTCAGAACAATGACCCGAGATCGGAGCCGACGGTCGGATAGGCCGCGGTCATGGATCTCAAATCGGCGGCCGTCAGCCTCAGCTTGATCGCCAGTCCGAAAAAGTTGATCAGTTCGGCGTACTCTGGCCCCAGCAGGTGAGCGCCGAGGATTTCATCGGTTTGGCCGTCGACGAGAACCTTGGCCGCGGCGCAGGTCGCCCCGACCCGCAGGTTGGAATACCAGCCGCTGGTATCGGTGAAGGTCACGCGCACGTCACGGCCGGTCGCCCGGGCTTCGGTTTCCAACATGCCGACCCGGGCCAGCTCCGGGATCGTGAAGACGACGCTGGGCACGCTTCGGTAGTCTGGAACGGCGTGGTTGCCCTTGAGCATGTTGGAGGCCGCGACCTTGCCTTCGAACACCGCCACCGGCGTGAGCGGCGGACCTGCCGTTTCGGCCGCGTCCCCGGCGGCGTAGACTGCGGGGTTTGAAACGCTCTGCAGATGCTCGTTGACGCAGACGCCCCTTCCCCCGCGTTCCACGCCGGCCGCCTGAAGGTCCAGGTCATCGATCGCCGCCACGCGTCCCGCGCCGTGAACGACCAGGTCGGCGCTCCACCGGCGCTCCTTGCCCTCGGTCACGCCCGCCACGACATAGCCTTCCGGCGTCTTGTCGATCGATTTGAGCTCCGTGTGGAGATGGATGCCGATCCCCAGGGCGGCGCTGTGGTCGACCAGCCTGTCCACGAGGTCCGGATCGAACGGGTCCAGGGGTCTGCTCCCCCGGTCGATGATGGTGACCTGGCTGCCCGCGCGGGCGGCGAGGTGGGCGAATTCGAATGAGATGAAGCCGGCGCCCACGAACAGGATGCGCGGGGGCAACGCATCGAGCTCCATGAACTCCGTGCTGTCGACGAGGCAGGCGCCGCCGGGGACATCGATCGGACGCGGCCTGGCGCCGGTCGCGATCAGGATATAGCGCCCCTCAATCCGCTCCCCGCCTACCTCGACCGCGTTGGGAGCGACGAACCGCGCCGATCCATGAAGGGTCGTGACGCCCTTGTCGGTCAGACCTTTCTCGATCCGCCCCGGAATCCTGTCCGTGAACTCGTGTTTGAAGGCGACCAGGTCCGCCCAGTTGATGCTCAGCCCCCCCTCCTCGATCCCCCGCCCCTGCAGCAGGCGGGCGGCGTCGACAATCTCGGCGCCGCGGCGCAGGATCTTCTTGGGATCACACCCCCTCAGGGCGCAGGTCCCGCCGTAGGGCAGTTCGTCCACGATGGCGACGGACCAGCCGGCCGAAGCGCATTTACCGGCGGCGGCGACCGCCGCCATGCCCGCCCCCAGGACGACGAGATCAAACGAACGGGACATACGAGCCTCTCCTTCGGTCAGCCGCACGCCGGCCACGAACCGGTCGCACGCCGCCGCGTCTCCGGCGCCCGGAAGGGCGCGGGGAAAATGATGCGTCGCCCTTGATCCGCTGGAGCTCAAACGCACCGACGCCGCAATGGTTTGTCAGTCGGGCGTTCAACCGGCGCAGCACGAAAGCTTGGTCACGTCCTTGTCGAAGCCCTGGGCCGCCAGTTTGAGACCTTCGACCGTGGTCAGATAGGGGAAGATCGTGGCGGCGAGATCCCGGACGGTCATGCGGAACCTGAGCGCCAGCGCCATGGTCTGGATACTGTCGCCGCCCTCGGGCGCGAGGATCTGCGCCCCGAGGAGTCGGTCCGTCTTCCTGTCCGCGACCAATTTGATCAGGCCTCGGGTGTCCCTCGCGGCCAACGCGCGCGGAACCTGGTCGAGCGGTGCGATCGACGTCCGGACGTCGAAGCCCCTGGCTTTCGCGGCGGCCTCGCTCAATCCCACGCCCGCCACCTGGGGGTCGGTGAACACCACCCACGGCATGGTCGAATTGTCGTAAACCAGCTCGTCGCCGTTCAGGGCGTTCAGCGCGGCGAGCCTGGCCCCATAGGCCGCCATATAGACGAACTGATCCCGTCCGGTGACGTCTCCGGCCGCATAGACGCCGGGCCTGGCCGTGCGCATCCGGTCGTCGACCACGACGCCGCCGTTGACTGTCCGGCCGATCCCGGCCGCCTCCAGGCCGAGCCCCGAGGTATTGGGGGTGCGGCCCGTCGTGATCAGAACCTGGTCGGCGACCAGGGTTTCCGTCCCCGCGTCGGTGCGGATGGTCTGGGCGATCCCGTCGTCGCGCCGCGCGATGCCGCCGTAGGCCAGGCCGGTTCGAACGATGACGCCTTCGTCCGACAGGTAGCGGGTGAGTGCTTCAGCAATTTCGGGCTCGGCCTCGGGGATCAGTCGCGAGCGCGTGACGAGGGTGACCGCCGTTCCGGTGCGGGCGAACATCTGGGCCAGCTCGCAGCCGATATAGCCGCCGCCGACCACCAGCAGAGAACGCGGCTGCTCAGCCAGTTCGAGCGCGGTGGTGCTCGTCAGCCAGGGCACATCCGCCAGGCCGACGATATCGGGCGCCGCCGGCGACGCGCCGGTCGCGATGATGACCTTGCTGGTTGCCAGGGCCTCGCCGTTCACGGATACGCCGGTCGCGGCGAGGCGGGCCACGCCTTCGATATAGGTCAGGCGATCGTATTCGGGCAGCAGGTCGATGTATTTCTTCTGTCGCAGGGTAGCGACCAGATCATCCTTGGCCGCGACCAGCTGACGCCAATCTGTGATGCGGGCCTGACCGGCCAGGCCGGGAAAGCGGTCCGCCGCCTGCGCCCCATGCATGGCTTCGGCGGCGCGGATCATGGTCTTGGAAGGCACGCACCCGACGTTGACGCAGGTGCCGCCGATCAGGCCCTGTCCGATCAGAGCGACGCGAGCGCCCTGTTCAGCCGCCGTGATCGCCGCGGAAAATCCGGCGGATCCGGCGCCGATGACAGCGATGTCGTAGGCCCCTTTGTCCGGCGCGGTTCGATGGTTCGACATGGGTCAGTCCGGTTCGGTGTTTCGGCGCCCGCGCCGGGCGGGGGGGCGACGTCGCATAAGGGCGTAGACGGCGAGGCCAATGAAAAAGGCGAGAGCCGCGATCAGGGCGTAGTCCAGATAGCCGACCAGGGCCGACAGGCCGACCAGTCCGGCCAGCACCAGAAGAACCGGCGTGAAGCAACAGAGGGCGGCGATGGCCGCGCCCGCCAGTCCGACGCCGAGCAGCTTTCGATCCGTCATGACCCGCCAGGGATCGCGCGTGCGGGGTAGCCGGCGTTGGTCGAGGCGGCGGCGATCGCCGTCACGTTGGTCTTCGACGGATCAAAGACGACGGCGGCCGTCTTGGCGTCGAAGTCCACGGAAACGGATTTGACCCCTTCGACGCCTTCCATCGCGCGCCGCACCGTGACGGGACACAGGGCGCAGGTCATGTTCTGGATGGCGAAGGTCGCCCGGCGTTCCGCGACCACGGCGGCCTGTCCCGTCGCGGCCGGCGCCGGCGATGGAAAGAGGAGCCCCGCCGCGGCGAGGCCGGTCACGCCCAGCCCGAGCACGGCGGCGCTGATCATGATCGTGCGTTTCATTTTGGTCTCCTAGTAAAAAAGAGGGGCCCACCAGTCGATGGACAGGGCCAGAAGAACGACGGCGGCGCCGATCCACAGGGCCGCCCTGGTGATCCGCGAGGACTGAGGTCGAGCGCAATAGGATCCGTCCTCGCAGGCGGGCCGGCGCTGGAAATAGACCCTCCAGAAACCCAGTCCGATCAAGGCCAGGGTCACGACCGCGACATAGGGTTTGAAGGGCTCCAGCGCCGTCAGATTGCCTATCCAGGCGCCGGAGACGCCGAGCGTCACCAGCAGCAGGGGCACGATGCAGCAGGCCGAGGCCAGAATGGCGCCGACGATACCGCCCGCGGCGAACCAGCCCTGATCGCGCGCTGTCGCCTCATTAGCAACGCCGTCGTCGCCCGGCCCTGCATCGATTTCAGCCATGTGATTGTGTCCTGGCAAGCACCATGGCAGAACGGTAGCCCCTGTAGCCACTACAGGCTCAAGAGTTATTTTTGCGAGAATCCGGACAGGGGCCGAGTGCATGAACCGCGGACAATTGGCGGCCCGGACGGGCTGCAATCTGGAGACGGTTCGGTACTATGAGAAGATCGGTCTTCTGCGGGAGCCCCCGCGCAGCGCCAACAACTATCGGGTCTACGACGACGCCCATCTCGGCCGGCTGCGTTTCATTCTTCGCGGCCGCGCCCTGGGGTTCAGCATCGAGGAAGTCCGCGGCCTCCTGACCTTGACCGATGGTGGCGACCAGACCTGCGCCGAGGTCAAGGCCAGAACGGAACGTCACCTGGCGGATGTGCGGGCCAAGATCTCCGACCTGCGCCGGATCGAGCGGGTCCTGTCCGCGACAGCGGCGCAGTGCTCGGGCGACCAGGCGCCGATCTGTCCTGTTCTCGAAGCCTTAGCGCGTTGAGCTGGACGTCGCGCGGAGAATACCGGCCAGACCGATCGCGACGGACGGCGGCTCCCGGCCGCTGCGCAATGGAACCAATCCCGAGGACGCGCAATCCTTGCACCCGACCCGCTTGAGCGGATCAAGGGGAAGGCGGATGGCAAGACAGACGCCCGACGAAGACCGAAGCGGGCTGGTCGCGCTTATGCGGTCAGTCTCGATGTGAAGGCCATCCAGATCGACCACCCCCCGAGCGTGACCATGAGAACGCCGGTCCAGAATGGAAGCCGCCGCGAAATCCCGGCGAGCCAGTCGAGCGCCCGTCGGGCCGGGGCGAAGAACACCGCCACAATCAGGGGTAGTGATAGCGCCAGCCCGAACAACGCCAGGGATATAAAACCGTGCGCGAGAGTCGCCCCTGAAGCGCCTCCAGCCGCCGCCATGCCCAGCAGGACGAAGACGAGCGGCGCCGCGCAGGCCGGGATGTTGAGACCGAACAGCAAGCCAAGGCCCGCTGCCCCCCGGGCGCCTGAAAGGCGTGTCAAGCGCGGGCCGATTGAGATCATGACCGCGCCCGCCTTCCCTGAGATATACAGGAACCCGAGCACCAGGTAAGCGACACCGAGCAGGAGCCACGCCGCGCGTTGGAATCCGAAGAAAGCTGCGCCTGCCAGCACGGCGCCCAGACCCAGCAGCCCGATGAACACCGCACGGATGAGGGCGAAGGTCAGCGTGTGGAACAGCTTTGTCGAGCTGCCCTTGCCTTCCATATGCTTGACGAAGATCAGCGTCGAACCCAACGAGCATGGTTCGACGAAGCCGAACAGTCCGAGGGCGATTGGAAGCACGACAAGCGCCGAGAACGAAAATTCCGGCGTCATAGGGAAGTTTCCACACCGTAGCCCGGTTTCGAAACGCCATCGCCCATGCGCCTCATGCCGGGTCCGCCATGCGCCGCGCGAGCTCTCGCGCGAGCTCCTCCGGCGTCGGCAGGGCCGCAAACGCCAGTTCGCCGTCTATGGCGATCGCCGGCAACGTCAGGACGCCGAGATCGACGGCTCGGTCCAGTTCGTCCAGAATGCTGATCTCACGCCACGAGACGCCCGCGACCGAAGCGCGGGCCGCCGCCTTCAGCGGTTCCATAGCGCGGCCGCATTGGACGCAGCCCGGCACATGGAAGACTTCGATCCTCATGGGCGACCCCCCGGCCGCGCCGGCCCGACCGCCGCTTCAAAAGCCGCGAGGATCGGACAGGCGGCGATGGGCGCCGCCTCTCTCGAACAATCCGCGACGAGCCCGTCCAGCGCCCTGGACATCGCCTCCAGCGTGCGGATCTTCTGCTCCAGCTGCAGCTTCTTTTCGATCGCCTGGCTCCGCACGTCCGCGCAGCAGGCGGACGTGCGCACACGCAAGGCCAGCAGCTCGCGGATTTCCAGCAGCGTGAAGCCGCAGGCCTGTGCGTGCCGGATGAAGCGAACCCGGGTGATCGCAACCGGTTCGTAAACGCGATAACCGCTCGCCGTCCGCTCCGTCGGCCCGATCAGGCCTTCACGCTCATAGTACCGCAACGTGTCGGCGCTGACCCGCCCTGCTTTTGCAAGCTTTCCGATCGTGAACATGGCTGGCCTCCAACGCCCCTCAACTAAAAACGACGGCCCGGCCGGCGCGCCGACGACTGCGCCCCTTCAGGCCGCGTCGGCGACGCCGCGGCACTCGCGGACGCATCGGTCGCAGGCCGCGGCGCAGGCCCGGCACGCAGCGTCGTCGAACTTCGCGCATTCCGCCCGGCACGTTTCGCAGATTTCGGCGCAAAGGTCGCACAGGCGGGCGGAGAACGCCGAGCCGCGCGCCATGGCGCGGGCGCAGGCCTGGCACGCGTCCGCGCAATCCAGACACAGCCGCAGGCACGCCGCCATCTCGGGTCGACCGATGCAGGCGTTGATGCAGGCTTCACAGGCGGCCAAACAATCAAGGCACGCTTGGATGCATCTCGAGTCGCGTTCATTCATCGCTCGATCCTCCGATCACAGGGCCCGCCCGACGCCAGCGCCGCGCAGCGCGCCCTCCTCGAGGCCGCGACCGGCGCAGCAATCGGCAAGCCGCCCGTCAACGACCACCGCCGGAACCGACCTGACGCCGAGGGCCTTCGCCTGGGCGGCGATTTGTAGATCCCTGACATCGCGCACGACGACCTCGCAGGAATCGCAGGCGATCTCCCGGACCAGTTTCAGGGCCTCCTCGCAGATCTCGCAGCCTGCGCTGAAAACCTCGACACTACGCTTCTTCGGCATGACCGTTCTCCTCAACCGGCGCCCAACATGAGGCAAAACCGGTGTGCAAGACCGACGCTAACCCTTGAAGGGCGCTCCAGGGTCAAGCTCACATTGACGTTACCCGAGCCGGACCAGCGCCCCAGCGAACCTCCTGCCGTCAGGATCGGACGAGGATCAGGCCGTAACCAGCCCAACCTCTTGCCATTGCGCTGCCGATCAGCCCTTCGGCAGCCAGGCCTCCAGCGGGGCATAGCCGTCCCGCGCCAGGCCCTCGCCGCGCGCGGCGAGATCGCTGTCATCCAGCACCAGGCCATGGCCCTCGACATAGCGGTTCATGAAGTTGAACAGGGCCGCGGTGGTGATGGCGTCGTGGAAGCCGCGCTCATCCCATCCGGCGGCGAAAACCGCCTCGGCGTCGGCCCGGACCATGCGCGACGGCGTCAGGGTGAGTTTGCGCAAAAAGCGGAGCAGCGGCTGAAAGCGGGGCTCGGCCGCGGCGCAGGATTCGTCTTCCACGAGGCGGGTCAGCAGCGCCTCGTCGATGCCGAAGGCCTTGGCCGTCGCGGCATGGACGCCGTGGCAATAGTTACAGGCGTTGAGGCCGGACACGAACGCCGCGATCAACTCCCGCTCGCCCGGCGACAGCGGTGACGGTCCCCGTAGAACCGCCGTATGGAAGGCGATCAACAAGCGCGACGCCTCCGGGTTCAGGGTCATGGCGTTGCGGACGGCCGCATCGGGCCCGAGGGAGTGAAAAAAGCTCATCAGTCGGCTCCGGTGCGGTCGAGTTCGTTGCATGTGTCCTGCATGCGTTGCAGGTGATCTGCCGGGCTGTCGGGCGGGCCGTCGTCTGGACGCCTCTCCGGCAGGGTTTCTGTCGAGACCGTGGCGCTCTCGGTCAAGGTGCGATGCACCGGACAACGGTCGGCGATCTCCAGAAGGCGGGCCTGTTGCTCGTCGTCTAGCCCTCGCCCGAACCCGATATAGCGCGTGAAATGATCGGGTGCCGACGCGGTCTTGGCGACATGGCCGACCTCGACGACGACCCGTTCCAGCGGCCATCCCTTGCGGTCGGCATAGAGGCGACAGGTCATCGCCGTACAGGCTCCGAGGCCGGCGCCGAGCAGGTCGTAGGGCGTCGGCCCCGAACCCAGGCCGCCGACGCTGGCCGGCTCGTCGGCGAGGAACCCGCCCGACGCGGTCGTGACCCGGACCTGGAACTTGCCGCCGCCGGTCTCCTCGACACGGAGGCCCTGAAGCGGAGGCGAGACCTCACCCTGGTCGGCGAGGTCGCCGACATATCGGGCGGCCCAGGCGGCGATCACACCCGCCGCATAGTCCGCATCGGCCTTCCGGGTCAGCAGGTGGTTGGCGTCGTCGAGCGAGACGAAGCTCTTGGGATGGCGCGCCGCCTGGAAAATGCCCGACGCATTGTCGATCGAGACGATCTCATCGACGGGCGAGTGCAGGATCAGCAGGGCGCGCTTCAGGCCCGCGATCCGGTCCCGCTGGTTGTGCGAGCGGATGTCCGCGACGAAGTCCGCGCCGAGCTCGAATTCCCGACCGGCGATCGACACCGGCACCCGCCGGCCCGGCGCCACGCCTTCAAGCGCCGGGCCGACATGGGCCAGCACATGTTCGGCGTCGAACGGCGTCCCGATCACGGCCACCGCCGCGACCGCTTCCAGCGCCCCGGCCGCCGCCAGCACCGCGGCCCCGCCGAAGCTGTGCCCGATCAGCAGGCGCGGCGTCCGGCCCGCCGCCTCCATGGCCCGGGCGGCGCAGACCACGTCCTGCACGTCGCCCGACAGCCCCCGCCCGAATTCGCCCTGGCTCTCGCCGAGCCCGGTGAAGTCGAAGCGCAACACGCCGATGCCGTGGTCCGCCAGGGCGCGGCTGACCCGCGTCGCCGCCAGCGAGGTCTTGTCGCAGGTGAAGCAGTGGGCGAACACGGCCCAGGCCCGCACCGGCGCCGGGCCGGTTTCCAGCACGCCCGTCAGCCTGCGCCCGGCGGCGTTGGTGAAGTCGAAGTCCACGGCCGTCATGATCAGCGATACTCCGGGTTCGGATGGTCGAAGCGCTCGCCGTTGTCCCAGTCGCGCTTCTGGTTGCCATGGGCCGGTATGCCGCCGGCGTCCTTCAGCATGCGCGCCATGTGCATCAGGTTCCAGGCCATGAAGGTCGTGTTGCGCTGGGTGAAGTCGTTGTCGAGACCGACCTTGCCGTCGTCGCCGTATGAAGGTCCCGGACCCGCCTCGCCGATCCAGCCGGCGTCCGCCTGCGGCGGGATCACATAGCCCAGATGCTGCAGGGAATAGAGGATGTTCATGGCGCAGTGTTTGACGCCATCCTCATTGCCGGTGACGATGCATCCGCCCACCCGGCCATAGTAAGCCCACTGGCCCTTGTCGTTCAGCTTGCCCGAATAGCCGTACAGCCGCTCGATCACCCGGGTGCAGATCGAGGACTTGTCGCCCAGCCAGATCGGCGTGCCGATGACCAGGATGTCGGCGGCCATCACCTGTTTCTGAACCGCAGGCCAGCCGTCGGTGCTCCAGCCGTGTTCGGTCATGTCGGGCTGGACGCCGGGCGGAATGTCGAGGTCCGCCGCCCAGAGGGTCGAGGTCTTCACCCCCTGCTTCTTCATGATGGCGATGGCGACGTCCATCAGGGTCTGTGTGTGCGATGTCTCGCTCGATCGCTTCAGGCTGGTGTTGATGAACAGGGCGGTGAGATCGTCATAGGCGGTCATGGGCGGCGTCCTTTGGCTGAGGCAGGCGCGCGCGCATGCGCCGGATGAAACCGAGATCGAGGTAACGCTTCAGCTGGAGCGCGGATCGCCCCAGCCACCAGAAGCGCCCGCGCATGGCCAGTCCGCGCCCGTCGCCGAGATCCATGATCGATAACCAGCTTCGCTGGGGCCGGAAGACGCGCAAAGGACGGCCGTCGCCGAGCGCCGCGAGATTGTGCAGCAGGATCGGCGCGGCCCGCACGCCGAAAACGCCCGCGCCCGGTCGGGGCGCTACATCCACGACCGCACAGTCGCCCGCGCCGAAAATGGCGTCGTCCGCAATCGACGCGAGCGTGGGATGAAGGCGCAATCGACCATCGTCCGCGACAGGCAGTCCAAGGGCTCCGATCAAGGCGGGCGGACGCAGGCCGGCGGCCCAGACCAGATGATCGCACGGCAGACGTTGGCCGTCGGCCAGACAGCAATGCCCCGGGTCATGGTCGATCACGGCGCCGCCGACGATCGTCACGCCGCGCCCGGTCAGAACCTGGAGCAATCTGTCGCGCGCTCTGGACGGCCCCCAGGCCGGCGCACCCGCGACCACCAGAAACACGCGGGGACGCAGGCGAAGTCGCTCCATCAGGCCCGTCACCGCCGCCGCGACCTCGAAGCCCGACTGACCGCCGCCCGCGACGACCACGGTCGGCGCCGCGTCGGTCGTTCGCGCCGCCGCTTCCAGCGCCCGACGCAGCTCGAACAATTCCGTCAGCGGTTTCACGGGCCAGAGCATTACGGCCGGCTGCGCATTCCCGGAGCCCGCGACTTCGCTGCCGATGTTGAAGGAGACGGCGTCGAACGTCAGACGTTCGCCGGTGTCCAGAACCAGACGACGGTCCGATCGATCGATTCCGACCACCCGGCCGGGCCTGTAGGCGACGCCACACTCCCGCGCGAGGACCTCGACATCGATCTTCGCCGCCTCTGGCTGCAGCGCGCCAGAGAGGACGCCGGTGGCCAGGCCGGAGTAGTGGAACCACCGGGGTGCGATCAGCACCGGATCGACACCGGCGTCCCGCAGTTGAGCCGACTGACGCACCACATGCAGGTGAGCGTGTCCCGCGCCGACGAGGACCGCCACGCGGCGTTCCGGGGCGCGCGTCATCGCCGCACCGGGCCGTCGAGCTGCGGTCGCCGGAGCCAGGCGGCGCCTCGCCTCACGATCCGCCGGGGGGCGATCGACCGAGCCAGGCATCGAGTGTCAGCAGCGTGTCGTGACGGCGAAGCAGGAACAGGGCGACGCAGGCCGCCAACATGGGCCAGGCGGCGAAGAACAGCAGGTTTTCGAAGGCGTCCAGATACTGCCGCCACGAGGCCAGTGTGGAGATGGCGTGCATGGCCAGGATCGCGCCGTAGGACAGGGTGCGCATCGCGCCGACCAGAAAGGCGATGACAACCACCCCCTGAGCGAGGCCGACCGCCATAAGGATGGCCGGGCCCTGGGCGTCAAACCCGTAGAAGTTGGAGAAGACCGCGCTCGCGTGATCGGGATTGACGATCTTGTCGATCGTCCACATCGCCATGACCAGGCCGACGCCGAGCCTGAGCAAGAGGAGGGCCAGAGCGAGGTGTCGAACCGGAGCGACCATGCGTTCTTCCTGTGACGGCGCGACCTCGCGCAGGCCACCTATTCGGTTTCTTCGCCGGAAGGTTACATCTGAAACCCGGCGGTTCAGTCGGTGGGAAGCTC
Organism: Brevundimonas sp.; assembly: GCF_051860745.1. Classification (GTDB taxonomy): domain Bacteria; phylum Pseudomonadota; class Alphaproteobacteria; order Caulobacterales; family Caulobacteraceae; genus Brevundimonas. The sequence continues at coordinate 87,435 of NZ_JBHYDN010000009.1, forward strand.
GCAGGGGAGGTCCAGGTGAACCACGCGTTTGGTCGCATCCTCGGCGTCGTGGGTCACCAGCAGGGCCGGCAGCCCGCGACGACGCAGGGTCTCGAAGGTGAAGGCGCGGATGCGGCCGCGCAGTGTCGGGTCCAGCCGGGAAAAGGGTTCGTCCAGCAGCAGGGCTTCGGGCTCGGCGAGCAGCGCCCGCATCAGGGCGATCCGGGCGCCCTGGCCGCCGGACAGGGTCGCAGGATCCCGCGGTCCATAACCGGCCAGATCGGCCTCCTCGAGGGCCGCCTCGACCCGGCGCCTGCGCGTGGCGCGTGATCCTCCGGCCGGGATCGCGAACGCCAGGTTCTCGGCCACCGACATGTGGGCGAACAGAAGATCATCCTGATAGAGCACGCCGATCCGCCGCCGCTCGATCGGCAGCCCTTCCAGCCGTCGACCGTTGAGCGTCACCGCCCCCACAGCCGTGAACGCCGCGTCGAGCGTCCCGGCGATGTAGGCGATCAGGCTCGATTTTCCGACGCCGCTGGGCCCCGTGATCGTCACGATCTCGCCAGGGCCAATGCTGAGAGGCCCGACCTTGATCAGGGTGCGCTGTCCCAGGGACAGGGTGGCGGTCACCACCAGGCCGGTCCCGGTCGATTCTGTCATGTGCGCAGCCCCTTTCGGTTACGCCCGGCCAGGGCCGCACCGCCCAGGGCGAGGGCCAGGGCGACGAACGGAAGGAGCGCCTGGGTGAAGGCCATGACGCCGGTCTGGCGCCGGTCGCCGCCCGACGCCAGCGCCACCGCCTCGGTGGTCACGGTCTCGACCCGCCCGGCGCCCGCCAGAATCGTCGGCAGATACTGGCCGACGCTGACCGCGAAGCCGATCGCGGCGGCGATCAGCAAAGGCCCGACCAGAAGCGGCGTCTTGACGCGGATCAGCGTTGCAAGCCGGGAATGGCCGAGGGTTCGCGCCGTTCGCGTCAATCTGGGATCGAGCGCCCGGAACGGATCGGCGAGCGCCAGATAGACATAGGGCAGGACGAACAGCAGGTGGGTCCAGGTCACGGCGAAAAGGCCGCCGTCGATGCGCATCGCGCTCCACAGGACCTGAACCCCGAACAGGAAGCCGATCTGCGGCAGGAGCAGCGGCAAATAGATGAATCCGGCCGCGCCGGCACGCCGCTGGCGACCATCCTCGGCCTCAAGACAGGCTATCGCCAGCCCCACCGCAGCCAGGGTCGCGACGACGGCGATCACCAGTGTCCGTCCAACGAGAGCCGTCAGGGGCTCCAGCACCGTCCGCCAGGGTTCAAGGCTCCAGGCCTGCGGCAAGGCGTCCGGCCAGACCCAGCGGGCGCTGAACGACCAGATCAGAAGTCCCAGCGCGCCGAACATCGACACCGCAAGGGCGAGGACGCCGCCGACACCGCCGACAGTCGCCGCCACCCCCTCAGCGAGGCCGGCGCGTCGACCACAGACCCGCCAGTCCCGGCTCAGGATCGAGACAATCCTTTCACCCAGACGCCACAGCCCGATAGCGGCCAGCACAAGGGCTAGCTGCAGCACCGCGCCCGCCGCCGCCTTGAGCTGATCGTCGATCTCGAACGAGGTCGCCCACGACAGGATCAGCGGCGCCAGCGGCGGCGGCGTGGAAGGCCCGAGAATCAGGGCCATGTCCACGACCGACAGGGCGGTCGCCAGCACGGCGTAGATCGGCAGGCGGACCTGGGGATAGACGCGCGGCAGAACCACCAGAAGCCAGGCTCGAACGGGACCGTACCCCAGGGACCGCGCCGTTCGCAGGGCCGACCCGGCCCCGGTCTGGCCGATGGCCGCGACGATCATCAGGAGCAGGAACAGCGTTTCCTTCAGGGTCAGGGCGATCGCCAGGGCCAGGCCGTAGGGATCGTTGATGATCAGCAGGTCGGGCGGCTGGATCCAACCGGTCAGTCCGGGCGACAGGAGCCGCGCCAACCAGCCGCTGGGGGCGGCCAGAAAGGCCAGGCCGATCGCGAAACTCGCATGCGGCAGGGCCAGGGCCGGGGCCAGGACAAGGCGCAGGCGGCGAGCCGCCGGATGGTGATGAAGGCCGGCGGAGAGCCCGAAGGCGATGGCCGCCGCCGCCGCCGTCGCGCCCAGCCCCGTCGTCAGCGAGAGGCGGATCGCGCCCAGCGTCGCGGGATCCTCGAACAGCCGTCGCCAGGGATCCAGCGAGAGGCGATGAAGCCCGAACACCGGGTGAAAGCCCAACGACGGCGCCAGGGCGCCGATGAGCCCGAGCGCGATCGGCGCCAGTAGAACCGTCAGGGTCGTCGGCCAGGCCAGGTCGAAGGCGCTTCGCCTCATGCCCCGTACCGTCGTCTCCAGCCGTCTTCGAGCGGCCTTTGCCAGGATCCGTGGGGCTCCGCCAGGTTGCGCGCCAGGTCCTCAGCCGAGGGAAGCGACGGATGATGACGTCGGTTTCCTGTAAAGGCGGCGCGCGCGTGCGGCTCCAACCGATCGACGGCCAGAACCGTGGCGTCCCCCCACACGGACGGGTCGGCCTTGCGGGCCTGGGCCCCGGGCGAGAGGAGGAAATCCGCGGTCACCAGGGCCGCCGCCCGCGAGGGCGCATTGAAGGGGATGGCGACAAAATGGCTGTTCTGGATCGTGCCGCCGCGAAGGGTGTAGGCCCGCGCGCTGGCCGGCAATCGCCCGGCGATGACGGCGCTGGCCGCCTCGGCCGGATTGAAACCGAAGGCGAGGTCGATCTCCTGGTCCTCCATCAGCCGCATGAAAGTCGGCGCGTCCTGCGGGTAACTCCTTCCGCGACGCCACGCCCAGGGATGCAGGGCGTCGAGATAGCGCCAGAGCGGCGCGGTCACGGCGTCGAAGGATGCTTGTTCCAGCGGACGCGCCAGGAGCGCGGCATCCGCCATCAGGTCGTGCAGGGCCTGTTTGAGGAACGTCGAGCCGACGAAATCGGGCGGAGCCGGGTAGGTGAACCGTCCCGGATTCGCCCGTGTCCAGGCCAACAGCTCCGTCAGGGTTCGCGGCGGGGCGGGAAGGCGTGCGGCGTCATGGAAGAAGGTCAGTTGCGCCAGACCCCAGGGGGCCTCGAATCCCTCGGTGTCGAGCATGAAGTCGCGCACCGTGGCGGGCTTGCCGACCGTATCGACAAGCGTCCAGTTCGGCAGGGCGTCCGCGAACGGCCCGAACAGCAGGCCCGCCCTGCGCGCGGCGGCGAAATTCTCGCCATTGATCCAGACCAGGTCGGTGCGTCCGTCCCGCGATCGCCCCGAGGTCTTGTCGGCGACCAGCTGGTTCAGCAGACCGGCCGTGTCGGCGGCCTTGACGTGCACCAGGCGGATGTCGTGTCGTTCCGCCACCTGCTCCGCCACCCAGGCGATATAGGCGTTGATGCGGGCGTCGCCGCCCCAAGCGTACCAGTGCATGGTCTGGCCGCGGGCCTGATCGAGGATACCCGGCCAATCGCTGACGGACGGCGCATCGTTCGGCGACGGCCGCCCGCAGCCCGCGAGGGATGAGGCCGCCAGAAGAAGGGCGGCTTGTCGCCGGGTCAGTCCAGTCGTCAACGATCTCATTCCTTTCCCGATCGAAGCCCCGGCCCCGGATCGCGTCGTTCGGTCGGCGATATTCGGTCTCGCGCGATCGATGTTACAGTTCCCGCGCGCCGCTGACGCGATCTGCGCTGCGAAAGCCAATCCGCCGGCGCGCCGCCTGCCTTGCTTGATGAAACCTTCAGGCACCTGATGCGAATAGACGCGAACCCCTACCCGGTCGAGGCCGGCGACGCAGGCGGGCGACCATGACACCAGAGGCTGGATGACCCTGATCGAACGACCCGTCGCCTTCGCCGGCTCAGCGCGACCTGACGCTCTGGCGGGGGGGACGGCGGATGATCCCCGGCGTCCCGGCGACGGTCTGGATCGGATCGCCATTGTCATCCCCACCCTCAACGCTGCGCGCACGCTCCCGGCGACGCTGGCGGGGCTGCGATACGCCGCCGAGGTGATCGTGACCGATGGCGGCTCCACCGACGGGTCGGTGGGCGTCGCCGCCCGTGCGGGGGCGACCGTGATCGAGAGCGCCCCCGGCCGCGGCCGCCAACTCGCCCTCGGCGCCCGACGCTCGACGGCGCCCTGGCTCCTGTTCCTTCACGCTGACACCTGTCTGGACGCCCAGGCCTGGTCGGCGCTGACCGCCTATGTGGCGCGCCCTGATGCGGCCGCCCGGGCGGCGGTGTTCCGCCTCCGCCTCGATGACCCCGCTTGGCAGGCCCGGCTTCTGGAATTCGGGGTGAAACTGAGGGTCGCGGCCCTCGCCCTGCCCTATGGCGATCAGGGCCTGCTGATCCATCGCTCCCTCTATGCCGCGGCCGGTGGTTTTTTCCCGCTGCCCTTGATGGAAGACGTCGATCTGGTCCGCAGACTGGGACGACGCCGCCTTTGCCTGCTGGCGGGGTCCGCGGTCACGTCGGCGGAGCGCTGGCGCCGTCGGGGATGGCTTCGCCAGAGCCTGCTAAATCTTCGATGCCTGGCGCTCTTCCTGGTCGGGACGCCGGCGGACAGGATCGCGCGCCTTTATGACCGCTGACCGCACCGGCAAATACCTGGTGATCTTCGCCCGGCGGCCGGCTCTCGGTGTCGGTAAGCGACGACTGGCGCGCGACGTAGGCGATCTGGAGGCGTTGCGCTTCGCCCGGTCTTCTCTCGCCCGGTTGCTCCGGACGCTCGGGCGCGATCCGCGCTGGACCCTGTGGATCGCCACCTCGCCCGATCGACCGACGGAATGGACCCGTCCCTGGCGCGCCGTCGCGCAAGGTCCCGGAGACCTCGGCGAGAAGCTCTCCCGGGTCGTGCGCGCCCTCCCCCCCGGCCCGGTCGTCATCCTGGGCGCGGACACCCCCGATGTCACCCGGGAGGATATTTCGGCGGCCTTCGCCGCCCTGGGTTCGAACGACGCGGTGTTCGGTCCGGCCCAGGACGGCGGCTACTGGCTGATCGGGTTGCGTCGCCGGACCCGCGCGCATCTCCCGTTCACCGATGTGCGATGGTCGACCGGGCACACCCTCGCCGACACCCTGCAAGCGATGAACGGGCGGCCGACGGCGCTTCTGCGGATGCGCGAGGATGTCGATGACGGTCCGTCCCTACGACGGTATCTCGCGTCCCGCTGAACCGCGTCGGCGCGGTGCAAGAACGCAAGGGGCGGATAGCGGCGAGCCGGGCCGGCCAGGCCATGGACGGGGCGCACGAGGTGACACGCCGCTAGAGCGAGGACCGCGCCAGTCTGTCGAGCGCGGCGAGCAGGTCCGCCGCCTGGAACGGCTTGATCACCACAGCCCGGGCGAGCTCGGCATGGACCCGCGCGGCGGCTTCGTCACCGGTCATGAAGATGACGGGTACGCCCCAGCGCGCGTCAAGGACCCGGGCGAGATCGACGCCGGACGCGGGGCCGGACAGGTTGATGTCGACCACGGCGACGTCGAGCTGGTGCAGCGCCGCCGACACCTCGGCGGCCTCCGCGCCATGAAAGGGTCCGATCAGGCGATGCCCGGCCTGCGCCAGGATGTCCATCAGGTCCCGGGCCACATCGTGATCGTCCTCCACCAGCAGGATCGTCAGGCCGCGACCGGCCGTTGAACGCGAACGCGCCGCCGGCCCGGCCGAGAGATCCTCGCACAGGACGGTGCGAACCTCGCGCCAGACCTGATCAGCCGGCCGATCGGACGACAGATCGAAAATCCGGGCGAAAGCAGCCAACTCCGAACGGCGGGCGTCGTCGAGCGGCAGATCGGGATCCATCAGCAGCGGATCGAAGGCATGGCACAGGCGCGCGATATCTTTGGTGTCATAGGGTTTGAAGGGCGCAGGGTCCGCCTCCTCGGTCAGGTCGATCACCACTCTACTCCTGCTCGTATCGGCCCCGTGGTCCTGGCGGCGCGGGACGCGTCCGGGGTCCAGGACACCGCTTTGGTCCCCTTCACGGCGGTGCGGCGATCGCTCCAAGGCTGTGTTGAAGTCATCAGGCCGGAGAGGCAAACCTTCTGGGGCAGATCGCCGCGAGTTTTCGAACCTGCTCCGGTGGCCAGAGCGTCGGGTCCGTAACGACCGCCTGGTCCAGACCGGTGTCGATCGGCGAAGCGGGCCTGTCCCTGGGCAATGCCGCCGCGAGCCGACCGATCAGGCTTCGGGCGGTCTCGGCGTTGCTCTTGAGGATCGCCAGCACGCCGGCGACCTCGACATGGGCCGTCTGGGCCCGCCAGCAATCGTAGTCGGTGACCATACAGACGCTGGCGTACGGCAGTTCGGCCTCGCGCGCGAGCCGCGCCTCGGGCATGGCGGTCATGCCGATCACCGACGCCCCCCAGGACCGATAGAGTTCGCTTTCGGCGCGGGTGGAGAACTGCGGTCCTTCGATCGCGACATAGACGCCGCCTTCCACGGTCGGGGCGCCGGCCGCCCTCGCCGCCGTCGCCGCGAGCGACGACAGGCGCGAGCACACGGGGTCCGCCATCGAGACATGGGCGACCAAGCCGTCGTCAAAGAAAGTCGCCGGTCGTGAAACGGTGCGATCGATGAACTGGTCCGCCACGACAAAGGCGCCGGGCGCCAGGTCTTCCCGCAGGGACCCCACGGCCGAGACCGAAAGAAGGTCGGTGCAACCGGCGCGCTTGAGGGCGTCGATATTGGCGCGGGCGTTGACCGCGCCGGGTGGAATCCGGTGTCCGACCCCGTGACGGGGAAGAAAGACGAGGCGAACCCCGTGCAACTCTCCCGTAACAAGGTCGTCCGACGGTGGGCCCCAGGGCGATGTCGCCCTGATCGTTCTCCGGTGGTTCAGGCCTTCGATCTCATAAAGGCCTGACCCGCCGATCACGCCAAGCACCCAATCCGTCATGCCGCCTCTCCCGGTCATCCGTCCGCGATCGGCCTACTTGGCCAGGACGCGATAGGACAGCCCCAGGACCATGCCGAAGGCGATATGCGATATGATCGAGATCGCGTTGCGCGCCATGGCGAACCACGGAAAGATCGCCGAGAAACCGTAGAAATTGACCACATACAGGCCCAGGCCCACCCCGGCGCCCGCCATCAGGGCCGTCAGCAGACCAAACCGTCGCGCAACGAGGGCGAAGACGCCGCCGATCACGATCGACAGCATGAAATGCACGCCCATGGCGGCCATGACGATCATCAGGTCGAAGGTCGCCGGCGGCGGCAACACCCCCGGACCCATGACGATGGCCGCGATCATCCGGGGCGGCCCCCAGGGGCTCTGACCGGTCATGGCCACCAGGCCCATTTCCATCATCATAAAGGCGGCGCCGGCGATCAGACCGGCCAGCGCCCCGGCTTTCAGATTGGCTCCGCGCGGCGCCTCGGCGTGTGTGTGCGTGCTCATGTCATCCTCCCAGAGACCGTTCGGCCTGTCGCCGAACGAACGCTATTCGCGCCCCGGACAAAGTCGTTACAGACGCCTCGCGCGCCTCGCGTTCCGGACGGACAGGCCCGGGCGCGCGCGACGCGACGGGGTCGCTACAGTCCCAGAACCGCGTCCACGACGGCCTCGAGACTCTCGCCCTCCACGTCCGGAGCCAGAAACGCGCTGGAATAGGGCTGGCCTCGCCGAACGAACCCGGAGGCCAGACCTGCGGACCTGGCGCCGTGGACGTCCCAGCCATGGGTCGCGATCAGAACCATGGCGGCTGGCTGGACGTCGAGCGCGTCGGCGGCTCGACGGTAAACCTCGGCGCAGGGTTTGAACGCTCCGACCTCGTCGGTCGAGAGGACGCGCGCGATCAGAGGTTCAAGGCCGCTTGTCCGCAGAAGGGTCCGGGTGACCGCCGCGGCGCCGTTGGTGAGCGCCACGATGCGCACCCCTTCATCGGCAAGCCGATGCAGCGCCGTCGCCGCGTCCGGATGCGGCTCCAGGATCGCGAAACCCATGAGCACATGCTCGATATCGTTCGGCGTCAACGCCCGACCCCGGCGCGCGCCAAGGGCCCTGAGCGCCTGACCGGCGACCTGGCTGAACGGCGCATAGGCCCCGGTCGCGGCCAGCGCGAAAGTATCGCGCAGCGTCTCGGCGAACCAGAGATCCCGATCCCGGGGCGACATTCCCACGGCCAGAAACCGAACGTCCAGGGACGACAGGGAAAAGGTGGTTTCGATGATGTCGAGCGCGACGGCGCGCGGTCTGGGCATGGACGATCCGGAGTGGGATTACATGACCGGCGATCGCCGGCGGAGCTGTTCGGGGGCCACGGACGGGCCGGGCCCCCGGGTGCGTAGCATGGGGCTAGGCGGCGGGAGCGGTCCAGCGCCAGGCGTCGAAGGCCGGGTCCACCGGCGTGTGGAACAGGTGGTTGGCGTAGTTGCTCAGGGTCTTGACCGCCAGGGCCAGCACGACGTCGAGCATGTGTCGCTCATCATAGCCCGCCGTCTTGAACGCCTCCACCACCGCGTCGGACGGACGACCGCGGCTGACGAACATCGCCTCGGTGAAGACGCTCAGCGCCGCCAGCCTTGCATCGTCGATCGGCGCGTCCACCCTGACTGCCTTGAGCACATCGGCCGGCACCTTGGACATCTTCTCGCCGATCATGCTGTGGGCGGCCATGCAGTAGTCACACCCGTTGGCCCGGCTGATGGTGAGGAAGACCACCTCCTGTTCCGGCGGCGTCAGCGCGGACCCCTTGCGCAGCCGGTCATAGCCGAACAGATAGGTCTCTAGCAGACCGGGCGAATTGGCCATCGCTCCGTACATGTTGGGGACGAAGCCTACCTGGGCCCTGGCTGCCTCCAGGGCCGCGCGGGCCTGGTCGCCGGCGGTCTCGAGCGTTACCAGCGGGGTCTTCATCTTGTAGGTGTCGGTCATGTCGTCTCCTCGGTGATGGGGCCGATTGATCGGAACGATCGTTCAAAACCCGGGTAAATGAAGTCAGGACTCGATTCGTACGGACGCCATCGCCTGATCGATCACGCCGTTCAGCAGATCCGGATCCGGGCGGCTTCGGGCGAGGACGGCCAACCCGATGAGCGAGGCGAGAAGTGCGGCGGCGGCCCGCGCGGAATTCACGCTTTGGGAAATCTCGCCACGGGCCTGGCCGCGGGCGATCATCCGGGCGAAAAAGGCCTGAACCTGTTCCTGGGCGTGAGCCACGATGCGCCCGATCTCGATGTCATGCATCGCCAATTCGAGCGCGGTGTTGGTCAAGAAACATCCCGGGACCAGTCCGGGCTGTCCGAGCCGATCGACGAACACCCTCAACAAGCGCTCGATCGCCTCAAGCGGGGCCGCCTCTCTTTCAAGCTCCACCAGCAGGCCGCCGCGGAACTGAGCGTCATAGGTCCGAAGCGCGCTGATGAAGAGGGTCCGCTTGTCGCCGAAGGTGGCGTAGAGGCTCCCCCTGTGGACGCCGGTGCAATCCACCAGGTCCTGCATGGAGGTGGCTTCAAAGCCATGCGCCCAGAAGGCCTGCATCGCACGGTCCAGTACCTCGGACTGATCGAAAGATTTTTGCCAGGGCATGATTGAGCGGTCTTTGTGTGGTTGTCATATAGCTTCTTGGAACGCTCGTTCAAGATCGGGGAGTATCGATGCCTTAAGCCGACCGCGGCGCACCTCACCAGGCGCATGACAAAGAAGGCTGAACTCGCCGATAGCCCCACCTAAGGGATCGAGCGCCCGAAGCAGGATATTCCGCCGATCCAGGAAGAGAGTCCGAAACTGCTCGCGCGGCTCGTGAGCGAGCGCCGCCCGAACATAGGCCACGAGCGCGGTCCAGGACGTGATGACCGGGCGGCGGCAGGCTTCGGCGCGCGCAAGACGGACCGCAAACTCGCGCAGAAGCGTCAGCTCGGCCCGGAGGGCGGGCCCGGTGCTGGACGCTTGGGCCAGTTCGCCGGGAGCCGCGCCGGCGACGCCGCCGAGGCTCCCGAACCGTTCGAGCAAGGCGGCGGCGAGCCGCGCAGGATCCGTCTCCGGGTCCAATCGCTCCAATATCAGGGCCAGCAAAGTCTGATCGTCCAGCGCCGCATGGACGAGGGTCGGCGACGCGGGGCGGCGCCCGCGCGGTTCGGGGGCCGGCGCCCGGATCAGGGTCGGGGTCGGGGTCGGCCTCATGGCGGTCTCCTTCTCCGCTCCACCACGGAGCGCCCGCCGTCCGGCCTTCCTTTCCCTCCACGCCGGGCTTGTCCCCGTCCAGGCGCCGAGCCACCCTGGGCCGATGAAATGGCTTCTGATCAGCGCCGCGCTCTTGCTGGCCCCGGCCGCCGCAGGGCCGATCCGTGCGAGGGACGGCTGCCCGGACGCGCCGGTGAGCCCTTCGCGGGGCTCGTGCGCTATGTCGGCGACGGCGACAGCCTGTGCCTGGGAAACACCACCGACCCCGCCGCCTGGATCGAAGTGCGGCTTTCGGATTTCGATGCCGCCGAACTGCACAGTTCCATCGGCCGGGCCGACCGCGAGCGCCTGATCCGCGTGGTCGGCCGCCGCCGGCTCGATTGCGTCGCGGTTCGGGGCCGGAACGGCCGGGTCATCGTCGCCCTTGGATTCGGCGCCGGTTCGAAAGCTGGCGAGCCGAGCCCGCCGCACCGGCGTGACGCCGCGCCGCGGAGGCGCCGATTCCTACGGTTTTGGCATCCGTCGATCCCGACCGGCGAGCGCCTCGCTGGCCGCGCGAAGCGACCCGCAGGCCGCCCCCTCCACGATCGATCTGAGATGATAATGAGATTGACTCGCAAGAAGGCCTGTGGTCAGACCGCCGTTCACATTCGCCCGCTTTTGAAGTGCTCCATGTCCCCTCGCCTCCTCACCACCGTCGCGCTCCTGCCGCTGCTGCTGGCCGCTGTTCCCGCCAAGGCGCAGGAAGCCGCGACCCGGGACGCCACGACCCTCGACGAGGTCGTCGTCACCGCTTCGCGGATCGAGACCCCGCGCTCCGCCATCGCCGCCACGGTGGAGATCATCAACGCCGAGGCCATCGTCCAGCAGACGGCCCTGGCCGCCTCGGCCATCGACACGGTGGCGGCCCTGGTGCCGTCGTTCTCGCCGACGCGGCAGAAGCTGTCGGGCTTCGGCGAGACCCTGCGCGGGCGCTCGCCGCTGTATCTGGTGGACGGGGTGCCGCAGTCCACGCCGCTGCGCGACGACAGCCGCGACGGCTACACCATCGATCCCTTCTTCATCGACCGGGTCGAGGTGATCTTCGGCTCCAACGCCATCCAGGGCGTCGGCGCCACCGGCGGGGTGGTCAACTACGTCACCGCCCGCAAGCCCTCCGAGGGCGAAGGACTGACCGGGCGGATGATGGCCCAGGTCACCATCGACGACGAACTGCAGGGCGACGGCGTCGGGGCCAAGATCGCCGCGATCGCCGGGCGCGACTTCGGCGCTTTCGACCTGAGCCTGGGCGCGGCCTTCGAGACCCGCGGGGCCTATTACGACGCCGACGGCCGCCGCATCGGCTTCGACGGCGCCCAGGGGGAGATCCAGGACTCGCAGGCCCTGTCGCTGTTCGCGCGGGCCGGCTGGGACCTGGGCGGCGCGCGCCGGCTGGAAGGCTGGATCAACCGTTTCGATCTCGAGGGCGACGGCGACTATGTCACCGTGGCGGGCAACCGGGCGCTCGGCGTGCCGACGACGGCCGTGCGCGGCGCGGCGCTGGGCTATCAGCCGTCGAACGCGGTGACCTCAGCCGCGATCAGCTATACCGACCGCGACCTGTTCGGCGGCGTGTTCCGAGCCCAGGTCTTCGCCCACGACTATCAGGGCGTCTTCGGCGGCGGCAATTTCGCCGACTTCCAGGACCCCCGCATCGCCCCGGTCGGGACGCTGTTCGACCAGTCGGCGAACAACTCCGAAAAGCTGGGCTTCAAGATCGACTGGCAGGACGAGGTTCCCGGAGTGACGGGGCTGAAGGCTTTGTTCGGCCTCGACGGCCTGCGCGACCAGACCTATCAGGAACTGATCCTGACCGGACGGAACTGGGTGCCGGAGACCGCCTACGAGAGCCTGTCGCCCTTCCTGCAGTTGAACCAGTCGCTGCTGGCCGACCGCCTGAGCCTGTCCGCCGGGGTGCGGCATGAATCCGCCCGGCTGAAGGTCGATGGCTTCCAGACCCTCTACGCCTACGGACCCCAGACCGTGACGGGGGGCGAGCCCGGCTTCGAGGAGACCCTGTTCAATGTCGGCGCCGCCTTCGAGGTCGCGCCCGGCCTGCTGGCCTACGCCTCGTTCGCCCAGGGCTTCACCATGCCCGACGTCGGCCGGGTGCTGCGCGGCATCAACCGTCCCAACCAGGACGTCGATACCTTCCTGAACGTCGAGCCGGTGGTGTCGGACAACACCGAGGTCGGGATCGAGTACAGGGGCGCCCGGTTCGAACTGTCCGCCGCCGTGTTCCGCTCCGAGGCCGAGCGCGGCTCGCTGCTGAACCGCCTGCCCTCGGGCATCTTCGAGGTGCAGCGTCAGGCCACGCGGATCGACGGCCTGGAGCTGAAGGGCCAGTGGCGCGCCACCGACGCCTTCACCGTGGGCGGCAGCTACGCCGCCCTGGACGGCCGGAGCGACAGCAACGGCGACGGCGAACTGGACCGCGACCTGAACGGGGCCAACATCTCGCCCGACCGCCTGCTGCTGTGGGGCGAATACGAGACCGGTCCCCTCGCCCTGCGCCTCCAGGCCCAGACCTTTATCGAGCGCGATTTCGCCGGGGAACCCACCGCCAACGGCTTCGACGGCTATGCGGTGCTGGACGTGGTGGCCCGCTACGAGGCCGGTTCCGGCACGGTGTGGCTGGGGGTGCAGAACCTGCTGGACGAGCAGTACATCTCCTACTTCTCGGACACCCAAGGACCGACCGACAATCTGCGCTATTTCGCCGGGCGCGGGCGGACAGCGACCCTGACGCTGACGCGCAGCTTCTGACCGCATGATGGGCGCGCTCCGCACGCTGCACGCCTGGGCCGGGACCGCGCTCGCGGTCCTGGCCGTGGTGTTCGGCCTGACCGGATCGTTGCTGGTGTTCGAGGACGACTGGATCCGCGCCACCGTCCCCGCCGCCCGCGCGGAGGTCGATCTCGATCCCTCCCGCCTGGGCGCGGCGCTGAACCGGCTGGAGACGGCCGAACCCGGACTGACCTCGGTGGTCCTGCCGGGCGGGGCGGTCGGGGCCCACCGGCTCTATCTGGCCGACGAGGGCTTCGGCTACGCCGACGCCGACGGCGCCGTGGTCGACCGCTGGCGGGGCGCGGCGCGGGCCGAGACCTGGGTCTTCGACCTGCACCACGAACTGCTGGCCGGCCACACCGGCAAGCTGGTCGCCGGCGGCGCCGGCCTCGCCCTGGTGCTGATGATCCTGACCGGCCTGATCGTCTGGATCCCCACCTGGCGCGCCTCGGGCTGGCGGGTCTGGCCTCGCTCCGGAGCCCGGCGCGAGCTGATCGGCAGTCACCGCAACCTCGGCCTGATCTTCGCGCTTCCACTGATCGTCTTTAGCCTGACCGGCGCGGCCATCGTCTTTCACGGCACGACCCAGGCCCTCTTGGGCGGCGCGCCCAAACCGCTGACGCCGGTCGTCGGGACAGGCGATGTCGACTGGGTCCGCGCCCTGACGGCGGCGCAGGCCCGTTTCCCCGAAGCGACCCTGCGTATGGCCAGCCGTCCCGCCGCGCCGGGCAAGCCGGCCACGATCCGGCTGAGGCAGCCGGGCGAGTGGCATCCCAACGGCCGCACCACGGCGACCATAGACCCGGCCACCAGCCAGGTGGTCGCAACCTCGGACGCCCACGCCCTGCCGACCGGCATTCGCGCCTACCACGCCTTCTATCCGCTGCACGCCAGTTCGGTCGGCGGCTGGCTCTACGACTGGGTGACGGCGCTCAGCGGCCTGGCCATGGCCGCGCTGGGCGTAGTCGGAGCCTGGGCCTTCCTCGCCAAGCCGCGGAGCCGGTCGCGGCGGTCAGCATCGACCCGCTGACCAGCACGCGGCCCATGCCGCTGCCGCCTCGCCGCTCGCAGGCCCCCCCGCACTGACCGCCCCTGAACGACCGCGCACATCTAAAACGTCAAGGAACGGCGGGCCTCCCACGGCGTTCCTCGTGCGGTCCGCGAGCAACTGCGAGCCGTTTCTGCTGGGCCCCGCCGTGAGACGTCACGGCGGGGCTTTCCGTCAGACGCCGAACGCAGGACGAGTGAGGGGGCAGCGAAACGGCATCGTCGACGGGCCGGACTGTACGATCTCGTCGCGCTCATCCAGGAGCCGAAAGTCCAAACCGTTCGCCGCCCGAATCCCCAAGCGCCCCCGCCCCCTAGAGGCGCGCGGACCCTTTAACCGACCAGGATCTATCGTTGGCGAGGCGCGGAGCGCTATTCGTCGGTGACGAGGACGATCTCATCCGGGGACATTCCCGGCCGAATGCTCATGCCGCGATAGCTGACCTCGACATCGGAGGAGCCGGGATAGTCGGGCGCCGGTGTCAGCCCGACCTCGCGGCAAAACTGGTCCCACTGATCGAAACCCACCGTGACGCACTGCAGGTCGTCACCGTGATAGGCGTCCATCGCATGATCGTCGGCGGGGGGAGAACGCTCCCCCTTCAGATGCCAGGGCAACCCTTGGCCGTGACTGACCTAGATCGGCCAGACCTTGCGCATCTGGCTTCCACGGTCCGGGGACATGACATCACTGGCACGTCCTTTGGCCCGCACACCTTGGGCAAGCCGGATGGCGGCCTCCTCGGCATCCACCTGGTAGTCGAAATTTCCGCGCGCGACTCCCTCGGACATGACGGTCCACCGATCTCCGCTCCTCAACACAAACAGCTCGACGATTTCGCCCGTCACCATTGTCTCCCGGATGCACGCCCCGTTGCTGGCGTCGCTGATGACCGGGAGTATATCGCAGGCTGTCACCCCGGCCAGCCTGAGACTTGGCGGTTCGTTTTGGCCCGCCCGGCCGGCCCGGGCGGGAGGCGGGGCCGACCGACCTCCAATATTTCCTCGCGCCCCTTGATCCTCTAGCGGCTTGAGCATGCATGCTGCTACTGAGACCCAATCTCACGAACAGGATGCCCGATGCCAGCGGCGCTTCGTCTTCTCCTCATCTTCGTCCTTTTGCTGGGCGTCGCGATACCCCAGCGGGCCGCGGCCCAGGAGGCGACGCCCGGGGCGGAGACCGCCTGGCGGCTGCTGGACTACATCGCCGTCGATTACCCCGGCGCCGTCTCCGACGGCCGGGTGATCAGCGAGGCGGAATACGCCGAGATGCGGGAGTTCTCGGCCTCGGTGCGCACCCGGATCGTCGCCCTGCCGGCCCATGAGACCCGGCCCCGGCTCCTCGCCGCGTCGTCCGCCCTGATCTCCGCGATCGAGGCGCGTGAAACGCCGGATACGGTCGCGCGACAGGCGCGGCGCCTCGCCGATGAGCTTCTCGCCGCCTATCCGACGCCGCTCGCGCCGCAGGCGATCCCGGACCTGCCGCGCGGCGCGGCGCTCTATGCCGAACAGTGCGCCGTCTGCCACGGCGCCACCGGCCGCGGCGACGGCCCCGGCGCCGCCGGGCTTGAGCCGCCGGCGATCGCCTTCACCGATCGGGACCGCGCCCGCGAGCGCAGCCTGTTCGGTCTCTATCAGGTGGTCGGACAGGGCCTGGACGGCACCGCCATGGCGAGCTTCGCCCACCTGTCGGCCGAAGATCGATGGGCGCTCGCCTTCTATGTCGGGGGCTTCGCCTATCCCGAGGAAACGGGTGGCGCGGGCGAGCGCGCCTGGCGCGACGATCCCGAGCTGCGCGCCGCCGTGCCGGATCTCGAAGCCCTGACCCAGCTCACGCCTGCGGGGCTCGCGGCCCGACTGGGCGAGCCTCGGGCGAGCGAGGTGGTCGCCTATCTGCGCCGGCATCCCGAGGTTCTCGCGGCCCAGGGGACGGACGGCCTGGACCTGGCCCGCCGCAGGCTCGCCGAGAGCCTGGCGGCCTATCGCGCGGGGGACGCGGGCAAGGCCGAGGAACTGGCGCTTTCGGCCTATCTCGACGGCTTCGAACCCGTGGAGCCGCTGCTGCGGGCCCGCGACGGCAAACTGATGGCCCGGATCGAGGCCGCGATGGGCGAGCTTCGCGCCAGCCTGGGTCGCCGGGCTCCGGCCGACGAGGTGGCGGGGCAGGTCACGGCCCTGAGCGGGCTGTTCGACGAGGCCGGCCGGGCGCTCGCGCCCTCCGAGGCCTCGGCCCTGTCGACCTTCCTCGGGGCCTTCACCATCCTGCTGCGCGAGGGGCTGGAGGCGCTGCTGATCGTGATCGCGATGATCGCCTTCCTGCGCAAGGCCGAGCGCCAGGACGTGCTTCCCTATGTGCATGGCGGCTGGGTCGCCGCCCTCGTCGCGGGGGCCGCCACCTGGGCGGCGGCGACCTGGCTGATCGCCATCAGCGGGGCCAGCCGCGAACTGACCGAAGGCATCGGTTCGCTCGTCTCCGCCGCCGTCCTCCTGTCCGTGGGGGTGTGGATGCACGGCAAGGCCCAGGCCGGCGCTTGGCAGGCCTATATCCGCGACAAGCTGTCGGCGGCCCTGTCGAAGCGGTCGGCCTGGTTCCTGTTCCTGCTGGCCTTCATCGTCGTCTATCGCGAGGTGTTCGAGACCATCCTCTTCTATGCCGCCCTGTGGAGCCAGGGGACCCAGGGCGCCCTGCTCGGCGGCGCCGCGCTGGCGATCGTCTGCCTGGCCCTGGTCGCCTGGGGCCTGCTCGTCTTCAGCAAGCGCCTGCCGATCTCGCAGTTCTTCGCCTACAGCGCGCTGCTGATCGCGGCCCTGGCGGTGATCCTGGCGGGCAAGGGCGTGGCCGGGCTTCAGGAGGCGGGCGTCATGGACGTCCATCCCCTGGCCGCCCTGCCCCGCGTGGAAATCCTCGGCCTCTTCCCGACCTGGGAGGGTCTCGTGGCCCAGCTGCTGGCGCTGACGGTCGTAATCGTTGGCTTCTGGGGGGCCAATCGGAAGGGTCGGGCTCAGGCTCCGCGCTCGTCCGGGCAACGACGCTGATCGACAAGGGCGCGCGGGTCCATGTGGTTGTTCAGGACAAGGCAGGCCAGCTGCGCCAGGACGATGCGGTCGGCGGCGGAGTGGTGCCGCTGATGACCGTCCAAGGCTTGCCGCCGACCGCATCGACCGGGCCTGATCCCCATACCGGACCGGGACATTTGAACTGGCCGTCAAGCGGTCATCTCACCGGGCCGGTCCTGAAATCTGGGCTGAACCCACTCCGCGACGCCCATAGTCGCGGCTAGTAGCTGCCGTCGTTCGGCGCCGGAGACCTTGATTGACGCATCCGTGCGCCGGCGCGCCGCAGGGCCTCGATCTGCCGCTCGACCGTCTCATCAAGCGTGGCAACCAACCGGACCCCGATTTCATCGCGGTGCTGCCAGGCGACATCCGCCAAATGCACGGCGGCGCTCGGCTGGATTTCCAGGCGCAGCCGGCCCGTCACGACGACGCGGGAATTCAGGCGAATCCGCGCGCCGTCCTCGTGCAGGTCGCGAATGATCGCGTCCACGACTTCGTTCCACAGACCGTAAGTAATCCGGCAGCGCAAAACGCACCGCTCTCGTTGAATGGAACGACGGTCGGCGTCGGGTTGCGCGGATTTCGATCCTGTACTCATGGGCCTCAACTTGCCCAGGCGAGCTTTCGAAACCATGAGCGCCGATCGGCTACTCGTCGTGACGTCTCGATCCGGGCTATGACCCACGGCATGACCGCGTCCGTCAAAACCGGCCTGAGAGCGGTGCCCCGAAGCATCTGGGCGATCGGCTTCGTCTCCATGTTCATGGATGTCTCGTCAGAGATGATTCACAGCCTCCTGCCCGTCTTTCTGGTGACCGGCCTGGGTGCGAGCATTGCGCTCGTTGGACTGCTCGAAGGCATCGCCGAAGCCACGGCGTCGATCACCAGGGTCTTCTCCGGCTGGCTCAGCGACCGACTCGGCCACCGCAAGTGGCTGGCGGTGGCGGGCTATGGCTTGGGCGCGCTGACCAAGCCGATCTTTCCGATCGCGGTGACCCCGTTCGAGGTGTTCGGGGCGCGGTTCGCGGACCGCGTCGGCAAGGGCATTCGCGGCGCGCCCCGCGATGCCCTGGTCGCCGACATCGCGCCGCCCGAGATCCGCGGCGCGGCCTTCGGTCTACGTCAATCGCTCGACACCATCGGTGCCTTCGCCGGACCGCTCATCGCGATGGCCCTCATGTTCATTCTCGCGGGGAACATCCGCGCGGTGTTCGCCTGGGCCGTGGTTCCAGCCGCGCTTGCGGTCGCGGTGCTCATCTTCGCGGTCAAGGAGCCCCGTCCCGTCGACGGCGTGCGTCATCCGCGACCGCCGATCCGATGGATCGATGTGCTGGCGATGGGCGGAGCGTTCTGGTCCGTCGTCGCCCTGGGCGTGGTGTTCACCATGGCGAGGTTCAGCGAAGCCTTCCTGGTGTTGAGGGCGCAGGATGTCGGGCTCGCCATCGCTCTAGTGCCCGTGGTGATGGTGGTGATGAATGTCGTCTATTCGGTCGTGGCCGCGCCCGCCGGGAGCCTGTCGGACCGGATTGGTCGACGCTGGCTACTCATCCTGGGCCTCGCGGTTCTGATCGCCGCCGACGTGGTCCTCGCCTTTGTGGCGACTATTCCGGGCGTTCTGATCGGGGTCGCCCTGTGGGGCCTGCACATGGGCCTGACCCAGGGATTGTTGGCGGCTTTGGTCGTGGATACGGCCCCGCCGAATATGCGTGGAACTGCCTTTGGTCTGTTCAATCTCGCCAGCGGCGTGACCTTGCTGGCGGCCAGCGTCGTCGCCGGCTTGCTGTGGTCCCGGATGGGACCGGAGGCGACGTTCCTCGCCGGCGCCGTGTTCGCCCTGCTGGCGACGGCGGGGCTTGTGCTCATGGCATCGCGCCGTCCAGGCGGCGAGAGGGAGGCCCTCTGAGCGGCTTCTTGGCCGTTAGTCGCCCGCCCTCGGCTTAATCGGCATGCCTCCGAAGACCTATCGGAACCCGCCAATCCAGTCCGCCACCTGATCGCGTGATCCCGCCGCCGCGCGTTCAAGGCCGACCTTGCCCAGGATGGCCAGATGCGAGCTGACGGTGGCCGGATGACGGGAGAGGTCCATGCAGATCGAGAGTACCGCCTCGTGCAACTCTCCCTTCTGGCACAGGGCAAACGCGCGGGCCTTGGCCTCATCCACATGCGTACCGGCCGCAGGGTCCGGAAGCGCCCTTGGCTCCGCGATTTCGAGGCCGGGTCGGATGAGATGGTTCGCCCACAGTTCCAGCGCCGCCCGCTTCTCCGGGACATAGGTGTGCCGGTCATAGACGCTGGTGACTGCCGCGCCTTCGTTTGGCGTATGCCCGAGCACCAACCCGACCACGAAACGGCTGACGCCGTAGCGCCCCGTGAGCGTGGTCGCGCCGGACCGCCTGACATCATGGGGTGAGCCGACCGCCAGCTTCCGGCGCGTGCAGGTCCGGGCGAACGCGCGGGTGATGGCGTGCGGGTCCAGATGCTGACCCGGCGATCGGGCGGATGGAAAGAGATAGGGGCTGCCGGGATCGAGGGCCCAGGCGACCTCCAGCACCTCAAGCGCGTCGGCGCCCAGGGGCACGACGTGCTGATGTTTGGCCTTCGCCCGCTCCGACGGAATGGTCCAGATCTTCGCCGCCCGGTCGAACTCCGTCTTCCGGGCGCCGGCGACCTCGTTGCGGCGGGTCAGCGTCAGCATCAACAGCTGGATCGCCAGCCCCATGGCGGGCTCGAGGCGCGCATGAATTCCGGCTGTCTTCTCACCCGGCGCCCGAGGCACGGAGGCTAGGGACGCGGCGTCCCAGAGCGTCCCCAGGCCCGCGTCGTCGAACATGCGCTCGCGCGAGGTGAGCGCCAGCGGCCTGGCCAGCCCGAGCGCGGGATTGGCCTCAATCCGCTCTTCAAGCACGGCGAACCCCAGGACGGCGTGCAGCACCGCGCCGATCGACGCCACGCTGGCGGCCGCCAACCCGCCGTCGGTCACCAGCGTCCGCATGAAGACCTTGATGTCGGCACGCCGGATTTCCGTGAACGGCCGCGTCCCGAGACGCGCCTGGATGTGGTTCCGCCACATCTGACGTTCATTGCTGAGGGTGACCTCTCGCTTCGGCCGGCGGCGTCCCCCGTGGAGCCCCACCGTCGCCGCCTGCCAATAAGCCTCGGCGAGTTCGTCGAGGGTTTCTCCGGTTCGCGCCCGTTCACGGGCGGCGGTCTTTTCCGCGACGGGATCCCCGCCGTCCACGACCGCGATCCGTAATCCGGCGACCTTCGACCGGGCTTCGGCGAGAGACAGATCGGGATAGGCGCCCAGGCAAAGACGCCGCCTCGTCCCGTTCGCCGCGACATAGCGGAATTCAAACTGCCTCAGCCCGGTAGGGAAGACGCGAACCCCCAGTCCTCGGCTCCCGCCGACGCCGATCTCGTAGACCTTGTCAGCGGACTTCAAGCCCGCGACCTGACGATCCGTGTTAAGCTGAAGGCGGGCCACAACGCGCTCTCCTCGCGCCTGCGCTGCAAATCAAACGCCGCCCAAACTAGCATTTCCTGGGGCGCTAGTGGGGCGCCAGATGCAGAATTCTGTGAAAAAGCAAGAAAAGCACTGAAAAATTAAAATGCGTCATTTCAAATATTTGTCGACTTATGCACAGTCCTGAAATGCCCTGAAATGGCTTTGAGGCCCTTCACACCGAGGGGGTCACAGGTTCAATCCCTGTCGCATCCACCATTTCTGTCGGAGGCCAGACGCCGACGGTTCAGGGGCCGCCTCACCCTCCGCGCAACGACGTGAGCCCTCAGGCCGATGTCGCGTTGGCGTCGCCGACCAGATGCCAGCCGCCGGGCGGCAGCATATTGGCGAGGAAGGACGGGCGGTGTCCGCGCAGCACGACCCGAAGCGCCCGCCGTCCAGCCCGATCAACAATCTCGTATTTCGCCTCATAGGCCGGGGCGTCCGGCCACTGGAGCATCTCGGCGGTGACGAAGGCGGCTGCGCGCATTCGGGCGGCGGCTGCGTCCGAAGCCGGATCCAGCGCCTCTGCGCCCGCCACGGCGGCGCCGTCGGCGATGGTCTGCAGCCGGTCCTGCGAGCGATTGACCGCCATAAGGTCTATTCCACCCACGGCCAGCAGGAAGACCGCCGGGCCCAGGAACGCAAATTTCAGCGCGATCGACCAACTCGACGCGCGCAGGAACCGTTCGATCCCCGTCATGGCGTGACCGTCGGGGCGGAGATGGCCCGGTTCGGAATGATGGAGAAGCAGCTCACAACATTTTCCAGTGGGGCCGGACACGGCCCGCAGGTGCATTGAATGAGCCCCAAGTCTTACAGCAAGAGCCTTAATCGACCGTGTCGGCGATCAGGGTTCGGCCTGCAGTTCCTGCACGACCACGCCTTTGTCGGACAGGTATTTCGAACCAATATAGGCGGTCGCCAGCCACAGGGCGGACCACAGGGTCCAGGCCACGGTGGCGGACTCCAGGCTGATGTTGACGTCCTGGGCCGTCCTGAACTGGCTGATGGCGCCGACCGCTGCTGCGGCGGCGGCGGACGCCAGCACCACGATCCGTGACCATGGTTGCGCCACAAGCAGGGCAATCCCGCCAATCGTCAGCAGGACCGCCGAAATCACCCACGGCAGCTCCTGCCGGTTCAGGCCGAAGGCGGCGTTGAACAGGGCGTAGATCAGAAGGGTTGAGCCGGCGGCGCGAAGCACGAACATGGGGAATGCCTGTGTGAACCCGTCCAGTATCCGCCCCGCAGCTCTCCAATTGGTAAAGCTGACGATCGTCCTGTGAAGGGCCTGGCCTCAATTTAGCGCCTTTCACCATTCCGCCGTTATTTCCCCTCATACGCCGCCGTCCGCCGCCTTCCGCGCCGACCGTTCGCGCGCTGATTCGTGCTATTGGACCGCCCCATGCCCTTCCCCGCCAGTCATCCCGCGCTTGACCGCGCCCTTTCCGAACGCGGCTATGCCGAGCCCACGCCGGTGCAATCCGCCGTGCTGGAGGCCGAACAGGGGCGCGATCTGCTGGTCTCGGCCCAGACCGGTTCGGGCAAGACCGTCGCCTTCGGCCTGGCGCTCGCCCCCACCCTGCTGGGCGAGGCGGAGAAATTCGCCGAGTTCGGCGCGCCGGTGGCCCTGGTCATCGCCCCGACCCGCGAATTGGCCCTGCAGGTCTCCAACGAATTGCAGTGGCTCTACGCCCAGACCGGGGCGCGCATCGTCTCCTGCGTTGGCGGCATGGACCCCAAGGTCGAGCGCCAGGCGCTGAATCGCGGCTGTCACATGGTCGTCGGCACGCCCGGCCGCCTGCGCGACCACCTCGAACGCGGGTCGCTGGACCTGACGACGCTCAAGGCCGTGGTGCTGGATGAAGCCGACGAGATGCTGGACATGGGCTTCCACGAGGACCTGACCTTCATCCTCGAGACCGCCCCGGCCGAACGCCGCACCCTGATGTTCTCGGCCACGCTTGCGCGCGACATCGTGCAACTGGCCAAGACCTATCAACGCGACGCCCTGCGGATCGACACCGTCGCCGGCAACGCCTCGCACGCCGACATCGAATACAAGGCCATCCGGGTCGCACCCAACGAGGTCGAGCTCGCGGTGGTCAATGTCCTCCGATACTTCGAGGCCCCGGGCGCACTGGTCTTCGCCAATACGCGGGAGCGGGTGAAACACCTGACTTCGAGCCTGCGCGAGCGCGGCTTCTCGGTCGTCGGCCTGTCCGGCGAACTGACGCAGAGCCAGCGTTCGGAGGCCCTGCAGGCCCTGCGCGACGGCCACGCCCGCGTCTGCGTCGCCACCGACGTTGCGGCGCGCGGTCTGGACCTGCCTGATCTCGGTCTGGTCATCCACGCCGAGATCCCGGTCAACAAGGCCGGCCTGCTGCACCGCTCGGGTCGGACGGGCCGCGCCGGCAAGAAGGGCGTCTCGGTCCTGCTGGTCAGCTATACGCGCCGCCGCAAGGTCGAGCTTATGCTGCAGTCGGCCTCGATCAAGGCTGAATGGTCGGGCCCGCCCTCGGCGGAGATGATCCTGGAGAACGACCGCAAGCGCATGCTGGCCGACCCGGTCCTGACCGCCGCCGTCGAGGACGAGGACATGCTGGCCCTCGGCCGCCAGTTGCTTGAGAAGAGCACGCCGGAACAGGTCGCGGCCGCGCTGATCCGTCTGTACCAGCAGAAGCTGCCCGCGCCGGAAGACGTCTATGACGACGACCGGATGAAACGTCAGCAGGAGACCGGCAAGAACGACAAAGGGCAGGCCGACGTTCCGTACACGGACTTCGCCCGCGGTGGGGACATGACCTGGTACCGGATCAATATCGGCCGCGACAAGAACGCCGATCCGAAATGGCTGATGCCGACGATCTGCCGCCTCGGCCATGTGACCAAGCGCGACATCGGCTCGATCAAGATCTTCGAGCGCGAGACCAAGTTCGAGATCACCCAGGAGATGCGGGCCAAGTTCGAGGCCGCCATCGCTCTGGGCCTCGAGGATGGCGTCAAGATCGACCCGGCCATCAAGCCGGGCCCGTCCGAGAAGCCGGTCAGCCGTTGGGACAAGAAGCCCGCGGGGGGCGATCGTCCCGACAAGAAGCCGTGGAAGGCCCGCGAGGAAGGCGGCGACAAGCCGGTCTGGAAACCGCGCGAGGACCGACCCGAAGGCGCGAAGAAGCCCTGGGTCAAGCGCGACGACGCCGCGCCTGCCGCTGAAGGCAAGAAACCGTGGGTCAAGCGCGAGGAGTCCGGCGACAAGCCCGCCTGGAAGGCCCGCGAGGATCGTCCGCAGGGCGAGAAGAAGCCCTGGGTGAAACGCGACGACGCCGCCGCCACGCCCGTCGCCGAGGGCAAGAAGCCCTGGGTCAAGCGCACGCCGAACGATCCGACGCCGGAGGGCAAGAAGCCCTGGGTCAAGAAGCCCACCGCCGAAGGTAAGACGCCGTGGACGCCGCGCTCCGACGCCGAGTCTGCGCCCGCCGCCGGCGGCGACAAGGCGTGGAAAGGCAAGCCCCACGGGAAGCCGCAAGGCGGCGATCGTCCGTGGGCGGCGAAGGACGCCCGCGGCAAGCCCGCGGCGCCCCGGGCGCCATACAAGGGCAAGACGCCCCGTTGAGCCCTGCCCCCGCGGCTCTCCACGCTGAGGATTGATCCGCTCCTGTAACCGTTTACGGTGACCGCAAAACCCGGCCTCGAGCAGCGCGACGCGCAGTAGGCCAACAAAGAAGCTGCGGGCAGGAAACATATGGCGGACGTCCGGCTGACCGGCGTGACCAAGAGCTTCGGGACGACCGAGGTGCTGAAGGGCATCGACCTGGAGATCGCCGACGGCGAGTTCGTGGTCTTCGTCGGCCCGTCGGGCTGCGGCAAGTCCACCCTGCTGCGCACCATCGCGGGTCTGGAAGAGGCGACCGGCGGCGACATCGCCATCGGCGGCAAGGTCGTCAACGACCTGGGCCCGTCCGACCGGGGCATCGCCATGGTGTTCCAGTCCTACGCCCTCTATCCGCACATGAGCGTCTACGAGAACATGGCCTTCGGCCTGAAGCTGGCCAGGGCCGACAAGGCCGAGATCGACCGGCGGGTGCGCGGCGCGGCCGGGACGCTGAACATCACCGACCTTCTCGACCGCAAGCCCAAGGCCCTGTCCGGCGGTCAGCGGCAACGCGTCGCCATTGGCCGGGCCATCGTCCGGGAGCCGCAGGTCTTCCTGTTCGACGAGCCCCTGTCCAACCTCGACGCCGCCCTGCGGGTGCGGATGCGCTACGAGTTCGCCAGCCTGCATGAGCGGCTGAAGACGACCATGGTCTATGTCACCCACGACCAGGTCGAGGCGATGACCCTGGCGGACCGGATTGTGGTGCTGAACGCGGGCCGGATCGAACAGGTCGGCAAGCCGATGGATCTGTACGAGCGACCCCGCAACCTGTTCGTGGCCGAGTTCATCGGCAGTCCGAAGATGAACCTGCTGCCCGCCGAGATCGTCTCCGCGACGGCCACGGGCGCGACGGTGCGCACCGCGGCGGGCGAGACGCTGAAGGTGGCGGTCAGCGCCGCCCGCGCCAAGGTCGGCGACAAGGTCACGCTCGGCGTCCGGCCCGAGCATCTGACGACGGCGGGCAAGGGCGACGCGGTCTCGGCCAGGGTCGTCTTCGTCGAGACCCTCGGGCACGCCACCTATGCCTACCTGACGGCAGGCGAGGAGCCGGTGACGGTGCTGCTGCCCGGCGATGTGCGGCCCTTGGCCGGCGAGACGCTGAGCCTGCGGGTTCCGGCGGACCAGGCGCATCTGTTCGACGCGGCCGGCGAAGCGTTCGCACGGCTTTAGGCGCCGCATATTGCATCGCACAAGCGGGTCGCCATAGATGGCGGGATGCCCGCACCGGCCACACTCACTGTCGACCTGAATGCGCTCGCCGCCAACTTCCGTACACTGGAGGCGGCCGGCGGCGCGCCCGTGCATCCGGTGGTCAAGGCCGACAGCTATGGGCTCGGCGCCGCCGCCTGCGCAGCGCGGCTTATGGTCGAGGGGGCGCGGACCTTCTTTGTGGCCCGGACCAGCGAGGGCGAGCGGCTGCGCGCGGCCCTCGGCCCCGAACCCGCCATCTATGTGCTGGACGGCTGCCTGACGGGACGGGCGGCGCGGCTGAGGGCTGCGAGGCTGAAGCCTGTGCTGAACACCGCGGCCCAGTCGGCCGAATGGCGGACCGCGGGGGGCGGCCCGTGCGGCCTGCAGATCGACACCGGGATGAATCGGCTGGGCTTCCGCGTCGGGGAAGCGCCGGAGCCGTTCGAGGGACTCGATCTGGTGCTGAGTCACCTGGCCTGCGCCGACGATCCCGCCGAGCCCATGAACGCGCGGCAACGGGACGCCTTCGCGGCGGCGGCGGCGCGCTATCCGGGGACGGTTCGGTCGTTCGCCAATTCGGGCGGGGCCTTCCTGGGTCGCGACTACGCCTTTGACGCACTGAGGCCGGGCATATCCCTGTACGGCGGCGGGCCCGAAGGGCGGCCGGACCCCCGCATCCGGCCTGTGGCGACGCTGGCGGCCGAGGTGGTGCAGGTGCGCGAGGTTCCGTCGGGCGAGAGCGTCGGCTATTCGCGCGGCTTTGTGACGAGCGGGCCGACCCGGATCGCGACCTGCGCCACGGGCTATGCGGACGGCGTCTTGCGGGCCTACAGCCCGAATGGGCTGGTCTGCGTCGCCGGTCAGCCGCGGCCGATCGTGGGACGAGTGTCGATGGACGTCTGCGCCGTAGATATCACCGGGCTGGAGGTCGCTGTCGGCGACACAGTCGAGCTGTTCGGCCCGAACCGGATGCTGGACGACGCGGCGGACGCGGCCGGAACCATCGCCTATGAGCTGCTGACGTCCGTCAGCGCACGGGTGCCTCGGGTCTATGTCAGCTAGCTGACTCAGCGCGCGTCCCGCACCACCGCCCCGCCCTTGATGACTACGGGCACCGTCTCCAGCATCCGCACATCGGCGAGCGGGTCGCCTGACACCGCGATCAGGTCGCCGTAGCGGCCGGCCACGATAGCCCCGACGTCGCGCTCACGACCGAGGGCCTGGGCGGCGTTCCAGGTGGCGGCGCGGATCGCCTCGGCCGGGGTCATGCCGTATTCGACCATAATCGCGAACTGCCGGGCGTTCTGGCCGTGCGGATAGATGGCCGCGTCAGAGCCGAACACCATCCGGGCGCCGGCGCGGTGTGCGGCGCGAAAATTGTCGCGTTGCAGCTGGCCGATCTCGCGATCCTTGCGCAGATTGTCTTCCGTCGTGCCGAACTCGGTGCCCGCGGCCTGGGTGAAGTCGGTGTTGTAGATGTCCATCGACAGCCAGGTCCCGTGCTGGACCGCCAGACGAATGCCCTCGGCGTCGATCAGCGACGCGTGTTCGATCGTGTCGATGCCGGCGCGAATGGCGTCGGCAATGCCCGAGGCGCCGTGGGCGTGGGCCGCGACCCTGAGGCCCCACATATGCGCCTCGTCGGCCACGGCGGTCAGTTCGGCCAGGGTCATCTGCTGCTGGCCCGGCTCGGTGTTGCGCGAGAAGACGCCGCCGGTGGCGCAGACCTTGATCACCTGGGCGCCGTATTTGCGCACCTCGCGCACCGCGTGGCGGGCCGCCTCGACCCCGTCGGCGTTGAAGGGATTGGCCCGGGCGAAGGAGCGCGGCAGGCCGGTATGATCACAATGGCCGCCGGTAGCCCCGAACGAAGCGCCCGCGGGGATGACCCGTGGCCCCTCGACAAAGCCGCCGTCGATGGCCTGACGCAGGGCGACATCGGCGAAGTCGGGTCCGCCCAGGTTCCGCACCGTGGTGAAGCCGGCCATCAGGTTGGCGCGCGCATGGGCGACCTGGAGGACGGTTCCGAAGTCGTCGGCATAGTCCAGCTCATTCCAGCCGGAGACATAGGGCGTCGAGGCCAGATGGACGTGCATGTCGATCAGGCCCGGCAGCAGGGTCAGGCCCGACAGGTCGAGCCGGCGCGCGTCGGCGGGCAGGTCAGCGGGCACGGCGGTCCCGACCGCGGTGATCCGGCCGTCGGTGACCACGACCACGGGATTGTCGACATAGCGGCCGCGCTCGACATCGACCATGCGGGCGGCGGTGACGACGAGGGTGTCGGCCAGGGCGGGCGTCGCGAATGCGAGCGCGAGGGCGACGGCGGCGGCCAGACGATGCAGCATGATGGTTCTCCTGAGGCGGCGAAGCTTGCATGGCGAGGCTTGCGGGGCAATGACGCAACCGTCGGCGCCGCTCGCGCGATCGCGGTCGGATGGGGAAGGCGTGCGGAGCGCCGGGCCCGCGCCCGGAGTTCTTTGTGGTTTACCGTTTCGACGCAGACAGACGCTCCGCGCGGAGATTGATCGGAAGCTTGCGTCCGGTGGCGGTTTTATCGCCTTACCGCAGCGCCTCCGGCGGGCGGGCCGTGCTTGCGACACGGTCCCCGGACCGGGCGAGTATCCCCCTCGCCCCTGACATCCGTTTGGTTATCAGACCCCGGGCGTTGGCTGCCTTGCTCTGGCAGCCGGGAACCGGGCCCCCGCTTCTCCACATCCCGCCGCCAAAGGACGCAAGGCCTCTGCGCCTCCCCTGCGACGGAACGGGGGGAGTCTAGGAGGGGCTGTTCCTATGGCGGGATAGGGACGCTGAAAATTTTGAAAGACGTTCGGAGTCAGTGGCTTGGCGGGGCGGGATATGCTGACAATCGGCGGATTGTGAGCGGTGCGAACTGCCCCAAACCGCTATCGTCATTCCGGGCGGAGGCGAGCAAAGCGAGCCGCAGACCCGGAACCCAGCGGCGCCGAAGGCGAAATGGTCCAGCCGCCGGTGTCCGCGACAGGTTCGCGCTATCGCGCGCCGCTGGGTTCCGGGTCTCGCTGCGCTCGCCCGGAATGACGATAGCGGTAGGGTGCTCCCCCTACCCGCCCCGCCCGCCGTGCTTCGCATACTCCAACCGCGCCACCGTCCGATTGTGGACCTCGTCCGGCCCGTCGGCGATGCGCAGGGTGCGGACCATGGCGTACATCTCGGCCAGGGGGGTGTCAGCCGAGACCCCGGCGCCGCCGAAGGCCTGGATGGCGTCGTCGATGACCTGAAGCGCCATGCGCGGCGCGGCGACCTTGATCTGGGCGATCTCGGACTTGGCGTTTTTCGCGCCGGCCTCGTCCATCATCCAGGCGGCCTTGAGCACCAGCAGGCGGCACATCTCGATATTGGTGCGGGCCTCGCCGACCCGCTGTTCCCAGACCGAATGTTCGGCCAGCTTCTTGCGGAAGGCAGTGCGCGACAACAGGCGCTGGACCATCAGCTCCAGCGACCGTTCGGCGATGCCGATGACGCGCATGCAGTGGTGGATGCGGCCGGGGCCGAGGCGGCCCTGGGCGATCTCGAACCCCCGCCCCTCGCCGGCGATCAGGTTTTCGACCGGGACGCGGACGTTCTCCAGCACCACCTCGGCGTGGCCGATCGGCAGCTCGTCATAGCCGAACACCGACAGCATCCGCTCGACGCGGAAGCCGGGCGCATCGACGGGGACGATAATCTGCGACTGCTGGGTGTGGACCGAGGCGTCGGGGTCGGTCTTGCCCATGACGATGGTCATGGCGACGTTCGGGTGAGCCATGTTGGTCGACCACCATTTGCGGCCGTTGATCACATAGTGGTCGCCGTCGCGCTCGATCCGGGTCTGGATGTTGGTGGCGTCCGAGGAGGCGACCTCGGGCTCGGTCATCAGGAAGGCCGAGCGGATATCGCCGGCCATCAGGGGTTTGAGCCATTTCGCCTGCTGCTCGGCGTTCCCGTACATATGGAGGACTTCCATATTGCCGGTGTCGGGGGCGTTGCAGTTGAACACCTCGGCCGACCACAGGTGGCGGCCCATCAATTCGGCCAGCGGAGCATATTCGAGATTGTTCAGACCGGCGCCGTGATCGCCGGGCAGGAACATGTTCCACAGGCCGGCCTCGCGGGCCTTCGCCTTCATCTCCTCCATGGCCGGAGGCTGGCGCGTGTGATCTTCACGGACCTGGGCCCGGTATTCCTCCTCGCGCGGCAGCACATGGTCGTCGAGGAAGCGCTTGACCCGCTCCTGCCAGTGCAGGGCCCTGTCGCTGTGCCGGAATTCCATGGTCGTGCTCCGATACGAAAACGGCGCGGCCCCATAAGGAGCCGCGCCGCGGAAATCAGTTCGCGGTCACGCGCCTCAGCGCTTCAGCAGCGGGGCCAGCTTCTGGGCGATCATCATGTCGCCCGCGATCTTCAGCTTGCCTTGCATGAAGGCCATCATCGGATCCAGCTGGCCAGCCGACAGCGCCATGAAGTCGTCCCAGCCGATTGAGACGGTGGCGTCGGCGGGCTTGTCCTCGTTGGTCACCGTATTGGGCACCGAGGCGCCGTCGATATAGATCTTGCCAACATCGCCCAGATCGATCTTCACGGTCTTGCCCAGACCGGAGTTGTCGCCCACGGCGCCGCGGATGTGTTCGGTGACTTGAGCCAGATCGGCCATGAGCGCTTCTCCCGTAAAGCTCGATCACCGGTCGGCCGGTGATCGGATTGAGGCATCGACCTAGACCGCGTCCGGGCGGCTGCCAAGGTCACGTGGGGTCAAGTTGGCGAGACATTCTGTCCGGGAGGCGCACTTCGCGGCGAAATATCGCGGCGGCGGAGCGAGTTTTTCCCCCGGAAAGCGAATAAATCGCCCCATCGGGGCAATAGGCGCGACAGTCGCCATAATCCAGCCACCCTTGGGGAACCGTCGCCTTGCCAAGCGGTTAAGGTTACCATAACGATGATACTTCGGTCCCTGGGCGTGGGGTTATTCGGGGTCTTAATCGACGACTGGATTTAGGGGAGCTTCAAGTGAAACACATAGTCATCGCCGCCGTCGGCGCTCTGCTGGCCTCGGCCGGAAGCGCCGGAACGGCAGTCGCCCAGGACAACCTGTATCATCGACCGCCGCCGCCGCCGCCGCCTTCGTATTGCTGCGACAATCCCCCGCCTCCGTGCCGCGACGGAGGCCCTCGCGACCAATACGGAGTCTGCTTGTGCGACTACGAGGTGAATTGGTACAATACCCCGAGGCCGTGGCATGTCGTCCGCGCCGGCGGGCCGGGTGTCCGCATCCGCGGTCGGCCGATCACCATCGAGTCGGGCCGCATCGATATCCAGGGTCCGCCGATCTATGTCGAGGCCCCGCCCATCCGTATTCGGGCCCCACAGATTTATCTGCGCGCCCCTGAAGTTCACGTCCGACCGTCCGACATCACCGTCGAGCCGCCGGAAATCCACTTCTCCGGCTGCGAAGGCCTTATCGAGTGCGAGCCCGTCAGTCATGGCGGCAACACGGCGCCGGGCAGCTACGACGGCGAGCGCGGCTAGGACAAGACCAGGGACCGACCGGACCCGTCCGGCCGGTCCCGCCCTTGATCTGAAAAGAGAGGCCCGCGCCGCAAGGCGTCGGGCCTCTTTGATTCCGGAGATCTGCCGTCTTCAGTTCGAGTCGGCGGGAGCCTCGGCCGTCGCAGGGCCGGACGCACAGACATTCAAATTGCGCACCTCCCAGACCAGGGACATGTCGGCGCCGGCCAGAGCCATCCGCATGGCCTCGTCACACCTGTTTTCGCTCAACAGCTGGTAGACCTCGCCTCTCAGCGCCGCCCGGGCGACTGCGGCGTCGCGGAGAATCCTGGCCTCGCGTCGGTCATCGGGCAGGCACAGGGACAGCCAGGAGGCGTCGGCGCAACGCGCGATCAGCCGCGCCTGCCGGTCTGCCTCGGCCGAACTGATCTCAACCGGCGGCGCCAGGGTCGGCGCCGTGGGCGGAACGGGAACGGAAATCGCCGGCGCGTCGGTGATGACGGCCGATCCGGGCGGGGACGGTCGCAGGATCATCGCCGGCATCTTGCAGACCCAGCCCGCCGGCGTCGACTCGCAGGGCACCCGCACCTCCTGCGAACCCGGCGGCGGCGGCGAGACCGTAACGCCTTCAGGAGTCTGGCCGAGGCCGATCGCGAGCAGCAGTGAAATCATGACCCAATCCGACGTCTATCGGCACACATCATACTCCTGAAAGGACGTCGTGTATCCCTGTGTTCCGCAAGTTTCCTGTCGCGCGGTCAGGCGCGACGAAGGCTCAGCCGAGGCGCGCCTTCAACAGCAGCAGGCCTGCGGTCAACACGCCGTTCGCGGCCCAGAAGACGGCGGAATTGTCGACCGAGCGCGACCAGAGCACCCCGGCGCACAGGGCCACGGTTTGGGACCAGTGAACGCGAATCCGCGACCGTCAGCCCCGGAGGTCGTCGGGATTTTCGTCCTGCCGACGGCGGCCATCCTGCCCGTCATCGCCGCCGGGTTCGCCGTTGGACCGGTACCACCGCACCTCACGCCGGTCATGATCCCGCTCCATCTGCGCATCGATCCGGGCGCGGCGGGCCTCGCGTTCGGCGCGATAGTCCCGCTCCGGCGCGTCGAAGCCGAACCAGCGGCCGACACGGGTTTCCCGCCAACCGTCGCCGGGGGCTTCTGGCTGCGGCGGGGCGTGAATTACAGCCTCCTCCGCGTATCGGTTCGGTGCGCGACGCGGCGCCGACGCTCCGAAATCCTCTTCGTAGGGCGCATCGGCGACCTCGATCACCGATGGCGGAAACGGCCTGTATTCGAACCCCTCGACCAGATTGCCGACCTCCATCACGGATCCGGGCGTGATCTCGGGCTCGACCGGGGCCACGACCAGTATCTGCAGCCTCTCGCCGTCGAGGATCGGCCGCGGTCCCGGCAGGGCGACGGTGCGCACCGCCGCCACCCCGATCCCGACGACCGCCAGGGCGGCGACCAGGGCGATGTGATGCGGTCGGACGTTGGCGGCGAACCGGCGTGCGTGTTGTTTCAGCCGGTCGAGGTCGGATGGAGCTTCGAGCATTCAGGCAGCCGGAGAGGACGGGACACCCACGCAACCCGTCAGACCTGATCCGGTTCACGAACGGCGGTCGGTGGGCGCGGTGGCCTAGCCGCCCGCCTGACGCGACAGGGCGCCCTCGACCTGCAGGGTGGCATCGGTGTTCTCAACGACGCCGAGGCTGACGACGGCGATCCCGTGATCGCGTTCGAGCGCGGACATCCAGCCGAACAGGGCCGCGCTGGAGGCGTCGGGTATGCGGAAGGCCAACCGGCCCGAGGCGTCCATGCCCGTCGTCACATTCAGGCCCGCCGCGGCGGCCGTCCGGGTGACGAGCGGTTCGAAGCCTTCGACATCGATCACCGGCCGCGCGGCGGCGGTCGGCGCCGTCAGCCGAAGCCCGGTCTGCACCCAGGCCAGCTCCGCCTCGGCCCCGGCCCGGTCGGCGGCGGCCTGTTCACGCCAGCCAAGCATCGGACGAACGACGGCCAGCCAGACGAACACTGTCGCCAGAAGGACTCCCATCACGGCCAGCATACGCCGCTCGCGCAGGGTGCGCCCCTCCCACCACGGATACAGTCGGTCTGTCAGCCGCCTCATCGTGCGGCCCCTATAGTGATGTCGCTGACCACCCGGCCGCCGTCCTCCAGCGTGCCGGTCTCGGTCACAGCCATGCCTGCGTCGGCCATG
This sequence comes from Brevundimonas sp., assembly GCF_051860745.1. Taxonomy (GTDB): domain Bacteria; phylum Pseudomonadota; class Alphaproteobacteria; order Caulobacterales; family Caulobacteraceae; genus Brevundimonas. The sequence continues at coordinate 120,572 of NZ_JBHYDN010000009.1, forward strand.
GAGCGTCGGATCACGGTCATGTCGCCGTGCGCCGGATGGCTGATCGTGGCCTTCATCCCGTCGTCCGGATCGGCGATCAGAATGTCGAGCTCCGCCCCCTCGACGGCCTCGACGGCGGTGAACAGGGCGGCGGCCGCCGCCGTGATCCCGCCCGGAGGCGGCGCAGCGGCGACCAGTCGGCGCAGGGCCTCGACCGGATCAGGTTCCCGCGCCAGATCGGGCGAGACCGCCGCGATCGCCGCCAAGGCTTCGGACCGGGCGTCGCGCGCCGCGATGTTGTCGCGGATCGCTCCGGCCGAGACAAGAACCAGCGGCGACAGAATCACCAGCGTCGCCAGGATCGCCGCCCGTCTCCAGCCGCCGGCCGCCGTCGCCTCGCGCTCGCCCGTGTCCAGCAGGTTGATCGCCGGCGCCAGGGCCGTCGCGACCAGCGCCCGCTCGACAGCGGCGGGGTCCTGCACCGGGGCGATCCGCCGGCCGCCGGCGATCAGCTCGACCAGATCGGGCTGGACCGTGGCGGCGAACCGGCGGCCGCGCAGGGCCATGCCCTCGCCGAAGGACACCGCCGACAATGTGTCGTCGGCCTCGGGCTCACCCAGGGTCAGGACGTCGGGGACCAGCACATCGGCGCGCACGCCCAAGGCCGCGAGATAGTCCGTCCAGGCCTCCATCAGCGACCGGCTGACGACCGCGACCAGCCGCGGCTCTCCGGGCGCCGTGGGCGGCCCGAGCACGGTCGCCAGTCGGTCGGGCGTCGCCGCCACCTGATCCCGCAGCATCCAGGCCGCCGCCGCCCGGCCCTGAACGGTGCTGCCCGGCGGCAGGTCGAGCCAGCGGATCAGCACGTCGCCGCCGGGCGTCACGGCGACTGTCCGCATCGGCTCGGGCGCGGCGCCGCCGTCGAGCGTCAGCTCGCCCCGATCAAGGACATAGCCATCAGCCCCGATGATCAGGAAGGGCGCCGGCTGGCTGCCGGTCGCGGGAATGAGGATCAGACGGACGGGCTTCATTGTCGCGTCCTTGACCGGAACAGTGTGCGTTCGGCGGCCTGTCCTTCGGAGTCGTTGACGGTGATGTGGATGCGCAGCAGGTCGGGTTCGTCGGTGGGGGCGACGGTGCGGGTCCAAGTCCACGGGCGGTCGGCGAGCGGGGTTTGGCCAGTAGTGGTTCCCTCGCTGATCGACGGGGCGATCATGGCCTCGACGGCGAGGTTTTCGGCGACGATCCCGCCGAGGGTGCGGGTCTCGACGCGAGCGGCCGAACGGGTGTTCTCGCCGGACAGGTTCAACAGCGCCAGGGCGGCCAGGCTGAACACCGCAAGGGCCACCAGAAGCTCGATCAACGTAAAGCCATTCCTCTCAGCCATTGAGCGTCACCTCTCCGGCGCCGTCGACAGTAATGGTGCGGCTGTTGCGCTCGCGGGTCAGGGTCAGGGCGGCGGGCTCGGCCACGCCGGTGGGATCGAACACGATGCGCACCTCTGACGGTTCGACCGTCGCGCCCGCGGTCCAGATCTCCGGCCCGAACGGGCCCTCGTCCAGCGCCGACCATGCAGCGCCGTCGAACACCGTAAAGCCGTAGCCGGCGGAGGTCGCCTCGACCGCGACCGGGCGGTTGGACAGGATGGCTTCCTCGCGGGCGCGGCTCAGCCGGGCGGCGAACCGCTCGGCGTCCTCGGCCACCGACGGCCGCGGATCGGGCACAGACAGCACCACAGCCCCGGCGGCGAGGCCGATGATGGTGATCACCATCAAGAGCTCGACCAAGGTAAATCCCGAGCGGGATCCTTGGGCCCTACCCTTCCCAGTTGCCGAGGTCGGCGTCATTGCCCTCGCCCCCTTGCTTGCGGTCGGCGCCGAATGAGTAGACGTCGAACTGACCGCCGTGGGCGCTCTGGCGGCGGTATTGATAGGGTTCGCCCCAGGGGTCCTCGGGCAGGCGGCGCACATAGCCGCCCGGACGGTAGCGGTCGGGACTGGCCAGGCCCGTCGGGGCCTCGACCAGCGACCGCAGATCATCGGGGAAGTCCAGATTGTCGAGCCGATAGGTCTCGATCGCCTGCTCCAGGGTGGCGATGTCGGCCCTGGCCTTGGTCACCATGGCCCGGTCCTGACTGGGCAGGACATTGATCGCCACCACGGTGGCCAGCAGGCCCAGGATGACCACCACCACCATCATCTCGACCAGAGTAAAGCCAGCCCTGTTGGGGGCGCTACCGCTCGCCGCGCGGCGGCTCGCTGCTTGAGCGCGGGGCATGCGCGAAGCGCCAGGCCGCCCCCGGGTCCGACCATCGGTCGGCCCGAGGACAGGCTCCGGGTCGACAAGGCGGAGCCTTGTGACCGCGGCCCAAGCAACAATGCGACCCGCGCCTCGCTGGAGGATTGGAGCCAAAGACCTCTTCATCATCGTCTCCTCACCCCATGGCCAGGGTGTTGATCTGCAGGATGGGCAGCAGGATGGACAGGACGATCAGGGCGACCACGCCGCCCATGACCACGATGATGGCCGGCTCGATCAGGCTCAGCATCACCGCCGTGAACGTCGAGAACTCCCGCTCCAGATATTCCGCGGCGCGCTCCAGCATCGGCTCCAGCCGGCCGCCGGCCTCGCCCGAGGCGGTCATGGTCACCAGGATCGGCGGGAAGACGTCGGCCCGGCGCATCGCGGCCGACAGCCCCCCGCCCTCGCGCACCGCCTCGGCCATCGTCTCCGTGGCCAGCCGCAGGCGGCGGTTGGACACGGTCCGCGCCGTGATCGTCAGCCCCTCCAGCACCGGCAGGCCGGCCGTGATCATCGTCGACAGGGTCCGCGCCATCTTCGCCCCGTGCAGGTCGCGCGTCAGCCGTCCGATCAGGGGCAGGCGCAGGATCGCCGTATCCACTCCCATCCGGACGGCCGGATTACGCAGGGCCAGCACGCCGGCGACGCCCGCCGCCGCCAGCAGCAAGGCCGCCAGCCAACCCCAGTCGCGCATCCCGTTCGACAGGCCGATCACCAGCCGCGTCAGCAGGGGCAGGGTCTGGTTCATGCTATCGAACTGATCCACCACCCGGGGCACCACGAAGGTCATCAGGGCGATCACCACCCCGATGGCCACGACCGCCAGCACCGCCGGATAGACCAGGGCCGTGATCACCTTGCCGCGCACCACCTGATCGCGCTCCAGCCCGTCGGCCAGCCGCTCCAGAATGGGCGCCAGCGCGCCCGAAGTCTCGCCCGCCGACACCATGGCCCGGTACAGCGGCGGGAAGGCGGAGCCCTGCAGCGCCATGGCGTCCGACAGCCGACGCCCCTCCATCACCCCGGCATGCACCCCCTCCAGCACGGCGCGGACGGCGGGCCGGTCAGCCTGTATGGCGATGGCCCGCAGCGCCTCCTCTACCGGCGACACCGTCACCAGGGTGGCCAGCTGGCGCGTCACCAGGGCCAGGGTCCGCGAGTCGAGGCGACCGCCCTTGCGTGGCTGGACGCCTTCCGGCGCCCCCCGCGCCGGGGCGCCCCCACGCGACGGCGCGACCTCCAGCGGCATCAGCTTGCGGCGCGCCAGCAGGGCCCGCGCGGCGCCGTCGTCATCGGCGGTCAATGTCCCGCTGACCGTCCGGCCACCCGCATCCACCGCCACATAGTCGAACGCCGCCATCAGGCCGCATCCTCGCGCCCGGTCGCGGCGGCGACGGCGACGGCGAGCACGGGCTCGTCGTGGGCCTCCGCCGTCTCCTGACGCGTCACCCGCACCGCCTCCTCGACCGAGGTGACGCCCTCCAGCACCAGGCTGCGCGCCCGTTGGGTCAGGGTTTCAGCGCCCGCGAAGGCGACCGCATTGATCGCCTCCTCCCCGGCCTCGGCGGCGATCAGACGGCGCACCCGGTCATCGACCCGGATCACCTCATAAAGACCCACCCGCCCCACATAGCCGGTCTGGTTGCACTGGCTGCACCCCTGCGGCCGCCACACCGTCTGGCCGACCTTGACCCCGGCCAGCCTTGCGGTGGCCTTGTCCGCCCCTTCCGGCCGCCGGCAGTCGCCGCACAGCCGGCGCACCAGCCGCTGGGCCACGATCAGTCGCAGGGTCGAGGCCAGCAGGAAGGGCTCCACCCCCATGTCCCTCAGCCGCGTCACCGCCCCGGCCGCGTCATTGGTGTGCACCGTCGACAGCACCAGATGGCCGGTCAGAGCCGCCTGCACCGCGATCCGGGCGGTTTCGACGTCGCGGATCTCGCCGACCATGACCACGTCCGGGTCCTGACGCAGGATCGCCCGAAGGCCCGCCGCGAAGGTCATGCCGACCTTGGGATTGACCTGGGTCTGGCCGACGCCGTCGATGGCGTATTCGACCGGGTCCTCGACCGTCAGGATGTTGCGCGTCGCGTCATTGAGCAGCGACAGGCCGGCGTAGAGCGAGGTCGTCTTGCCCGAGCCCGTCGGGCCGGTGACCAGGATGATGCCGTTAGGCTCCCTCAGCGCGGCGCGGAAGGCCTCCAGCGCATCGGGCGCCATGCCCAGCCGGTCCAGCGTCAGCCCGGCCTGATCGCGGTCCAGAATGCGCAGCACCACCCGCTCGCCCATCCGCGACGGCAGGGTCGAAACGCGCACGTCCAGCGTCTTGCCGCCCAGCGCCAGCGGGATGCGCCCGTCCTGGGGCACCCGCTTCTCGGCGATGTCCAGCCGCGCCATCACCTTGATGCGCGACACCAGCAGGGGCGTGATCCTGGGGTTCAGCGACAGGGTCTCGCGCAACACCCCGTCGATCCGCATCCGCACCGTCAGCGCCGTCTCGAACGGCTCCAGATGGATGTCCGAGGCCCCCGCCCGCACGGCTTCCGCGATAATGCCGTTGATCAGCCGGATCACCGGCGCGTCGTCGGCGGTGTCCAGCAGGTCGGCGGCGGCCGGAATGTCGTCGATCAGGCTCTCCAGCCCCGACGGCATCGACAGGTCGTCGCCGTCCGCGGCGCTCAGGTGATCGCCGGCATAGACCTGCGAAAGCCGCCGGTCGAAGGTCGCCTGATCCAGCGGCTCGACCCTGAGCGGCCGCCCCAGCGCCCGGCGCGTCTCGATCAGGGCCGACGGATCGGCTCCCTCGCGCAGGCCCACCACAGCGATCTCGCCCGCGTCCAGCAGGATCACCCCGTGCCGTTTGGCGAAGCCATAGGGCAGCGTCGGATTGATCAGGGTGATCATGACCGCATCACTCGCCTGACGAAGCGACCGGATCGGCCGGCGGCAGCGGGGCGACGGTCACCTCGCCCACGGGGGCGGTGACGACGTAGTCCGGCGCAACGGGCGGCTGGGTCCGCATATAGTCGCGCAGCATCTCATCGAGGCTGGGTTCGACCCCGGGCGCATTGTTGAGCTGTTGTCGGCGCATATAGCCCCAGCGGTCCGCCGCCAGCGCCTGGGCGTCGGCCGGGCTGCGGATGATGGTCGGGCGGATGAACACCATCAGATTGGTCCGCCCGCGCTGGCGGCTGGTCGAGCGGAACAGGCCGCCGATATACGGCAGATTGCTCAACCCCGGCACGCCATCGACCGACAGCCGGTCGTTCTGGTCCAGCAGGCCGCCGGCCACCGCGATGTCGCCGTCGTCGACCACCAGCGTCGTCTCCAGCTCGCGCTTGTTCAGCACCAGATCGCTGGCGGAGTTGGTCAGGACGCCGTTGATGCTGGACACCTCCTGACGCAGGAACAGGGTGATCGAGCCGCCGGCGTTGATCTGCGGCCGGACGATGAGCTTGACCCCGATGTCCTGACGCTGGGTCGTGCGGAACGGATTGGAGTTGCCGTCCAGCAGGGTCTCGCCGGTCGTGATCGGCACCTCCTGACCCACCAGTATCGTCGCCTCCTCATTGTCCAGAGTCATCAGTGACGGCGTCTGCAGCAGGTTGGAGCCCGCATCGGTCTTGGCCGCGTTGATGATGAAGCCGAACAGGCCATCGCCGATCCGTCCGCCGCCGCCGCCGATGAAGCCATTGGCCCCCAGCAGGGTGTTCAGCGCCAGTTCCTGCAGCTGCTCACGCAGGGGGTCGTCATCCTCCAGTTGGCCCGCCGCCGCCCCGCCCGCGATCGGAACCAGCGCCCCGGCCCGGTCCGAGTAGTTGGTCAGGCCGACCGGATTGCCGTCTTCGCCCGCCAGCAGCCACTGCACCCCCAATTCGCGCACGGCGTTGTCCGACAGCTCCACCACGATCGCCTCGATCAGCACCTGCTGGCGCCGCTGATCCAGCTGACGGATCACCTCCGCCAGCATCCGCTGCGTATCCGCCGAGGCCGAGATCACCAGCGCATTGGCCCCCGGGAAGCGGGCGATGACGGCGCGCTGGCCGGGTAAGGGCGCCGGGACGCCGGCGGGGGTAACGCCTGCGGCGGCGTCAGCCGTCCCGCCACTTCGACCGGAGGCCGGAGCGTTGGCGCTGGCCGGGGTGACCTGTTGGCCCACGACCTGTTGCAGCACCGGCAGCAGGGCCTCGGCGTCGGCGTGCTGCAGGAACACCACCCGCACGTCGTCGGCGCTCTCGGCCCGGCGGTCCAGATCCTCGATCAGCGGACGGATGCGCGCCATCGCCGCCGGATCGCCACGCAGCACGATGGAGTTGGAGCTCTCGACCGGCGTCACAGACACCATCCCGGAGCCCGGCTGCCCGCCCGGCGGGGCCAGCACCGTCTGCAGGACGCCGGCGATCTCGCGCGCGGAGGAGTTCTCAAGCGTCACCACCTCGAACCCGGTCCGGTCCACGTCGATCCGCCCGATCAGCGCCCGGATGCGCGCCAGATTGTCGGAGAAGTCGGCCACCACCACGCTGTTGGCGCCCGGATTGGCCAGCACCTGGCCCTGCGCCCCGACCAGCGGCCGGATCGTCTCGGCCGCCGAGGCCGCGTCGATATTCCTCAGCTGGAACACCTCGGTCGAGAACCGCTCCGATCCCACGGTCGCGGGTCCCTGGGCCGCGCCTTGCGCCGGGCTGATCCGGTAGGCCCCCGAGGCCGTCGGCGTCACCACAAGACCATTAGCCCTGAGCGTCGACAGAAAGACCTCGAACAGCCGGGTCCGGCTCAGCGGCCGGTCGCTGGTCACCGTCACCGTGCCCGTCACCCCCGGATCGACGATGAATGTCCGCCCCGTCGACCGCGCCACGTCCTGGATGAAGGCGCGAATGTCCGCCCCCTGCACGTTCAGCGTCTGGGACTGGGCCCACACGGGCCCCGCCGCCAGCGGACCCTGGACGGCCAGAACGGCCGCCATCACAGCGCCGATCACATTGGATCGCTTCATCGGCCGGTCCCCAGGGTGGAGGTCTGCACCTGCCCGTCCCGCTCATAGCGAATCTCTGCGACAGAACTGTTCGCAAGCTGGCCGCGCAGGGCGGCGATCCGCTCGAGACTGTCCAGCGGCTGGCCGTTCACCGCCAGGATCACATCCCCCGCCTGAAGCCCCGCCGCCCGCAGCACCGCCGCGTCGCCCGCTCCCGACACTGTGAACCCGTCCAGCCGCGCTCCCCGCATCCGCGGCCGCAGTCCCGCCTGCGTCATCAGCCGCGCCGGACCGACGCTTGCGCCGGCGACCGCGGCCGGCGCAGGGCCGGGCGGCGTCACCGTCTGCGGCCCGGGCGGCGGCGGCGGCGGTTGAGCCACGCCCATCGGCACGTCCGAGAAGATCAGCCGGCTCACCGACGACCCGCGCGCCAGCGTTACATGATCCGGTCCCACGCCGCGCAACACCAGCCCCGGCTCAACCTCTTCGCCCACCCCAACCGACACCTGCCGTCCATCCGCGAGCCCGATGATCGCCGAACCGCCCCCGGCCCCGTCCGAGCGTAGCCCGTACAACCGCATCTGCCCGCTGCCGGCCGCACTCGCCTCCGCCAGACTGCTCTGCCCCCCCGTGCGGAAAAAGGCGTCAAAACGCTGGAAAACCGAAAAATCGACCGGCTTGATCGGGGCCGAGGTCTCCGTCGTCGCAGCGCCGGCGTGCTGCGGCTCGGCCACAATCCACACCAGCCGGCCCAGCTGAACCGCCAGCACCAGCGCCAACGCAATCTCCACGGCCGCCCGCACCCGGTATGGCCGGCTCGCCAGAGCCTGACGAGCCTCCATGCTGAAACTACGCACTGCGGCGATCACTGTGGCTTCCCCAGGCAGGCCCCCGACGGCCCCCTCACATTCGTAGCCCAATCGCCTGGTCCGGGCTACACGGGCGCAGACGAAAGGCCGCAGCGGCGCGACGCCTTCCTCAAGAGATCGGACCGTGACGCCAGCGATCCTCGGAATGTTGCTGGGTGGCTCTGGCGTCATCGTCGGAGGCCTTCTCGCCCGGCTGAGCCTGCGCCTGCCCCACGACGACGACGGCGCGCCTCCCGGCCCGCGCCGGTATGGGTTCATGGTCCTCGCCGCAGCCGCGATCGGCGCCTGGGCCGCCCTCGCCCAGCCCACGCCGCTCGCCGCCGCCCTGACCGCCCTGCTGGGCTGGCAGTTGCTGTTGATCGCCGTGATCGACGCCGAACATTTCCGCCTGCCGGATCAGTTGACCCTGCCCCTGCTCGCAACCGGCGGCCTCGCAGCGGTGCTGCTGCATCACACCGCCCCGCCCGACGCCGTGATCGGCGCCGCCGTCGGCTTCGCCGGCCTGTGGCTGCTGGCCTTCTTCTATCGCCGGCTTCGCGGCCGCGAAGGCCTCGGCGACGGCGACCCCATCCTGCTGGCCGCCGGCGGCGCCTGGGTCGGCTGGATCGGCCTGCCGTCAGTCCTGCTCTGGGCTTCCGCCGCCGGCCTTAGCTTCGTGGCGGCGCGGCTGCTGGTCGGAAAGCGCGTGTCAGCGACGGACCGCCTGCCCTTCGGCCCCTGTCTGGCTGCAGGCATTTGGCTGACCTGGATGGTCGGACCGCTGGGCCTCTAGCGAACAGCTGCCAAGGTCGTGGCGGCGTCCCTGTAGCGCGCGTGCTCCCGCGCCGTCATGCAACGGGGCGTGCTCCAGGCGGGGTCCGAGACCCTCACCGACAGCGCCTCATGGGCAGTGACGAAGATCGGCGCAGCGCCATGCTCGCGGGTGAAGGCCCGGCGGGTTGCGGCGTCCGTACCGCAGATCATGACCGCGCGCGCATTGGGTCGGGCCGACGGCTGTCCACTGTCGCCGGCGCTCGCCAGTCCGGCCGGAAGGTGCGCGGCGGCGGCGAAGGCTGCAAGGCCGATGAAGGGGGTGAAAGCGCGCATACAGTCTCTCCCGAACGCCTGAAACAGTCAGGACCCGGAGGATTAATGCGCCCTTCTCGCCGATTGTAAAGGTTATGCGACGACTGGAAGTATGAAATTTGACATTTGCCCCGTCACCGGACGTTTAAAGCCCCTTCAGGCCCGGAGCTGACGTTTGAGGGTGGGAGGCCCGGCAGGCCGCCGCGCACCACGCCGTCCACGATCACAGGCAGGTGGCCGGTTCGCTTCCGAGGGCTGGAATCAGGATCAGGCGGGTCGGTTTCATTCTTCGGGAGTCCAGCGTTGGATCACGGTGCGCACACGCCCGTCGGATCCGGCTTCCAGCAAGGCAGTACGGACGGCCCGGGAGCCGCCCAATTCGACATCGACCCGCAGATCGAAGAAGCGGGTCAGGACGGTGATCTGGTCACGGGCCTCCTCATCGACCTGGACCACGGCCATGGCCGGCTGGGCCCAGAAGGCGGCAGCGTCCATCCACCCCTCGCGCGGCCGCGCCGCGATCACCGCGCGCGCCTGCTCGGGCCCGACGGCGCCGTTGGTCAGCATGGTCAGCAGCGGCGCCTGCTCCGGCGTCAGGGTGTTCACGTTCAGGGGCGACAGGCGCGAAGTCGGCAGGGCGCAGAGGTACGGCCGCAGCCTGCGATAGGTCTCGGCGTCCACACCCCTGACCGCCCGCAATTCGCTGACCTCCGCCAGCATGGCGCCGCCTGTCCTATAGGGGGTGGCAAGGCCCGCATAGGCCCCGTCTTCAGCCCCCAGCGGCATCGGCGTCGTGTCGGCGTCCAGCCAGTCGGTCAGGGCGTCGGCGATCGCGCGCATCCGACTATCGGGCGCTCCGACGGCCCGGCCCAGCGCCCGGAACTGCAGCGCCCCCAAGGGACGCGCCGTCAGATCCTCGCCGACCCCCAGGGCGAGGCTGTTGAGGTTGAAACACGCCTGGCCGTCGGTGACCGTCGCAGTGATGGCGCCTCCGTCGATCGGAAAGGTCATAGGCCGCCCGTTCCAGGCCGGCTCCAGCGGCGTACGCGCCGGTGCGCCCGCCAGCAGGCGCGTGATCTGGCCCCGTGCCAGATTTTCGGCTCCCGCAGCATACCACTGGGCCTGGCTCTGGAACTCGACGTTCGCCGTGCGCCGGACGGAGAAGCGCACATCGTCGAGGATCGCCACCGCGACCACGGACATGACCGCGACCAGCAGCAGCACGGTCAGCAGGGCCATGCCCTCCCGATCGGTCCCCCGCCGCCTCATCGGCCGCTCCCGACGACGAACAGCTGATCGACCCGCCCATAGCCCTCGATCGTCATCCCGATCTGCACGGCTTCGGGCAGGGGCCGGTCGATACTGGAGATGAAGGCGGGGGCCGCCTCTCCGTCGCGCATGAACGCCACGGTGACATCGCGCACCCCGCGGTAAAGCACCTGGGGCGGACCCGGTCGGGCGCCATCCAGATGGCTGGAGGCGCGCCGTTCGAGCCGGTCCTCGACCAACCGGTACTCCACCCGTTGCAGGGACGGCCGCGCCTGTTCGCCGGGATTGCTCCAGCCGGCGCGGTTCAGCACCAGGATCGGATCGCCGGGCGCGGCGGCCCCGACGATCGGCTGGGGCGTCGGCCGGCCCGTGGGGCCGCGCGACCGGCGGGCCGTGGCCTGACCGAGGTCGGCGCGTAACAGACCGCGCATCCTTTGCAAGTCGCCGACCCGGTCGCTGGCCGCCTTGACGGCGAGCCGGTTGTCGATGGCGCCGCTCAATACGGCCGCACCCGCGCCCGCCAGCATGGCGAAGATCATCAGCGAGATCATGACCTCGACCAGGGTGAAGCCTTCTTTGTCGGGGCCGCGGTCGTCGGCCCTTCGGGACCTCCCGACCCGGAGCCTGTCCTCGGGCCGACCGAAGGTCGGACCCGGGGGCGGCCCGGCGCTTCGCGCACGCCACACGCGGCGAGCGTTGGCGCCCCAGCCCGCGCTCAGGCAGCGAGCGACCGCGTCGCGAGCGTTAGCGCCCGGCGTCATGTCTCCCAGTTGCCGAGGTCGGCATCATTGCCCTCGCCCCCTTCCTTGCGGTCGGCGCCGTAGGAGTAGACGTCGAACTGGCCGCCGTGGGCGCTCTGGCGGCGGTATTGGTAGGACTCACCCCAAGGGTCCTCGGGCAGGCGGCGCACATAGCCGCCCGGACGGTAGCGGTCGGGACTGGCCAGGCCCGTCGGGGCCTCGACCAGCGACCGCAGATCATCGGGGAAGTCCAGATTGTCGAGCCGATAGGTCTCGATCGCCTGCTCCAGGGTGGCGATGTCGGCCCTGGCCTTGGTCACCATGGCCCGGTCCTGACTGGGCAGGACATTGATCGCCACCACGGTGGCCAGCAGGCCCAGGATGACCACCACCACCATCATCTCGACGAGCGTAAAGCCTTCCTTGTGGGGGCCACGGTCACAGGGCTCCGCCCTGTCGACCCGACGCGGCCTGGGGCTGCGCGCCTGCCATGCCCTCACGCAGCGAGCCGCCGCGCGGCGAGCGTTAGGGCCCAGGAGCTGTGTGCTGAAACTGCGAACTGCGCCGATCACTGTGGCGTGCCTCAAGCGGACCCAGACGGCCCGGCGCCTACCTAGACCGATCGTCCGTGTCCGGGCTTCATGGGATCATGACGGCCCGGAGAACTTGCCGTGACGGTTGCGACGCGTGCGGACGAACCGCCGCAAATCTGTCTTGTCATCCGGGTCGGGAGGCGGTCAGGCGACCGCCTCCCCAAGCCGTCTAGAAGCGAGCGGTCAGACTGACCGAAGCACTGGATCCCAGCTCGTAGTTGTTGATCAGGATCTTGTTGCCCAGTTCCTGAAACTCGTCGAAATCCGTGTTCAGCAGGTTGCGAAGTTCGAGAGCGAAGCCGAGGTCGCGGCCGCCGACTTCGAAATCCTTGCGGTAGACGAAGTCGAGGAAGATGCCCGGATCCTGGATATAGTCGGGCTCCCGGCTTCCGGCGGCGCCGGCGCCGCGGGCCGTGATGCGCTCGCTGACATAGTTGACGATGATCGTCGCCTGTGACCGGGCCGTATCGTCTTCCCAGCCCAGTTGCAGGTTGGCGACATGCTCGGACTGGCCCTGGAGACGGCTGCCGTCCTCGATGAAGAAGGTGGCGTCTTCATGGGCGCCCCCGCCGCCCGGGGTTCGGACGAAGTCACCGGTCTCGACGTTCACTTCGGAGTTGGCCCAGGTGTAGTTCGCCTGCATCAGCCAGCGCTTGTCGGCGATGAAGGACCAGCCGTTGTCGGGGAATTCGAGGAATTTCTTCGCTTCGATCTCGGCCCCGAAGATCGTGGCTTGCGGGGCGTTCAGGAATGACTGCTGCCGCTGGTCGCCGCTAAGCACCACCACCGATTCCACGGGCCTTTCGATGTCCTTGTAGAAAACCCCGGCCGTCACATACTGCTGACGAGCGAAAAACCACTCGTAGCGGGCGTCGACATTGAGCAGTTCGGTATCCACCAGGAACGGGTTGCCGGTGAACTCCCGATCGCTCTCGGGATCGATATAGGACTGGGGGGCCAGTTCGCGGAACTGCGGACGGCCGATGGTCTGGGAGGCGCCGAGTCGCAGCTGCTGGTCTTCGGCGAAATTCCACGTCGCCGTCAGCGCCGGCAGATAATACCGCTCCTCGATTTCCGTCGCAGCGAAGCTGGGAGCGCCGCCGAACAGATCACGTGGGGTGACCGACTGCTGGCCGTCCTCGAAACGGACGCCGCCCGTCACACGGACCAGCGGAATGATCTCCGCATCGACCTGCACATAGGCCGCATTGACCTGGAGTTCGGCGGCATAGGCGCCGGCTCCGTTGGTCCCCGCGATTTCCCGCAGTTCAATGGTCGTCGGATTGATGTTGAAGTCCGAGTAGAGGTAGTCGATCCGGGACTCCCGCTGTTCGTCGGTAAGGGCGCTGACCGCCGACAACTGAAGATCACGGCGGGTGGCGTCGCGGCTGCTGTCCAGGTAGGCGACGCCCGCCGAAACGACGATTTCGCGATAGTCCGAGAGCGGGAAGGTGTAGCTGACGTCCGCCCCGCCGGAGATGAGATCCTCATCCAGCTCGCTGAATGAAATCTGGTTGGACGGGTTGTGGATGAAGTCGCCCGCCCCGTTCACGCCGTACTGGAAACGGGACTCATAGGGGGCGTCGCGCGATGTTCTGGCGTAGGCCGCCCGCCAGTTGAACTCCAGCGCCCCGTCGGCGAACTGGTGCTCGCCGGCCAGCTGGCTCGAGTACAGCTGGCGCACAAACCATTCGGCGTAGTCGTCACGCAGGATGCCGCCGCCGACGCTGAGGTCAGGACCCACGCTGATGCGGGCCTCCTTGGTGGTGCTCCGGACGAAGAAATTGGTCCACTTCAGTTCATGCTCGTCGGTCGTCAACGACAGCCCGCCGAGGAAATTCAGCTGAATGTCATTCTGATTGGACTCGAAGGCCTTGTCGGTGACCGGCACCAGGACCGCGCCGGAAAACTGGCCTTCCTGCTGGGACCCCTGACGCATGCTCCAGCTGTTGGAGTAGCCCGCCACCGCGATGACCCCGAGGGTCCCGAGGCTGCTGTCGCTCGACATGCCGCCGGCGAAGTCGAAGCCGAAATTCACCGGGGTCGTGTCCCGCTGCAACAGCCGGAGCGGCGCGTTGACCAACGAATGGCCCATCCGCTGGAGCTCGTCGGTCGTGAAATTGGACCGGTTGATCTGTTCTCCCGAGCCGAAGGCCAGGGAGATGGGACCGGGAATTTCCCGCGTGCCGTCGTCGAAGCCGGTGAAGTCGGTGCGCGACCCGAAATAGATCAGGCCTTCCCGGTTGGTGGTCTCGGTGTTGCCGCCGACCGAGGCCGACATCGAGAAGAAAGGATCAATGGGCGCGTCCACGGTGCGCAGGTCGATGACCCCGCCGCCGAACTCGCCCGGGAAGTCGACCGAATAGGATTTCTGGACGGTGACGCTCTCAAGGATGCTGGACGGAAACAGATCCAGCGGCACCACGCGTTGCAGCGGCTCGGGGCTCGGCAGCGGCGAGCCGTTTAGCAGGGCGGAGGAATAGCGTTCGCCGAGGCCGCGGACGTAGATGAACCGTCCCTCGACCACGGTCAGGCCCGTCACCCGGGCCAGGGCGCCGGCGGCGCTGCTGTCGCCGGTGCGCTCGAGATCCTCGGAGGTCAGGAAGGCCGCCACCTCGGCGCTTTCACGGTTTGGTTCCGGAATGTAGCGGCCGAGCACGACGACCTCGTCCAGCTCGCCGACGGCTTCGGGCTCATCCTGGGGGGCGGACGCCTGCAACACGGCCGGCGAGGTTTGAGCACAGGCGAGGCCGGGCGCGATCAGCGCGCTGGTGGCCAGGAGGACCCCGCTCAGGGTCAAGGTAACGGTCTTCATGATCTGCGCCTTGAAGGAGTTCAACGGACTGGGCGAAAGCCGGAGGCGGCCCTGGCGGGCCGCCTCCGCATCCGTCGTCAGCAGGTCGCGCCGGCCGTGAGGCCGCAGGTCCAGCCCTGCCACCATGTGTCGGCGGCGTTCTGGACGGCGCCGATGTAGGTGGTGTTCTGGAAGAACGCGTAGGTCGTGGCCGCGGCGACCGGGGTCACGGCGTTTTCGTTGGCGCCGTTGATGAAGGTCAGAACCTGATTGCTCAGGCTCGTGCCCGACGCCGGGGCCGTCACGGTCGAAGTCCCGGCCGCGGTGTTGTTCGTCCCGGCCGTGAAGGCCGCCGTCGACAGCGCGGTGTTGGCCGGCCGGTACGACAGGGTGCAGGACATGAAGATCGAGTTGAACGTCACGCCGCTGGTGGCCGTGTCGGCGTCGTTGATGGCCATACAGCCGGCCAGCGAGCCCGAGACGGCGGTGAACACCGAGTTGATGATGGTGGCGTCGGTTCCAGAGTCGAAGTGGGCCACTGTGTGGGCATCGGTGGTCGCGTTGCGGCCGACCAGGGTCCAGTTGGCGATCTTCGGCTGGGAGACGTAGCGACTGGCCAGCGGCACGGACGCCGGGGCGGACGAGAACTCGAAGCCGGCGCTGCGGCTGGTCGAGCCCGCAGGACGCTGGGTGACGATGCCGAACTGGGCGCCGCCGCGCCAGCCGGTGTCGGTGTCCATTCCGTCATCGTCCGCGCCGGTGATGACCACATGGCGCAGGTTGACGTTGCCGCCGAAGATTTCGATCCCGTCGTCGGAGCTGTTGTGGACCTGGATGTGATCGACCGTGGTGCCCGAACCGACGCCGGCCATGGTCAGGCCCTGGAGTTCGTTGCCGGCCGAGATTTCGAAGCCGGAAAACCTGATCTGGACATAGCGCAGGCGGCCCGAGTTATCGGCGGTCGTGTTGCCGCCGTAGAAGGCGCTGGTGCCTTCGACCGTACCGGTGCAGGTCACAGGCACCGTCAGCTGGCAGTTGGCCTGCGGCGCACGGCCGGCGAGGACGACGCCGCCCCACTGACCTTGCGAGCTTTCGGTCGTTGTGCCCTCGACGTTCTGACGGCTGGTGAAGACGATCGGGGTGGTGACCGTGCCTTCGGCGAACAGCTGCGAGCCGCGGTTGACCAGAAGATAGTCCGAACCGCCCGAGGCGAAGATGCGCACGCCGGCTTCGATGGTGAGGATGCCCTGGACGCTGCCGGCGATCGGGGCCGCCGGGTCGACGCCCTGGTCGGTGCCGACCGCGGTTCGGCCGCTGATGGAGTAGATGGTGCCGGCGCGCAGCGGAACTGTCAGGGCGCCGTTGATCTGTTGCGGCAGTTGGCAGGCGCGGAGCGTGCCGCCGGCCACTACGCCGACATTGGCGAATCCGGTCGGGCAGTCGGTCGCCGGGGTTCCCGGAGGAGGTGTGACCGGTCCGCCGCCGCCGCCTCCCGTGCCGCCGCCGAAATCGCCTTCTCCGGGCGACGCGACTTCGGCCGAGCCGCAGGCGGCGAGTGTGAGGGCGCTGGCGGAGATCGCGAGCAGGGTCGTCAGTCGAAAGCCGGTCATTATTTCCACCGTGGCTGATCCAAAGGAACACACGGCAGATGGCGCCTGAGCACTCAGCTCTGGTCGCGACGACGCATACGCCCCACCTGCCCGGCGATCTCGATAGAAGTCCGATGTGACAGGGCCGACGCCGAACGGTGACGGTTCAGACGCCCTTGTGTGAAGTTGTTTTCGCCGTTCGGTGAAACACCGTCCCGGCACGGCGCGATTGTCTTCAAGCGCTCGCCGGACCTTCGCGTTTCTCGCACCGACCCGACACAAATTTGCAGTGACGCGGGGCCGGTGGTTCAGGGGCTCCGGGCGCGGGGCTCCGGGCGCGGGGCTGGCGAGGCAGGTGGCGCCAGGGACCGTTCTCTCTGAAGCGTCGCCCCGGGTTCGCCGCCCGGTCACTGCAGGAAGGTCTGGCGGAGACGCAGGGATTCGAACCCTGGGTACCCCTTACAGGGTACGACGATTTAGCAAACCGTTGCCTTCAGCCACTCGGCCACGTCTCCGGCAGGCGGCGTGATTAGCCGAGCAAGCGGACCGGCGCAACGGTCAACACGCGAGGCGCTCGCGAATGGCCCAGCGTTAACGGGACAGTGAGGGCGGGCGTGCATGGTGGGCGGGAACTCCCCCGCCGCGAGCCCCATGACCGAAGCCGTCCGCCGCCATTCGTTCGACGCCGCCCTGTCGGAAACGGGCGTCATGGACGCGTCAGGCCTTCAGGCCCTCGCCGCCGCGGCCGTGTCCGCGCCGCCGGAGGCCGTCGCAAAGGGCGCGGCCCGACGCGGCCCGTTCCGACCCGAAGTCTGGCTGAACGCGCGTCAGCGGCACGCTTCGAGGCTCGCAGCCCACTATTTTCGCGCCTTCGACACCCTTGCCGTGGTCGCCGTCAGCCTGTTGTGCGCCTGGGCGGCGGCGCCGGGCGCCCTGATCCATACCGAGGTGTCGCGGGTCATGCCCTTTGTCATCGGCGCGGCGACTGTGCTGGGCCTGATGCGGTCGTTGGGGCGCTACCGGTTCGCGCGGGGCCAGAAGACGGCGCGGCATCTGGCCTCGGTCGCCGCCGTAGTGCTGGCGGGCGCGGTCATGGCGCTGCTCGCCGGCTGGGTCCTGCGCGGGGCGGAGGCGCAGGAGTCGGCCTATCTGGTCTGGGCCGGGCTGGTGCTGATCACGCTCAACGCCCTGCACATCGGCTGGAGCGACATGGTCGGACGGTGGCGCGCCTCGGGCGCCCTGACGCCCAATATCGTGCTGGTCGGGGCGACCCGGCATGCGGAGTCCCTGATCCGCGAGGCCCTGAAGCGGCGCGATCTCAATGTGCTGGGCATTTTCGACGACCGGCTGGCGCGCAGACCCCGGGCCATCGAGGGGGTGCCGGTGCTGGGCACCGCGGCCGAACTGCTGACCCACAAGATGACCCCCTATGTCGACCGCATCGTGCTGGCCATCGACCCCCGGGCCGAGGCGCGGGTGCGGGAGCTCAACGCGACCCTCCAGACCCTTCCGCATGAAGTCACCCTGCTGGTCGAACCCGATGGCGCGGACGAGACCCGATCCGCGCTCGACCGGCTGGCGGCGGCGCCGCTGGCCGATGTGCAGGGGCCGGTCGATGATGACCGCCGGGCCTTCAACAAGCGGCTGCAGGACATGGTCCTCGGCCTGATCGCCCTGGTTTTGCTGGCCATCCCCATGGCCATCGTGGCGATGGCCATCCGGCTGGACAGTCCGGGGCCGATCTTCTTCCGCCAGCGCCGTCATGGCTTCAACCACGAGGAAATCGTGGTGTGGAAATTCCGCTCGATGAAGCAGGAGGCTGCGGACGCCACAGCCAGCCGGCAGGTGACCCACGACGACGACCGCGTCACCCGCATCGGCCGCTTCATCCGCAAGACCAGCCTGGACGAGCTGCCGCAACTGCTGAACGTCATCGCCGGCGAGATGTCGCTGGTCGGACCCCGGCCGCACGCCATCGGCATGAAGACCGGCCACGTTGAGAGCGCACGACTGGTCGCCGACTACGCCCACCGCCACCGCATCAAGCCCGGCATGACCGGTTGGGCCGCCGTCAACGGCTCGCGCGGACCGCTGCACACCGCCCAGGACGTGCGCCGCCGGGTGCAGCTCGACATCGACTACGTCGAGCGTCAGTCCCTGTGGATGGATCTGTGGATCATGGCCATCACCGTGCCTGTGCTGCTGGGCGACCGCAGCGCCGTACGATGAAAAGAGCACGCTGATGTTCTGGCGCGGCGTCTGGGGCTATCTGCCGGCGAACATCGTGCAGGGCGTGGTCGGCTTCCTGGCCATCATCCTGTTCACCCGGCTGTTGAGCCCCGCCGATTTCGGCCGCTACGCCCTCGCCTTTTCGGTCCTGACCCTCGCCCACGTCGCCGTCTTCACCTGGCTGGAGGCGGCCATGGCGCGCTTCTGGGCCTCCGGCAAACCGGGCAGCGATCTCGCCGGACATTTCGCCAGCCTGTACCGCGCGGCGACGTGGCTGAGCGTCGCCTTTGTTCCGGTCGTCGTTCTGGTGTTGTGGCTATGGCCGGCCGACCCCCTGTTGAAATTCGCCCTCGCTGCGGGGCTGGCCGGCTGCCCGGTTCGGTGTTTCGTCAAACTGGCGCAGGAGCGGTATCGCGCCGCCGGCGAGGTTGCGAAGGCCGCCAATCTGGACATGTCGGTGGCGGTCGGCGGACTGCTTATCGGCGTTGCCTTCGCCCTGGGCGGAGCCGGCGGAGCCGCGCCCCTGCTGGGTCTGGCGCTGGCTCCGCTGGCGGCCCTGCCCTTCGTCCTGCCGGGCGAACTGCATCACGCGCGGGGCGGGACGGCGGAGCGCGGGAGACTGCGTTCCTACGCCGTCTACGGCTATCCGATCGCAGCTTCGCTGGCGCTGACGGTGGTGCTGGCCTCGACCGACCGGTTTCTGCTGGCGGTCTATATGGATGAGGCCGCGGTGGGCGCCTATCATGCCAGCTATTCGATCGCCAACCGGACGCTGGACGTCCTGTTCCTGTGGCTCGGCACCGCGGGTCAGCCGGCCCTGGTGATGGCGCTGGAGCGTGGCGGACTGGACCGGCTCAAGGTCGCCGCGCGCGAACAGCTGTCGACCTTCCTGCTTCTCGGCCTGCCCGCGGCGGCGGGGGTGGCGCTGGTCGCCAGGCCTCTGGCCGAGGTTCTGATCGGAGAGGAACTGCGGTCGGCTGCGACCGGCGTGACGCCGTGGATCGCCCTGTCGGCCCTGCTGTTCGGCCTCACCGCCTATTATTTCGGACAAGCCTTCACCCTCGGCAAGAAGACGAAGCAGCTGCTGATCGCCATGGCCATTCCGGCGGGACTGAATGTGGTCCTGAATCTGATTCTGGTGCCCCGCTTCGGGCTGATGGGCGCCGCCTGGGCCACGGCGGCCAGCTTCGGCGTCGGCATGATCGCCACCTGGCTGATCGGCCGCCGGGTCGTGGCCCTGCCGATCCCGTGGGAGAGTCTGGCGCGTTGCGGCGTAGCGACCGGGATCATGGCGTTCGTAGTCTCGCGGCTGCCGGCGTTCGGCGGCCTGGGCGAGCTGATCCTCGATGCGGGCGTCGGCGGACTGGTCTATGCCGCCGCCGCCTTGACGCTCAATGCGGCCGGGGTGCGCGACGTGGCCCTGCGGCTTCTGGCGCAGCGCGGTCTCTGGAGTGCGGCGGTATGAGCGCCCGGGCGAAAATGACCGACAGCCCCGCCTGGAAGGCGGCGGAGCCCGCCGTCTCGGTGTTGATCCCCTTCCTGCGCGACGATCCCTCCGAACTGCTGAACCTGCTCGATGAGGAGGCTGGTTCGGTCGATGGCGCGGTCGAGATCGTCGTGCTGGACGACGGCACCCGGGATGCGGCCCTGACGGCGCGGCTGGCCGGCCAGATCAAGGCCATGACCCTGCCCGTCCGGCTCATCACCCTGCCCGCCAATGAGGGGCGGTCCATCGGGCGCAACCGGCTGGCCTCGGCGGCGCGCGGCGGCAGCCTGCTGTTCCTCGACAGCGACATGCGGCCCGATCACCGGCGCTTCCTGCGCGACTGGGCCGACCTGGCGGCGCGCGAGGATCCGGCGGTCGCCTTCGGCGGCTTTTCCCTGCTGCAGGCCCCGACCGACGCCCGCTTCGCCGTCCACCGCGCCATGGCCGCGAAATCGGAGTGCGTGCCGTATATGGAGCGGGCCAGACAGCCCGAGAAATACGTCTACACCTCCAACCTGCTGGTCCGCCGCGACGTGTTCGAGGCCGAGGCCTTCGACCCCGGCTTCACGGGCTGGGGCTGGGAGGATGTGGAATGGGCCATGCGCGTGTCGCGCCGGTTCCGCGTCGTCCATCTCGATAACGCCGCCACCCATATGGGACTCGACACGGTCGCGGCCCTCGCCGGCAAATATGAGCAGTCGGCCCCGAATTTCGCCCGCATGGCCCATCGTCACCCCGAGATCGTCGCCGCCTATCCCAGCTACAAGGCGGCCCGGCTGCTGAAGCGGTTGCCAGCCCTGCCCCGGCTGCGGCGCTTGATGCGGCGCGGGGCCGACACGGACTGGCTGCCGGTGGGTGCGCGGGCCTTCTCCCTGCGCCTCTACCGCGCCGCCCTCTATGCGGACGCCGTGTGATGGCCGAGGTCGCCGTCATCGTCCCGACCCTGAGGCGGCCCGAAAGCCTCGAGCGCGCCCTGCGTTCGCTGTTCGCCCAGACCGGCGTCGCCGACCGGGTTTCCGCCATCGTCGTGGTCGACAATGATCCGGTCGGATCAGCGGCGGCCACGGTCGAGGCCCTGCGCCAAAGTTCTCCCTGGGTCCTGACCTATGTGCACGCGCCCCGGCCCGGCGTCGCCACCGCCCGCAACGCCGGACTGGCCGCGACGGACGCTCCGTTGATCGCTTTTCTCGACGATGACGAGGCGGCCTCGTCGGGGTGGCTCGCGGCCCTGCTGAAGGCCCAGGCGGACACCGGCGCAGACGCGGTCTTCGGCCCGATCACCGGCCGGGCGCCGGACGCCGTCGCCTGGCTGAAGCCCTGGCTTGAGCAGTTCTTCGGCCGCGAGGGTCCCGAGCGGACCGGGCTGATCGATCATCCCTTCGGCTGCGGCAATTCCCTGATGGTGCGTAGTTCGGCCCTGCCCGGCCTGGCTCCGTTCGACGCTGGCGCGGATCAGGCGGGCGGCGAGGACGACGCCCTGTTCGCAGCGCTCGCGGCGCGCGGCGGCCGCTTCGGCTGGGCCGCTGACGCCTGGGTCGAGGAGTTCGCTCCGGCCCATCGCGCCACCCTGAACTACGCCCTCGCCCGCGCCTTCGCCTATGGCCAGGGGCCCAGCCAGACGGCGGCGGCGGCAAGAGACTGGCCCGGCGTGGCCCGCTGGATGGCCATCGGCGCGGCGCAGACCGCAGTCTGGGGCGTGGTCTCGGCGGCCCTGACCGTCATCGCCAGCCCGAAGCGCGCTGAGATGTATGACCGCACCGCGCGCGGCATTGGAAAACTGTTCTGGATGAAGGGGTTCGAGCCGCGGTTCTACGGCGCGCGCGAACTGGCCCGGCTCGAGGCGGCGAAGGTCTAGAGCGTGGCCCGTTTTGTTGGAATCGGGATTCCCAAATCGGTGGTGATCTG
>NZ_JBHYDN010000010.1:0-99093 GCF_051860745.1 Brevundimonas sp.
CAGATCACCACCGATTTGGGAATCCCGATTCCAACAAAACGGGCCACGCTCTAGGGGGCAAAGCTCGGGCTCTTCCCTAAAACCTAGTCCCTGGAACCTAAAACCTACGCGTCCTCCACCACCACCGCCGTCCCGTAGGCCAGCACCTCGGTGACGCCTTCCATGATCTCATTGGCCTCGTAGCGCATGGCGATCACGGCGTTGGCGCCCATCGCCTGCGCGTGGGCGACCAGCTCCTCATAGGCCTCGGCCCGCGACGCCTCGGCCAATTTGACATAGGCGCCGACCCGACCGCCCAGCATCGACTGCAGGCCTCCGACAACGTCGCTGATGGCGTTCCTCGATCGCACCGTGATCCCCCGCGCCAGTCCGAGCGTCTTCACGACCCGATAGCCGGGCACGTCGTTGGTGGTCACGATCAGCATGGTCATTTCCTTTCGAGAACCCGGAAGACAAACCCGTGGTCGTCCTTCTCGCCGGCCGGATGGGCCTCGGAGGATACCTCTTTCCACGCCCCCTCGTCGAACGCCGGGAACAGCACGTCGCCTTCGGGCTCGGCCTCGACCTCGGTCAGATACAGTCGCCGCGCCCGCGGCAGGGCCTTTTCGAACAGGGCGACCCCGCCGATGACGCAGATCTCGTCGACCCCGTCCTCCTCGGCCGTCTCGCGCGCGATCTCGACCGCCTCGTCCAGCGTGGTGCAGACCACGGCCCCGCGCGCCGCGAACGATTCATCTCGCGACAGGATCAGGTTCAGCCGGCCGGGCAGGGGCTTGAGCGGCAGGCTCTCCCACGTCCGCCGGCCCATGATGCACGGCTTGCCGAGGGTGATGGCCTTGAACCGTTGCAGGTCGCTGCGCAGCCGCCACGGCAGGTCGCCGTCCCGTCCGATCACGCCGTTGCGGGCGCGGGCGACGACGAGAACGAGTTGGGGCAGGGCCAAGCGGACCTCGGAAAAACAGGCGACGACCCATGCGGCCGCCGCCCGTTCTTACAGCCTCAGGCGACCGGTTCCAGCACCTTGAAGCGGAACAGCAGCGCGCCCAGCACCGCACCGACGGCCGGCGCGGCGAAGAAGACCCAGACCTGACCCAGCGCCTCTCCGCCCTGCAACACGGCGGGGCCGAAGCTGCGGGCCGGATTGACCGAAACGCCCGTCACCTGGATGCCGACGATATGGATCACGGCCAGGGTGATGCCGATAGCCAGTCCCGCGAAGGCGCCGTGCTTCTCGTCGCCGCTGACGCCGAGGATCACGACCACGAAGATGGCCGTCATCACCACTTCGAAGATCAACGCGGCCTGCAGGCCATAGCCGCCCGGCGACCCTGCGTCGAAACCGTTGGCCCCGAGGTTGGCGAAGCCCGTCTGGGCGATCATCCCGATGATGGCCGCGCCCGCGACTGCGCCCAGGAACTGCGCCAGCCAGTAGACGCCCATGTCCTTCAGCGACATCCGCCCGGCCACAAAGGCCGCCAGACTGACCGCCGGATTGACGTGGCATCCCGATATCGGCCCGATGCCATAGGCCATGGCCACGATGGCGAAACCGAACGCCAGGGCGATGCCCAGCTGGCCGACATGGTCGAACCCGCCGAGCACCGCCGCCCCGCACCCGAACAATACCAGCACCATCGTGCCGACGAACTCGGCCGAAAACTTCTTCACCATGGCAACCTCCCCGTTGCTACGGCCCCGCCTTGCGCGAGGTCGAGGGGAGGGTGGGCCGAGTCTTACGGTGAAGCTAGGCCGGCGGAACGGCGGTTTGCGGGTCCAGCCAGTGCAGCCATTTCCGCTGCATGGCCTGTTCCAGATCGATCCCCGCCCGGTCGCAATAGATCAGCAGCATGCCCAGCACATCCGCCGCCTCGTCGCCCAGCTTGCCCGCGTCGGCCTCGCCCCGCGCCCGCCCGCTCATGCGCAGATGTTCGGCCGTCAGCTCGCCCAGCTCCTCCTGCACCTTCAGCAGGGCCCAGTCGCCGGACCGCTCGATGCCGTGTTCGGCGGCGTAGATGTCGGAGATGCGCAGGACATCGCGGCTCAGGTCAGCAAGGTTCAAGGACATCCTCCGGGCTACTCCAAGCTATCGTCATTCCGGGCGAAGCGAAGCGGAGACCCGGAACCCAGCGGCGCGCGAGAGCGCGAACCTGCCGCGGACGCTGCCGCTCGAAATAGAGTGCGGGGACAGGTCGCCTTCGGCGCCGCTGGGTTCCGGGTCTCCGAGCCACTGCGCGGCTCTCCGCCCGGAATGACGATAGCAAAGAGTCACACCGCGACCGGCGCCTTGATATGCGGCCAGGCCTCATACCCCTCGAGCACGAAGTCCTCGAGCGTATAGGCGAACAGGTCGTCGCGCGGCGTGATGGTCATGGTCGGAGCGGGCAGGGGGGCGCGGGCCAGCTGGGTCTCGGCCTGTTCCACATGGTTCAGATACAGGTGGGCGTCGCCGAAGGTGTGGACGAACTCGCCCGGCTTCAGGCCGCAGACCTGGGCGACCATCATGGTCAGCAGCGCATACGACGCGATGTTGAACGGCACACCCAGGAACACGTCCGCCGACCGCTGGTACAGCTGGCAGCTCAGCTTGCCGTCGGCGACGAAGAACTGGAACAGGCAGTGGCAGGGCGGCAGGGCCATGTCGTCGACATCGGCCGGGTTCCAGGCCGAGACGATGTGGCGGCGGCTGTTGGGATTGGTCTTCAGCCCCTCGACCAGTTTGGTGATCTGGTCGATCACCCGCGGGCCCTCATTGTCCTTGGCGGGCGCGGCCCACGACCGCCACTGTTTGCCGTAAACCGGCCCCAGCTCGCCCTCGGCGTCGGCCCATTCGTTCCAGATGCTGACGCCGTTGTCCTTGAGCCAGCCGATGTTGGTCTCGCCGCGCAGGAACCACAGCAGTTCGACGATGATCGAGCGCAGGTGCAGCTTCTTGGTGGTCAGGACCGGGAACCCCCTGGCCAGGTCGAACCGCATCTGCCGCCCGAACACCCCCAGCGTCCCCGTGCCGGTCCGGTCGTCGCGCTGTGTCCCGTTGTCGAGGATGTCGCGCAGCAGGTTCAGATACTGCCACTCCGGGTGGTCAGCAGCGACGGCTCCGGTGCGGGCCTGCAGGTCAGCGAGGGTGGCGACAGCGTTCATGGGGAAACGTTGGACGCTGATTCGCGAATCCCCAACGCGCACGGTGGACACTTTGGCGTGCTGGCTGTGGGTAGCGCCCGTTGTCTCCTCCCCACGCAGTGGGGAGGGGGACCACGCGAAGCGTGGTGGAGGGGGGCCGCGCCGCCGCTTCTACCCCTCCGTCACGACGCGAAGCCGCGTCGCGCCACCTCCCCATCGCTTCGCGACAGGGAGGAGACAGGCGCTGACAATCCCTCGATTGTAAGCATATCCCGCGGACCCAACCCTCTGACTCCGCGCGACTTTCAGAAATAGCAGCGTCACCAGCCCGCCACAGGAACCCGCCGCCCTAGACTCTCCGAGATCCATTGCGGGGGAACAGAACATTGGACAACGCCTGGCCCGAACATCTGCTGGCCGCCAACCATCCCATGCGATCCTGGAACGCCCGGTCCGACGCGACCTGGGAAGCCATTCGTCAGGCCTATCTGGCCGGCGTGCCCGCCCGCGACCTGTGCGACCGCCATGAGGTGGCGCTCAGCACCCTGCGGCTCAAGGCGAAGGAGGGCGGCTGGCGGCGCGCCGACCAGGCCGACAGCGACCTGTTTCCCGCCGACGCCGACCGCTGGGCCGAGGACGCCGCGCCCGACGCCGGGGCCGTCGGCGGGGATGAGGACTGGGCCGATCTCGCCGACCGCGCCCGCTTCCGCCTGCGCCGGGCCATCGCCTCCGGCCGCGCCGCCGAGGCCGCCTCCTGGCTTCGGGTGCACGACCGCCTCTGCGCGCTCGCGGTCGCCGAGGGAACGCCGACCGCGCCGCCGCCTCCGCCCGAGCCGGACCCGATCGAAACAGTCACGACCGTGGCCGGTCAGATCGGATCCATCGCGCGCCGCGCCGCCCGGGTGACTGAAGATGCGGACATCGACGCCCTCCAGGCCGAGGTTGAGGCGCTGGAAGCCCGCGCCGCCGCCCTGGCTCCCGGTCCGGGCGAGCCGGACGCCGATGAAACTTTGGACTCTCTGGACTCTTTGGACGCTGTTTTTTCTGACCCGGCCGAGGCGGACTCATCGCCTGACCGCCAGGCCCTGCTGCGCACCCGCGAACGCCGCCTCGACCTTGGCCTGGGCGTGTCCGATCTCGATCAGGCCCTGGAGGCGCTGGATCGGGCGGCGGCGGGGAGGGGCCTCAGCCCCTGAACCCGTCGGCGTCAAGGAACGCCTGCTCCTCCACCGTCGTCTCGCGGCCCAGCGCCCGGTTCCGGTGCGGGAAACGGCCGAAAGCTGCGATCACCCGGTGATGATGTTCGGCCCAGCGGTCGTCGTCCGGCCGCTCCATGCGCTGGAACAGGGCCAGTTGGCGCTCCTGGCTGGCCATGTCCTCATGGTGCTGGAACGGCAGGTAAAAGAACCGGCGCAGGTCGTTCTCCACCCGCCCGTCCTGCCCGTTGTCCACCGCCATCATCGCGAAACGCCGCGCCAGCGGATCGGTGGCGAAGGCGTGGCCGGTGTCGCGAAAGCTGTTGCGCGGGAACTGGTCCAGCAGGATCAGCAGCGCCAGCGACCCCTCCGGCGTCTCCGCCCAGTGATCGAGCTCGCGCCGGGCGGCGGCGAAGTGAGCGGCCTCGAACCGCTCGCGGAACAGGGCGTCGAAGGCGTCGTCCTTGGCGAACCACTTTGAAGGGCCGGCGTCTTTCCAGAAGGCGATGACCTCGGAAGGCGTTATGTCTGTGCTCATGACCGATAACCTAGGCGCCCCGCTCCCCGTCTTCCATGACCGCGACTGCGATCGCTCGATCATCCGCGGCAAGCGCGTCGCCGTCATCGGCTACGGCAGCCAGGGCCGCACCCACGCCCTGAACCTGCGCGACTCCGGCGTCGACGACATCGTCGTCGGCCTCAAGACGGGCTCGGCGACCCGCGCGAAGGCCCTCGCCGACGGCTTCCCCGTCCTGACCGCCGGCGAGGCCGCCGCCGGCGCCGACGTCGTCGCCGTCATGGTCTCGGACGAGGCCCATCGCGACCTGTGGCGCGACGAACTGGCCCCGGCGATGAAGCCCGGCGCGGCCCTCGTCTTCGCTCACGGTCTGTCGGTCCGCTTCGGTCTGGTCGAGCCGCGTCCCGATCTCGACGTCATCCTCGCCTCGCCCAAGGGCATCGGCCCGCGCATCCGCGACCTGTACGAAGCGGGGCAGGGGGTCTTCGCCCTGTTCGGCGTGCATCAGGACGCCTCGGGCGGCGCCCACGCCCTCGGCCTGTCCTACGCCGCCGCCCTCGGCTGCGGCCGCAAGGGCATCCTCGAGACCACCTTCGCCGCCGAATGCGAGAGCGACCTGTTCGGCGAGCAGGTGGTGCTGTGCGGCGGCTTGGCCGAACTGGTCGACGCCGCCTTCATGAAGCTGGTCGACGCCGGCTATCCGTCCGAAGTGGCCTGGTTCGAATGCTTCTACGAGGTCAAGCTGGTCACCGACCTGATGTTCGAACGCGGCGTCGCCGGAGCCTTCACCCGCATCTCCAACACCGCCGAATACGGCGCCTATCTGACTGGCCCACGCATCATCGGCGAGTCGTCGCGGGCGGCGATGGACACCGTCCTGGCCGAGGTTCGCTCGGGCGATTTCGTGCGTCGCCTGATGGCCGACTATGACGCCGGCTCGCCCGACCTGCTGGCGCGGCGCAAGGCCTTGGCCAGCCGCACGATCGAGGCCGTGGGCGCGCATCTGAACGCGGTGGCGGCGAAGGCGGGAGATTGAGGCGGGGAACCTCAGGGCCCCGAAGGGCTGTCTCTTCTTTCCGGGGAAAGATGGTCGGAGTGAGAGGATTCGAACCTCCGACCCCTGCGTCCCGAACGCAGTGCTCTACCAGGCTGAGCCACACTCCGACTTGAGGAGGGGGCTTATAGCCACGGGCTTTCATGCCCGCAAGCGTCGTTTTGCGGTGCGTTGAAATAGTCTCGAATCCGGTTCTTGCATCGCTCGCGGCCTTCGCGTATCTCGACCGCCTTCCGGTGCCTCGGCGCCGGACGCGCCGGACCTGCTGGGGAATGGTGTAATGGTAACACTCCGGTTTTTGGTACCGTCATTCAAGGTTCGAGTCCTTGTTCCCCAGCCATCCGCCCCGCTGACGACGTCAGCCCTTCCGACAGACTTCCAGTGTTCCTACGCCCGACGTGAGGGCCCTTCTGCATTGAAAGGCGCCGAATTGGTCCGCCGGGCGTGAACCGAATGGACATCCGCGCGTTGGGTGTCCGCTAACCGACACAACAGTGTTAATGCGCAGGTCAGCGCCCGGGGGAATGCCGTGTCTGATGTACCCGACCTTCGGGTCCTGATTGTTGAAGACCAGGCTCTGCTCGCCATGGAGCTGGAGCTGGTGCTGTCCGAGTCAGGCTGCGACGTCGTCGGCTGCGCCATGGACACGACCGGCGCGCTTGCGATCGCTGAACGTGATCGGCCTGACCTCGCCCTGGTGGACATCAACCTGCTGGACGGCATGACCGGCCCCGACATCGCCCGGCGCCTTGTCAAGGAACACGGCTCGGCCGTGGTCTTCCTGACCGCCAATCCGGAACAGATCCCTGACGGTTTCGTGGGCGCGCTGGGGGCGGTGTCCAAGCCGTTCGACGAAGCCACCATCCGGGGCGTCGTGGCCTTCGCCCGCCAGTTCATCCGCCATGGCGCCATGGGCGAACCGCCGCGCCGCTTCAGCCCGGCGCCGTGGCTGGCTGCCCAGCCGGCCGGAATCGCGCCGCGCTGAACTCACCTCAGGACGCCGCCGCCCCGGGCGGCGTGGTCTCGAAGCTCGCGGTGCCGCCCTCGACCTCGCGGGCGTACAGGGCGGTGATGGCGCGCAGGTCGCCCTCGACCGCATCTCGAAGGTTCGGGCTCATTGCGGCAGGGGAGTGGGTCAGACCCGCTCCCAGCCCCTGTCGATGGCCCAGACCGCGAAGGCGTAGTCGTGGGCCACCTCCTTCAGATAGTCGAACCGCCCCGATGACCCGGCGTGGCCGGCTTCCATATTGATCTTCAGCAGGATCGGCCTGCCCGAGGTCGTCGCCGGCCGCAGCTTCGCCACCCATTTCTCCGGCTCCCAATAGGTCACCCGGGGATCCGACAGGCCGCCGGTCGCCAGCACCGCCGGATAGGCCATCGGCCCGACCTGGTCGTACGGGCTGTAGCTCATCATATAGTCGTAGGCCTCGGGATCCTCGATCGGATTGCCCCATTCCGGCCATTCCGGCGGCGTCAGCGGCAGGCTGATGTCGCTCATGGTGTTGATCACATCGACGAACGGCACCCCGCCGATCACCCCGGCCCACAGATCGGGCCGCATATTGTTGATCGCCCCCATCAGCATCCCGCCCGCCGACCGGCCTTCAGCAACGATATGACCGGCCTTGGCGTAGCCGCGCGCTATCAGGTGCTCGGCCGAGGCGATGAAGTCGGTGAAGGTGTTCTTCTTGGTCATCCGCCGCGCGGTCAGGAACCAGTTCCAGCCCTTGTCGGAACCGCCCCGGACGTGGGCGATGGCGTAGATCCAGCCACGGTCCACCAGCGACAGCCGGTTGGTCGAGAAGCTGGCGGGGACCGGACTGCCGTAGGAGCCGTAGCCGTACAACAGCACCGGAGCCGAACCATCTATCGGCGTGTCCCGGCGCCGCAGCACCGTCACCGGCACGAGCTCGCCATCCGGGGCAGGGGCGTTCAGGCGTTCGACCACATAGTCAGAGATGACATGGCCCGACGGCACCTCCTGCACCTTGCGCAAGGTCCGCTCGCGCGTCGCCAGATCGTAGTCATACGTCGAGGTCGGGGTGGACGGCGAGTTATAGCCGTAGCGCATAACGGTCGTGTCGAACTCCGACGCCCCGCTGAGCGACAGGGAGTAGGCGGGTTCATCGACAGCGATCTCATGCTCGGCGCCCGAACGATCGCGGATGACGATCTTCGTATTGGCGTCAGCCCGTTCCTGACGGCCGATATGGTCCTTCACCAGGGCCATGCCCTCGATGTAGCGGCCCGGCGTGTGCGGGACGAGGTCGGTCCAGTGCGCCTTGCCCGGCGTGGCGGTCGGGGCTTCGACGATCCTGAAGTCAATCGAGTCGTCGGCGTTGGTTCGGATGACCCAACGATCCCCCCAGTGGTCGGCCTCGTACAGTCGCCCGACGTGGCGCGGCTCCAGCACGATCGGCGTCGCGGTCGGCGTGGCAGCCGGAATCACCCGGCCTTCCGACGTTTCCTGATTGCCCACGGAGATGATGACGAAGGCGTCGTCGGCGGTGCGACTGACGCTGATGAACATCCCGTCGTCATCCTCCTGATAGACCAGGGTCGCCTCACCGCCGCGGGCGGGACGGCGGAAGATCTTGTCCGGCCGACCGTTGTCGTCGCGGTTGGTCCAGAACATCCACTGGCTGTCGGGCGAGAAGGTGAAGTCGCCGATGGCCGAGCCGATCGGATCGGGCAACACAGCGCCGGTCGCAAGGTCCTTGACGAAAATCTGGTGCACCTCGGACCCCTGTGCGTCCTCCGAATAGGCGAACAGGGCGTGGTCGGGGCTGTGGCCGGTAGACGAAACTTCCGAATAGGCCTTGCCCTCGGCCAGGGCATTGGCGTCGAGGAGCAGTTGCGCCTCGCCGCCGCCGCCGCGTGGCTTGCGCATGTACCGGGGGTGCTGATCCCCGGTCTGGTATTCGACGTAATATTCCCAGGGGCCGTCAGGCGAGGGGACCGAGCTGTCCGCCTCCTTGATCCGCCCCTTCATCTCCTCGAACATCCCGGCCTGCAGCGGCAGGGTCGAGACCATCATCGCCTCGCGGTAGGCGTTCTCGGCCTCGAGGTGTTCCTTGACGTCGGCCTTGATCAGCGTCGGATCGCGCAGCACGGCCTGCCAGTTGTCGTCCTTCATCCACTGATAGTCGTCGGTGCGGACGCGCCCCAGCTGCTCGATGCGCACCGGAATCTTCTTCGCAACGGGCGGGACGGGTGTTCCTTGGGACATCGAGGCTCCGGATGGGCGGGCTTGGACGGGAAGGGCGGTTGCTGCGAGCACAGCGGCGGATGTGGCGAGAAGGTCGCGGCGATTCATGTCGAAGCCCCTGAAATGACGCCGGACCTTGTGCGCGCGGGCCACCCGCCGTCAAATGACAAACTCCAGTGACCGAGGCAGGGACGATGTTCGATCTTCAGACGCCGCCCCAACCCGCCTGGGAGCAGGTGCAGGTCCAGGAGCCGCCGATCGCGGAGCTCGCTGCTCCCGCCTGGGACCTGACCCTCGGCCTGATCAGGGCCACGGTGCAGATCGACCAGAACAACGGCGACGGCACCCGCCGCGTCGGCACGGCCTTCCTGATCGAGGCGCCGCGCCCGGACGGGACCCCCCGGACCGTGCTGGTGACCGCCCATCATGTGCTTGACGGCATGGGCGGCCGCGACGCCCGGGTGGGCTGGCGCAGCGAAATGCCAGGCGGGGGGTGGCGTTTCGCGCCCGATCCCTTGCGCATCCGCAACGCCTCCGGCGACCCGGTCTGGACCAAACATCCGGACCGCGACGTCGCCGTTATGGAGATATCGGCGCCGCCGGCCTTCGCCCGCGCCGCTATTCCGTTGGGCTGGCTGGCGAGTGGAGCGGACCTCGACAGCTGGCAGATCGGGCCGGGCGACGAACTGCTGACCCTCGGGTTTCCGCGCGGCTATTCCTCCAACACGGCCGGGTTTCCGATCCTGCGCACCGGACGGATTGCGTCATGGCCGCTGACACCGGTCCAGAGATTCCCGGTGTTCCTGCTTGATTTCCCGGTCTTTCCGGGGAATTCCGGCGGGCCAGTGTTCTGGACTCCCGCGGCGCGGAAACTGCCCGGGACGATCCAGCCCGATCATCCATTCATCGCCGGGGTGCTGACGTCCGAGGTGCGGCCGTCGGACGAGCCGCTCGGCATCGGGGTGGTCGCCCACGCTGTGTATGTCCGCGAGGCCATTGCCCTGCTGGACGCCGCGCCGACAGTGGGACAGGGGCCTTAGCCCGGGTCTGTTTGCCCACATCCGTAATGCGCATAAGAGATATTATGCGAAACTATTGATGCGGTCAGGCCTCAGTGCTTCGGTGACCGGTCCTGCAGCCTCGCCGCGAGGCTCGAGGTGTCCCAGCGCGCCCCGCCCATGGACTGCACTTCGGAATAGAACTGATCCACCAGCGCTGTCAGCGACAGGTGCGCACCGTTGGTCCGCGCCTCGTCCAGCACCAGTCCCAGATCCTTGCGCATCCAGTCGACGGCGAAACCGAAGTCGAATTTCCCCTCGGCCATGGTCTTCCAGCGGTTGTCCATCTGCCACGACTGGGCCGCGCCCCTGGAGATGGCCTCATAGGCCGCGTTCGTATCGAGACCCGCGACCTCGGCGAAATGCACGGCCTCGGCCAGGCCCTGGACCACACCGGCGATGGCGATCTGGTTGACCATCTTGGTCAACTGGCCCGACCCCGACGGCCCCATGTGCTTCACGGCTTTCGAAAAGGCCATCAGTGTCGGCTCGACCCGCGCGAGCGCCGTCGCGTCACCGCCCGCCATGACGCTGAGCTGGCCGTTCTCGGCCCCGGCCTGACCGCCGGAGACCGGCGCGTCGATGAAGGTCCGCCCCTGTCCCGCCGCCAGCGCGGCCATTTCGCGCGCGACCCGGGCCGACGTCGTGGTGTGGTCGACGATCACGGCTCCGTCGGCCAGATGCGGCAAGGCTTCGGCAACGACCTGCCGCACGTCGTCGTCATTGCCGACGCAGAGGATCAGCAGTTCGGCTCCGTCGGCCGCCTCCGCCACCGTAGCTGCGTATCGGCCGCCGGTCGCTGTCGACCAGGCCCGCGCCTTGTCCGGCGAGCGGTTGAAGCCGGACACCTGATGTCCCGCCTGAACCAGATGCCGGGCCATCGGCCCCCCCATGACGCCCAGGCCCGCGAAACCGATCTTCATGTGCCCGGCTCCCCGGCGACCCCGTAGCGACCACGGAAATAGGTCAGGCCCGCTCCCGGCCGGGTTTCGAACCCTTTCACCGCCCCGACGATGGTCAGGTGGTCGCCCATGACAATTCGCTCCGTAGTGATGCAGTCCAGCCGCGTCAGCGCGTTCTTCAGGATCGGGGGCTCCGCGCTGGAACTGTCGAATTCGTCCGACGACAGACGGCAGATCCCCCAGGCAAAGCGGTCCGACATCTCGCGGTCCTCGACCGGCAGCATATGCACAGCGAACCGTTCGGCGCCCGCAAAACCGTCGTGCCGGTCCGACGCCCGGTCCAGACACCACAGCACCAGCGGCGGCTTCAGGGACACGGAGGTGAAGGAGTTGATCGTGATCCCGTACGGCCCGTCCGGGGTATGGGCTGTCACGACGCAGACCCCGGTCGCGAATCCGCCCAGCGCCCGGCGATAGGCGGCAAGGTCAAAGGCGTCGGGATCGGCAGTGCTCACGTCTGACGACTAAGCGACCGACTGCGTCCGGGCAAGGCGAGACGTGGGAAACGCGGCCTTAACCTTGACGCCCCCACCCTGCCCCGGAGTTCCCGCCAAAGGTCCGCGTCCCCATGTCCCTGAGCGATCGCCCGATCCTCATCAAGAAGATCAAGAAGGTCGTCGGCGGCGGCCACCATGGCGGCGCCTGGAAGGTCGCCTATGCCGACTTCGTGACGGCCATGATGGCCTTCTTCCTGCTGATGTGGCTGATCAACACGACCGATCCGGAACAGAAGAAGGGCATCGCTGAATATTTCGCCCCGGCCAGCGTCTCGCCGACCACGTCAGGCTCGGGCGGCATCCTGGGCGGCACCTCGCTCGGGGATGACGGCGCCAAGAGCTCGGGTTCGCAAGCCGTCATCAGTGAACTGGCCCCCGAGGCTCCGGCGAACGCACCCCAGGAAGTCGGCCAGAACGCAAACCTCGCCGCCGCCAGCGAGGAAGCCCTGCGCGAGGAGATCGCCCGCCGCGAGGCCGCCGAATTCGCCTCGGCCGCCGAATCGCTGCGTCAGGCGATGCAGTCGATGCCCGAACTGGCCGAACTGTCGAAACAGCTGATCATCGACCAGACCCCCGAGGGACTGCGTATCCAGCTCGTCGACCAGGAGGGTCGCTCGATGTTCGAGCCGACCTCCGCCCGCCCGAACGCCCGCGCCCAACTGCTGTTGCGGACCATATCGCGGGTCATCAACCAGCTACCCAACCGCATCTCGGTCACCGGCCACACCTCGGCCGCGCCCGGGTCGAACCGCGCCACCCTGCCGACCGACTGGGCCCTGTCTTCGGCCCGCGCAAACGCCTCGCGCCTGATTCTTCAGAGCGCCGGCGTCGATGCGGACCGGGTCTATCAGGTATCGGGCAAGGCCGGCTCAGATCCGCTGTATCCTGACGATCCCGCCCTGGCCGGCAACCGCCGCATCGCCATCGTCCTGTTGCGCGAGGCCCCGGTCCTGCCGACGGACACCAGCCTGTGAGCCGTCGCCCCGCATGCTTGCGTGGGGCGAATGGCCTTGCCCCGCCCTGCGGCGCGGGTGCAAATCGGACCATGAAGCGGCCAGCGCCCCACTGTCGGCGAAATTGGATGCGGACCTGAGGCCGTGACCTTCGTTCCCCAGCGCCAGCTACGCTTCTACATGACGACCGTGGCCCCCTGCCCCTATCTGCCCGGCCAGACCGAGCGGAAGGTGTTCGCCAATCTGCCGTTCAGCGAGGGGGTTCACGTCAATGACGAACTGACCCAGGCCGGCTTCCGCCGCAGCCAGAACATCGCCTATCGCCCGGCCTGTGAATCCTGCGACGCCTGCGTCTCGGTCCGCCTGCCCGTGTCCGGGTTCAATTTCTCAAAATCCCAGCGCAAGGTACTGAAACGAAACACCGACCTGTCACGCGATCTGGTCGAAGCTGAAGCCACGACGGAGCAGTTCGATCTGCTGCGCCGCTACCTCCATGGCCGCCATCCCGGCGGCGGCATGAGCAGCATGGGCTGGCTGGACTATATCGCCATGGTCGAGGACACGGCTGTCCGCACCCATCTGATCGAATACCGTCTCCCCTCGTCGGACGGCGGCCCCGGCGATCTGGTCGGCGTCTGCCTGACCGACCTGCTCGGGGACGGCCTGTCCATGGTCTACAGCTTCTTCG
The DNA here is from genome assembly GCF_051860745.1 of Brevundimonas sp. Taxonomy (GTDB): domain Bacteria; phylum Pseudomonadota; class Alphaproteobacteria; order Caulobacterales; family Caulobacteraceae; genus Brevundimonas. The sequence goes on from NZ_JBHYDN010000010.1 coordinate 13,251, forward strand.
ATCCCGCCCTGGAGGCCCGCAGCCTCGGCCGTTTCGCCATCCTCGACCATGTGCGCCAGGCGCAGGTCGTCGGCCTGCCCTTCGTCTATCTCGGCTACTGGGTCCGGGGCTCGAAGAAGATGGACTACAAGGCCGAGTTCCGGCCGATGGAGCAGCTGACGAAACTGGGTTGGGAGCGGATGGCTCAGCCGGCGACGGGCGTCGACGTCGCGTAGGCTTGGGCCGGCGCCGTCTCCTCGACGGACCACACGCCCGGATCAATCCCGCCACCAAATTTCACGAGCGCGTCGATCCGCTTTTGGATCGGCGGATGGCTGGCGAACATCCCTTCCAGCCCAACGCCGTCGGGCTGGTTGTCGAGAAACAGCTGCTGCACCTCATCCGGCCCCTTCAGGCTGGACCGGCCCTCGACCTTGCGCAGGGCCGAGATCATGGCGTCCGGGTTCTTGGTCAGTTCGACCGCCCCGGCGTCGGCGACAAACTCCCGCGTCCGCGACAGCATCATCCGGATCACGATCGCCAGGGCGAAGCCGATGGCGGCGAAGGCAAGGCCGACCAGGATCAGCGGCAGGGCGTTCTTGTTGTCCCGCCGACCGCCGCCCCGGGAATAGATCAGGCTCCGGAAGACCAGTTCGGCGATGACGCTGATGATGCCCGCGAAGATCGAGGCGATCACCATGGTGCGCACGTCCTTGTTGATGACGTGGGTCAGCTCATGGGCCAGCACGGCTTCGAGCTCGTCGCGGGTCAGGGCCGTCATCAGGCCGCGGGTCACGGTGATGCTGTACTGGCCCTCATGCAGGCCGGTGGCGAAGGCGTTCAGGCTGTCGCTCTCGATGATCCGCAGCGCCGGCGTCCGCAGACCGCGCGAGATCGCGAGGTTTTCCAGCAGATTGTAGAGGTCGGGCTCCGTCCGCCGCTCGACCTTGCGAGCTCCGGTCATCAGATCGACCATGGTCTGGCTGCCGAAATAGGCGATGGCGAACCAGATGGCCGCCGCGACCCCGGCCATCGGCACGGTCCAGCCCAGCCAGCTCGCCGCCAGCGCCATGTCGTCGCCGAGCCCCCGGCCGGTCCCCGGCAGGAAACCGAACCCCATCAGGATCAGCTGCGCCCCGTACAGGATGCCGACCATCAGGATGGGAAAGGCGACCAGCAGCAGGATCGAGCGGGTGTTGTTCGCCCAGATGTGGGTCTGGAGCCCGACGGCGCCCATCAAAGCGATCCCCTACGCCGTGAAGCTGACCTTGGGCGGGGCGGCGTTCATGGCGGCGCGATCACCCTCGCCCACGTCGAAGAAGGGTTTGTCGGCGCCGAAACCAACCATTCCGGCGAACAGGACGGTCGGGAACTGACGGCGCACGGCGTTGAACTCCGAGACCGCGCTGTTGAAGAAGCGGCGGGCGGCGGCCAGCTTGTTCTCGATGTCCGACAGCTCGCGCTGCAGCTCCAGATAGTTGGTGTTGGCCTTCAGGTCCGGATAGGCCTCGGCGACCGCGAACAGACGGCCAAGCGCGCCGGTCAACATGTTCTCGGCCTGGACCTTGTCGTTGACCGAGGTCGCGCCGGCTGCGGCCGCCCGGGCCAGGGTGACGGCGTCCAGGGTGCCGCGTTCATGCGAGGCGTAGCCCTTCACGGTCTCGACGAGATTGGGGATCAGGTCCTGGCGCTGCTTCAGCTGCACGTCGATGTCGGCGAACGACTGGTCCGCGCGCTGGTCCAGGGCGACCAGCTTGTTGTAGGCGCCGACGACGAGGAACAACACCAGGGCGACGATGACGGCGATGACGATCAGGGTGACGATCATTTCAGTTTCTCCGGCCTAGGCGGCGAGTATCGCGCGCGTCCTGCGGCGCGGATAGTGAAATCGGCGCAATCCCGGATTCGGCGAACTTGCGGAACTGATTGATGCGCCTCTCCGCGGCGGATAGGTTGGCGCCTGTCAAAGGGAACTCCATGTTCGCACCGCTTCTGGCCTTCGCCTTCTTCCTCGCCTCCGCCCAGGACACACCGCCGCCTTCCGCGCCGGCCCCGGCGACCTCTGAGCGCTACGAACAGGCCATGAACTGCGCCGGGGTGATGGCCGCGACGTCATCGCTGCATGCATTCAACGGCAATGCCGAGGCGCAGGCCAGTTCCGATCGGAACGGGCGAGGTTTCATCAGTGCGGCGACTCTCTTCGCCCAGCCGCTTGGCTTGACCGAGGCCCAGCTGGCCGAGGCCTTCGCTGCCAGCACGGGTCGCGCCCTGGGCTCAATCACCCGGAGCGGCGATCAGGCCGCCGCCGACGCGGCGATTGGCCGGTTGAACGCAGACCACGATGCCTGCCTGCGGCTGGTGCAAGCCTGGATGGCCGAGTCTAACGGAACTTCCTGAGCCCGCGCGGACCCTGACGCCCGGCTCCGGCCCGCTTGCCCAGCCAGTCCTTCCAGTCGGGCCAGTTGCGCCGCCGACCGCCGCCGTCGACCCATTCGGGACCATGGGCGCCGTCGAATACCGCCACATCAGCGAGGCCGCCCTGCTTGTAGTTCTGCAGCTTGACCCCCTTGCCTCGACCCATCTCGGGCAGGTCGGCGAGCGGGAAGATAAGGGCCTTGATGTTGTCGCCGATGGCCGCGACGTGGTCGCCGTGCACCCGGATGGCGGCCAGCATCTCGCCGTTCAGCACCTGTTTGCCGCCGCGCTTCTGGGCCAGCAGCTCGTCCTCGGGCGCGATGAAGCCATAGCCGGCCTTTGACGCGACCAGCAATTTTCCGCCCGGCTGGTGCGTCAGCAGGTTGATGATGTCGGCCTTCTCATCGAGGTCGATCATCAGCCGCAACGGCTCGCCGTGGCCGCGGCCCGAGGCCAGCTTGTCGGCGCCGACGGTGAAGATGCGGCCGTCGGAGGCCGCGACCAGGATCTTGTCGGTCGTATAGCCGGGGACAAGGAAGGCGAGACTGTCGCCCTCCTTGAACTTCAGCTCGGACGGGTCCTCGACCTTGCCCCGGGCGGCGCGGATCCAGCCGCGTTCGGACAGGATGACGGTGATGGCCTCGCGCGGGATGAAGGCCTCGACCGACACGTAGGCTGACGCATTCACCGCCTCGGCGATGGTGGTCCGACGTGGCGAGACCAGCGCCTTGCGCACGGCCTCCAGGTCCTTGCCGACCTGTTTCCACTGTTTGGCGGGCGACGACGACAGCGATTGCAGCGCCGCAAGTTCGTCCGCCAGCGCCTTGTATTCCTTCTCGATCGTCATTTCCTCAATCCGCGCCAGCTGACGCAGGCGAGTGTCGAGGATGAAGTCGGCCTGGAGTTCCGAAAGGCCGAAGCGGGCGATCAGGACCGCCTTGGGCTGCTCCTCCTCACGGACGATGCGGATGACCTCGTCGATGTTGAGGAAGACGATCCGCAGGCCTTCCAGCAGGTGCAGCCGCTTCTCGACCCGGTCGATCCGCCAGCCGGCTCGCCGCACCAGCACCTCGCGCCGGTGATCGAGGAAGGCCCGCAGACAGGCCTTCAGCCCCATGACGCGGGGCGTGCCGGCGGCGTCCAGCACGTTCATGTTGATCGGAAAACGGATCTCGAGGTCAGAGAGCTTGAACAGGCTTTCCATCAAGACTTCGGGTTCGACCGTACGGCTCTTCGGCTCGATGACCAGCCGGATGTCTTCGGCCGACTCGTCGCGGACGTCGCCCAGCAGGGGGGCCTTCTTGTGCTCGATCAGGTCGGCGAGGTCGGCGATCAGCTTCGACTTGCCCACCTGATAGGGCATCTCGGTGACGATGATGCGCCAGACGCCGCGGCCGAGGTCTTCGGTCTCCCAGCGGGCGCGCAGGCGCACCCCGCCCCGGCCGGTCTCATAGGCATCGAGGATGGAGGCGTGGCCCTCGACGGCGACGCCGCCGGTGGGGAAGTCGGGTCCCGGGACGATGGTCGCCAGTTCCTCCGTGGTCGCCTCGGGGCGCTCCAGCAGCAGGTGGCAGGCGTCGATCAGTTCGCCGACATTGTGCGGCGGGATCGAAGTGGCCATGCCGACAGCGATGCCCGACGAGCCGTTGGCCAGAAGGTTGGGGAAGCCGGCGGGCAGGACGACCGGCTCCTCGTCCTGATCGTCATAGGTGGCCTTGAAGTCCACCGAGTCCTGATCGATGCCCTCCATCAGCAGGACGGCGGCGGCGGTCAGCTTGCACTCGGTGTAGCGCATGGCCGCGGCGTTATCGCCGTCGATATTGCCGAAATTGCCCTGACCGTCGACCAGCGGATAGCGCTGCGAGAAGTCCTGCGCCAGGCGCACCAGGGCGTCATAGATGGAGGCGTCGCCATGCGGGTGGTAGCCGCCCATGACCTCGCCGACGACCTTGGCGCATTTGCGCGCCGCCGCCTGCGGGTTCAGCCGCATCTGGTGCATGGCGTACATGATGCGCCGGTGCACCGGCTTGAAGCCGTCCCGCACGTCCGGCAGGGCCCGGTTGGTGATGGTCGACAGCGCATAGGCCAGATAGCGGCGCGACAGCGCCTCGCTCATCGGCTCGTCTACGATGCGTCCGCCTTCCGGCGGCGGGGTGTGAACGGTCATGGGCCTTCGAATCGCGGATTGTGATCCGCCAGTCTAGCCCCTGCGCCTCAGACCGGTCGCGAAATGATCGGCCGCTTGCCGGTCAGTTTCTGCGCCAGTAGCGCGCCCAGCACAGCGCCCAGAATACCGCCGCCCGCCATCCCCGCCAGATAGCCCCCGATCAGCAGAAACCCGCCGACGTTGGAGTCTGAAGGCAGATTAATCCAGGCCGGCACGACAAGTGCCAGGGTCGAAAGCGCCAACGATAGCCAGACCCCCGCCGTGCCCATCAGCGCCAGATATGCCGCGAGCACCCGCACCGGCTTGAAGAGGGCCAGAAGCCCGCACCCCAGGAGGCCGAGAATCCAGAGCGGAAGAATTAGAAAATAGATCATGAGGCCCCACCGCTACGATTTATGGGGCGCCCTGGACTTGCTGGGCAACCCGCTAAAGCCGTCCCGCCTCGCGCAGCTTGTCGATCATCCACACTCGCGCCGGTGGGATCGGCTTGTTCTGGGGGTGGAAGACAAACTGCTCGAGGAAATGGGCGGTCAGGTCGAGGCCAGCCCCCACGTCGCCGTCGCCGAGCCCCGCCTGCGCCCCCAGCATGAACGGCGGCAGTTTCAGCAGCTTGTCAGCATAGGGCTCCCCCGCCTCGCGGCTGACGGCGCGGCCGGTGCGGGGGCTGACCCAGATCAGGTCGTCCATGGTCCCGGTGACGGCGCAGCGGCTCAGGTCGAGGCCGAAGCCGAGATCCTCCAGCAGCCCGGCCTCGAAGCGCACGAAGATGGCGGGCCAGACGTCCGGCAGGGCGAAGGCCGACATCAGCGCCTCGAAGGCCAGGAAGGCGCCGGGATGCGGCTCGCGTTCCGGGATCGCACCTTGCGCCACCGCAGCGGCGGCGGCCAGGCCGGTCAGGGCCAGGGGATCGTCGAACAGGGCGCTGGGCCCCTCCCCCACCGGCTCAAGCCGGGCCGAGCCGAGGTGGTCCGAGGTCCGCGCCTTGTACTCGGCCGTCACGCGCGCGCCGGCCTGCAGGAAAGGCTTCATCCGCCGCGACGCCCCGCCGGCGACATAGGCCGGGCGCCGCCCGTGGGTCTCGGTCAGCAGTTCGACCACCACGCCGGTGTCGCCGTGGGCGCGGGCGGACAGGACGAAGGCGTCGTCGGTGAAATCCATCGGTGGGTGTTAGAGGTCCGGGCCGGAGTTGGCCATACGTTCCGTTTTCCGACTATTCAGCCGCTGCCCGGATCCGCGCCATCATGTCCCGCGCCAGGGCGTTGGGAATGGGGAAGGTCAGGGCGTACAGCGCGATCCGCCACCGGCCGTCAGCCCCGCGCACCAGCACCCCTGTGCCCCGGCTGGTGCCGTACGACTGGCTGTCCAGCGCTTCGTCGAACCAGACCACGCAGCGGCAGTCGAGCGGAGCCAGGGTCAGGGAGCGGGACCGCGGCGTGTAGGTCCAGCCGCGTCCGCGGGCGAAATACGGCTCGGCATAGGCCCGGAACTCCGCGATGCTCCAGTGCTCGGTGACATCCGTGCCGATATAGGTGGCGTCGGGCGTGAACAGGTCGAAATACACCGCGCTGTCCGCCCTGGACGCCGCCTCGTGCAGGGCGTCCAGCACCCCGGCGGCGGCCTCCTCCTCCGGCGTGTCCGCGGCCTCGCCCGGTGCGTCCACGATCGGCGTGGCTGCTTCGAAGGCCTTGATCTCGGTCGTCATGCCGTTCGCGAGGTCATTGGGGATCGGATAGCTGAGAGCGTAGCGCAGCACGCGCCAGGTCTCGCCGTCGCGGACCAGCATGCCCTCGCCGCGGGCCGTGCCGTAGGTCACGCTGTCCAGCACCTCGTCGAACCAGGCCACGCAGGCGCAGGGGTCCGGGGCCAGGGTCACATGGCGCTGACCGCCCGAATCGCGGGCCGAATAGACCCAGCCCTCGCCGCGGGCGAACACCGGGGCGGCGAAACCGAGGAAGGCCTCGCGGTCCCAGCGTTCGGACGTCTCATTGCCGACCCAGACGAGGCCGGGCGCGAGGCGATCAGCCCAGGCGGCGCCGTCGGAGCGGGCGGCGGCGGCGTGCATGGCCTCAAGCGCCGCGGCGGCCGCCGCTTCGGGCGGATCGCTAGCGGCTGCGGGCGTGGTCATGATTACGGCGGCGGCGACGAGAGACAGCATGGCGGGCTCCGGAACGGTCGTCCCTGCTTACCCGTCCGGCCTTCATTTAACCGAACGGTTGACAGCCAGGAGCAGTCCCTGCATTTAACCTCCCAGTTACACACGAAGCTCACCCCATGCAGACCGATCCCCTCTCCGCCAAATTCGCCGCCCTGGCCGACCCGACCCGTCGGGCCATCCTGGCGCGGCTGTGCGAGGGCGAGGCCAGCGTCAACGATCTGGCCGCCCCGTTCGACATGAGCCTGCCGGCGGTGTCGAAACACCTGAAGGTGCTCGAGAAGGCCGGTCTAATCAGCCGCGGCCGCGAGGCCCAATGGCGGCCCGCCCGTCTCGAACCGATGGGCATGAAGGGCATCGCCGACTGGCTGGAGCACTACCGTCGCTACTGGGACGCCAGCTTCGACCGCCTCGACGCCTATTTGAAGAAAATCCAGAAGGGAGACCCTCGTGGCCCAGGACACTGAAACCAATCCCTGCAACACCGACGGCGTCGCCCATCAGCACGCCCTCGTCCTGCGCCGCGTTCTCGACGCCACGCCGGAGCGAATCTGGAAGGCCTGGATGACCCCGGAACTGCTGCAGCAGTGGTTCGCGCCGCGGCCCTGGACGATCTCGGACGTGCAGGTCGACCCGCGCCCCGGCGGGGTGTTCAACTTCATCATGCATGGACCCGACGGCGAACGCTTTCCGAACAGCGGCATCTTCCTCGAAGCCATTCCGGACCGCCGCTGGATCACGACCGACGCCTTCACGCCTGACTGGGCGCCGGCCGGCCAACCGTTCATGGTCGCCACCGTGGAGCTTACCCCGATGGCCGACGGCAGGACCGAATATGTCGCCACGGCGCGTCACTGGAACGCCGAGACGATGAAACAGCACGAGGCCATGGGCTTCCATGAGGGCTGGGGAACGTGCGCCGACCAGCTGGCCGAACTGCTCAAGACCCACTGACCCTCCCCGGCCCGACCGGACCCGCTGAAGAGCCCGCCCGATGACCTTCGTCGACAGTATCGCGACCCGTCCCACCCTGCAGATGCAGCGTCATTTCGATGCGCCGCGGCCGCTGGTGTGGCGGGCGTGGACCAACCCCGAGGTCATGGTGCTGTGGCTGGGTCCGGTCGAATGGCCGGCGGTCAGCGCCACCCAGGACCTGCGCGTCGGCGGAGAATGGCGGGCCTGTCTGCGCTCGCCGGACACCGGTCAGGACCTGTGGCAGGGCGGCGTCTATCGCGAGATCGTGCCGAACGAACGGCTGGTCTTCACCTTCAAATGGGATGAGTCCCATGAGGACGGGCCACCCGTGGATACGCTTGTAACCCTTCAGCTCGGCGACGCGCCGGACGGCGGCACCCTGATGGACTTCACCCATGAGGGACTGAAGTCCGAACAGAGCCTGACCGGGCACAAACACGGCTGGACCAGCACCTTCGAACGGCTCGAGGCCTTTCTGGCGACAGGCGGCGCGGGCCATCCGGCCCGGACGTCCGTGGGACGTCAGGAGTAAGGACCATGCGCAAGATCAGAACCGCGAGCTTCGTCAGTCTCGACGGCGTCATGCAGGCGCCGGGCGGACCGGACGAGGACGCGACCGGCGGCTTCGGGTTCGGAGGATGGGTGTGGCCCCATTTCGACGAGGCCTCCGGCGGGCTGATGGGCGAGGCCATGGGCGAGGACTACGACCTGCTGCTGGGCCGCAGGACGTATGAGATCTTCGCCGCCTGGTGGCCGCAGATGGAGGGAGAGATCGCCGGGACGTTCAACGCCATCAACAAATACGTCGCGGCCGGGCCGGAAACACCCCTGACCTGGGCTCACAGCCATCGGCTGGAAGGCGACCTGGCCGAAGCGGTGCGCGCGCTGAAAGCGACGGAGGGCCGCGACCTGCTGATCCAGGGATCGAGCGAGGTCGTCCATACCCTGCTGGCCCACGACCTGATCGACCAGCTGACCCTGCTGACCTTCCCGGTCATCCTCGGCGGGGGCAAACGGCTGTTCGACGGCGCCGCGAACCCCCGCGCCTGGACGCTGACAAAGACACGGCATTCCACGTCCGGTGTCGTGGCCAATACCTGGGAGCGGACCGATCTGCCGCCGCCGACGGGTTCATTCGGCGAGATCAAGCCCAGCGAGGCTGAACTGGCGCGGCGGGAGCGGTGGGCCCGCGAGGACTGAGAGTCAGCGGGTGAGTCAGATGTCCCATGGCGGCGCGCGCCCTCTCCGACTTGTCGATGATGTCGCGCATATCGCGGAAATTGTCGTGGTTATCGCCGATAACACTTGTCGTGGATGTATCGGTCGGTTCAGCGCGCCATCGCCGTCGGGAACGGCCGCCCCAGCGCCTCGGCCATGCCCTGCTGGGACAGCAGGAAGACGGCGTCGCGCTGGTGGAAATTGTTGGACAGGACGATCACGGTGACATCCCCGTCCGGCTGATAGCTCATCAGGTTGCGGAATCCCGACCAGCTGCCGGTATGGAAGACCTGGCGATCAAGGAAGGACGGCGAGACGCGCTGCCCGATGCTGTTGTCGAAGACGCCGAAGCCCCAGCTGCGGCGCGGCCGCCCGCGTTCGTCCGGGGTGTCCGCCGGGGCGTGATCGGCGAGCATCATTGCATGGCTGCGCGTGCTCAACAGATGGCCGCCATGCAGGGCGCGCTGCCAAACCAGCAGGTCGTCGAGAGTCGAATAGAGGGCCCCCGCCCCGACGATGATGCTGACATTGGCGTTGGGCTGTTCGGTCAGGCCGCCGGCCAGGTTGGCATAGCCCATGACCACATCCGAGGCGCCGTCGTCATACCCGGTGTCGGCCATGCCGAGCGGCTCGAAGAAGGCGGTGTGCAGATAGTGGTGCAGCGGCTTTCCGCTGGCCTTCTCGACAACGGCGCCCAGCAGGTTGTAGGCGGCGTTGTTATAGCGGACCTTCGTTCCCGGCGGGAACTGGAGGCCATACTGTGTGGATTCCGCAGTCAATTCTTCCATCGAGGCTGGCGTCACGCGCCGAATACCCCAGGCGGGCCGCGCCATCAGATCCGGAATGCCCGAGCTGTGCCCGAGCAGGTGATGCAGCCGGATCGGCGCCCACGCCGGCGGACACGGCTGGATCCATTTGCACAGCGGATCGTCGATCGACAGCACGTCCTCATCCTGCAGCCTCAGAATGGCGGCGGCGGTGAACTGTTTGCTGACCGAGGCGAGTCGGAAGCGGGAATTCAGTTCCAGCGGCGTCCCCATTTTCCGGTTTGCGAACCCATGAACCTGCCGGAACAGCACTTCGTCGCCCCGCGCCACCAGCACGCCGCCGGTGAACTGGCCCGAGGCGCTCCAGCGGTTCAGCTGCTCCGTCAGCTGCGGCAAGGCCTCGACGACGACGAGGGGCGGGCGTGGCGGCGGTGGCTCCGGTTCCGGCGCTGTCGGCGCAGGCCGAACAGTGACCCAGGCGACCAGCCCGACGACCAGCACGAACAGCACGGCGATGGCGACCATCGCCAGCCGGGGATGGCCGCCGGATTGTCTGGGAACGTGGAACAAGGGTCTAGACGTCGAAATCCAGCCCGAACTGGGCGTAGAGGGCTCTGGAATCCTGCCATTTCGGGTCGACCTTGACCGTGATGAACAGGTGCACGGGGCGATCCAGCAGTTCGGTCAGCTCTTCACGCGACTTCTGGCCGATCCATTTCAGGGTCTGGCCGCCCTTGCCCAGCACGATGGGCCGCTGGCTTTCGCGTTCGACATAGATGATCTGTTCGATCCGGGCCGAGCCGTCAGCCTTGTCCTCGAAGGCCGTGGTCTCGACCGCCGCTGAATAGGGCAGCTCCTCGTGGACGCGCAGATAGACCTTCTCGCGGGTGATCTCGGCGGCCAGAACCCGCATCGGCACGTCGGCGGACTGGTCCTCGGGATAGAGCCAGTGCCCCGCGGGCATCGAACGGGCGAGCCGCTGCTTGAGGTCGTCGACCCCGTCGCCGCTGAGAGCCGAGATCATATAGACCTCGGAATAGACGCCGGTTTCGAACAGCTTGTGGGACAGGGCCAGCAGGGTGTCACGGCGCATGCCGTCGATCTTGTTAAGCGCCAGAATGACCTGTGTGTTGGTCGCCTTCAGATTGGCGATGATGGTCTCGGTGTCCTCAGCCGAGCGTCGGTCGGCGGCCTGGCCTTCCTTGCCCTCGGCGGCGATGTGCGAGGCGGCGTCGATCAGGTGGACGACGACATCCGCATCCGATGCCCCGCCCCAGGCCGAGGCGACCATGGCCCGGTCCAGCCGGCGCCGCGGCGTGAAGATTCCCGGCGTATCGACCAGCACGATCTGGGCGTCGCCCTCTATGGCGATGCCGCGCACGGGAAAGCGCGTGGTCTGGACCTTCTGCGTGACGATAGAGACCTTGGTTCCGGTCAGCCGGTTGACCAGCGTGGACTTGCCCGCATTGGGCGCGCCGATGATGGCGGCGAAGCCGGCCCGCTGGGTTTCTGTATCGGTCAAATCACGCCTTCACGCTGCAGCAGACCGATCGCGGCCGCCTTCTCCGCGTCCTGACGCGAACGGCCGTGCGCGGTCAAGGGCGGATATCCGGCTACGCTGGCCTCCACCGTGAAAGTGGGAGCGTGGTCCGACCCCTTCCGTTCCACGATCCGGTAGGCCGGCAGGGGCTTTCCGAGCCCCAGCGCCCATTCCTGCAGCGCTGATTTCGGATTGGTCAGTGATTTTTGCGGTGGGGCGGACAGCTCGTCCTTCCACGCCTGGTCGAACACCGCCCGGACCGCGTCGAAGCCGCCGTCCAGCCAGACCGCCGCCAGCAAGGCTTCCATGGCGTCGCCCAGCACGCCTTCGCGGCGGCGGCCGCCCTGTTTGGTCTCGCCCGGGGACAGCCGCATGGCGTCGCCGACTCCCAGAGACTCGGCCACGCGGGCGCAGGCGGCCTTGTCGACGAGCACATGAAGGCGCGAGGACATCTCACCCTCGTTGGAGCCGGGGAAGTCGCGCACCAGCCGGTCGGCGACCAGCAGGCCCAGCACCCGGTCGCCGAGGAACTCCAGCCGCTGGTTGTCGGCGAAGGGACGGCCCCGTGCGTCGCGCTCGGCACCCTCCCCCACGCTGGCGTGCGTCAGCGCCAGATCCAGCAGCGCCGGATCCCTGAAGTCGTGGCCGAGGCGGCGCCGCAGCACCTGAACAGCCTCGGCCCGTCTGTCAGCCATCAGTCGAGGACGGTGAAGAACCGGCTCGGACGGATCTTCGAGAACCAGCTGACCGGGTTCCACAGCGAGGCGCCGGGCGACCACGAGAACAGGATGATCTCGGCCTTGCCGATCAGGTTCTCGGCCGGGACATAGCCGACGCCGGCGGACTCGTCATAACGGCTGTCCTGCGAGTTATCCCGATTGTCGCCGATCATGAAGTAGTGACCCGCGGGCACCTCGAACACCGGGGTGTTGTCGGAGATATTGCCCGGGCCCCAGTCCTGGATGTTGATCTCACGGCCTTCCGGCAGGGTCTCGCGCAGCTGGATGACCGCCTGGGTTCCGTACAGGTTCTGCACATCCTGGCGGCTCATCTCGACATCGCGGACCGCCGTGCCGTTGATGAACAGCACATTGTCGATCATCTGGATGCGGTCGCCGGGCAGGCCGATCAGGCGTTTGATATAGTCCGTCTCATTGTCGCGCGGCAGCTTGAACACGACGATGTCGCCGCGCCGGGGCTCCTGGCTGACCATCGGCAGCATGGTGCGGCCATTGAAGATCGGCGGGCTGAACGGGATCGAGTGTTTCGAATAGCCGTAGGTCCACTTCGACACGACGATGTAGTCGCCCTCATAGAGGTTCGGCTCCATCGAGGCGGATGGAATGGTGAAGGGCTGGAACAGCACCACGCGCAGCACCAGGGCGATCAGCAGAGCGAAAAAGATCGTCTTGAAGATCTCCATGCCCTCACTGCTTGAACCGTCTTTCGACTTGCGCTTCTTGCCGCCTGAACCGCGGGCATAGACCGGGGTCGCGTCGACGTCCTCGAAGGGCGCGTCGCCGGAATCGCTCCAGACCGGCGGTTTGGACGAGGCGGAGGCGGCGGCGCCTGCCGCGGCGACGGCGGCTACCGCCGGGGCGGCGTCGTGGGCGGCGTGGTCGTCATGGTCGTGAGCGGCCGGCTCGGCATGGTCATGATCGTCATGGCCATGCGCCTCGTGCACCGGGGCCTCATGAGCGTGATCGTCATGCGCAGCGGCGGCGTGTCCATGATCGTCGTGACCGTGGTCGCCGTGCGCCGGGGCCGGCGGGTGGTCGTCGTGTGCGGCGTGACCATGATCGTCATGGCCGTGCGTAGCCGGGGCGGCATGATCATCATGCCCATGATCGGCATGGGCCGGCGTGTCTCCGTGATCCTCATGGCCGTGAGTGGCGGCCGGCGCGACATGACTGTGATCGTCATGGCTATGATCGGCAGGGTCGGGGGCATGACCATGGTCGTCGTGGCCGGGGGCCTGGGCGGCCGGAAGGGCGTCGGGGCCGTCGTGACCGTGCCCGGCGTCGGGCCCGTGACCCGCGCCGTGGCCGTGACCTGCGCCGTGATCGTCGTGCGGCTTGTGCTCGTCGCTCATTGTGACTCTGTCCCCCAGCCGCTGTTCGCGGTCTTTGCGGCGAAATCGGTATAACGTGATTAAGCTGTCGGCAAGGCTTCGATCACCACGAAGGCGAGCGCATACGGGTGTTCGTCGCTGAGCGTCAGGTGTATCCGGGCTTCGTGACCGGCCGGTGTCAGCCTCGCCAGGTGCTCTGCGGCATGTCCGGTCAGGGCCAGGGTGGGCTGGCCGGAACGCATGTTCACCACCCCCATGTCGCGCCAGTACACATCCCTCCGCATGCCCGTGCCCAGCGCCTTGGCGCAGGCTTCCTTGGCTGCGAACCGCTTGGCGTAACTCCAGGCCGGGTCTGGCTTGCGGTCCGACCGGGCGCGCTCGATGTCGGTGAAACAGCGCTGTGTGAACCGGTCCCCGAACCGGTCCAGCGAGGTCTGGATCCGGCGAATGTCGCACAGGTCCGCGCCGACGCCGATGATCACGCCGTGGCGTCCGGAGCTCGGGCGTCGTCCATCAGGGCGCGCATGCGGGCGATGGCCGGACCCAGGCCGACGAAAATAGCCTCTCCGATCAGGAAGTGTCCGATGTTCAGTTCCGCGACCTGGGGAATGGCGGCGATCGGCTGCACGGTTTCATAGTCGATGCCGTGACCCGCGTGGACCTCCAGGCCGAGGGCGGCGGCGCGGGCGGCCCCGGCCCGCAGGGCGGCGAGCTCGGTTTCGGCCTCTTGGTCCCGGCCTTCGCGCACGGCGTCGCAATAGGCGCCAGTGTGCAACTCGACCACCGCCGCACCGGTGCGGTGGGCGGCGTCGATCTGGCCCGGGTCGGCCCCGATGAACAGGGACACGCGCGACCCGGCCTCGTTCAGCCTGCCGACGAAGGGGGTGATCCAGTTATGGCCGCCGACGACGTCGAGCCCGCCCTCGGTGGTCCGTTCCTCGCGCTTCTCGGGCACGAGGCAGACGGCGTGGGGGCGATGATGCAGGGCGATGGCCAGCATCTCCTGCGTCACGGCCATCTCCAGGTTCAACGGCCGCGACTGGTCGCGCAGCAGGTCGGACAAGCTGTCGATGTCAGCGTCCGAGATATGGCGTCGGTCCTCACGCAAGTGGGCGGTGATGCCGTCGGCGCCTGCGGCCAAGGCCTCCTCCGCCGCACGGACCGGATCGGGATACTGCCCGCCCCGCGCGTTTCGCACGGTCGCCACGTGGTCGATGTTGACGCCCAATCTCAAGCGACCGGGGGGGCGAAGCCGCTCAGCCATCGCTCAGGCCCTGGCCAGTCGCCGGCTGCCGGGATCCTCGACCGGCAGGGCCGCCAGTTCGGGCGGCAGGGCGTCGGCCGGGTATGCCGGGACGTCCAGCGTCGCCAGCGCCACCAGCGGCGCCCCGACATCGGCCCGTCCGCCCGAGCGGTCGACGATACAGGCCGCGGCGACCACCTCGCCGCCAGCCGCCTTGATGGCCGCGATGCATTCGCGCGAGCTCAGGCCGGTGGTGACGATGTCCTCGACCATGACGACCTTCTGTCCGGGCTCGACATGAAAGCCGCGCCGCAGTTTGAATTCGCCGCCTTCACGCTCGACATACATCGACGGCACGCCCAGCCAGCGCGCGGTCTCATAGCCGGGGATGATGCCGCCGACGGCCGGCGAGATCGCCACATCGACCGGTCCGACCGCCGCCGTGATCTTCTCGGCCAGCGCCTTGCACAGCCGGGCGCACCGCGCCGCGTCCATGAACACCAGGTTCTTCTGCAGGAACACCGGGCTGTGCAGCCCCGAGGACAGCACGAAATGGCCTTCGCGCAGGGCGCCGGCGCCGCGGAATTCGTCGAGAACGTCGTCTGAGGTCATGCCGCTTGTCATAGCGGGCGCAACCGTCGCCGCAAGGCCCTAGCCCCGCGCTCGCTCGACCGTATCCACCGACGGATTGGTGCGCAGGGCGGCCATGATGGCGGTGGCGTGTTTGGCGTCCTCGACCTCCATGTCGATGTCGACGTCGAAGAAGTCCTGCTGCCGGTGGCTCATCACCAGATTCAGGATGTTGCCGCCTGCCTCGCCGATGATGGTCGCGACCTGCCCGAGCACCCCTGGCGCGTTCTTGATGGTGGCGCGGATGCGGGCGGCGGCGACCGCGCCCTGCTCGGCCTGGGGCGTCCATTGCAGATCCTGCCAGACCGAGTCGTCATCGGCGTAGTCCGCCAACTGCTGGCAGTCGATCGTATGGACGGTCAGTCCGGCCTCGGGCTCCAGGATGCCGACGATGCGGTCGCCGGGGACGGGCGAGCAGCAATGGCCGAAATGGACGCTGATACCCGGCGTCAGCCCGCCGCCGCGCACGAACAGCCGCGCCTGTTCGTCACCGATCCGCTTGCGGTCCGGGCTGGCCTTCAGCCGCCCCTTCAGCGCCGGGAACAGGGTTTCGCCGACCTTGGCCGCCGACACCCGGCCGCGCCCGATGGCCTCGTACAGGTCTTCCTCGGCGGCGAAGACGAAGGTCTCGAGCATGGCCTTCAGCGACACCTCCGCCAGGGTCTTGCCGGCGCGCGACAGGGTCTGTTCCAGCGTCGCCCGGCCCAGTTTCTGGAACTCGCCCCGCTCCGACGTACGGATGTGCCGCCGGATCGCCGACCGCGCCCGACCGGTGATGGTCAGTGAGCGCCAGTCGACCGGAATCTCGCGCTTGGCGCCGCGCACGATCTCGACCACGTCGCCGTTCTGCAGCTGGGTCCGCATCGGCTTCAGTTCGCCGTTGATCTTGACCCCCACCGCCGTGTCGCCGACCTCGGTGTGGACCGCATAAGCGAAATCCAGCGCCATACCGCCGCGCGGCAGGGTGATCAGCGACCCCTTGGGCGTGAAGACGAACACCTGCTCGAGGTACATCTCCAGCTTGGCGTGTTCGACCCAGTCCTCGCCGCCCTCGCCGTGTTCGATCACCTGCACGAGGTGGCGCAGGTTCTGCAGCGGGTCCCGCCCGCCGTCCGCCTCCATGGCCTCGCGGTCGAAGCCGTAGGACTTGTTCTTGTAGGCCCAGTGCGCCGCCACCCCGTCCTCGGCCACCCGGTCCATCGGCTCGGTGCGGATCTGCATCTCGATGCGCAGGCCGGACGGTCCGACCACGGTCGTGTGCAGGGAGCGGTAATTGTTCGACTTGGGCGTGGAGATGAAGTCCTTGAACCGCTCCGGCACCATCGGCCAGGCGCGGTGAATCACGCCGAGGGCGCGGTAGCAGTCGTCCTCAGCCTCGACGATGACCCTGAAGCCGTAGATGTCCGACAGCGACGAAAAGCCGACGGACTTGCGCTGCAGCTTGCGCCAGATCGAATAGGGCGTCTTCTGCCGGCCGAACACCTGGGCCCGGACCCCGGCCTCCTGCAGCACGCGCTCTACCTCGCGGGAGACGCCATTGATGGCGCGGCCATGCTCCAGCTTCAACGCCTCCAGCCGCCGCTCGATGGCGGTCCGGGCCGTAGGGTTCAGATGCTCGAACGCCAGTTCTTCCAGTTCGGAGGCGATCGAATGGATGCCGATCGACCGGCCCAACGGCGCATAGACCTCCAGCGTCTCGCGGGAGATGCGCTCGCGCTTCTCCGGCTTGACGTGTTTGAGCGTCCGCATGTTGTGCAGACGGTCAGCCAGCTTCACCAGCAGGACGCGGACGTCCTTGGAGATGGCGAGAATGAATTTGCGCAGGTTCTCGGCCTGGCGCGTGTGCTCGGCCTGAAGCTCCAGCCGCGACAGCTTGGTCACCCCCTCGACCAGCGAGGCCACCTCCTCGCCGAACCGCTCGGCGATGTCGTCGCGTGTCGCCGAGGTGTCCTCGACCACGTCATGCAGCAGGGCGGTGACGATAGTGGCTGTGTCGAGCCGGTAGTCGGTCAGTATGCCCGCGACCTGGATCGGATGGGCGAAATACGGATCGCCCGAAGCCCGCAACTGCGAGCCGTGCATCTTCATCGCATAGACATAGGCCCGGTTCAGCAGCGCCTCATCCGCCGTGGGATCATAGGCGCGCACGGCCTCGACCAGTTCGAACTGGCGCAGCACCCTTGAGCGGGGATGGGGTTCCGGGTCCACATGAGGACGCGGACCGCCGGGATCGTTCAGATTGGCGGGTTCGGGCGACGGCGCGGGCTGCCGCGCCGGCAGGATGGTGATACCGTTGGCGGGATCCGCCGTCAGTAGCGTTCCTCCTGCCCGCCGTCGCGGTCGCTTTGCAGCGCGCGAATCAGCTCGGCCTCGGCCATGTTCATGTGCTGGGGTTCAGCCAGCAGGCCCACGATTTCGGCCTCGTCCTCGGCTTCGGTGCGCTCGTCAACGCGTTGCAGCGCAACGATGACGGTCTCGCGCAGCTCGTCCGGCACGACCGTCGAGTCGGCCAGTTCGCGCAGGGCCACGACGGGGTTCTTGTCGTTGTCCCGATCGATGGTCAGCGGCGCTCCGTTGGCGATGGCGCGGGCGCGATTGCCCGCCAGCAGAACCAGACCGAAACGGTTCGGCACCTTTTCGATGCAGTCTTCGACAGTGACGCGGGCCATGAAATTCCTCGGGCGCGGGGGAGAACCGCACAAAATAGAGTGTTGGACTGAATTGTGCAACGCCGCATGGGCGGGAATGAGGCTTCAACGCAGCGGCGTCGCGTCTTTTCCGATCGGAGCGCGGTCGGCCAGCGCCTCGGCCGTCTCCCCGTCGGGATGCACCCACCCCGGCGCGATCTCCGCCAGCGGCCCCATCACGAACAACCGCCCGGCTGCGCGCGGGTGAGGCAGGATCAGGCCGTCGAGGTCGCCGGTCGTGCGACCATAGGCGATCAGATCCAGGTCCAGGGTCCGCGGCGCATTGGCCGCGCCGCGCTGGCGTCCAAAGACCTCCTCGATCCGCCCGAGCGCCGCCATCAGCGCGTGCGGGCCATGCGCCGTGTGGACGATCACCACCCCGTTCAGGAACGGCGGATCGTTCGGGTCGGGCCAGGCCGCCGACCGCCACCACGAAGATCGCGCCACCACATCGATCCCTTCGGCGCGGAACCGCGCCAAGGCCGCCTCCAGCGCCTCGCGGCAGTCGCTCCACGCCCCCGGGTCGTTGCAGCCCAGGGCCACCACGACGGCGTCGTCCAGCCCGGCCCCGCCGTCGAGCGGAACGGGCGGCGGCGCCTTGTGCTGCGGGCCGGGCTTTTCCATCCCCTCTTCTTACACCAATGAAGGCAGGCGCGCCCGCCCGTCGCCGAAGGATTCGCCCGCTTGTCGACCGCCCTCTCCGAACCGCCCCGCGACTGTCCTCTCTGCCCCAGACTGGTCGAGTACCGCCGCGAGAACGCGCGCCAGAACCCCGGCTGGTTCAACGGCCCCGCCCCCTCCTTCGGCGACCCGGACGCCCGGCTGCTGGTCGCGGGCCTGGCCCCCGGCCGCACCGGCGCCAATCGCACCGGCCGGCCCTTCACCGGCGACGGCGCGGGCTGGATTCTCTACGAGACCCTGCTCAGGACCGGCTTCGCCACCGGCCAATACGAGGCCCGGCCCGACGACACCCTGCGGCTCGTCGACTGCATGATCACCAACGCTGTCCGCTGCGCCCCGCCCGGCAACAAGCCCCTGCCCATAGAGGAGGCGACCTGCCGCCCCTTCCTGACCGCCCGCCTCGCCGCCCTGCCCCGGCTCAGGGTCATCGTCACCCTCGGCGACGTCTCGCGGCGCAATGTGCTGAAAGCGCTGGGCTTGCCGGGCTCCGCGGCCCCGCCCGGCCACGGCGTCGAGGCGGCGCTGGGCGGCTATGTGATCCTCAACAGCTATCACTGCTCGCGCCTCAACACGAACACCGGCCGGCTGACCCCCGCCATGTTCGAGGCGATCTTCCGGCGCGCCCGCGAAATCATCGAATCCTGACCGGTTTTCACTCGCGTGCCCGGCGAGTGTGGCTCTCCTGCCACGCGAATCAGCGGGCGCCGGGTGTAGCGTCATCCTCCAGGAACAGTGCCGCGTACCTTGCGTTGATTGATCAGCTTTGGAGGCTGTGATGCGTAGGTCGAACGGGGTCTTCTCGCCCCAGGAACGAAAGACGGCGCTGTGGGCGCTGCTGATGGCGGGCCTGATCGCCGCCATGGGGATGGTGATCCAGCAATGGAGCCAGCCCTCGGTCGGCCCCGGGGGGGTGGACGCCTATATGACGGCGCCGGCGCCGGGTGTGCTGGACGCCCAGCCGGTCAGCTGATCGAGGCGGCGCTCAACCCCGGTCCTTGAGCAGCCGGGCCTTGTCCCTCTGCCAGTCGCGTTGCGCCGTCGCCTCGCGCTTGTCGTGCAGCTTCTTGCCCTTGGCCAGGGCGATCTCGATCTTCGCCTTGCCCGCCTCGTTCAGGTACAGCTTGACCGGAATGATGGTCTGGCCGTCGCGCTGGACGGCGCCGATCAGCTTGTCGATCTGCTTGCGGTGCAGCAGCAGTTTCCGGTGCCGGCGCGGTTCGTGGTTGAAGCGATTGGCCTGTTTGTAGGGCGGGATGTCGGCGTTCACGAGCATGATCTCGCGCCCCTCCACCGCCGCATAGCTCTCGGCGATATTGGCCCGGCCGTCGCGCAGCGCCTTGATCTCGGTGCCGAGCAACATGATGCCGGCCTCGATGTAATCCTCGAGGAAATAGTCGAACTTCGCCCGCCGGTTCTCGGCGATGATCTTCATCTTGGGGGCTGTGGAAGCCATCAGCCCAGACCCGCATCCGCCATGGCGCGGTCAATGGCCGGCCTCACCGCATCGGAGGTCAGGGACAGGGGCAGGCGCATCTCCTCGCCGCACAGCTGCATGCGCGACAGGGCGTATTTCGTCGGCGCCGGCGAGTTGTCGAGGAACAGCGCCTTGTGCAGACCGATCAGCCGGTCCTGCCAGTCGCGCGCCGTGGCGTAGTCGCCCGCCGCCGCGGCCTCATGCATCGCGACCATGGCCTCGGGCGCGACATTGGATGTCACCGAGATCACCCCGACTCCGCCATGGGCGTGGTAGCCGAGATAACTGGGATCGTCGCCCGAGATCAGGTCGAACTGCTCGCCGATATGGGCCCGCATCCAGCTGACCCGCGACAGGTCGCCGGTCGCGTCCTTGATGCCGACGATGTTGGGATGCGCCGCCAGCCGCGCCACGGTCTCATTGGCCATGTCCACGCCGGTACGGCCCGGGACATTGTACAGCAGCACCGGAAGCTGAACGGCCTCGGCGATCGCCTCGAAATGCCGGGCCAGTCCCTCCTGCGAGGGCCGGTTGTAATAGGGGGTGACGATCAGGGCGCCGTCGGCGCCGACAGTCTTGGCGAAGCGGGCCAGTTCGATCGCCTTGTCCGTCGCCGACGACCCGGCCCCGGCGATGACGCGGACGCGCCCGGCCGCGACCTGCACGCATAACTCCACCACCCGCTTGTGCTCGTCGAGGGACAGCGAGGCGCTCTCGCCCGTGGTGCCCATCGGCACGACGCCGTGAACCCCGGCGGCGATCTGGCGTTCCAGCAGCCCTGTGAAGGCGGCTTCGTCCACCTTTCCGTCACGAAGTGGTGTGATCAGGGCGGTGATCACGCCCTTGAACAAGGGAGCGGTCATTGAGACAGTTGGTCCTGCGTGGAAAATCGGGGCGACAGTCGCCGGATATTAAGCGTTGGAGGGTAGGTTGCCGGTCGCCCGACCGCAACTGCGACGCATGGAGATCGGACAGGCAATGATCGCTACCAGCCTTGCGGCCCTCCTGGCCCTGCTCGCTCCCGCGCCTGAAAGCCTGGTCCCCCAGGAAGTGCCCTACAGCGCCGTGGCCTCGGCCGGCCCGGTCAGCAACCAGCCGCGCCTGCTGAACGATCAGGACACGGCTCTTTTCCGTCAAGGCCTGGCCGCCGCCCGCTCGCGGGACATCTCCGGGGCACGCAACACCGCCTCACAGATCAGCGATCCCGTCGCCCGCAGGCTGGTCGAATGGGCCCTGCTCGACACCTCGGCTGACCAGATGCCGCTCAGCGACCTCGCCGTCGCCCGCACCGCCTTCGCCGGCTGGCCGCGCGCCGAGGGCCGCATCGCCGCCGCCGAACGGGCGCTGGATCGCGCCTACGCCGGACCGGACGCCGCCATCAATCTCTTCGCTCGCGCCGGCCCGACGACCGTTCAGGGCGCGATCGCCCTCGCCGATGCGCTCGAGCAGCGCGGCCGGTCCGACGAAGCGCGCCGTCTGATCGCCGACTGGTGGCGGACCCGCTCGTTCGACGACGCGACCCAGACCCGTATCCTGACGCGCTGGGGTTCCAGCCTGACCCAGGCCGATCACACGGCGCGGCTGAACATGCTGCTGCTCGGTCCGCACGGCCCGGCGACCCGCGCCATAGTTCAGTTGGTCCCGTCCGACCGGCAGGCCGTCGCCAATGCGGTTATGGCCCTGCGCTCGGCCTACAGTCCGGACGCCATCGTCGCCAATCTCAGCCCCTCGCAGGCCATGGATCCGGCCGTGGCGCTGGAGCGCGTCCGCATCCTGCGCTCGCAGAACCGACAGTCCGAGGGCTTCGCCCTGCTCGCCGCCCTGCCCGCCGCGCCGTCGTATACGGAGGGCCAGAACACCCTGTGGAGCGAGCGCCGCAACTATTTCCTCGACGCGCTTGAGCGCCGCAACGGTCAGGCCGCCTATGACGCCATGGCCGGCCACGGCTTCCCGGCCGGCGAGCGCAAGGTCGATGCGGAGTTCTTCGCCGGCTGGGCCGCGCTGGTGAAGCTGAACGACCCGGCTCGCGCCGCGCGGCATTTCGAGACCCTGCGTCAGGCGTCCTCGACCCCCATCACCCAGGGCCGCGCCCTCTACTGGCTGGGCCGCGCCGCCGAAGCCCAGGGCAACACCCCCGCCGCCGTCCAGTACTATCGGGATGGCGCCCGCCACATCCAGACCTTCTACGGCCAGCTCGCCGCCGAAAAGGCCGGAATGACCACGATCAACCTCCCCGTCGATCCCGTTCCGGCCGGCGCCGACATCGCCGCCTTCGAGAGCAATGAAGTGGTGCGCGCCCTGCGTATCCTCGGCGAGACCGGCGAAACCAGCCTGTTCCGCGTCTTCGCCTATCAGCTGGACGACGACCTGCCCGGGCCCAACGGTCTGGCCCTGCTGATGGACCTGTCGCGCAACTACGGCGAAGGCTTCACCGCCATGATGGTGGGCCGCGCCGCCAGCCAGCGCGGCTTCCTGATGCCCGAGCGCCAGTATCCGATCCGGATTCCGCCGTCCGTGCCGGGCGCCGCGCCGCTCGAGTTCACCCTCGCCATCACGCGTCAGGAATCGAGCTTCGACCCCCGCGCCCGGTCGCACGCCAACGCCCGGGGGATGATGCAATTCCTGCCCGGCACCGGCCGCGCGGTGGCCCGTCAGCTGGGCCTGCCGTATTCGGACGAGCGGCTGTACGACGGCGACTTCAACATGACGTTGGGCAGCTTCCACCTCGGCGATCTGACCAGTGATTTCGGCGGCTCGATGCTGCTGACGACGATCGGCTACAACGCCGGTCCCGCGCGGCCCCCGCAATGGATCGCTCGCTGCGGCGACCCGCGCGGCGGCGGCGTTGATCCGATCGACTTCATCGAGTGCGCGCCCTTCACAGAGACACGCAACTATATGATGCGAGTCATGGAAAACATGCAGGTTTATCGCGCTCGCCTGAACGGCGGCTCAGCCCCGCTGACCCTGACGTCGGACCTGCGGCGCGGCGCCCCGGCCGGCCCCAGCCCCTATACCTATGCCGGCGCCGACAGTGTCCGCACGCCCGAGGGCGAGCCGACGGAATAACGCCCGCTGGACAGCAGTGGCCCGTCGGGCCCCTCGACCCAGCGCGCCGCCAGTCCGAACGTGTCCGCCATGACCCTTGGCGTCAGCGCGACCATGGGCGCGTCGTCCGCCACAACCCGGCCTGCGTCCAGCACCACCACCCGGTCGGCGAACCGCGCCGCCAGCGCCAGGTCGTGCAGGCTGACCAGCACCGCCTGCCCCGCCGCCGCCCGCGCCTTCAGCCGCTCCAGCACCATCAACTGCGCCTCCGGGTCCAGCCCCGCCGTCGGCTCATCGGCCAGCAGGGCCTGAGCCCCGGTCGCCAGCGCCCGCGCCAGCAGCACGCGCGCCCGTTCGCCCCCCGACATCTCGGCCACGCCGCGGTCGGCAAGATGCCCGGCCTCGACCTCGTCCAGCGCCGCTCTCGCGCGCGCCAACGCATCCCCGGCCGTCAGGAATGGCGCCCCCAGCGCCGCGACCTCGACCGCCGGCAGGTTCCAGGCGATGCGCCGCTCCTGCGGCAGGTAGGCCGCCCGCTCCGCCCGCGCCCGCGCGGACAGGCCCGTCACACCATCTCCGCCCAGCTTCGCCTGCCCTTCGTTCAGCGGCAGCAGCCCGGCCAGCGCCCGGATCCCGCTGGACTTGCCCGCTCCGTTCGGTCCGACCACGGCGACCAGTTCGCCCGCGGCGACGGACAGGCTGACGGCGTCCAGCACCGTCCGTCCGCCCAACATGGCCGTGGAGCCGATCAGCTCCAGCGCCCTCACAGCCGCCACTCCCGCGCCGCCCGCCAGGCGATCAGGGCGAACAGGGGCGCGCCGACCAGGGCCGTGAACACGCCCAGCTTCAGTTCCTGATCGGTCGGCGTCATCCGCGCCAGCAGGTCCGCGACCACCAGCATCAGCCCGCCCGCCAGCGCCGAGGGCAGCAGCAGCCGTCCCGGATCGCCACGCACGGCGCTACGCACCAGATGCGGCGCCGCCAGTCCGACAAAGCCGATCACTCCGGCCACCGCCACCGCCGCCCCGGTCGCCAGCGCCGTGGCCAGCAGGGCCAGCAGCCTCAGGCGCGCCATCGGCAGACCGGAGGTCCGCGCCGTCTCTTCGCCGAGGCTCAGCATCCGCAGGCCCGGAGCGGCCAAGGCCGCCAGAGCGGCAGCAACCAGCACCGCCGGCGTCACCCAGGCCACGTCGATCCAGCTGCGGTTCTGCACCGAACCCAGCAGCCAGCTCATCACCTCAGCCGTGGCGATCGGAGACGGCGACAGGTTGAAGATCAGGGCCGTGGCCGCCCCCGCAAAACTGGACACCGCCACCCCGAACAGGATCAGGGCCTCAGGCGATCGGACCCGCGCCGAGAACAGGATCAGCAGGCCCCCCGCCGCCGTCGCCCCGAGCAGCGCCGAGACCTCCACCACGCCCGGAACCGCCGCCGCGCCCAGCACAATCGCCGCCGCCGCCGCCAGCGCCGCTGACGCCGACACCCCCAGCACGCCCGGATCAGCCAGCGGATTGCGCAACAGCCCCTGCATCACCGCGCCTGACAGACCCAGCGCCGCCCCGACCATCAGGGCCGTCGCCACGCGCGGCGCGCGGACCTGCCACAGCACCTCCGCCGGTCCCGAACCGGGATCGGCAAACGCCTGGCTCATCTGCGCCATGTCGAAAACGGTCTCGCCCAGCAGGATTCCCATGACTGACGCCGCCACAATCAGCCCCGCCAGCACCAGCGTCAGCCGTGAAGGCCTCGTCATTTTCCGGCCTTCAGCATCGCCGCCGCATCGGCCGCGAACCAGGCCGGGCAGGTCAGGGTAGCCGCCGGCAGGCGCGCTGCGACACGGCCATTCGCCGCCCGCTGCACGACCGGATGCCGTCCCGGCCCGCGCCAGTCGCCGCGGGCCTGATCAAAGAAGCCCAGCACGAACCGCGCCGGCGGGAACAGGGCGATCCGCTCGACGCTGACCGGGGCGAAGAACGGCCCCGCCGCCGCATTGGCGAACCCGGCGGCGTCCAGGATCGCATCCACCAGCGTGCCCCTGCCTGCCGTGAACCCGCCCGCCGTCAGATACAGGGCCGACCGTCCGCGCGCGGCGGTTTCGGGCGCCGCGCGCCGCAATGTCGCATCCATCCGCGCCGTCAGCGCCTCGCCCCGCCCAGGCACGCCGAGACCCCGCGCGACTGCACGAATATCCGCCCGTACGCCGTTGAAATCCGTAGCATCCTCGATGGTCACAACTCGCACGCCGCTCGCCTCAAGCCGGGCCAGCAGGCGGGGCTCCCCGCCCCAATAGCGCACGACTACATCGGGCCTGAAGGCGATGGCCGCCTCCAGTGTCGGACGCACCCGCCGCCGTCCGGCAGCGGCTTCACGCATCCAGGCGTCGGGATCATCGGCCCGCGGCGACAGGGCCAGTTCGGCGTCGGGCCTCAGGGCCAGCACATACTGATCGGCGCACTGATCGAGCGCCATGACGCGCAACGGCTGGGCTTCGGCGACGCCGGCGACCAGAATCACCATCCCGGCAAGCGCCCCCGCCAGCCGCTTCACGGTTTGAGCAGGCCTGCGAACAACCCCTCGAGCAGGGTGGTCACCAGGGTCTCCCGCTCGACCCAGTCGAAATACGGCTTGGTGATCACCAGTGACACCACGCCATGGCACCCGGCCCACAGAGCCTGGGCCGTCGTCCGGGCGTCGCCGCGCAGCAGTCCGGCCGCCTCCGCGTCCTCGACGGCGACCTCGAAGGACCGGTACAGGCCGCCGCCCAACTCCTGCGCCGCCGAAAGGGCTCCGTGCCGAAGCTCCACCGGCCGGGTCATATAGATCAGCCGGTAGGCGTTCGGATTGGCGAAGCCGAAGTCGATATAGGCCCGCAGCATGCGCCTCAGCCGCGCCTCGGGCCCGCCGGGCTCGGCCACGATCGCCTCGTTCATTTCCAGCAGGGCCGCGAACGCCTGGCGGCAGATTTCGTGGAGAATCTCGCCCTTCTCGGCGAAATGCATGTAGAGCGCGGTTGAGGACAGACCGACCTCGTCGGCGATCTTGCGGATCGTCGCCCCCTCATAGCCATGCTCGACGAAGATGCGTTCGGCCGCGGCGAGGATTTCCGCGCGACGGGCATGGCCCTCGCCCTTGGGCTTGCGCTGTGAGCGCAGGTTGAGCGGGGTGGCGAGAACAGTCACGCGAGGGCTCCGGACGTCGAGGCCTTGAATAGCGGCATTCCCCTGCCCACGCCAATCGCTTGCGGTCGGCGAAACACCAAGATAACCCTTGGTGGTGGAAGGGGCTGAGATCAGCGATCTTGACGATCGGCGGCGGGACGCCGCGCGATACGGTCCGCCGCTCGAACAGAGCGCGGCCATGCGAGGCTTCTCGCCCTTTCAGATCGTCCTGCTCACGGCGTTCACGGCCGGGCTCGCCCTCGCGCTATGGTTCTGGTCCGGCCATGTCGCCGGCTGGCTCGTCGCCCTCGCGGCCTTCGCCTTCCTCGCGGTCGCGATCTGGCGTGTCGTCCTGATCCTGCTCAGCGCCGCGCCGCTGACCGAGCCGCCGATCCCGTCGTCCTGGCCGCGCTACACCATCCTGGCGGCGCTGCATGATGAGGCCGAGATCGTCAGCCAACTGGTCGAGCGCCTTTCGCGGATCGACTACCCGGTCGACCGGCTTCAGGGCTTGCTGGTGCTGGAAGCCCATGACCATGAGACCATCGCCGCCGCGCTCGCCTCCCCTCGTCCGGACTGGCTGGACGTTCTGGTGACCCCGCCCGGCAGGCCGCAGACCAAGCCCCGTGCCCTGAACTACGCCCTGACCCAGACCACAGGCGAGCTTCTGACCGTCTACGACGCTGAGGACGCCCCCGATCCTCATCAGCTTCGCGAAGCCGCCGCACGGTTCGCCGCCGACCGCAGCGGCCGTCTGGCCTGCCTTCAGGCGCCCCTCCGCATCCGGCCCCCGGACGGCGATGGCTCCCGCTTCGTCGATCGGCAGTTCGCCGCCGAATATGCAAGTCTGTTCGAAACCATCCTCCCCGGCATGGCGCGCCTCCGCCTGCCCTTTCCACTCGGCGGAACCAGCAACCATTTCCGCATCGACGCCCTTCGTGCGGCCGGCGGCTGGGACGCATGGAATGTCACTGAGGATGCCGATCTCGGCTTTCGGCTGTGGAGCTGCGGCTGGACTCTGGGCGTGATGGCCCGCCCGACCTGGGAGACGCCGCCCGGCGGGCTGGCGCACTGGCTGCCGCAGAGAACCCGGTGGCTGAAGGGCTATCTCCAGACCTGGGGCGCGCATACCCGCAGGCCCTGGCGACTGGGTTGGCGGGGAGTCCTGGCCCTTGTGATGACCGTGGGCGCAGGCATCATCTCGGCGGCGATCCACGGCCTGACCCTGGCCTGGATGGCGGCGGCGGTGCTGGTTTCGGCCATGGCCGGCCTGCCGCCGGAAACGCCGGTGCTGGCGCTCTGCGTTCTGGTGCTCGGCGCGGCCTCGGCCTGGCTGTCCTGCGCCATCGGGGCGAGACGCGCGGGCGCAGCCTACGACGCGGGCGACATGATGAAGGCGCCGGCCTACTGGGCCCTGCTATCCCTCGCATTCGGCCACGCTGCGTGGCGTCTGGTTCTCGACCCCTTCGCCTGGGACAAGACACCTCATCGGCGCGACGCTCGGCCTGACGCGGAATCACCCGTCGCGTCCGAAGTCGAAACGCAAGACGCGCTGGACGCGACCGCGCCTCTCCGCCTATCAGCGGGTCATGCCGTCGCGCCTGAACCCGTCGCCTGAGACCCTCGTCACCCGCGCCTGGGCGGACTACGCCCTGCTGGACAGCGGCGACGGCCGCAAGCTCGAGCGTTACGGCCGCTACACCGTGGTCCGGCCCGAGCCCCAGTGCTTCTGGTCGCCGCGCGATCCCGCCGCCTTCGACGCCGCTGACGCTGTCTTCGATCCGACCGACGAGGACGAGACGGGCCGCTGGCGGTTCGCGGGGAACCCCATCGACAGCTTCCCCCTTGCCTGGCGCGACGTGCGCTTCACCGGCCGCTTCACGCCGTTTCGTCACCTCGCCTTCTTTCCCGAGCAGGCCGCTAACTGGGAGTGGCTGGACGAGCGGATCCGCCGGCTGAAGCAGCCTCGAATCCTCAACCTGTTCGGCTACACCGGGGTGGCCAGCCTCGCCTGCGCCGCCGCCGGGGCCGAGGTCACCCATGTCGACGCGTCGAAGAAGTCGGTCGCCTGGGCCCGCGAGAACGCCGGGCTCTCGGGCATGGCCGACCGTCCGATCCGCTGGATCGTTGAGGACGCCCGCAAATACGTCGCCCGCGAGGTCCGCCGCGGCTCGAAATACGACGGGATCATTCTCGATCCGCCCAAATACGGCCGCGGCCCGACCGGCGAGGTCTGGCGGCTGTTCGAGGACATGCCGGCCCTGCTCAGGGACTGCGCCGCCCTGCTGTCGGACGACGCCTCCTTCCTCCTGCTCAACGCCTATGCCGCCCGGGTCTCCGGCCTGTCGTTGGCCCACCTGATGGCGGAAGCCACCGCCGACCGGGGTGGCGTCATCGACTGGGGCGAACTGGCCCTGGCCGAGGACGGCCCGGACAGTCGCGCTATCGGATTGAGTTTCTTCGCGCGCTGGTCGGCCAAATGACCGGGCTGACAGATCGCCTGATCACCTCCCTGACCAATGACACGGTAAAGAACGTCCGCGCCCTGCATATGCGCAAGGAGCGCGAGGCGACCGGTCGGTTCCTCGCCGAGGGGCTCAAATTCATCGGTGAGGCGCTCGATCAGCAAAGAGCGCCGCGTCTGTTGATGATCGGCGAAGACGCCCGACCCCATCCGATCCTCGACCGCGCCCGCGAGTCGACCCGGGCGGCGGGCGGTGAGGTCGTGGTCGTCACCCACGCCATCCTCGAAAAGATCAGCCGTCGGGAAAACCCCCAGACGGTGCTGGGCGTCTTCGACCAGGTCTATACTCCCCTGTCGGCCATCGAACCGGCGACCGCCCCGGCCTGGGTGGCGCTGGAGCAGGTTCGCGACCCCGGCAATCTGGGCACCATCATCCGCACCGCGGATGCGGCGGGCTGCGGCGGGGTCATCCTGATCGGAGACTGCGTCGATCCCTTTTCGGTCGAGGCCGTCCGCGCCACCATGGGCTCGGTCTTCGCCGTCGCCATCGCCCGCGCCACACCCGCCGAGTTCATCGCCTGGCGCCAGACCTGGCCCGGCAGCGTCATCGGCACCCGGCTGGACGCAATCGAAGGCTATCGTGACGCGTCGATCCAGCATCCAGCCCTGATCCTGATGGGCAACGAACAGGCCGGCCTGACGGATGCGCTCGCTGAGGCCTGCGACGTCAACGTCAAGATCCCCATGCGCGGCCGGGCCGACAGCCTGAACCTGGCCGTGGCGACGGGGATCATGGTCTATGCGGTGACGGACAAGGCCTGAGCGTCGATGGGCGCATGACAGCGGATTTACTTGCCGTCCGCCAACCGACCGGCCAGCATCAGACCTCCACCGGGCACCTTCATGCGCGCACTCCTGACCCTCCTGCTCGTCCTGACGTGCGGTGTTCTTTCGGCCCGGGCGCAGACGCCGCCATCCGAACCGCTCTCCGAGGGCTTCCGTGCGGACGCCCTGTCGATCGAGGCCCTCGTCAACGCGCAGTACGCCTATCTCGACCGCTTCCCCGACGCCGCCATGCCGATGAGCCCCGTCCTGCGCGCCGAGGCCGAAGCCGTGACCGACCGCCGCTCCCTGCTGCGCTATGCCGAACACGCCGTGACGGCGCTGGCGGACCATCACGCCATCACCGGCGGCTCCTTCAATGACAGCTGGGGACTGGTCCCCAGCTATTCCGACCTCTGGATCGAGCGGGAGGGAGAAGTCTGGCGCATCACCGCCGTGCGCGAAGCCTCGCCGGCCGCCGGCGCCGGCGTGAGCCCCGGCGACAGTCTTGTCTTGGTCGGCGCAATGCCCACGGGCCAGGCCGTCGCCGCCTTCTGGGCTGATCTGGGCCTGGAGCCGACCGGAGACCGCGCCGGTTACGCCGCCCGGGTCCTCGCCGCGGGACGCCGCGACCGGCCGCGCGACTTGACGATCCGTGACGCTACCGGGGCCGAACGCCGCCTGACTCTGCCCAATCTCTATGTCGCCGGCCCCGGCGAGCGACTTCCGATCACGGCGCAGGAGGTCGACGGCGTTCTGGTGATCCGCTTCAACGACTCGCTCGGCGACAGCGACGCGGTCGCCGCCTTCGACGCCGCCATGGCCGGCGCCCGGCCGGATCTGCCCATCGTGCTGGACCTGACCGACACCCCCAGCGGCGGCAACACCGTCGTGGCCCGCTCGATCATGGGCTGGTTTGTCGACGCGCCGGCTGCCTACCAGATTCACAATCTGCCGGCCGAGGAACGTGAGACCGGCGTGCCGCGCCAGTGGATCGAACAGGTCCTCCCCCGCCCCGGCAAGCGCCACCACGGCCCCGTCACCGTCCGCGTCGGACGCTGGACCGGCAGCATGGGTGAAGGCCTCGCCATCGGCCTCGATGCGCTCGGCGCGGATGTGGTCGGCGATCCGATGGCCGGCCTGTTGGGCGCGATCTACGACCATCGCCTGGCCAACTCAGGTCTGGTGATCAAACTGCCGACCGAGCGGCTATCGGCCGTCGGTGGCACGCCGCGCGAAGCCTTCAGGCCGCGGCCGGAGTAACCGTCAGAAACTCCGCCCGTCCACCCGCTGCGCCGTCCAGCTGAACGGTTCTAGGTCGGTCAGGGTGCGGATGTTGACCGCGACCATCTGTTTGCCGCCGGCGGTCGAGCCGCGCGCGAACGACTGAACACCACAGGTCTCGCAGAACAGGTGGACGATCTTGTGGGTGTTGAACAGATATTCCGTCTGCGGGCCGTCCGCCGTCAGACGGAAGGCGTCCGGCGCGACGAAGGCCAACACCAGCCCCTTGCGGTAGCAGTGCGAGCAGTTGCACTCGATCAACCCTTCCAGGTCAGTCTCGACCTCATAGGCCACAGCGCCGCAGCGGCAGGAGCCCTCGTGGGTTTTCGTCCCAGCCGTCACGCATCCTCCAGAAGCACAACCCCGGGGGCGGATTTGAGCGCCCCCCTCAGGGCGCCGTCCAGCCGGTAGCGGCCCGGCAGTTTCAGTTCGACCTCCCGGCGGCCGTCGAGGGAGGCGATGAGCGAGACCTCCCCGCCCTTGCCCCCGGCCTTCGCGCGGTCGAGCCGGGCCTTCAATGCTTCTGCATCAGCGACCTTGGCCGAGACATGGATGCGCAGGCCCATGGCGCCGTCGTCGATCAGCGTGTCCAGCCGTGAGGCGTCGTCGCCGAAGAAGCGCACCTCGCCGTCGGCCGACTTGGCCCGCACCCGCACCATGATCGAGGCCCCGACCTCCAGCACCTCGCGGCATTTGCGCAGTTGTTCGGGCGGGAACAGGCATTCGAACTCGCCCGTAGGGTCCGAGAAGGTGACGAAGGCGAATTTCTCGCCGGATTTGGCGCTGGCCCGCTCCTGCCGCCGTCGCACCACGCCGGCCATGAGGAAGGCTTCGTGGCCGCTTTCGGCCAGGGCCGTGGCTTCGGCGACGAAGGTGACGCGCTTGCGCTTCAGGGCCGGGGCCATGTCCTCCAGCGGGTGGCCGGACAGATAGAAGCCGACGGCGGCCAGTTCCTGATCCAGCTTCTCCGGCCCGACCCAGGGCTCGACCGGCTTCAGCCGCGGCCGCGCGGCGCCGGCCTGGTCGCCGCCGAACAGCGACACCTGCGACGAGGCCCGCTCGGCCGCGACGCTCTGGCAATAGGCCATCAGGGTGTCAGCCTGCTCGACCAACTGGCGGCGGTTCGAGTGGAAACTGTCGAAAGCCCCGGCGCGGGCGAGGTTCTCAAGCGCCCGCTTGTTGACGCTGCGGGGATCGACGCGTTCGAGGAAGTCGAAGATGTCGGTGAAACGGCCGCCGGTCTCGCGCACCTCGACCAGATGTTTCATCGCCTCCAGCCCGACGTTGCGGATGGCGCCCAACGCATACAGAACTGACCCGACGCCGTCGTCCCAGGCTACGTCGAAATCGGCCGAGGACCGGTTCACGTCCGGGGCCTTGACCGGCACTTCGAACCGTCGGCAATCCTGATAGAAGACAGCCAGTTTGTCGGTATTACTGAGATCGAGACTCATGGATGCGGCCATGAACTCGACGGCATGATTGGCCTTCAGCCAGCCGGTCTGGAAGCTGATCAGCGCATAGGCGGCGGCGTGCGACTTGTTGAAGCCGTAGCCGGCGAATTTGGCCACCAGATCGAAGATGAATCCGGACTGCTCCTCAGAAACGCCCTTGCCTGACGCGCCCTCGACGAAGCGCGCCCGCTGGAAATCCATCTCCTCCTTCTTCTTCTTGCCCATCGCCCGACGCAGCAGATCGGCCTCGCCCAGCGAATAGCCGGCCAGGACCTGGGCGATCTTCATCACCTGCTCCTGGTAGATGATGACGCCATAGGTCTCGGTCAGCACCTCGACCAACGAGGGGTGCAGGCAATCGACCTCCTGCCGCCCGAATTTCCGGTCGATATAGGTGTCGATCATCTCCATCGGCCCGGGCCGGTAGAGGGAGATCAGCGCGGTGATTTCCTCGATCGAGCCACAGTGCATCTTGCGCAGGGTGTCGCGCATGCCCTGGGATTCCAGCTGAAACACCCCGACCGTCTGGCCCGAGGCCATCAGCTCGTAGGTTTTCGGGTCGTCCAGCGGCAGGCTGTTCCAGTCGACCGCCGCCCCGCGCCGCTCCAGATAGATCCGGGCGCGGTCAAGCACCGTCAGGGTCTTCAGCCCGAGAAAGTCGAACTTCACCAGACCGGCCGCCTCGACCCATTTCATGTTGAATTGGCTGGCCGGGATGGTCGAGCGCGGGTCCTGGTACAGCGGGACGAGCTCGGTCAGGGGGCGGTCGCCGATGACGATGCCGGCGGCGTGGGTCGAGGCGTTGCGGTACAGCCCCTCCAGCTCCAGCGCCGTGTCCAGCAGGGTGCGCACCGCCGCCTCGGAATCGCGGGCCTCGCGCAGGCGCGGCTCGATCTCGATGGCTTGGGCGAGGGTCACGGGATTGGCGGGGTTGGCCGGCACCATCTTGGCCAGCCGGTCGACCTGCCCCAGCGGCATCTGCAGCACCCGGCCGACGTCGCGCAGCACGGCCCGCGCCTGCAGGGTGCCGAAGGTGATGATCTGCGCCACCCGGTCCTTGCCGTAGCGCTGCTGCACATAGTCGATCACCTCCTCCCGCCGCTCCTGGCAGAAGTCGATGTCGAAGTCGGGCATGGAGACCCGTTCGGGGTTCAGGAACCGCTCGAACAGCAGGCCGAACCGCAGCGGGTCGAGGTCGGTGATGGTCAGGGCCCAGGCCACCAGCGAACCCGCGCCGGAGCCGCGGCCCGGCCCCACGGGAATGCCGTGGTTCTTGGCCCATTTGATGAAGTCCGACACGATCAGGAAATAGCCGGGGAAGCCCATCTGCTGGATGATCCCGACCTCCCATTCGAGGCGGGTCCAGTATTCGGCCTCGGGCGCCACGGGCGTCACGGCCTGTAACCGCGCCTTCAGCCCCTCGCGGGCCTGATGCATCAACTCCTCGGGCTCGGTCCGCCCGGCCCCGGCCTCGAACCGCGGCAGGATCGGCGCGCGGGTGGGGACAAGGAAGGCGCAGCGCCGGGCGATCTCCACCGTCGTGCCGCAGGCCTCGGGCAGGTCGGCGAACAGTTCGCGCATCGCCGCGGCCGGCTTGAACCAGTGTTCCCCGGTGATCCGCCGCCGATCCTCCTGACCGGTGAAGGCGCCGTCGGCGATGCACAGCAGGGCGTCATGCGACTTCGCCTGCGCCGCCTTGGCGTAATGGACGTCGTTCGTGGCGACCAGCGGCGTGTCATGGGCATAGGCCCACTCCACCAGCCCCCGCTCCGCCTGCCGCTCGCTGGCCAGGCCGTGGCGTTGCAGCTCGACATACATGCGGTCGCCGAACACCCGCGCCATTTCGTCCAGAGCCGCGTTCGCATCGGCCGCCTTGCCCTGGACGAACAGGGGGTCGACCGGCCCGTCCGGCCCGCCCGACAGCAGGATCAGGCCCTCGGACCGTTCCGCCACCATGGACCAGGGCACGCCGGGCTCATCCATCGAGCCCGCGCCGAGATAGGCCGACGACGACAGGGCGCACAGGTTCAGCCACCCGGCCTCGTTCTGGACCAGCAGCACCACGGTCGGGACCCTGGCCCAGCGCTCGTTGATCTTGCCGCCGATCCCGGTCACCGGCAGGGCGCAGGCCACGATCGGCTGCACGCCGGCGGCCTTGGCGGCTTCCGAGAACTCCAGCGCCCCGAACAGATTGACCCGGTCCGCCACGCCCACCGCCGGCATGCCCGCATCCGCCGCCAGGGTCGCGACCTTGCCCGCCTTGATCGCGCCTTCCAGCAGTGAATAGGCTGAGCGGACCCTCAGATGGATGAATTGCGCGGCTATAGCGGCGGTTGAGATGACCAGACCCTCTTTGAGCTGGCCCATTCCCGACTCACGAGATCAGAAACGCCGCCTGCCACGCCATCCAAACGAAGCCGCCGCACGACGCAAGCGACAGCATATCCCTCACCCAACGCGCCATGATCTTGTCCCCAGATTGCGTGTTCTGGCTATGTTCTATGTTGCGGGTTTGTTCTCTGTCAAGGCCAGATGTGAGACGACACATCCGGCCCGGACGCGCTACACTTCACCAACGCCCCGAGTCACCCGCCCTCCCGGCGGCAGGCGGCGCAGGAGTTCCGGTCATGGCCAAGGGTCAAGTCAAGAGCAACAAGGAAGCCCGCAAACCCAAGGCCGAAAAGCCCAAGCCGGCGGTGTCCGTCGGCAGCTCGCCCTTCACCACCCCGCCCGGCAAGAAGTAGGGTTCAGACGCCCTTCTCCACACCGGGGAAGAAGGGACTGATGACGTCAGTGCGGCCAGGCCTCGTCCTGTCGCCTCAGCCGCTGCTCGCACTCCGCCACGCCGGCGGCGACCTCGACCGCCGCGTACAGGTCCCTCGCCGCCGTCCATGCAGCGATCGCTGGCTCCTCGCGCCGCAACTGGTCGAGCGCCAGGGCCTTCAGGCGCAAGGCGTTGGCCATGTCCAGCGACGCTCCCTTCCCGTTTGCTCCATAAAGGGCCGCCGCCTGTTCGGCATGGGCCAGCGCCTGTTCCGGATGGTCGGCCTCGCGGTCGAGATCGGACAGGTGGCGCAGGGCATGGGCCTGAAGCACGGGCGCCCCGCTCTCGCGGCTGAGGGCGGCGGCGCGGGCATAGGCGTTGCGGGCGTCCCCCGCCCTGCCCTCGGCTGCGGCTTCCCGCGCCATGGTCAGATGGGCTTCGATGGCGTCAGTCATCGGATGACCTTAGCACGCCGGCTTCAGTAGGCGTGGCTCTCCGCCGGCCGCTCTTCCAGATGGCCGTCCTTGAGGGCGAAGACCCGGTCCATATGCCCCGCCAGTTCCATGTTGTGGGTGGCGATCAGGGCGGCGACGCCGGTGTCCTTGACCAGTCGGTGCAGGGCCTCGAACACGGTCTGGCTGGTGGCGGGGTCGAGGTTGCCGGTCGGCTCGTCGGCCAGCAGCAGGCGCGGACGATTGGCCAGGGCGCGGGCCACGGCGACACGCTGCTGCTCCCCTCCCGACAGCTGGGCCGGCTGGTGGGTCAGGCGCTCGCCGAGGCCGAGCGCGGTCAGCACCTCGCTGGCCCGTTCGCGGGCCTGGACCTGTCCGACGCCGGCGATACGCAGCGGCAGGGCGACGTTGTCGCGCGCGTCGAACTCGGCCAGCAGATGGTGGAACTGATAGACAAAGCCGATGCTGGCGAGGCGGATATGGGTCCGGGCCCGCTCGTCGAGGCCGCCGACGTCCGCGCCGTCGATGCGGATTTCGCCCGAGGTCGGGCGCTCCAGCAGGCCGGCGGCGTGCAGCAGGCTGGACTTGCCCGAGCCCGACGGGCCGATCAGGCCGACGACCTCGCCGGGCATGACGTCGAGATCGACGCCCTTCAGCACGGTCAGGCCGCCCGAGGCGGTCTCATAGGTGCGGGTGACATTCCTTACGGAAAGGACGGGGCGCACCGAGTGGACGGGGGCCTTACTCATAACGAAGCGCCTCAACCGGATCCATTTTCGCGGCCCGCCACGACGGCAGCAGCGAGGCCACGCACGACATGAAGACGGACCACAGCGTCACCCAGACCACGTCCATGGCGTCGACCTCGGCCGGGATAGAGTCGAGCATGTAGACGTCGGCGTTGAACAGCTGGACCTGGAATAGCCACTCGAGGAAATGCTGGATCGCGCCGATGTTGAGGCAGAACACCAGCCCCAGCACCAGACCTGTGATCGTCCCCGCCACGCCGATCGCGGCGCCGGCGATGAAGAAGATGCGCAGCATCGACGACTGGCTGGCCCCGACAGTCCGCAGGATGGCGATGTCGCGGGTCTTGTTCTTCACCAGCATGACGATGCCGGAGATGATGTTCAGGGCGGCGATGGCCACGACGAGGCCGAGGATGATGCTCATGGCCACCCGCTCGACCTTCAGCGCGCCCCAGAAGGCGGCCAGCCGGTCGCGCCAGTCGCTGACGATGGCGCTCGGCCCCGAGGCCGCGCGCACAGCCTGGGTCAGGTCGCCGACCCGGTCGGGCTCCTCGACCTTCAGCTCGATGACGTCCCAGACACCCTCCTTGCCGAAGAACAGCTGGGCCTGCTCCAGCGGCATGAACAGGAAGGCGCGGTCGAAGTCGGCCGTGCCCGAGGTGAACACCCCGCCGATGCGATAGGTCTTCTCCAGCCCGCCCAGATTGCCGAAGGCGCTGTCAGCGCCGGTGGGCGAGTACAGGGTGATCGGGTCGCCGACCCTCAGTCCCATGCTCTCGGCCAACGCCTTGCCGATCAGGATATTGTCGCCGCCGTATGCGCCCTGGCCGAAGGCGCGACGCGCCTCGGGCGTCAGGCTGTCGAAGACATAGGACATGGAGTCCAGGTCCTGCGGACGGATGCCGCGCACGAAGGCGCCGGTCGTCTGGCCGGCGGCCCGCACAAGCGCCTGGTTCTCGGTCAGGGGCGAGACGCTGACCACACCGGGGACGGCGGCGATGCGCGCAAGGGCGGCCTCGCGGTCGGGATCAACCAACACCTGTCCCTGGACGTACATATGACCGTTGAAGGACAGCATCCGGTCGAGCAGTTCGTTCCTGAACCCGGCCATGATGCTCATGACGATGATCAGGGCCATGACCGCCAGAGCGATGGCGACATAGGAGATGATGGCGATCAGGGCGATGCCGCCCTCTTTCCGCCGGG
Organism: Brevundimonas sp.; assembly: GCF_051860745.1. Lineage (GTDB taxonomy): Bacteria > Pseudomonadota > Alphaproteobacteria > Caulobacterales > Caulobacteraceae > Brevundimonas. Next base: position 50,651 of record NZ_JBHYDN010000010.1, read on the forward strand.
CGCGCAGATAGCGCAGCGCCAGCTCGAACTCCCAGGCCGAGAAGGGACCGGCGGGTTTGGTCGGCTTCAGGGCCGCCGGGACGTCCGTCATCCGCGCACCCTCGCCAGCGCCTCGTGCAGCGGGATCGAGACCTTCTCGCCGGTCGCGCGGCGCTTCAGCTCAACCAGACCCTCGGCCACGCCCTTGGGACCGATGGTCAGCTGCCAGGGAATGCCGATCAGATCAGCGGTGGCGAATTTCCCGCCCGGCCGTTCGTCGGTGTCGTCGTAGAGGACGTCCTTGCCGAGCGCCTCCAGCCTGGCGACCGCCTCCTCGCAGGCGGCGCAGACGGCCTCGTCATTGGCCCGCAGATTGATGACCACCACGTCGAACGGGGCCACGGAGTCGGGCCAGATGATGCCGCTGTCGTCGTGGCTGGCCTCGATGATGGCGCCCAGCAGGCGCGAGACGCCGACGCCATAGCTGCCCATATGGACGTCTGTGTCCTTGCCGTCCGGCCCGGCGACCCTGGCCTTCATCGGCGCCGAGTATTTGGTGCCGAAATAGAAGATGTGGCCGACCTCGATACCGCGCGCGGTCAGGCGGTCGCCCTCCGGGGTCTCGCTCTCGAAACGGGCGGCGTCGTGCATTTCCTCGGTGGCGGCGTAGAGCCCCGTCCGCTCGTCGACGATGGCCTGCAACTCGTCCCAGTCCACGCCGGAACCCGGCGCCGGCATCTCGACCAGCTTGCGGTCGCAGAACACCTGGCTCTCGCCGGTGTCGGCCAGGACGATGAACTCGTGGCTCAGGTCGCCGCCGATCGGCCCGGTGTCGGCGCGCATCGGCACCGCCTTCAGCCCCATGCGGGCGAAGGTGTTCAGATAGGCGACAAACATCCGGTTATAGGCCTTGCGCGCCGAGGCCTCGTCGATGTCGAACGAATAGGCGTCCTTCATCAGGAACTCCCGACCGCGCATGACGCCGAACCGCGGACGACGCTCGTCGCGGAATTTCCACTGGATGTGAAACAGGTTCAGCGGTAGCGCCTTGTAGCTCTTCACGAAGCCGCGGAAGATGTCGGTGATCATCTCCTCATTGGTGGGGCCGTACAGAAGCTCGCGCTCGTGCCGGTCGGTGATGCGCAGCATCTCGGGGCCGTAGGCGTCATAGCGGCCCGACTCGCGCCAAAGGTCGGCCAGTTGCAGGGTGGGCATCAGCAGCTCGACAGCCCCCGCCCGCTCCTGCTCCTCGCGCACGATCTGCTCGATCCTGTTCAGCACCCGCAGACCGAGCGGCAGCCAGGCATAGATGCCCGCGGCCTCCTGTTTGATCAGGCCGGCGCGCAGCATCAGCTTGTGCGAAACGATCTGGGCGTCCGAGGGCGCCTCTTTGAGCGTGGGCAGGAAATAGCGCGACAGGCGCATGGGCAGAATCCGGCGTGGGAGGCGTGGGACACGAGCTTTAGCCGCTCGTAAGGGGCGAAAGCTAGGCGGTCATCACAAACGCGCGGAACCGCTCAGGGATGCGGGCGAGCAATCCCGTATCGGGCAGCCAGATAGGGGATGATGGCGCCGTCCTGAAGGAAGCGTCGGCCGGTCGTCTCTGATGTCTCCGCTTCGGGCCAGTCGAACACCCCGTCCAGCACCAGGATCGGGCAACTCTGATGGTCCTCACCGACCAGATCGATCACCGGAGGCCGCGGCCGCGGGTGGTCGAGATAGACGATCTCCAGCTGGTCGCGCAGCATGGGATGAAAGGACAGCACGCCCTCGACGACCGCGCCGGCGGGGCAGTACCACGGCCCGCCCTGATCGTCGGTCCAGCCGGGATTGAGCAGGAACAGCCGATCGGTCATGCGGTCGGCGGCGTGAGATCGGGCAAGGGCATCCAGCCGACATAGACCAGCGCCATCACCAGCACCCACAGCAGGGCCGAAACCCAGGTCGTGGTGATGAATTTGCGTTTCAGGTCCGGCTTGTCCGGCGCCCCCCACTGCGCCCCGTCGGTCGGCGGCTCATGCCGTTCCTGCGAGGTCCCCAACGGCAGGACCGCGAACAGCACCGTCCACCAGCAGATGATGTAGACGCCCAGCATGGTGATCCAACCGATCGGCATCAGTGCGCTCCGTCTTTGGGCGTTTCCATCAGTTCAACCAGCACTCCGCCCATGTCCTTCGGATGGACAAAGAGGATCAGCGTGCCATGGGCCCCGATGCGCGGCTCGCCCGTGCCGAGGATCGTCGCGCCCTTGGCTCGCAGGGCGTCGCGCGCGGCGAGGATGTCCTCAACCTCGAAACAGACGTGATGCTGCCCGCCCTTGGGGTTCTTCGCGAGGAACCCATGGATCGGGCTGTCGTCGCCCAGCGGCTCGATCAGCTCGATCTGGGCGTTGGGCAGGTCGACGAAACAGACCCGCACCCCCTGCGCCGGCAGGTCGAACGGCGCATGCGCCTTGGTCGCGCCGAGCAGGTCGCGATACATCGCGACGCTGGCCTCGATGGATGGCGTGGCGACGCCGACGTGGTTCAGTCTTCCGATCATACGGGTGCTTTAGCCGGTGTCGGGCCCGCGGAGAAGGCGGACCGTTCGCCGCGCCGGAGCGATTGACGCCCTCTGCATTTCCCTGTCCGCTGGGCGGGACCGGTCGACGTCCATTCGGAGCGGTCCCGAACCGGAGACACCTCGAATGATTCGCTTGTGGCTGGCTGTCGCGGCGTTCCAGCAGACGCCCATGGTTGAGGTGAGGCGCGAACGTATCGAGCTGACGCCTGACCAGCAAAGTGTGTTCGAAGCTGTGTCCCGGTTCGGCTCCAGCGTCGGACGCTGCCGCCGGCATATGCCGACGGACCAGGTCGCGGCGTTCGAGGCAGACAGGCCTTCCGCCCTTCCGGAAGATCAGCCCGGCGGGCAGGCGATTCTCGATCAAATTTTCTTCATGTCCTATCAGCAGGGCGCGCAGGGCGCCGACGCCCGGACGATCCGCCGCGATCGTTGCGAAGTCATGGTGGCGGACTCCGGGGCGATGGTCGTTGATGCTGAACCCCTGATTCCCGCGGTCGAAGCGGACATGCCGCCTGTGTCGGAGAGAGTCTGGGCCGGCTTCATTCCTGCCAGCGCCCGCGCACCCGGCAGACCTCCGCGCGCCATCGAACCGCTCAGGGCGCCAGCCGCGCCAGAACGGGCAATGAGGCCGAACGCTGTCTCAAGGCCTCCGACCTGGGCCGAAACACCCCGGCTGGCCATGCCGGCGGCTGCGCGCAACCTGCTCAGGGAGGGCTCCGCCCATATCGAATGCATCGTCACGGTCGAGGGTCGGGCGCGAGCGTGCCAACTGCTGCGGGAATCCGTTGAAGGCATGGGTTTGGGCGAAGCCGCGCTGGCTGCCGAGGGCGCCTATCGCTTCCACCCCCGGACCATCGATGGACAGCCCGTCGAGGCGCGCGCCACCTTTGCGATCCGGTTCAGGAACGAGGATCGGGTCATCGAGGTCCAGTAGGAATGAGCGCGCCGCCCACCGCGATGGGCGGCGCGGCCCCGCCTACTGGACCGGGAACGGGTCCGTCGGCGTGGGCCGGGTCGGGATCGGCATGCGCGGCAGGGGTTCGTCGCTGTTGGCGGCGTTCAGCAGGAAGCTGGCCAGGATGATCGCCGCCTGACGCAGGTCTTCGGCGCGCAGGTGATCATAGCTGTCGATCGAGGTGTGGTGCAGGCGCGCGCTGTAGTCGAGCGGGTCCTGGATGAACTGGAAGCCCGGAACGCCGACGGTCTGCAGATAGACGTGATCGGTCCCGCCGGCGTTCCGCATGGACACCGTCGTGGCCCCCATGGCGTTGAACGGCTCCAGCCAGTCCTGGAAGATCGGGGCGGCGGCCACATTGCCCTCGGCGTTGATGCCCCGGATCTTGCCCGAGCCGTTGTCGAGATTGAAATAGGCGACCAGATCGCCGTAGCCCTCGCGCGGCTGGATCGGCCAGCGCTGACGCCAGGTGCGGCCGTTCGGCAGGGCGTCCAGCTGGGTGTCGCCCAGCGGGGCGCGGGTCGCGAGGTAACGATCGACATAGGCCAGCGAACCCCACAGGCCCTGCTCCTCGCCGTTCCACAGGGCGAAGCGGATCGTGCGCTTGGGACGCACGCCCAGGGCCTTCAGGATGCGCGCGGCTTCCATGATCACGGCCGAGCCGGCGGCGTTGTCCACCGCGCCGTCCGAGGCCACCCAGCTGTCGAGGTGGGCGCCCGCCATCACATACTCGCCCGAACGATCCGTGCCCGGGATGTCGGCCAGAATGTTGTAAGCGTTGACGTCCTCCTCGTGAAACCGGACCTCACTCATCAGTTCGAGCGTCGGCTTGGCGTCTTCGGTCAGGGCCAGGCGAGCCAGACGGCGATAGTCCTCGGCCGCAAGCTCCATGCCGGGCGTGAGCCGCTGGTCGTCCATCCGGTAGCCCGAACCGGTGCCGTGCAGCAGGCCGCCGTCCCGCTGGGACATGCGGACCCAGGCGAGCGCGCCCTCTTCCTGCAGGAAGGCGTCCAGCTGGCGGGCGAAGTCAGGCCCACTGAGCGCGCTGGTCGACGGCTCGGCATGGTTGGGCATGTTGTAGGTGTTGGCGTTGCGCAGGTCCTCTTCGGTAAGGCGGCGGAACGCGGGCTGCGTCGGGTCGGTGACCGCGGTTGGGCGCGAGACCAGCACGATCTTGCCCGCCAGCTTGCCGCGCCATTTCGCGAAATCGCCGGCGTTCGCCATCGGAGCGACGATCACTTCGCCGCTGATCACGCCAGGAGTGGATGGCGTCCAGGCAATCGGAATGGCGCGAAGGTCGAGAGGACGCGGCGCCGTCATGCGCGCGCTCGACCGAATGATCGACCAGCCCCGGCCGAACTCGAAGGGATCAGCGCGGACGTTGGACAGGCCCCAGTTGCGGAACCGCTGGGCGGTCCAGTTTTCCGCCTGCCTCATCTGCGGGGAGTTGGTCATCCGGCCGCCGATCCGGTCGGTCAGCCAGGCGGCGGTCTGCATGACCTCGCTGTGGTTCAGCCCCTGATCGATGATGCCGTTGATCGCGACCCGATCCACCTCCTGGGCGGCAGCCGGAACGGAGGCGAGGATGGCGATGGCGGAAACGGCGACGAGCAGGCGCTTCATGAACAGACCCCTTGAATCGATCGACGCGCATTTGACCCGAGACGCCCGTATCCGCAATCACCCGGAACGAAAAAGGGGCCGACGATCGCTCGCCGGCCCCTGTCTTCGATCGTGGATCGCTCGGACCTACTGGCCGCCCGACATCTGGGCGACTTCGGTGGCGAAGTCCGGGCCTTCGACCTTTTCAACGCCTTCACCGAGGGCGAGGCGGACGAAGCCGGCGAGGTGCAGGCCGGGGTGACCCAGGTCCTTGCCCGCATCGGCGACCAGCTGTTCGATGGTCACGTCGGGGTTCATGACGAAGGGCTGTTTGATCAGCACGACGTCCTTCTGGAACTTGTTGATCTGGCCTTCCACGATCTTGGCGATCATGGCTTCCGGCTTGCCTTCTTCCTTGGCCTTCTCGGTCAGGACCTGACGTTCCTTCTCGATCGCGGCGGGGTCCAGATCGTCGGTGTTCAGCGACAGCGGAGCGGTCGCGGCCACGTGCATGGCGATCTTGCGGCCCAGTTCGCGCAGGGCGGTCTTGTCGCCGCCGCCGTGCAGGGCGACCAGCACGCCGATACGGCCGAGGCCCGGCGAAACGGCGTTGTGGACGTAGGAGGCGACGACGCCTTCATCGACCGACAGGCGGGCGGCGCGGCGCAGCTGCATGTTCTCACCAACGGTGGCGATCAGCTGGGTCACTTCGTCCTGGACCGTCTTGCCGGCTTCCAGCTCGGCGCCGTGCAAGCCCTCGAGCGTGGCGTGCTCCAGACCCAGCTGGGCGAATGACTTGGCGGCGTTCTGGAACAGGTCGTTGCGGGCGACGAAGTCGGTTTCGGCGTTGAACTCGATGGCGGCGCCGACTTCACCGGCTCCGACTTCCTTCGAGGCCACGGCGACCAGACCTTCGGCGGCGACGCGGTCAGCCTTCTTGGCGGCCTTGGACAGGCCCTTGGCGCGCAGCCAGTCGATCGCGGCGTTGATGTCGCCGTCGGTTTCCTGGAGCGCCTTCTTGCAGTCCATCATGCCGACGCCGGACTTGGCGCGCAGTTCCATCACGAGGGCGGCTGTGATCTCGGCCATGGGTATCTCCTTGGTATGCGTATGCGGGAACGGCCGGACCCGTTTTCAGGTCCGGCTCAATAGAGTTCCGCTCATCCCGGCGAACGCCGGGACCCAGGTCTGTCCAGCTTGACGCTGGCGTTTACGGACCGGTCGCCGCGACTTCGCGGCTTTCGGTGATCGCCCAAAGCACTGGGTCCCGGCTTTCGCCGGGATGAGCGGATGATTGAGACCTAGACCGCCGCCTTCTCGGTTTCGACGGCGTCGTTGGCTTCCGAGGTCGCGGCCTGGGCGGCTTCGTCGGCCACGGCGGGCTCTTCCGCGGTGACTTCAGCGGCCGGTTCGGCAGCGGCGATCATTTCCTCGGCGACGGCTTCAGCCTCGGCCGGGGCGACTTCGGCTTCAACCTTGGCCGCCTTGGGGGCCTTGGCTTCGCGCAGCATCGGCTCGTCCGGGTTCACCGCGGCGCCCAGGTCGACGCCGGCGGAGGCCTGACCAGCGGCCAGACCGTCGAGGACGGCGTCGGCGATCAGGTCGCAATAGGTCTGGATGGCGCGGGCGGCGTCGTCATTGCCCGGGATCGGATAGGTGATGCCGTCCGGATCCGAGTTGGTGTCGAGGATGGCGATGATCGGGATGTTCAGCTTGCGGGCCTCGAGGATCGCGATCGCTTCCTTGTTGGTGTCGATCACGAAGATAATGTCCGGGATCGATCCCATGTCCTTGATGCCGCCCAGCGACAGCTCCAGCTTTTCCTTCTCGCGCTGCAGGTTCAGCAGCTCCTTCTTGACCCGGCCTTCGCCGCCGGTTTCCAGCAGGCCTTCCAGCTCGCGCAGGCGGGCGATCGAGCCCGATACGGTGCGCCAGTTGGTCAGGGTGCCGCCGAGCCAGCGGTTGTTCATATAGTATTGGGCGCAGCGCTTGGCGGCCTCGGCCACCGGATCCGACGCCTGACGCTTGGTGCCGACGAACAGGACGCGACCGCCCTTGGCGGCGACGTCGCGCACGGCGACCAGCGCCTGGTGCAGCAGCGGGATCGACTGCGACAGGTCGATGATGTGGATGTTCGAGCGCGATCCGAAGATGTAACGCTCCATCTTCGGGTTCCACCGGTGCGTCTGGTGGCCGAAGTGCGCGCCGGCTTCGAGCAGCGAACGCATGGAGAATTCTGGCAGAGCCATGAGGGTAGTCCTTTATCCGATTGATCCGCCGCAGGCGCTGTAAAGACCGGTTGGCCCTCGGAACGGAGCAGACGGGATTTCTCCCCGTCAGCGCCACGCCTGCGTGTGAAGTGGGCGGGCTTCTAGGCGGGTTGGGCGCAAAAGGCAAGCGGCGTCAGCGGTCCTGGGTCCCGCGCGGCTTGGCCCGGCTGGTCGCCTCAGCCTTGGTTGGGTCTTCCGGCCAGGGATGCCGGGGGTAGCGGCCGCGCATCTCGCTGCGCACCGCGGCCCAGCTGCCGGCCCAGAAGCCGGGCAGGTCCTTCGTCACCTGCACCGGTCGCCGTGCAGGTGACAACAGCGCCAGGGTTAGTGGAACCCGTCCGCCCCCCACGGTCGGATGGCGGGTCGCGCCAAACAGCTCCTGCACCCGGATATCCACCCGCGGCCCGCCCTCCGCCGCATAGTCGATGGCCGCCGACCCCAGCGGCGTCGCCAGCCGCGCCGGGGCCAGATCATCGAGCGCCCGCTGCCGGTCCCACGGGACGAGGGTGCGAAGGCCTGCCTCCAACGCCGCATCCTCGATCTTCTCCAGCCCCTGCACCGTCTCCAGCAGCGGCCACAGCCAGGTCTCCCGCGCCGCCGTCAGCCCCGCGTCCGACACGTCCGGCCAGCCCGCTTCCAGTCCGGCGACGAACGCCAGCCGCGCCCGCAGTCCCGACGACCGCTCGCTCCAGCGCAGTCCCGCCAGCCCGTCCCGCTCGACCTCGGCCCGCAGCGCGGCTGTGATCGCCGCCCGGTCCGGCGCGCCGACGATCTTCTCGTCGACCACGATCGCCCCGATGCGGCGGAGGCGGCGCAGAGTCATCCGCCCCGACGGCTCGCGCGCCAGCCGGTCCTCGATCTCGATCCGGTTTTCCAGCGCCATCGGGTCGACCGGGACCGCCAGCCGGATGCGGTCCCGGGCATCCCCGCCGCCCAGCTCCGCCACCGCCAGCCAGGGCTCGCGCGCCAGGGCGTCGGTCGGATCGAGGAAGGCGCCCCGCCCCGACGCCAACAGCACCTCGCCCGGCTTGCCTCGCGCCTTCGCCACCCGTTCGGGAAAGGCCTCGGCCAGCAGGGCGCCGACGTCGGCTTCGCTCCCCACGCTGGAGTTCTGGCCACCGCCCGCCGCACGCGCCCAACGATCCGCCAGCTTGACCGCATCCCGCGCCCTCTGCGACCGGTCGCGGTCCAGCCCGCGCAACCGGTCTCTCAGATCGACGTCGTTGCCGCCCAGCCCCGGCTCGCTCAGCACTGCGGCGATCCGTGCGCCCAGCGTCGCATCGCCGGCGTCGCTGGCGGCGGCGACCATATGCGCCAGCCGCGGCGGCAACGGAATCCGCGTCATCCGCCGCCCGTGCGCCGTCAGCGCCCCGGCCTCGTCCAGCGCCCCCAGCCGCGCCAGCACCTTTCGCGCCTCCCCGAATGCGCCCGCGGGCGGCTGGTCCAGCAATGCCAGCGCCTCTGTCGACCGTGCGCCCCAACGCGCCAGATCGAGCGCGAACCCCGTCAGATCCGCCTCCAGGATCTCCGGCCGCTGGTGCGGAACCAGCCCGCGCGTCGCCGCCTCGTCCCACAGGCGGTAGCAGACGCCCGGCCCAACCCGCCCCGCCCGGCCGCGCCTCTGCTCCGCCGACGACCGGCTGACCCTGACCGTCGCCAGCCGGGTCAGGCCGCTGGACGGCTCGAACCGCGGTACCCGCGACAGACCGCCGTCGATGACCACCCGGACCCCTTCGATGGTCAGACTGGTCTCGGCCACCGAGGTCGCCAGCACCACCTTGCGCCGCCCCGCCGCAGCCGGCTGGATGGCCCGGTCCTGCGTCTCCCGATCCAGCGCGCCATACAGCGGAACCACATCCACCGCCGGATCGCGCAATCGTTCGGCCAGCCGCTGCGCCGTGCGATGGATCTCCCCCTGCCCCGGCAGGAAGACCAGCATCGAACCGCCCTCCTCGCTCAAGGCCTGCACAACCGCCCGCGCCACGGCGTCCTCGATCCGCTCGACCGGATTGCGTCCCGAATAGCGGGTCTCGACCGGAAACATCCGGCCCTCGGCCTCGATCACCGGTGCGCCATCCAGCAACCGGGACACGCCGCCGATATCCAGCGTCGCCGACATGACCAGCAGCCGCAGGTCTTCGCGCAACAGGCCTTGGGTCTCCCGCGCCAGTGCCAGCCCCAGATCGGCGTCCAGCGACCGCTCGTGGAATTCGTCGAACAGCACCGCCCCGACGCCGTCCAGCCCCGGATCGTCCAGAATCATCCGTGTGAACACGCCCTCGGTGATCACCTCGATCCGGGTCCTCGGCCCGATCCGGCTCTGCAGCCGCGTGCGATAGCCGACCGTCTCTGCGGTCGCCTCGCCCAGCGTCGCCGCCATCCGCTCCGCCGCCGCCCGCGCCGCCAGCCTTCGCGGCTCCAGCACCAGAATCTTGCCGCCGCCCAGCCAGGCCTCGTCCAGCAGCGCCAGCGGCACGACGGTTGTCTTGCCGGCCCCCGGCGGCGCGGCGAGCACAGCGGCGTTGCCTGCCACGAGGGCGGCCTTCAGCGGCTCAAGAACGGCGTGGATCGGCAGCATCGTCCAAGGCTCTAGACGCCAGGAGCCCGTTCACGAAAGCGTCGCCGCGTCTTCACTGTTCGGAAACCGCGTTGCCAGCGGCCCCCCGCGCCGCTAGCGTCCGCGCCATTGAAGGCGGTCCGGGGAGGACTCGCCGTGTATCAGGGGGCGAGACTCGATGTCCGCAGAAGGCCTTAGGCCCAAGGGGAACCGCCTGTTCCTCAAGAAATCCGTAGCCCAGATCCAGAAGGAAGCGGCCAAGAGCGAGCTGAAACGCACGCTCGGCCCGATCAATCTGATGAGTCTCGGCATCGGCGCCATCATCGGCGCCGGCATCTTCGTCCTCACCGGCCAGGTCGCCGCGGCCAACGCGGGCCCGGCCATCATGCTGAGCTTCGTGGTCGCGGGCATCGCCTGCGGTCTCGCCGGCCTCTGCTACGCCGAACTGGCCTCGACCATGCCGGTATCCGGCTCGGCCTACACCTATGCCTATGGCACCCTGGGCGAGGTCTTCGCCTGGATCATGGGCTGGCTGCTGGTGCTCGAATACGGCGTCGCCGCCTCGACCGTCGCGGTCGGCTGGTCCGGCTATGTCGTCTCCATCCTGCGCGATTTCGGTATGGCCGACAGCCTCTTCCCGATGATCCAGTACGCCGGCGGCGAGGGTCCTTCCTGGGCCACGCCCTTGATCCAGTCGGTGATGTCCGAAGCAGGCGCCGCCAGCTTCCCGCTCACAGGCACGTTCAACCTCGTCGCCGCCATCGGCATCGCCGCGGTCTGCAGCCTGCTGGTTCTGGGCGTCAGCGAGTCGGCCTCGATCAACAACATCATCGTGATGATCAAGATCGTCGTCCTGCTGACCTTCATCGCGGTCGGGATCCAGTACATAAACCCGGCCAACTGGACGCCCTTCATCCCCGAGAACACAACCGGCCGCTTCGGCGAGTACGGGGCGACCGGCATCCTGCGCGGCGCCTCGATCATCTTCTTCGCCTACGTCGGTTTCGAAGCGGTCTCGACCGCGGCGGCCGAAGCCAAGAACCCGTCCAAGGACGTCCCCGTTGGCATCCTCGGCGCCCTGATCGTCTGCACCCTCATCTATATGGCTGTCGCGGCGGTCATGACGGGCGTGGTGCCCTATCTCGAGCTGGCCAGCCCCGCGCCGGTGGCCGTCGCCATCGACCGCATGGGTCTGGAATGGGCCGACACGCCGTTCCTGACGCCGGACGGCAGCCCGCTGAACCTGATCAGCTTCCTGATCAAGATCGGCGCAATTACCGGCCTGACCTCGGTCATGCTGGTGCTGTGCTACGGCCAGACACGCATCTTCTACACCATGGCCCGTGACGGCTTGCTGCCGCGCGCCTTCGCGATCATCCATCCGAAGTTCCGCACACCCTGGATCGGCACCATCCTGCTGGGCATCCTGATCGCCATCGCGGCGTCCTTCCTGCCCATCTCGATGCTCGGCGATCTGGTGTCCCTGGGCACCGCCGTCGCCTTCTCGATCGTCTGCCTGAGCGTTATCTTCCTGCGCATCAAGCATCCGGAGATGGAGCGTCCGTTCCGGGTTCCCGGCGGCATCGCCACGGCCGTTGCAGGCATCATCGCCTGTCTCGCCCTGGCCAGCTTCAACTTCTGGCCGATGATCCAGCACGCCATGGACGGCAACCCGCTGCCGCTCACCATCCTCGGCTCCTATGCCGCGGTCGGGGCCGTGATCTACATCATCTACGGCTTCTGGAACTCCAAGCTCGCCAAGGGCATCGACATCACCGAAGAGACCACGATGTCGTCCCCGGCCGAGGCCATGGGCTCCGGCGTGGACAATCAGAAGGACTGATCTCCGGATTAGTCCCACAAGACGAAGGCCCGGGAGCGATCCCGGGTCTTTTTCGTTGCCGTAGGGTCGTGGCTCACCTAGACGCTGCACCGGACCTGGCGGATGTGGCGGAACTGGTAGACGCACCAGATTTAGGTTCTGGCGCCGCGAGGCGTGGAGGTTCGAGTCCTCTCATCCGCACCATTTGTTGGGGCCTAGGCTTGCGACGCGGTCGCTCGCGACTTGAGGCCCGGTGGCTCGCCCGATTGGCGGGCTTTTTTGATGACTCCAAAGTTCTTGCTTTGTTCTCTTTTCCCGCTACGGTCGCTGAATGGCTCAAGCGGCGAAGGGACGGGGTGCGCGGTCGAATGCGACCGGGCGGTTCGAACCGGAGACGGTCGAGGCCTTCGATGACGGCTGGACTGGCGACGATGTCGAGGCCGCGCCCCTGCGCACGACCCTGACGCCGGAGCACGCCCGGACTATCATCGCGAAGAACACCAGTCCGGACATCGGTTTCGACCGGTCCATCAACCCCTACAAGGGCTGCGAACATGGCTGTATCTACTGCTACGCCCGTCCGTCCCATGCCTTCATGGGCCTATCCCCGGGCCTGGATTTCGAGAGCCGCCTCTTCTTCAAGCCCGAAGCCGCGCGTCTGCTGGAGCAGGAACTCTGCAAGCCCCGCTACGTCTGCAAACGCATCCACATAGGCGGCAACACCGACCCCTATCAGCCGGTCGAACGCGAGCTGGGGTCGACCCGCTCGATCCTCGAGGTGATGCAGCGGTTCCGGCACCCGTTCAGCATCATCACCAAATCGGTGTTGATCGGGCGCGATGCGGACATCCTGGGGCCGATGGGCAAGGCCGGGCTGGCCTCGGCCTGTGTGTCCATCACCACCCTCGACCGCGGTCTGGCCCGCGCCATGGAGCCGCGCGCCTCGACGCCGGCGAAGCGGCTGGAAGCCATTTCGCGACTGGCCGACGCCGGCTGTCCGGTCGCGGTCGGATTCGCCCCCGTCATTCCCGGCCTCAACGACCACGAACTGGAATCGGTACTCGAGGCGGCGTCGAAGGCGGGCGCGACCGCCGCCTTCTATGTCACCCTGCGCCTGCCGCTCGAGATCAAGGACCTGTTCCGCGAATGGCTGGCCGACGCCCGCCCGGATCGCGCCGCCCGCGTCATGTCCCTGATCCGCCAGACCCGCGGGGGCCGCGACTACGACCCGAACTGGTCCCAGCGGATGAAGGGAACTGGACCCGTGGCCGATCTGATCGCCGCCCGGTTCAAGGCCGCGATCAAACGCTACGGTCTTGACCGGCCCCGCGTTCCGCTGGACGAGACGCAGTTCCGCGTGCCCGCGGACGCCCGACCGCAGCTGGAGCTGTTCGGTTAGTCGTCCGCTGCCGCCGGATCGATCGCGTTCGTGACCAGTTCCCGCCAGGTCGGATCGGTGGCGTCGACCAGATCGACGTCCTCCATCAGCGCCACCGCCCCGCCGCCGTCGGGCAGGATCAGACCAAGGACCTCCATCTCCTCGCCGTCCGGTCCCAGATGGGTCTCGGCCTGCACCGCCACCGCCGCCTGTTCGCCGTCTTCATCCCACCAGATCACCGGCTGCGGCAGGTCCATGGCGATGGGGCGCGGGTCGTCGGTCTCGCCCAGGGCGAAGACCGCCCGGCGCGCCTGCACGTCGTCCAAAGTCGCCACGGCGCCGACGAAGGGCTTCAACCGGATCCAGTCCTCGGCGTCAAAGCCGCCGCCGTCCTCATCGGGCAGGTTGTCGTTCATCGTCATCGCCGGAACACCCCCACCAGCTCCACATGCGCCGACCACAGGAACTGGTCCACGGGCGTGACCCGCTCCAGCCGGAAGCCGGCGTCGGTCAATACACGGGCGTCGCGGGCGAAGGTCACCGGATTGCACGACACCCCGACCACGACCGCCGCCTTTGTCCCGGGCAGTTGCCGCGTCTGCTCCAGCGCTCCCGCGCGCGGGGGGTCCAGCACCACGGCGTCGCAGCCGCGCAAATCATAGGGAGCCAACGGCCGGCGGAACAGGTCGCGCGCCTCCGCCGTGATCGGCTTCATGCCGGGTCCCGAGCCGATGCCCGCCTTCAGCGCTGCGATGCCCGCCGCCGATCCGTCCGCCGCCAGCACAGGCGCGACCGTCGCCAGCGGGAAGGTGAAGGTGCCCGCGCCACAAAACAGGTCGGCGATCTTCCTGGCGCCGCGCACCGCCTCGACCGCGCGGGCGACCATCGCCGCCTCCGCTTCGGGCACGGCCTGCAGAAAGCTTCCGGGCGGCAGGGGCACGGTCGCCGGGCCGAAGGCCACCCTTGGCTGTCGCTCCATCATCAGCGTCTCGCCCGCCAGAGTCAGCCGGGCGAGCCCCGCCGCGGCCGCCGCCTCGATGGCGCGCATCCGGGCGTCGGCCGACAGGCCGCCCGAGCGCCTCTCCACTCCCGTCACATCGACATCCAGCCCGGTCAGGGTCGCCGTCACATGCAAGGTCGGGGCCGATTTCGGATGCTCGAGAAAGGCCTCCGCCACCCGCGCCAGCGCCGGAAAGGCCGCGACCAGCCGCGGGTCGGCCACCGGACAGACAGTCACCTCGACCAGTCGCCAGCTCTTGCGGGCCTTGAACCCCAGCACGACCCGCCCGTCCTCGCCGCGCCGCGCATGCAGGGCCAGCCGCCGCCGCGTCCCCGGCGGCGCCGCCACCGTCGCCTCGATCTCGGTCTCGATCCGCTCCCGCGCCAGGGCGTGCCGCACCTGTTCCCGCTTCCAGTCCAGATAGGGTCCGGCGGCCCAGTGTTGCAGCGAGCATCCGCCGCAGTCGCCATAGTGGGGCGAAACCGGCGCGATCCGCTCGGCGCTCGCCTTCAGGATCTCGGCGCGCTCCAGCCGTCCGTCACGCACCTCGCCCCGGACCGTCTCGCCCGGCAGGGTCAGGGGCGCGAACACGGGTCCGGCCGGCGTCTCGGCGATTCCGTCGCCCTGCCCGCCCATGCGGCTGATGGTCAGCGTCTCCGTCATCGGCCGCTTCTAGAGGCTCCCGCCTTCCGGCGAAACCTGAACGAAGATGAACGGCCCGATCAATGCCCGTTCAGTTTCGCTGGCCTATTCCTCGTCGCCACAGACACAGGCGTCGACATCCGGCGCCCGCCCTCCAGCCAGGATCAAGCCAATGTTCCCCCGTCTGCCCCTCAAGACCGCCTTAGGCGCGGCCGCCCTCGCCGCGGCCGGCCTGATGCTGACCCCGGCGGCCGCCTCGGCCCAGGCCTACAGCTACCAGGGCGCGGCGCAGCCCTATGGCAGCTACAGCAGCCAGCCGTACGGCTATCAGCAACAGTCCGGCTATGGTTACGGGCAACAGCCTGACTATCGCTACGACCGTTCCTACGGCCAGTCGTACGACCGCTCCGGCAATCAATATTGCCGTAGCGACCGCCGCAGTCGTCAGGGGACTGGCGCCGCCGTCGGCGCGACCTTCGGCGCCGTTTTGGGCTCGCAACTGGGCGCCCGTGGCCGCCGCACTGAAGGCAGCGTGCTCGGCGCCGTGATCGGCGGCGCCCTCGGCGCGGCCGTCGGCGGCGACTCGGCTCGCAACTGCAACAACGGCTCCAGCGGCCATGTGCAGTACGACGACCGCGGCTACGGCGACTCTCGCTACGAGGACCGCGGCTACAGCAGCCAGACCTACGGCCGGTACGACGACCGCTACGATGACCGCTACGACGACCGGGGCTACGGCGATGGCCGCGGCTACCAGTACCAGTCGAACGACGGCTACCAGTCCGACTGTCGCCCCGTCGCCGTCCAGAGCCGCGACAGATACGGCCGCACGGTCACCCGCTACCAGCAGACCTGCTGACAGAATTACGTCGCCGATTATTTTTCAGCCCCCCTGTCGATCGGCGGCGTGACGGAGACCCCCGGTGGAGCAATCCACCGGGGGTTTTTCCTTGGCCGGACCGGGGTCAGTGCGCCGCCGGCGCCTCGCGATGCTGTGTGCCGGGGCCCGCCTCGGTGAGGTGGGCGGCGTTCTCGGCGAAGTGGGTGAACTGCACATAGGCCGCAACGGCTCTGTCAGCTCAAATGCACCGCTCGGTAAGGCGTAGCGTTTAGTCGGGCAGAATGGCCCGTCCGAAAAAGACCCACGACCCGTTCCGCTGGTTCGACTCGTCGCCGAAAGTGATCCGCACGGTTGTCATGATGTACGTGAAATTCCCGCTGTCGCTGCGGAACGTGGAGGACCTGCTGGCCGAGCGCGGCATCGACATCTGCCACGAGACGGTCCGGCTTTGGTGGAACCGGTTCGGCCCGATGTTCGCCGCGGAGATCCGCAGGAAGCGCGTTCAGAAGATGCGTGCGTACACCCACTGGCGGTGGCACCTCGACGAGGTCTACGTGAAGATCAACGGCCAGATGCACTACCTCTGGCGGGCCGTCGACCACGAGGGTGAGGTGCTGGAATCCTTTGCCAGCAAGACCAGAGATAAGCCGGCGGCGCTGAAGTTCATGAAGAAGCTGATGAAGCGGCATGGCCGTGCGAAGGCCATCACCACCGACGGGCTGCGCTCCTACAAGGCCGCGATGAAGGAGCTCGGCAACGCTGAAAAGCAGGAGGTTGGCAGGTGGGCCAACAACCGCGCTGAGAACTCACACCTGCCCTTCCGACGACGAGAACGGGCCATGCTCCGCTTCCGCCAGATGAAGACGCTGCAGAAGTTCAGCTCCGTCCACGCCGCCTTCCACAACCACTTCAACCAGGACCGCCACCTCATCAGCAGAGAGACATACAAGGCCCAACGCTCAGCCGCCCTGGCTGAGTGGAAGACGCTCGCCGGATAGGCGCTGCGCCCCCTGCCCTACCTGCGCCCGGTGGAGACAAGTTGTCGTTGGACTGACAGCACCGCGAAATGCACTACCTCTGGCGGGCCGTGGATCACGAGGGCGAGGTGCTGGAATCCTTTGCCGGCAAGACCAGGGACAAGCCGGCCGCTCTGAAGTTCATGAAGAAACTCATGAAGCGGCACGGCCGCGCCAAGGCCATCACCACTGATGGTCTGCGCTCCTACAAGGCCGCCATGAAAGAGCTCGGCAACGCGGAGAAGCAGGAGGTTGGCAGGTGGGCCAACAACAGGGTGGAGAACTCACATCTGCCCTTCCGACGACGAGAAAGGGCCATGCTCCGCTTCCGGCAGATGAGACGCTGCAGAAGTTCAGCTCCGTCCATGCCGCCTTCCACAACCACTTCAATCAGGACCGCCACCTCATCAGCAGGGAGACATACAAAGCCCAACGCTCAGCCGCCCTGGCTGAGTGGAAGACGCTCGCCGGATAGGCCCTGCGTCCCCTGCCCCAGCTGCGGTTAGTGGAGACAAGTTGTCGTTGGACTGACAGCACCCACGGCGGTTCAAGCGCGAGCCGGGCGAATGCGTCGATATGACCGGGCCGGTCTCACCCCTTCCGGCGCGCCCAGAGCAGAAACTCGACATTGCCTTCGGCGCCGGTGATCGGGCTTTCAGTCGTCGCCTGCACCGCCCAACCCTCGGCTTCCAGCCAGTCGGACGCCGAGGTCAGCGCCGCCTGTTGCGCGGCGGCGTCCCTGACCACGCCCTTCTTCGTCCCGCCGGGCCCCGCCGCCTCGAACTGCGGCTTGACCAGGGTGACCAGATCCCCGTTCGGCGCAGCCAGCGACAGGGCCACAGGCAGCACCTTGGCCAGGCCGATGAAGCTGGCGTCGCAGACGATCAGCTGCGGCGCCTCCGGGATCAGCGCCGGCGTCAGATCACGCGCGTCGGTCTGCTCCAGATTGATCACACGCGGATCCGCCGCCACGCGGGCGTGCAACTGGCCCGAGCCGACATCCACCGCAAACACCCGCGCCGCGCCGCGTGACAGACAGACCTCGGTGAAACCGCCCGTCGAGGCGCCGACATCGAGCACGACACGTCCCTCGACCGCGACCGGCCACAGCGTCAGGGCGTGATCCAGCTTCAACGCCCCACGTCCGACCCAGCGATGGGCGTCGGCATAGATCACGACCGCATCTCCGGCCACGGCCTGCGACGCCGCCTTCGCGGGCGCGCCGTTCACCGTCACGCCGCCCGCCTCGATCGCCGCCTTCGCCCGCGCCCGGCTTTCGGCCAGTCCGCGCGCGACCAGCAGCTGGTCCAATCGTGTTTTCATTTCCGCTCATCCCGGCGAATGCCGGGACCCAGATGCCGAGACTTGGTGATCAGAGATTGACGCAGGTCCCGTCGCGCAGGCGTATCCGCTCGTTGATCCGGGTCCCGGCATTCGCCGGGATGAGCGGTGGTGGAAATCACCCCACCGCGTCCAGCCGCGCCAGCGCCGCCTGCAGCCTGGCCTTGCCGGCCTCGGCCTCGGCCAGCTTCTCGCGCTGTTCGCCGACCACCTCGGGAGCGGCGCGATCGACGAAGTTCGGATTGCCCAGCTTCTTGTTCACGTGGCCGATGTCGCTGTCGAAGACCGCGATCTCCCTGGTCAGGCGGGCGCGTTCAGCGGCCACGTCGATCAGTCCGGCGAGGTCCAGCGCCCCCGTCGTCGCCCCGACTACGAAGCGGACGGCCTTGCCCGGCAACTGACCGGCGTCGAGCGCGATCGACAGCTCGACCCTCGCCAGCGAGGCGATCAGGTCGCGGTTTCCACTGATCACGGCGAACTCGCCGGCGTCTCCCGCGTGGAGCATCAGCGGCGGACGCACGCCCGGCGCGAGGTTCACCTCAGCCCTCAGCTGACGGATCGTGGTGACGGTCTCGATCAGGAAGCCGATCTCGACTTCCGCGGCGGCGTCGATGAAGGCGTCCGGCAGGTCTGGCCACGCCGCCCCGATCAGGGTCGCCTCGCTCCGCGCCGCGCCTTCGCCGGCCAGCTTGTCCCACAGCTCCTCGGTGATGAAGGGCATGATCGGGTGCATCAGCTTCAGGGTCTGGTCGAGCGTCCAGGCGGTCATGGCCCGGGTCTCGGCCTTGGCGGCCTCATCGCCGCCCATGAACACCGGCTTGGCCAGCTCCAGATACCAGTCACAGAAGACGTTCCAGACGAAGCGGTAGAGAGCCGAGGCCGCGTCGTCGAAACGTCCGCCCTCGATGGCCCCGCTGACCGCGCGCTCGGCCCTGGTCAGCTCGCCGCGGATCCAGCGGTTGATGGTCTGGTCGACGGTCGCGGGATCAAAGCCCTCGACCCGCTTCGCTTCATTCATCTGCGAGAAGCGCGCCGCGTTCCACAGTTTGGTGCCGAAGTTACGATAACCTTCAATGCGTTGTCTCGACAACTTGATGTCACGCGTGCCAGACAGAATGGCCATGGTGAAGCGCAGCGGGTCGGCTCCCAGTTCGTCGATGATGCCGAGGGGGTCGATGACGTTCCCCTTCGACTTGCTCATCTTCTGGCCCTTCTCGTCCCGGACCAGGCCGTTGATGATGACCCGCTTGAACGGAACTTCATCCATGAAGTGAAGTCCCATCATCATCATCCGGGCGACCCAGAAGAAGATGATGTCCGCGGCCGTCACCAGATCGCTGGTCGGATAGAAGCGTTTCAGGTCGGCAGTCTTCTCCGGCCAGCCCATGGTCGAGAACGGCCACAGGGCCGAGCTGAACCAGGTGTCCAGCACGTCCTCGTCCTGCGTCAGCGGCTTGCCACCGGCCTGCGCAATGGCTTCGGCCTCGCTCTCCGCGACGTAGATATTTCCGTCCGCGTCATACCAGGCCGGAATGCGGTGGCCCCACCAGAGCTGGCGCGAGATGCACCAGGGCTCGATGTTGCGCAGCCATTCGAAATAGATCTTCTCGTAGCTCTTCGGCTCGAAGACCGTATCCCCCTTCTCCACCGCCTTGATCGCCGGCTGGGCCATCGTATGGGCGTCGACGTACCACTGGTCCGTCAGCCACGGCTCGATCACTACGCCCGAGCGGTCGCCGTGCGGGATGACATGCCGGGTTTTCTCGATGTCCTTGAGCCAGCCCCCGGCCTCGGCGCGGGCGACGATGGCCTTGCGCACAGCGAAGCGGTCCATGCCTTCGTATTCGACGGGGACGTCGGGCGTCTCGGCGGCGGTGATTCGACCGAAGGCGTCCATGATGTTCAGCGCCGCCAGTCCGGCCCGCTTGCCGACCTGGAAGTCGTTGAAGTCGTGCGCTGGCGTGATCTTCACCGCGCCCGACCCCTTGGTCGGATCGGCGTAGTCGTCGGCCACGATCGGGATGCGGCGGCCGACGATCGGAAGGGTCACGAACTTGCCGACCAACCCCGCATAGCGCGCGTCGTCCGAATGCACCGCCACGCCGGTATCGCCCAGCATGGTCTCGGGCCGCGTCGTGGCCACGACGATGTAGTCGCGGGTCTCGTATTCCGTCGGCTGTCCGTCGCCGTCGTAGGCGACCGGGTGCTGATAGGTCACGCCGTCGGCCAGCGGATAGGCGAAATGCCAGTACGACCCGTCCATCTCCCTCTGCTCGACCTCGAGGTCCGAGATCGCGGTCTGGAAATGTGGGTCCCAGTTGACCAGCCGCTTGTCGCGATAGATCAGCCCGTCCTTGTGCAGCTGGACGAAGACCTTGCGCACGGCCGCGTTCAGCCCCTCGTCCAGGGTGAAGCGCTCGCGGCTCCAGTCGCAGGACGCGCCCAGCCGGCGCAGTTGCTGGACGATGGTCCCGCCCGACTCGGCCTTCCACTCCCAGACCTTGGCCACGAAGGCGTCGCGGCCCATGTCGCGGCGGCTGATGTTGCCGGCGGCGGCCAGTTGGCGCTCGACCACCATCTGGGTGGCGATGCCGGCGTGGTCCGTGCCGGGCAGCCACAACACGGCCTTGCCGCGCATCCGATGATAGCGGGCGAGGATGTCCTGCAGGGTGTTGTTCAGTGCATGACCGATGTGCAGCGAGCCGGTTACGTTCGGCGGCGGGATGACGATCGAATAGGCGTCCGCGGCGCCGTCAGTGGCGCGGGCGTCGCGCGGCGCGAACAGACCGCTGTCCTCCCACATCGCATAGAGGCGCGGTTCGGCGGCGGTCGGGTCGAAGGTCTTGTCGAGCATGGGGAAGGGTCTTCAGACAAAAGATAAGGGCGGCCCCGACTGGAGCCGCCCCGGAATGATCTAGCCTTGATCGGGTTGCGGGTGAAGTCAGCCGGCGTTGCGGGCGATGCGTTCGACTTCCTTGCGTACCTGGGCCTCGACGATGGCCGGCAGGTTGGCGTCCAGCCATTCCCGCAGCATCGGCCGCAGCAGGGCGCGGGCCAGTTCGTCGACGGTCGGGCCGGAGCCGGTCGAAGCTTCCATGGGTTCAGGCTTCCGGATGGTGGAGGCGAAACCGGCGAAGGCCGAGGCGGCGCTGGCCGCGGCGCTGTCGCCGACCAGGTTGTCATAGGCCGGAGCCGGGGCGGACGAGGGTTCGGGCGCATGGACCTCGATCGGCTCATCGACGAAGACCGACTCGGCGACCGACGCGCTCGGGAACGGCTCCGACTCCGAGATATCGAGGTCGCCGATGGTCTCGGCGGCCGGGGCCTCATAGGCGTCGGTCAGTTCCAGCACGTCCTCTTCGGAGGCATGCGGCTCTTCCATCGACGGGGTCTCGTCCATCAGGGCGGACGAGACGACCGGTTCGGGCTCAGGCTCCGGCGCGGCTTCCTGTGCGGGCGCAGCCTCGGCCGATGCAGCGGCGGCCGGCGCGGTCTCAGCCGGAGCGTCGTCTTCGGAAATGATCCGGCGGATCGACGCCAGGATTTCCTCCATCGTCGGTTCCTGGGCGGTCTGGTCGGTCATGTCGAAACCCCGGGGCGCGCGGCGAACGCACGATCAAGTCCAATTGCGGCAAGGAAGAGGAGACCCCTCCCACACCATGTCGTCGCATCTCAGCCCGCTGGAATCAACGGGCGTTTTTCGCGTCACAGGTTAACCGACCCGCCCTGCAGTCGCGCGACAGGCGACCTGAGGACCATCAGTCGCGGGGAGCCGTCTGGACGACCTCGGATTTCAGCTGGGCGTCGATCGGCGCGTCCCCGGCGTCATTGGCGGGCACGATGCCCGGTGAAGCGATGCGGTCGATAGCCTCCACGATCCCGTCCCACGGCAAGCCGCCGCGGTTGCGCACCCGGTTATAGTTGGCGACCGGATCATAGATGGTCATGGCGACGTCCAGATCCTGACCTTCCAGCCTGCCCATGGCGGCCAGCAGATTGGCCTGGGCGACGTATTCGTTGCGGCGGGCGCTGGCCAAGGTGACCTGGGCGTTGCGCAGCTCCAACTCCTGGTTCAGCACGTCCAGGGTCGTGCGCAGTCCGACCTGGGCCTCCTGCCTCACGCCTTCGGCCGCCACGGTCGCCGCGCGGACGGCTTCTTCGCCGGCCTGGAGCGTGGCGCGGGACGAGATCGCCTGGGCATAGGCCGAGCTGACCGCTTGCAGCGTGTTGCGGCGCTCACCCTCGACATTGATCTGGGCGATGTTGGCGCGCTCCAGCGCCTGGGCGACGCGGGAGCTGTTCAGTCCCCCGGTGAAGAGCGGCACCGAGATCGTGGCGCCGGCCTGGAAACGGGTGTCGTCGGCGATGTCGCCCAAGCGGTCCAGATCGTCGGTCGAGCCGCCGTAGGAGGCCGTCAGACGCGCGGACGGCATGTATTCCGCCTTGGCCGCCGCCACATTGGCCTCAGCCGCGCGCTGGCGGTAAGTGGCCGAGCGGATGGCCGGATTGTCAGCAAGGGCGACATCCAGGGCGTTGTCGAAGTCGGTCGGAATCCCCGGCAACACCGGCATCGGCTCGAGATCGGCCGGCGACTGGCCGACGACGGCGGCATAGGCCGCACGCGACACCGACAGCTGGGCCCGGGCGTTGGCCAGGTCGGCCTCATTCTGGGCCAGTCGGGATTCGGACTGGGCCACGTCCGTACGTGTGATCTCGCCGACCTCGAACCGGGCCGAGGCTTCTTCCAGCTGGCGTTGCAGCACGCTGAGATTGGACTGACGGATGGCCAGTATTTCACCGTCGCGGATGACATCGGCATAGGCCTGGATCACCGAGGTGAGAACGGTCTGTTCGATGTCGCGCAGATCCTCGCGTCCGGCGAGAATATTGGCTTCCGCCGCCGAGACGCCGTGACCGATGCGTCCGCCGGACCACAGGGTCTGGGACAGGCCGATGCTGACCCCGCCGCTGTCGCTCTCCACCACGCCGCCCGAGGTGAAAGGCGGTGTACCCGTGACGGGCGAGTCCGTGCGGCTATAGTTGGCGCTGACGCTGACATCCAACGACGGCCGCAGGCCGGCCCGCGCCTGGACAATGGACTCATCCAGCGCCCGCTGGTTGGCCCGCTGGGCCAGCAGCGAAGGATTGGTCTGATAGGCGAGGGCCAGTGCTTCCTTCAGCGTTTCAGCCCACGCCGGGGCGCTCATGCCGGTGATCACGGCGATGACGGCGACCGAGGCGAGCGCGCGCGTACGTTTCAGCATGTCTGTTCCTGCCTGGCGCGGGGAAGCGCGCCCTTCGTATCTCATAGGTCTGATGCGGGACGGTTTGCGCCCACGCCAGTTAAGTTTTTTTCACGCGCCCGCCGGGAAAGTCCGTCGAGGTCAGCGATCCTACAGTGCGAAGATAGGGATGAGCGAGAGTTCCGCCAGCATCGGCGGTGCGGCGTTGAACAGTTCGCGGCGGGACATCCCCTGCTCGCCCCGCACATACAGCACGGCCTTGCCCACCGGACCGGTCCGTTCGACGACCGCCATCCGCCCCCCGACGTTCAGCACCTTCAGCCAGGCCTCCGGCCTTCCAGGAACCGCGCCTTCGCAGACGATGACGTCATAGCCGCCATCCGCCGGCGCGTTGAGCGGCGCCGTCACCGTACGGACCCCCTCTTCCGCCAGCACCGCGCCGACAACCTCGAACACGGCGTCGTCCGATTCCTGGGCGGTCACCTGCAGGCCAAGCCGCGCCAGCACCGCGGCGGCATAGGGCGCCGCCAGGGCCAGTGCCGTCTCGCCCGGCCGCGCATCCAGGGCCATCAGCAGTTTCGACAGATCGCGCGCCAGCATCAGCCTGCGCCCGCCCGCAATCTCGGGCTCGATCTCGGCATAGGCGGAATACGCCCGTTCAGACGGCAGGAACCGCTCGCGCGGCACAGCCAGAAGGGCGGCCTGCAGGGCGCGGTCAGTCACATCGTTCACGCGGACCTGGCTGTCGACCATGACCTTGCGGGCGGCGGCGAAATCCATGGAGGAACGATCCTGCGGCTGGGGCGACCGGCGTGATGCCGGAAATCTGGCGCGCTTATAGGTCTGTGCGTTGCGGGGGACAATCCGATCTGATAGCGAACGCCCCTCGCGATGGCGTGGTCGTTTTCAACGGTCCAAGGGCCTGATGGCGGAGTGGTTACGCGCCGGATTGCAAATCCGTGTACCCGAGTTCGATTCTCGGTCAGGCCTCCATCGCGATTTCGATCTCCCCCGCTCCGATCACCGCTGACAAGCGTTGATTGCGGCAGTTGCGGCGCAATGCCCGTTTCGGTCAGCCTCCTTCCATGGTTAAGGTACGCCGGGAGCCGGGGGGCGATGCATGCCGAGCCGTACTGATCGACTGACCTACCGCGAGCGCGAATGCCTTCGCCTCGTCCACGCGCACATGAACTCCAAGCAGATCGCCCGGCGTCTTGGCATCAAGCCTTCGACGGTCGATCGCCACTGCGAAAACGCCGCGCGCAAGCTGAACGCCTCCGGGCGGGTCGACGCCGCCCTCCTCCTTCTGGCTGAACAGACCGTTCCGAATGACTCGGTATCCGAACCGGTCCCAATCGCCGCCGGCGCCGCCACGGCCTCTTCTGTCCCGGCGAAAGGGGACATCAATGCCCAATACCGAAGGACAGGTGCCGAGCATCAGCTGGGCGGAGCTTCAGACAGTGCTTCTCTCACTGGCCGATACGCCGGTGAAACAGATGATGGTGAATCATCTGGTCGGCGGAACGCGCAAGCAGGCGGCCTTCCTCGCTCCGGAAACCACCTTCAGGGAGATCCTGCACATCGGGGCAGCCCTGCTGGATTCCGGCTTCCAGCCTTCGGAATCGGACATGAGGTCCTCGGACGCGTCCTGTTTGTCTTCACCATTGCGGCCGTAGCCGCTCTGGTGCTGACGAGCGTCATTGGCGCGGAGCGGTTCGCCTTCGTTCTGCAAGGCATCCGGTACGGCGACTGATCCGCGTCGCTTCTTGAGAATAGGTGAGCGAATGAAACGCAGCGAACATGCGGCGACCGTTGTCGCGCGCCTGGCGACGGACCTGTTTCAGGCCGAAGCCAGCCAGGATGAAGCCGTCAACCAGCTCGGCCGACTGGCCCAGTCCCTGACCCGAAGCCGCCGCGAGTCCGGCCTTTCGGCCACCGTGGGCCAGGCGGCGTTCGACGCCCTGGCCGATGCGGTCACGGCGCAGATCGGAGCGCAGCGCGCGATGGTCGTGCTTCACGAAGCCTTGGCCGACGTGAAGCGGAACACCTCCTTCCGGGGGGTTCAGATGGGCGGTCTGGAGAAGGACGGCGAACCCTATCCTCGTCCCACGGGGCTTGCGCTCGTTTCCTGATTTGGCGATGCCAGGGGATGTCGCCGATCTATGCGGTTTCTCTCGGCCTGTTGATCCTGTCTTCCGCCCTGGCCCTCTGGCGCGGCGGATGGTGGGAACGCGCGACGGCGGCCGTTCTGGTCCTGACCTGGATCGGGACGGCCCTCGCGCCTTTCAACCGCACAGAGCCGCCGTGGGTCGCGATCGGGCTCGACGGCGCCACCATGTTGTTCCTGCTGTATCTCGCCCTGTACTCGAAACGCCGGTGGACGGTCTGGGCGACCGCGTTCCAGTTCCTGCTGATGGCCAACCATCTGGCCTTCGTCCGCCTCCACGAACTGGAGCAGTGGGCCTATGTCACGGCCTACTACGTCTGGGGCGACGCGGTCCTGCTGTCGCTGATCGCCGGCGTCCTCTGGCGGGCGCGCAACGCCTCGCCGACGGTCGTACGGGACGCCGGGAGTATGGACTGAGCGGAACGGTCCTGGACGGCGGTCAGGCGACCGGCGCGGTGATCCAGCCGATGATGCTGGCGGCGCTGACGCCCGCTGCGACGATGCCGACCGCCAGCGCGATACGCGCATTGCGGAGAATGAAGACGAATACGCCACCAAACATGATTGAACTCCCCCGGACGCCGCCACAGCGACACAGCTTTGCCGGTTCATCAAGGTGTACAAAGCGTTAATCGCGATTTGGTGATCGATTCACGCCTGTCGTGTGAAATGATGCAGCGCAATTCCACTGGCGACCGAAACATTCAGCGAATCAAAGCCGCCTGACATCGGGATCCCGACCGGCCGGCAGCGTTCGATGACCGCCCGCGACAGGCCAGGGCCCTCGGGTCCCAGCACGATAGCGACCCGCCCGCCGCGCGGCGCCCGGTCCAGCGGCTCGCTCGCGCCCGGCGTCAGCGCCAGCACCTCGAACCCTGCCGCCTTCAGGCCCTGAACCATGGCCAATGTGTCAAGCCCGGTCGCCATCGGCGTCCGCAGCACGGCGCCCACGGAGACCCGGATGGCCTTGCGATAGAAGGGGTCGCAGCAGTGCGCGTCCAGCAGCACCGCCCCGGCGCCGAAGGCCGCGGCGTTGCGGAACACCCCGCCCATATTGTCGTGATTGCCGATCCCGCACGCCGCAACCACCACGGCGTCCGGATCTGTTCGGTCCAGGCACGCCTCCAGGGACTGGACCGGCGGCTTCTCACCCAGCGCCAGGATCCCGCGATGCAGGTGAAACCCGGCTATCGCATCCAGCACCGGCTGACTTGCGACATAGACCGGCGTGTCGTCCGCCGCCCGGGCGAGCAGCCCCGCCAGCCCTTCAACCCGTTTGCTGTCCAGCAAAAACGCCACGGGGCGACACAGGGACCGATCCGACATCAGCACATTCAACACCACCTCGCCTTCGGCCACGAACAGGCCCTGCCTGCCCGTGAGGTCCCGTTCGCGGATGTCGCGGAAGCCGGCGATGCGCAGATCGTCGGGCTGGTCGATGCGGATCACGGCCAAGATCGGATATTTCCCGTTGCGTCAGTCTGACTCGCGCTGCTATAGCGCCCGCCTTCCCGAGAGGAAGTGTTCCGCGGTAGCTCAGTGGTAGAGCAGCCGACTGTTAATCGGCTGGTCGTAGGTTCGAATCCTACCCGCGGAGCCACTCTCGGCCTTGAAATCCCTCAACAATCTAGACTTCCCCTTCAGGGGTCCGTTCTAGCTTGGCTGTTTAGAACGGCGTTTAGAACGGTGAGTTCGGCGAGTGTTCTAGCGCCATTTCCGAACCAATTCACAATCGCTTGAACGAGTGCGATCCCCCGTGCTTCTGCGGTGGCGGCCTCACGGGTTGCCCGCCGTCGCTGCTCCGCTCATGATTCGGCATTTGAAACGGAGGCTCGCATGGATGAGCGCATAGGGCGGCGATTCCTGCGGACGCCGGAAGCCAGCGACTATCTGGGGCTATCGAGCCGCACGCTCGAGAAGCATCGTACGTACGGCACCGGACCCGTCTATCGAAAGCTCGGCGGTCGAGTCGTCTATGATCTCGCCGATCTCTCCCAGTGGGCCGACAGCGGCCTTCGCGCCTCGACGACGGACCCGCGGCAAGGGCCGCGTCCGGCAGCCCCGCGTGCGGAGGGCCAGTATCCCTAGCGGGCTCATCAATTGGGTGGCGGCTGACGCCGTACAGCTTGGGCCATGCAGGCGAAATGGGAGAGTCGGCTATTCGACTTAGCCGTGGCAACAGGCCAACAGTGCATCGGCGCTAGTGTGGTCGCCCGCCGGCTTTCAGATGGTCGAGATAGCTCGACAGTTCGCCCAGCCACCTGCGCGATACGGCCGCGTCAGCGGCATCAGCTGCCTGCTCCAGGCCCGCGCCGATATCGGTGATCATCTGAAATCCAAAGCCTCCACCAGAGCCCCGCAGATTGTGCCCAAGGATGGTCACCACCTGGAAGTCTCCGCAGTCCAGGGCGGCGAGCATGGCGATGACATTCAGCCGGCAGTTCTCCAGATAGGCCGGCGTCTGCTCGACCAACCTCTGAGCTCCGCGAGATGGCGGTGCGTCCGGGGTCTGGTGCGACATCCAGAGGGAGGAGTGGTCCTTGATCGCCTGGAGAAGGACGTCCTGCTTTATCGGCTTGGTGAGATAGGCGGTGCAGCCCGCCGCGAGGCAGCTTTCCCGGTCACCCTTTAGGGCCGCCGCCGTCAGCGCGATGATCGGCGTGGGCGCCCGGTGGTTGGCCTTCTCCCAGGCCCGGATGGTCCGCGTCGCCGTCAGCCCGTCCATGGCGGGCATCTGGCGGTCCATCAGCACGAGGTCATAGCGCTCCGCCTTGAACATCTCGCAGGCGAGCACGCCCGTTTCGGCGACGTCGACCCGATAGGGCGTGTCCTCGAGATAGGCGAGCGCGATGGTGCAATTGTCCGGCGAGTCCTCCGCCATGAGGATGCGCAGGGCCGGCAGCGGCGCCTCCGGGGCGGTCCCGACGGCGACCGCGACCGGTCGAATGGCCACGGCGGAGACTTCGAATGGAACCGCGAAGGCGAAGACGCTCCCCCCGTCGATCTGGCTTTTCACCCAAATCTTACCATCCATCAGTTCTACAAGACGGCGCGAAATCGTCAGCCCTAGGCCAGACCCGCCAAACCGTCGGGTCGTCGAGGAATCGGCCTGGGTGAAGCGTTCGAACACGCGATCCAGCTTGTCGTCGGCGATGCCGATGCCCGTGTCGGTGACCGTGAATCGCAAGGCGGTCGGCACGGCGTCGTTCGCATCGGGCTCGACGCGAAGTGAGACGCCGCCCGACTCGGTGAACTTGATCGCATTGCCGAGCAGGTTGAGCAGCACTTGGCGCAGGCGTGTGGGATCGCCCACCAGGTCGTTGCTCACGCCGGGCATGATCTCGCACACCAGCGTCAGGGATTTCTCCTGCGCCCGCGGCGCGACCATCTCCATCACTTTTTCCAGATGGTCGGCCAAGGAGAAGCCCGTCCGCTCCAGATCGAGTTGGGACGACTCCACCTTGGACAGGTCGAGGATATCGTTGATCAGGTTGAGGAGATTGTCGCCGGACCGCCGAAATATCTGAACGAACTTGTCCTGCTCGGGCGTAAGCGCCGTCTTGGCCAGCAGGTCGGCGATCCCCATGATCGCGTTCATCGGTGTGCGGATCTCATGGCTCATGCTGGCCAGGAAGTCCGACTTGGTCCGATTGGCGCTCTCGGCAACAGCCTTGGCCTGCTGCAACTCCACCTCAACCCGTTTGCGCTCCGTGACGTCGCGCGCCGCGGCGAAGACGCCCTCCAGCTTACGGTTCCGGTCGTAAAAGGTGGTGGCGTTGTAGGACACCACAGTCTGGGTGCCATCGCGGGCCCGCGCCGTCAGCTCGTAGTCGGTGACCGATTTTTCGCGCAGCACACGCTTGATCGCGGCTTCGGCCCGCTGCGGATCGGTGAAGTAGTCCTTGAACGGCGCGCCGATCAGTTCGTCGCGCGTGCAGCCGGTGAGCGCCTCCATCTGCTTGTTGACGTCGGTGATAACGCCGGAGGGGTCGGTGGTCATGATCGCGTCGATGTTGGATTCGATCAGCGAGCGGGTATAGAATTGCTGGTCGCGCAGGCGCTGATCGGACTTTTTCTGCTCTTCTTCGACCTGTTTGCGCGCGGTGTTGTCGGTGCCGATGAGCAGGTAGCCGATGATGGCGTCCTGCGCGTCGCGCAGCGCTGTGACGTTCACGACGGCGGGGAACCGGGTGCCGTCCTTGCGGATATAGGTCAGCTCATAGATGTCCTCGATGCCACGCGAGGCTTTGAACACCAGGGCCTCAAAGCCGGGCGTGATCGGCGTTCCGAGTTCGACGCTCAGTTCTTCCGCGCGCGCGATCACCTCCAGTGGGTCGGAGATGTCAGCCGGCGTGATCTTGTTCATCACTTCGGCGGCCGCATAGCCCAGCATCCGCTCGGCGCCGACGTTGAAGATCTGGATGACCCCTGTGGCGTCGGTGGCGATGCTGGAGAAGTTGGCGCTGTTGAAGATCGCGCTCTGCAGCGCGCCCGCCTTGAGTTCGGTGCCTATCAGCAGATAGCCGATGATGGCGTCCTGCGCGTCACGCAGGGCGGTGACGTTCACGACCGCGGGGAACCGGGTCCCATCCTTGCGGATATAGGTCAGCTCATAGATGTCCTCGATGCCGCGCGACGCCTTGAACACCAGGGCCTCGAAGCCGGGCGTGATCGGGGTGCCGAGTTCGACGCTCAGCGCTTCGGCGCGGGCGATCAGCTCCTGCGGATCGGAAATATCAGCCGGCGTGATCTTGTTCATCACCTCGCCGGCCGCGTAGCCGAGCATCCGTTCGGCGCCGACGTTGAAGATCTGGATGACCCCTTTGGCGTCGGTGGCGATGCTGGAGAAGTTAGCGCTGTTGAAGATCGCGTTCTGCAGGGCGCCCGCCTGGAGCAGGGCCTCTTCCGCTTCCTTGCGCGCGGTGTTGTCGGTGCCGATGAGCAGATAGCCGATGATGGCGTCCTGCGCGTCGCGCAGGGCGGTGACGTTCACGACGGCGGGGAACCGGGTGCCGTCCTTGCGGATATAGGTCAGCTCATAGATGTCCTCGATGCCACGCGAGGCTTTGAACACCAGGGCCTCAAAGCCGGGCGTGATCGGCGTTCCGAGTTCGACGCTCAGTTCTTCCGCGCGCGCGATCACCTCCAGTGGGTCGGAGATGTCAGCCGGCGTGATCTTGTTCATCACTTCGGCGGCCGCATAGCCCAGCATCCGCTCGGCGCCGACGTTGAAGATCTGGATGACCCCTGTGGCGTCGGTGGCGATGCTGGAGAAGTTGGCGCTGTTGAAGATCGCGCTCTGCAGCGCGCCGATCTTGACGATCGATTCTTCGGATTGGACTCCGGGGCCGCCGTCGCCAACCTCGGCCGTCGGGAGCGCCAGGCCCGTTTCGGCGTCGGAAATTGTAATCGGGTGTCCTGACTCGGCGCGTGGAACGACCTGCGTAGCAATGACTTAAGTCGTCAGTTCAGAAGACGTTCCATGGAGATCCCCAGTTGTTCCGGGGAATAGGGCTTCTGGAGGAACTGGCCGCCCGGAACGAAGCGACCTGACATGTCCGCGGTCAGCAGGGTTCCCGAGGTATAAAGCACACGCAGGTGGGGCTGCAGGGCGATCGCCTGGTTCGCGACATCATAGCCGCCACCGGCCATTTCCCTAAGGCGCATGTCCACGAACAGAGCATCTATGACGACGGACGCCGACAAGTGCGCGAGCGCCTCGCCCAGATCCGACGCGAGCAGAGTCGTGTGGCCAAGATCTTCCAACGTCCACTCTGCGTTCTGACGAATAAAAACCTCGTCCTCGACGACAAGAATTACAGCCATCGGGTTGAGCACTGAGAGTTGATGGTCGTCATGGATATCATGCTCTTTAGAAAGTCACCGACGGGCCACCGGATTCTTGTTATGGAATAGGAAATCCAGGCAATTCCGACCAAACAGCGCGCTGTACGGGAGACCGCACAACTCATGGCAAAGCTTTGCGCGCTAAAATCTTGAAGAGATATGATTCATTTGGGCTGGCTTCGGCAGACGCGACTCCAGCCACAATCGGATCGGCATGTTCCGCGCCGTTCGGCACATCCGCGCCCGTCAGCGTCGTGAAGCCGCTCGCAGCCCCACCACGCCCACGGCTGTCTCCATGACCATTGAAGACGGATACCGGTCGTGACACCTGCCACAGCCCTGCGACTAGCCGGGGTCGCTCATCGCCTTCACGAAGCGCACGCGTTCCGAGCGGATCGAAGGCTGGGCGATGAACCCTGCTTGAGCCAGCGCAATGTGCTGGGGCTGCAGAGTGTCGCTCTCGCCGGCGAGCCACCATCGAGCGTCGTTCGCCGCTTTGGGCAAGATGCCCCCGACGATCCTCTCGATATCTCGGAAGGTCAGTTCCAGCTCGGCTTGTTTCTGGCGCCGAAGATAGCTCGTTAGGGGGGCGTACTTTGCCATGACGGCTGTTGTCCCGAAGTGCTGATGCTGGTCAAGTCCTCCATTCGCGCGCGCCTCGCCGAACCTTCGGTGAAAGCCTAGACTGCGCGCTGGCGGGTTCCGGGAACGATAGCTGCCGATCAAGAGCCAGGGGACGTGCAAGCGTCGGCAGCGATCGGCGACGAAACGCCGGGCTTCCTCACAGAAGTTCCTGGCCCGCCCCCTTCCCTCATCCCGGTTCGATCAGGCTCTGGCGGACCGCCGAGGCGACGGCCTCGGTCCGCGTTCGGACCTTCAGTTTGGCGCTGACCTTCTCGAGGTACGAACAGCCGTCGAGACGATCCGCCTCCTCGGCCTCGATGCGGTCGACATCGAGCAGCAGTTCCGCCGCGCGGTCTTCAACCTGTTCATCCGCAACCAGACCGCAACACCGTCGAACGTCTATGGGCCCGGCTCAAGGACTACGGCCGCGTCGCAACCCGATACGACAAGCGAGTCGACACCGGCGGAGAAGTTCGCTGAGTGTGTTGCAGCGATCAGTTGAGCCCACCACATTGCGGACGTTCAGGGCGACTCCAGCCGGATCGGGCGGGCTTGCTCGGTCGGCCAAGTATGGGCAGTCAGCGCCCCTACAGGGGTCCGCGGTCTCGTATTTAGACTTTGTTCATGCTGGTAACCACAGGCTCCATGTTGGCGCGCGGGGGCGGCGGTGCCGATTCCAAGTGTGACCCGTTGCGTTGGCAGTCCCAAACACAGAGTGACCGCCCGTTCCAGACCACTCTAGGGGCCTCGATATGTCGCCTGCCGTAGGAGAAGCACTCAGGCTCATAGCTGAGGATCGCCCGCTACCAGAAGTTCTGGCCGGCATTGTGCAATCCATCGAAATGGAGATGCCCGGCACTCTGGCCAGTATCCTGCTGCTTGATGAGAGCTGTGAACACCTGCTGGTGGGCGCCGCTCCCAGTTTGCCGGGCGACTATAACGCGGCAATTGATGGCGTTGCGATCGGGCCAAATGTCGGCTCCTGTGGCACGGCCGCATTCCTCAACCGCACGATCATCGTCGAAGACATTCAGGCCGACCCCCTCTGGACCGATTTCCGGACGCTGGCCGAAAACGCCGGCCTGCGTTCATGCTGGTCCCAACCAATCCGCGACACACAAGACCGGGTGCTGGGCACATTCGCTTTGTATCATCGTGACGTCAGGCGCCCGAGCGAAGCGCACGTTCAGTCACTTGCGCATGCAGCGCACCTCGTTGCTCTGACGCTGTCGCGAAAGCACCTGGTTGACCTGCTGGAACGCGCTACCACGGAATTGAGAGATACCTGTGAGGCCCACGCGGCCCGAGAGGCCTTCTATAGCGTAGTCATCGGCATGATGCCGACGTTTCTGGTGGTCAAGAACGCAGTAGATCTATCATTTGTATTGATAAATCCCGCAGCCGAGGCCGCCTTGGGATTGGTATCAAACACGTCCGTCGGAAAGACCGTTCACGACCTCTTTCCCGCGGATGAAGCGTTGTCGTCTGATCATGAAGATCTTGAAGTCATTGCGGCCCGGTCTGTTATTACCGATGAGAATTTCGCCGTAACGACCGGTTGCGGAAAGTCCAAGTTCTTCACGACCAAGAAGGTGGCTGTCTTCCAGGATGAAAAGCCGACTTACATCGTCACGGTTGGCGAGGATGTCACCGAGCGCCAAGCCGGCCGGGTGGCGCTGAACGAGGCGTTGACTCTCGCCGAGAACGCCAACGCAGCCAAGTCCCAGTTCCTCGCCAACATGAGCCATGAACTGCGTACACCGCTCAACGGCATCATCGCCATGGCCGACATGCTCCTGGGGTTGCAGACAGACGACCGCGCGCGCGCAATGGCGGAAACCATCATCGCCTCGGGCCATATGCTTGAATACGTGGTCAACGACATCCTCGATGTAGCCAAAATCGAAGCTGGCCAGATGAAGCTCGAGTCCGCGCCCTTCAACCTGGAGGCTGTCCTGACCGGTGTCACCGACCTGCACGCCGCTGCGGCGGCGATCAAAGACGTGAAGCTGGAACTGATCCTGACGCCTGGGACATCAGGGTGCTACATCGGCGACCAGACCCGCGTCGGGCAGGTGATCTCCAACCTCATCAGTAACGCTGTGAAGTTCACAGAAAGCGGGAGTGTCATTGTCTCCGCTTCGCGAGGGCGTAGCGGCCTGCGCATCTGTGTCCGCGACACCGGATCGGGGTTCGACCGATCGACCGCCAAGCGCCTGTTCCAGAGATTCGAGCAGGCCGACACATCGGTCAGCCGTCGCCACGGTGGAACCGGCTTGGGGCTTTCGATATGTCGCTCCTTTTGCGAATTGATGGGCGGTCGGATCGGAGTGCGCTCATCTGCGGGAAAAGGGACATTGTTCTTGGTCACGCTTCCCTTGCTGCGGGCTGTGGAGGTGGCGGACGAGGCGTCGATCCCAACTCCCACCTCTCAGGCTGACACCGCAATCGACCGCAATCTGCGCATCCTGTTCGCTGACGACCACGACGTGAACCGGCGCGTGGTGTCCATGATCCTGGAGCCTCTGGGCGTCGATTTGGTCATGGTCGAAAACGGCCAGCTGGCGCTTGAGCAAGCCGCCATGACCGATTTCGACCTGATCCTGATGGACGTTCAAATGCCGGTCATGGACGGCCTTACAGCTACGCGAAAGATACGCGAGCTGGAATCGAAGTCCGGTCGAGTGCGCACTCCGGTGATCTCGCTGACCGCCAACGCCATGCCCGACGATGTGCGGCGCAGCCTCGAGGCAGGCTCTGACCTGCACCTGGCCAAGCCGGTCCGCCCCGCCGCCCTGATCGAGGCCATCGCAGCTCTGATCGCGCCGGCCCTCGATGATGCCGATGCAACAGCCGCCGCCTAAAGACCAAGAGGGCGACATCGGTCACAGCAAGATCCCCACCTTTGCTCCACTAGGGCCCTGAGATTCCGCTGCAGCGCCCTCCCCGAGGCGTCGCATCGCGTTGGTGATTTGCCGCCCGCAGAGTTGAAAGTCCGCTTTCCATCTGTGGACGCCCCCTTCAGCGCAAGAGTGAATTAGGGAATTTCTGACACGTAGTCCGATGCTGCCATCTGTCCGGTCTGTTCTGCGACGGCGTACCGACGCTGGCCCTTATGGGAGTTCGCGGATCCGGTGCTCCTGTTGTCCGGTGGGCCGCTCGCCCTCCCGCCTTTTCCGCATAAGTGCGTTCTCGATCGCAACGGCCTGCGCCCGGCACCGCCGAAGAAAACCCGGTGCCGGACCGACCGTAACCGTCAGTCGCGGCCGTTGATCCGCGGATCGTCGGCATCGTCGATGTAGGTGATGTCGAACGGACCCATGCCAGCAAGCTGGACCACTGTTTCCTCATCGGCCCAAGCATAGTGCGACATGTTCGCCGGCAGCTGGACGAAGCTCCCTGGGGCCAGGGGGTGCGCGGCATCACGGTCGAGTGTGTCGCCCATCGCGACCCCGAGCTGACCCGAGATCACCGTCACCAGCTCGTCCTGCGAATGGATGTGCGGCGGGATGACGTATCCGGCGGGAAACTTTAGCCGGAGGACGAAGACGCCCGCCACACCGGGATTTCCGGCGAGCACTACCATCTCGACGCCCGGCGGCAGGAACGGCGGACCGGCCCCGAAGGTCACTTCCCCGGCGGGTACGACCTTGTGGTGGTCGGGCTCGGCGGCGAGAGGGCGGTCGATGGCCCCGAGGCAGGCGGTGAGCGCCAGTGCGGCCGCGATGCCGGACAGGCGGGAGGGTCCATGAAATCGTCTCATTAGTCTTTCCTTTCAAGAAAGCGATGGTCTCGGCGGTTCTGAATTGCCGCGTCCTTCGATACCTGCGTGGCCATGCTGGACCCGGCCCGAAACGTTGGATCGGTCAGGGAAATTCTGGATTTGTGCGCCCGGGCTCGTCTAACCCCGCCGACCTGCGGCGCACTCGTTGCGCCTTGCCAGCACACAGGGAAGCGCCCGTTCCCAGTCCGCGTCAGTGCTGGTGCTCCGGCGATCCAAACAGGATCAGTTCGACCCGGTCGGAACCGGCGACGTACGCGTCATGGCCAGGCGGAATCTCGAAGAAATCACCCACGGCGATCGGCGTTTCGGCACCGGTGTCGACCATGCGGACCACGAGCTGGCCCGCAATGCAGTAACCCGTATGGCGCATCGGGCAGGAGTCGGGCGAGCCGAGCAGCGGCTTCTCGTCGTTCTCCCATGTCCAACCAGGCTCGAAAACGGCCCGCATGCCCGTGGTCCCGTCGGCCATCCTGATGATGTTGATGCCGCCAAGCTCCTTCATATCAAGCGTGTCGTCCGGGGCCTCAAAGCGTCTGATTTCAATGGAGTTGTTCATGTCGGCTTCTTTCTCTGTGGGTCCGCGTCCCTTCGGGAACCTGAGGATCGAGCCGGGGGACGTGCGGCGTTCTCCACCGCTGCGTCCGTTGATGCCGTTTGGACATGGGTCGGCGCGCGGTTCGAAACGTTGGAACCATCGTGGAAATTTCCGAACTGGCGCGCTCAGGCCATCGACACCTGCACAGCTGCGGCTCGCAGAAGTTTCGCCTTGTCCGGCGAAAAGTGGAACGCACTGAGAAAGTCGTCGATTCCGTAACCAGGCTGCGTCACCCGAATGGTGGTCGCAAGACCCTGCCCCTCTGCGATCCGCCCCGCCAACGACAGGCACAGGGCGGCCAGGCCGAGGATGTTGATATGAGCGTTCGGGCGGGACGCCGCCCGCGTCGCCCAGGCGGCCGCTTCCTCAAACTGACCCAGTCGCAGATGCGCCATCGCCCGGCTCCCCAACATGCCGAACATCATCGGATCGTAGGGGCTGAGCGCGCGCGATTTGTCCGAGGCCTTGATCGCCGCCATCGGGTCGCCGGTCTGGGACTCTACGAAGGCGAGTGAATAATGACCGAGGGCGAAGTTCGGGCTCAGGTCGACCGACTCCCGAAGCGCCAGAACTGCCTGCTCGTGTTCCTGGCGCAGCCACAGGGCCCGCCCCATCGCCCAGTGCGCCGCCGGGTCCTGTTCATCCGCGAACAGGCTTTGCGCGGCGGCGGCATAGGCCCGTTCGGTCTCCATCCGCGGATCGGACCAGTTCTGGAATGCATTCTGCCAATGGGTGAAGGACAGACCGGCATGGGCGCGGGAGAAGGTCGGGTCGAGCGTCACCGCCCTGTCGAAAAAATGCTGCGCCTGCGCGTTGTCCTCCCGGGTGAAGCGGTACATGTGCCAGAGACCCCGGTGATGAGCGCCCCAGGCGTTCAGCGAGGCAGGCGATCGCAAGACCGCCCGATTACGTTCGGCCTGCTCAATTTCGCCCGTCAAGGCCGCGACGATCCGGTCGCCGAGTTCGTCCAGCGCCTCGAGCAGATTCCCGGCGGGCGCGTCACAGTCCTCCGCCCAGACGATCCTGCCCGTCGCGACCTCCACGAGTTCGATCTGGGCCCTGAGCCGGTCGGCGTCCCGACGGATCGTACCCGAGGCCACGTAATCGACGCCGAGACGCCGCCCCGCCTCCACGCTCGACAGGGACATCTCCGCCATGGCGTAGACCGAGCCCCGAGCGATGATCGACAGGCTCCTGAGTTTCGCCAATCGTGTGATGACGTCCTGCGTCAGGCCATCGGTGATCCCTGGTTCGACGCAATGGTTCTTTTCAGTCGTGAACGGCATCACGGCAAGCGCCGAGCGTTGCGGAGCGGCCGCGGATGCCCCGTCGGTCGCAGGCTGTGGCTCACCCAGGAGTGGCTGTGCTTCCCGGACGCCGGCCTCAATCACCGCGGCAGAGGCCCGTCGCGACCGGATCCCCTTCCATGCCTCGCGTAGCCCAGCCGCAGACACCCCCTCGTCGGCGAACAGTCGCTCGACGGCAGCGACATGGTTGTCTGCCTCGGCGATACGGCCCCGTGAGACCAGATGATCGAGCAGCCGTTGATGCGCAGCGACGTCGAACGGCGCGAGCTCCAGCCATCGCTCCAGGTGCGGCTCTACGTCCCCGGAATCGGCTGGCAGTGCCGCAGCGAGTTGCTTGAGGAGGCCGATCCGGCATGAGGCGAACCGGCGCCGCTGGGCCGTCAGCCACTGCTCGGCGGGTGCGCCGGAAAGTTCCAGGTCGCCGAGGAACGGTCCCCGGAACTGCGCCGCCAGTTCCGTCAGTCGTTTCAGGGACGGCGGATGGCCTTGCTCGACGGTCAGGACTTCGAGGGCATCGACAACGCATCCCTCAAGGTCGATGCCGATCTCGTCGTCGTCCGAAAGGACCCGGGCGCGTGCCGGCTCGTCCACGATCTGCCGAAGCTTGCTGAGGTGCCAGCGAAGCTCGGCACGCGGATCGTTCGGACGGTCCCACAAGAGCTCGCAGAGCCACCTTCGGCTAACCGGTCGCCCCTCGATCACCAGGATCGACAACAGCGCCCGCAGCTTGCGTGATCGGGCGAGGACCACCGGCCGTCCGTGCCGGCGAACCACCACTGGCCCGAGCAGGAGGACTTCCAGTACCGGTGCTGCGACCGGTTCGGCCGGTTGCACGATTTCCACGGCGCGTCCCACGTCATCTCCCACGTCAGGGCTTTACGGCAATGCTAACGTGAACCGCGCAAGTCGAGCCCAGACAAGGATGAGTAACATGTCCAACGACCGGCAACCAAGAACCACAAAAGGCCGAGGCCGCCTCTACGACTCGATCCTCGACACCATCGGCGACACGCCGACCGTCCGGATCAACAACCTCGGCCCACGCCATGTCACGCTTTACGTAAAAGCTGAGTTCTTCAATCCGGGCGGCTCGGTCAAGGATCGGCTCGCCCTTGCCATCATCGAGGCGGCGGAGCGGTCCGGGGCCCTGAAACCCGGCCAGACGGTGATCGAGGCGACGAGCGGCAATACCGGCATCGGTCTCGCGCTGGTCTGCGCCCAGAAGGGCTATCCACTTGTGGTGACGATGGCCGACAGCTTCTCGATCGAACGGCGCAAATTGATGCGGATGTTTGGCGCCCAGGTCGTCCTGACTCCCCGCGCCGAAAAGGGTCTGGGCATGTATCGCAAGGCTGTCGAGCTGGCGGAGGCCAATGGCTGGTTTCTGGCCCGCCAGTTCGAGACGCCGGAAAACGCCGCGATCCACGAGGCCACCACGGCGCGCGAGATCATCGCCGACTTCGCCGGCTCTCGTCTGGACTGGTTCGTGACCGGATATGGCACCGGCGGGACGCTGGCCGGCGTTTCCGCCGTTCTGCGCCGCGAGCGACCGGACACCAGGATCGTCCTGACCGAGCCCGCCAACGCGCAGCTCGTTGGCAGCGGCACGCCGCAGGCACGTGGCGACGGCGGCGTGCCATCCGCCAGCCACCCCGCCTTCGAGCCGCATCCGATCCAGGGCTGGACGCCTGACTTCATCCCGCAGGTCCTGCAACAGGCGATTTCTGCCCATGGCTACGACGACCTCGCGCCGGTCTCCGGAGCCGAGGCGATGGAGTGGACCCGCAAACTCGCGCGGAAGGAGGGCATCCTCACCGGGATCTCGGGGGGCGCAACCTTCGCGGTGGGCGTCCGGATCGCGGAGCAGGCCCCGGAAGGCTCGGTGATCCTTTGTATGCTGCCCGACACCGGGGAACGCTACATGACCACGCCGCTTTTCGAGGCTATCCCCGCGGAGATGGACGAAGCCGAAACGGCCCTATCCCGCTCGACGCCGGGTGCTCAGCTCGCGGCGGAATGAGATGCGGGGCGGGACGGACCAGCATATAGCCGCCGTCGAGGAAACCCTGGACCCGGCCGACTGGGACGCGGCGCGGGACCTCGTAACGCGTGTCGCCGCCGAAGCGGTCGATTACCTGCGCGACATCCGGTCCCGCCCTGTTTGGCGTGACATGCCGCTCGAGATTCGCGCCCGCTTCACCACCCCTCTGCCGCACGGCCCGACCCCCTTGGCAGAGGTCGTACAGGCGGTGTTCGACACGGCGATGGCCTATCCGATGGGCAACGTCCATCCCCGCTTCTGGTCTTGGTACATGGGGGCCGGCAATCTGACCGGCGCCCTCGGCGAGTTTCTCGCAGCCGTTCAGGGGTCGAATCTCGGCGGAGGAAACCATGCCGCGGCGCGGATGGATGATCAGGTCGTGGGATGGCTGAAGGAGATGGTGCACTTCCCCGCCGACGCCAGCGGCACCCTGGTCAGCGGCGGTTCGGAGGCCAATCTGATCGGCCTGACCGTCGCCCGCAACGTCATGGCGGGCATCGATGTACGCGCCGAGGGTATCGGCACGGCGCCCCAGCCGCTGCGCTTCTATGCCTCGGACCAGGTCCATGGCTGCCATCTGAAAGCGGTGGAGGCGCTCGGCTTGGGCCGGAAGGCGCTTCGCCTGATTCCAACGAACGAAGACTTCCGCATCGATCTGAACGCGCTGCGCGCTGCTATCGCCGAGGATCAGGCGGCCGGACTGAAGCCAGCCTGCCTGATCGGCACTGCCGGAACCGTGAACACGGGCGCCATCGACGACCTTGTCGCATTGGCCGATCTGGCCGCAGCGGAACGGATGTGGTTCCACGTCGATGGCTGCATCGGCGCGCTGATCGCCATCGCGCCGGAGGGGGCCCCTCTAATCCTCGGGCTGGAACGCGCCGATTCCCTCGCCATGGATCCGCATAAATGGCTCCATGCCCCCTTCGAAGCCGGTTGCGCCTTGGTCCGCGACGCCAAAGCCCATCGCAGCAGCTACGCCCAGTCCTCGGAATACCTCGAACCTACGGCGCGCGGTCTCGCCGCCGCGCCCTGGCTCTACGACCTCGGCCCCCAGACTTCGCGGGGATTCCGGGCCCTGAAGATCTGGATGGCCCTGATGGAACATGGCGCGGCCAAGTTCGGGCGGTTGATCGACCAGAACATTGCCCAGGCGAAATATCTCGACGCCCTGATCCGGCAGTCGCCGGAGTTGGAGATCGCCGCCCCCACCTGCATCAATATTGTCTGCTTCCGGCATCGCCCACGGATCGATCTCGATGCGGAAGGCCTCAAACACTGGAACGTCGAGATCATGCTTCGCCTCCAGGAGGAGGGCGTCGCGGCGGTATCGGACACGACGGTGAAGGGCACTCATTGCTTGCGTGTCGCGATCACAAACCACCGGACCCGCCGCTCGGACATCGACCTGATGGTCGCCCGTGTCCGCGATATCGCGAAGGCGTTATTGGCAACGATGCAAAGCGCGAAAGCGACGGAGGCTGTGTAAGAACGCAGCGGCTGCGGCCATCCATGGCGGCGTACGCCACCGGCATCTGGTTCGGCCCCCTCGCCGAACACGACAGAGCGCCTTAGAATGGCGGTCGGCGGGTTCCGGGAACGATAGGCGTCGATCAAGAGCCAGGGGACGTGCAAACGTCGGCAGCGATCGGCGACGAAACGCCGGGCTTCCTCACAGAAGTTCCTGGCCCGCCCCCTTCCCTCATCCCGGCTCGACCAATCCCTGTCGTACGCCGGAAGCGACAGCCTCGATCCGGGTTCTGACCCTGAGCTTGGAGCAGACCTTCTCAAGATCGCGCAACACCGCCCCGCCCGCCGCCTCATAGGCCTCGACGCCGACGAAGCGGACCCGCCGGTCATCGACGCGCACCTTGGCCTCGGTCATGGCGCGGCGGATGGCGTAGGCCGGGGTGTGGGGACCGATCTGGTCCAGCACCTGCCGTTGCCGCTCCTGATCCTCGCTGACGCAGAAGGCGGTCAACTGGTCGAGCGCCAGCCCCCCCTCCCGATAGGCGGCCATCAACTCCGGCGCCGCCGCCCCCAGCCGCAGCCGCTGGCGCACCACATGGGCGGACACCCCGAACCGGGCGCCGATCTCCTCCGGGCCATAGCCTTTCTCCTCGGCCAGCCGCCGGAAGGCCTCGAACTGGTCGGCGGGGTGCATGGCCTCGCGGGTCGTGTTCTCGTCGAGGCTGATCTCATGGGGGTCGTTCTCGGCGTCCACGATCACCCGGACAGGATGCGTCCGCTTGATCGCCTTGCGCTTGGCCAGCAGCCGCAGACCCTGACGGCGCCCCTCGCCGATGGTGACGAGGTAGCTCCCGGTGGGCGCGCCGTCCCCGTCCCGCTCGACCTCGACCACGGGCGGCTGCAACACCCCCTTGGCCTTGATGGAGGCCGCGAAGGCCTCGATGGTCGCGGGCGCATGGGGCGTCTTTCGCGCATTCTTCGGCGAGGCCTTGAGCCGATTCAGCGGCACGATGATCTCCGCGCCATGCTGCGGCGCGGTCGCCGCTGTCGCGGCGGTTTGGGTGGATTGAGCAGTCATGTCTGCCTCCTTTGGGCATGGGTTGCAGGCACGCGAACTGCGCGCCTGAAACCCTGCCCCTCGGCGAGAGCGGGGTAGCAAAGGCCAGGGCGGACCGGCCGGAGGGGGATCGCCCGGCCTGCACAAGCCTGACATCCATGACGACACGGCTCTCATCGCCGGCGCGGAAGGTCGGGGAGACCGGCCGGTCCGGCGGCGGAGCCGCTTCACCCTGGCCTGCGCGAGGGCGGAGCCCTTAGCCCTTCGCGTACAACGCCCTGCGTGGCGTCCGCTCCTGAGCGGATCGAGCGGGGGATCGAGACCAGGCAAAAAAGGACGACGGACCTTGAACGCGGCCGCGCCGACCCCATCATCATGGGATAGCGTGGCTGTGCGACCACAACATCTGGATTTTTCACTCGACGGAGGGGACGAATCGCGGCAGTTCTGGGGATGGGTTAATAGGACGTGTAAATCGTCCTTTCAGCGCGCCGCGACTCGGTCTAGCGAGGACCTTGCGGCTGCGCTTGGGCTGTTCCCGATCTTCCGCACAGTGCCTGAATTCGACCCAGCGGTGCCTGCGCGCTCGCTGGTTTATCGGATGCAGGGAGTACGGCAGCTGAGGCTGTTGAAGCTGGAGGGAGACGGCCGGCTGAACTTTGCCGGTGCAGGCAGGTCGCCTCCCCCCAGGACCGACTCGTTCGAGACCGGCGATCTGATCCTTAGACGTGGCGCCCATGGGCGACAACACCACAGGCTAGGGTCCGGGTCGTTTCAACTCTGACGAGTCTTCATCACCCGACGTGGGGAGAAGACGTGACGCAGACCTGATCGATCCCTGACGCCGGTCGGCGAGCCGACCATCAACCAGCCTCGATGGCCGCGGCCCGTCCGCGCGCTTTCATTCCCATGTCATGATCTGAAAGGGGTTCAGCCGATGGCGGCCCACACTTGGACCAGCGCGCGCGCAGCAAAGCGCATCGCCGCACGTTTGAAAGAAGTCGAAACTGTCGAAATCAAGGACTACGTCCGCGAGACGGATCTGTCCTCCCTCCCCCGCACCAAGGCGTACCGGGTCAACGGCGTCCACATCTACGTCGACATCAAGAACCTCGATGACATGCTGGGCACGACCGAAGTGGAGGGCGTCCTCTGCCACAAGCGGACGCTGAGATTCCTGAACCTGCACTACCGGGCGGTTCACCGGATCTTGAGCGCCGTGGGCGCGATCGAGGTCGACTTCCATAACCAGCGTCTGCACGCGGTCGTCGCCAAGCCCTACGGCGACGAGATGGGCCGCATCCATCGGGCCGTCGCCACCGCCCAACTGATCATCGATGTCTTGGCCCAGACGGGCGAGGAAGGCGACGAGATCATTCCCGCCGCAAAGGTGCGGGTCGGGATCGACAGCGGCGTGGCGCTTGCTGTGTGCAACGGGCGACGCGGCCACGCTGAACCGCTCTTCCTCGGCGCGCCCGCCAATCTGGCGGCGAAACGCGCCGGCGGCGGGACCGCCGAGGGCATCTATCTGACCAACACCGCCCGCGCCGTCATCGGCCTGGCGGACGACGTCGTGGAAGATCGCACGCCACTCTCGGTGGAAGAGGTGGCAGAAAGCCAGGACGACGCCGGGCTGCAGATCAACGCCGATCAGATCGTGAAGGCTTGGCGGGCCGACCTGGAGGCCAATCCGATCGGGAAGTTCGGCTTCTCGGGGCACACCCCACCGTTCTCGAACCTGGACTTCGAACTTCTGTCGCCCTCCGCCAGTCGGCGCCAGGATGCAATCTCGCTCTACGCCGACATCGACGGCTTCACGGACTTCGTGGCCGCGGGTGTCTGCGACGACGACGCCGCCCGAAACGTCGTCCGCGTCCTGCACGTGCTCCGCAGCGAAATGGACGCTGTCCTCGATAAGGACTTCGGAGGCCGGAAGGTTCGCTTCGTGGGCGACTGCGTGCACGGGGTTCTCGGCGAAGGCACGGCCCAAACCACCGACCTCGAGGAAAGCGTCAGCACCGCGGTCCTGTGCGCCGCCGCCATCCGCAGCAGCTTCGACCAATCCATCGAGGCCTTGGAAGACGACGACATTCTCTCCGACGGGCACGGCCTCGGCCTGGCCATCGGTTTTGAGCTCGGCCCGATCGCCCTGACCCGTCTCGGGGTAAAGGGCTCCATGATCCGGTGCGCAGTCGGCCGCAACGTGCTGGCGTCCGAGGCGGAGCAGCGTCGCTGCGCCGGGGATCAGACGGCCATTGGACAGAACGCTTACGATGAAGCGACCAGCGCGGTTCAGACGATGTTCGGTTCGAGCCGCAAGCGGTCGGGCCTCGTCTACGACATTGCGGTGGACGAACTCGCTGGTCACCTAGATGAAACCGCCAAGGCGTCGAAGGCTCTCGCCAAGTCCATCGCCGCCGGCGCGACGGTCGGCCTCGTCCAGACAACCGCGGCCCCGGCCGCGGACTACG
Source organism: Brevundimonas sp. (assembly GCF_051860745.1). Classification (GTDB taxonomy): domain Bacteria; phylum Pseudomonadota; class Alphaproteobacteria; order Caulobacterales; family Caulobacteraceae; genus Brevundimonas. Next base: position 95,222 of record NZ_JBHYDN010000010.1, read on the forward strand.
CCTTCGCCAATCGTCGGACGGAGCCGAGCAAGCCCGCGGGCTTTGCGTGACCATCTGGTATCTCAGCGCGCCATATCGGCTGGCGGAAGAACATGAAACCCTGCTCGCCCTGAAAAGCAGGGAGTCCTGGCTTGAGCTCGGCGCGCTGAGACCGGACGAGAACGGGCGCCTCTGTATCGATGTCGAGATCGCCACGGCCGGCAGGAGCTATGCCGCGCGGCTGCGCTACCCACACACCTTCCCCTTCTCGCCGCCTTCGGTCGTGCCGAAGACGCCAGAAGCATGGAGCGGCCACCAATACGGTTCCGGCGGTGAGCTGTGCCTCGAATGGGGCGCGGACAACTGGACGCCCGAACTGACGGGCGCGCACATGATCGAGAGCGCGGAGCGCCTTCTGTCGGGCGAGGCGACAATCGAGGGGGAACGCCCCGGGCGGGTGCCCAGCCGACATGACACCACCCTTGGTCAGGATCTCCGCTTCAAGTCCTTCCGCCTGGTGGTGACGGAAACTTTCGCCGCTCACATGCGGTCCCTTGCACCCGGTTCGACGCGAAACGCCAAACTGCTTTGGACCGACAACGACAAACAGCATGCGCTCGCGCCGGTTCACCTGACCACGGCGGATGGTGAACAATGGACGGACCCATCAACGCCCCAGGCCCTGTGGGCGAACAACACCCTGTACGGGGCCAAGGTCTGGCGCCTTCCTGACGGCGTTGTGGCGCCGCCTTCGGCCGACGGTCCGGAACTGCGCGCCTTCATGGCGGCGCATGGATATTGCGCCCCGCCTGACGACGGCCAGCTCGCGCTCGACCTCCTTCTGACCTGGGACGACGCCGGCGCGCGGCTGCGGATGTTCAGCAAGGATTCGGACGACGTCTACGATTTTACTGTCGTCGCGGCGCGTCCCGCCAGCCGGTTGCCGCGCGGGTATAGCGACCTAGCCGACAAGACGGTCGGCCTCGTCGGCTGCGGCTCGGCCGGGAGCAAGATCGCGGTTAGCCTGGCCCGTGCGGGTGCGGGTCATCTGATCCTCGTTGACGACGATATCCTCCTTCCGGAGAACCTCGTCCGCAACGATCTCGACTGGACGGTCATGGGCGAACACAAGGTGCGCGGGGTCGCCCGGCGCGCCGACCTAGCCGCGCCCGGTGTCCGGATCGACACCCACATCAAGCGCCTCGCCGCGCAGGAGGCGAGCGGCGTCGCCGACGGCGTCCTGCACAGCCTGCAACAGTGCGATCTCATCATCGACGCCACCGCGGAACCCGCCGTGTTCAATCTTCTCGCCGGCGTGGTAAGCGCGGCGCGGAAGCCCCTGATCTGGCTGGAAGTCTTCGCCGGCGGCATCGGCGGGCTCGTCGCCCGGTCGCGGCCCGGGCTCGACCCGTCGCCCCAGACGGCGCGCGCCAAGATCGAAGCCTGGTGCGCTTCGAGCGGCGCCAAGCCGCCGCGTGCGGATCGGCCGTATGAGGCCAATGGCGAAGCCGAGCCGATGATCGCGGACGACGCGGACGTGACGGTTATCGCGGCCCACGCCGCGCGGATGGCTCTCGACCTGCTGACGGAGACATCGCCCTCGGCGTTCCCGCAGTCCGCCTATATGATCGGCCTGCGCGAAGGATGGCTCTTCACTCAGCCGTTCGACACGCGCGCGATCGATCTCGGCCAACCCGAAGCCGCCGCCGCCTCGCCCTCCGCCGAGGCTTCAGCCGCCGGCGCCGCCTTGCTGGTTCAAATGATCAAGGAGCTCCAGGGTGAAGCTGCTGATCCATCCTGACACGGTCAAGCGGCTGGCGCGGGAACTGGCCCAGGCGGGCCGCCGGGAAATCGGCGGCGTGCTGGTCGGCGAACATCTTGACCGCAACACCTTCCGCATCGCCGACCTCTCGATCCAGCGTCAGGGGGGCGACACCGCCTGTTTCGTGCGCCGGCCGGGAGACCACAAAGCCTTTCTTGACCGGTTCTTCTCCAGCACTGGGGACGCCTATGACCGCTTCAACTATCTCGGCGAATGGCACTCCCATCCCTCGTTTTCGACGGAGCCCAGCGGCACTGACCTTCTGCAGATGCACGAGATCGTCAATGATGGACCGTCGGCTCCGCCCTTCGCCGTCCTGATGATCGTGCGGCTCGACGCCGACCGTCGCTTGGCGCTGCGGGCGATGGCGTTCCGCGGAGACACGGTCGAAGAAGCGGCGCTCGTCGTATCGGACAGACCCGAAAGCGACCCCGCGCGGCCGCGTAGCTGGGCGTCCCGCTGGTTCGGCCGCCCGGCGACCAAACCCATCATTCGCTTCATTTGATCGGAACCCTGATGTCCCTGAAATCGCGTTTTGAACAATCCGACGATCTGATCGACGCCCTGATGGGTCAGCGGATTGTCGAGGACCGGGAGATCGCCGCGTCCCTGGCGGCGGAAGGCCAGCTGGTCGAGTTCGCGCCCGGAAAGACGATTATCGAACAGGGCGGATCCGATCGGGAGATCTACTTCCTGCTGGCCGGCAAGACTCACGTCGTCGTCAACCAGGTCCGGCTGTACCCGCGCGAGAAGGGCGGCACCGTCGGCGAAATGTCGGCGATCAACCCGCACATCAGCCGCTCAGCGACCATCGAAGCCACGGAGCCGACCGTGGCGTGGAAGGTCACGCACAAGCGTCTGGCGGAGGTGGGTGCCGAACATCCGGTGATCTGGCGAAGCATCGCCCAGGTGCTGGCCGAGCGGGTCGAGCAACGCAATCAGTTCGTCAATCGCGTCAACGCCCGCCCCCGCGTCTTCATCATCTGCTCGGCCGAGGCGTTGGCCATCGGCAAGGCGATCCGGGTAGGGCTTGAGCACGACGCCGAGGTGGTGATCTGGAGCGACGACAAGATCTTCGCGCCCGGCTCCTATCCGATCGAGGCGCTCGATGAGCAGGTCGGACTGGCGGATTTCGGCATCGCTCTCGCCGAACCGGACGACCTGGTGCTCTCGCGGGACCGGCTGTCGACCACGCCGCGGGACAATGTGATTTTCGAGCTCGGTTTCTTCATGTCGCGCCTGGGCCGCCATCGCACCCTGCTGCTGATCCCCCAGGCAGAGGACGTGCGACTTCCGTCGGACTTCAAGGGGCTGACGCCCCTGCCCTACCGAATCGGCAAGACGTCGCGCGACCTTCCGATCGCGCTCGGCCCGGTCATCGACAAGATCAGCGGCCTGATCGCCGACCTCGGCGTACGTTCGTCTTTGGCGGAGGCGAAATGACGGCGACGCCTGATCCGAAGATCTCCGACGCCGAGATCACCAGTTCCGCCCTCGCACAACTCGATCGGTTGCAGGCCTTCTTCGGTCGCGTTGAGGGCAAGGCGTCATTCCTGCTTGGCATCAATCTCGCTCTGCTCGGTTCGGTCGCGGTGGCCACACCGCTCGCGACGCTCTGGTCGCCGGCCAACATCTGCGGTCTGATCGCAGCGGCGCTGCTCGGGTTCAGCACCGTGAACCTCTATGCGGCCTTCTATCCTCACCTGGCGAACCCACAAACGTCCGCGCTTTATTTCGCCGATATCGCCAATCTCACCGCTGACGATTATCGGGCGCGGGTCAGAGACGCCTCGCCCGAAGACCGTGCGAACGACGCCCTTTGTCAGGTGTGGCGCAACGCCCAGATTCTGGAGAAGAAGTTCAGGCGATCACGGTCGGCCTTTCTCCTCACGGCCGCTGGGGTTCCCTTCTGGCTCGCCTTGCTGGCTCTAAGCGTCGCCCGATCCGGGGCACTGCCGATCGCATAAGGCCGCCCTTCAACCCATAGACCTCGCACCGCAGGGCGGCGGGACGGTTCCTAGAGCGTGGCCCGTTTTGTTGGAATCGGGATTCCCAAATCGGTGGTGATCTG
>NZ_JBHYDN010000011.1:0-83579 GCF_051860745.1 Brevundimonas sp.
GATCACCACCGATTTGGGAATCCCGATTCCAACAAAACGGGCCACGCTCTAGCCGCCGCACCACCTCGCCGCAGTCCGCCCGCGCGCCCGGCGCCTCGTCCATCACCCATTCGGCGATGGCGGCGATGCTCTGCAGCGCCTCCTGGTCGGTCATCCGCCCGCCCTCCAGCCCCGCCACGGCCGCGATCTCCCCGATCTCGCGCAGAGCCCGGCGGCAGGTCTGTGGATCACGCATTCCCATCCCCGCCGAACGCCCCGCAAGGGCGCCGGTTCACCATTCCTCCCCCAACGGGGGAGGGGACCACGCGCAGCGTGGTGGAGGGGCTGCCACCACATCCCTTTCCGCTCATCCCGGCGAAAGCCGGGACCCAGTCCTGTCCAGCCTGACGCCGGTGTTTCAGGATGACCCGGCGCGTTTCAGGCTCCGCCTCCCATCACCCAAAGCACTGGGTCCCGGCTTTCGCCGGGATGAGCGGCATTTAAAGAGCCAGACCTTCCCCCGTCGGCGCGCCGGGGCGGGTGGCCCACCCCCTGCGTCTCCTCCCCCAACTCCCCGCGATCGCCGCCCTCGACAGATCGTGCTGCGTCTGGAGATTCATCCAGAATTCCGCCGTGGTCCCGAACACCCGCGCCAGCCGCAGGGCCGTGTCCGAGGTGACCGGCTGCTGCTCGCGCACCACCCGCTCGATCCGCGTCCGGTCCTTCAGCCCCATGGCCCGGGCCAGGGCGCCGGGCGTCAGGCCGTAGTCGGGCAGGAAGTCCTCGCGCAGATGCGCGCCCGGATGGGCCAGGGGCTCGGCGAAGGTCGTGTGGTCGCGCCCGATCATCCCGGCCTCCTCAGTGAATAGTCCACGAACGCAAACCTGCTCCCCGCCACACCCGCCTTCAGGCCAGCCTCAACCCCTCGGCCTCCGCCGCCCGGCGCAGCGCCCCGTCGAAGGTCGCCAGCGGCAGGTTCAGCCGCAGCGCCAGCTCCAGATAGAGGGCGTCATACAGGGTCAGGCCGTGGCGGACGGACAGCGACCAGGCGGCGCCCCATACCGTATCGAAACCGCCGGGGTCGATGTCGAACGACAGGGTCGCCATGGCCTGTCGCGCGGCGCGGGCCTGTTCCGGCGTGATGCGGCGCCGGCGCTCGGCGGTCAGGATCAGATTGCCGATCTCGGCGGGGAAATGAAACGGGACGGCCAGCGTGCCGCGTGACGCCGCGATCAACAGCCGGTCGCCCTCCGGATCGTCCTCGTCCGGCAGCGACCAGCAGCCCACGACCGAGGCGTCGACGACGAACAGGCTCAACGCTGACCTTCCCGTATCCACGCCCTGATCTCGGCCCGGGTGACAGCACCGCCTGTGGCGCGAATGTCCTCGCGTAGAGCCCGGAACTGCTCGACGACGGCCGCGCCCTCCCTGGCCGTTCGCGCGGGCGCGACAGCGTCCTCGGGCGGGGCGATGCGGGCGACCACGCGGCCGTGGCGGGTGACGATGATTTCCTCGCCCCGTTCGGCGCGGTCGATCAGCTCGGAAAAGCGGGTTTTGGCATCGAAGATGCCGAAGGTGGCGGTCATGGCGGGCGCCTCTGTCCAGAAGTCTGGCCAGAATATAGCATGATCATCGGACACGAAAAAGGGCGGGCCCATCTCAGGACCCGCCCTCCTTGTTCGTTCAGCGTGAGCTGGGCGTGGATCAGAAGTCCATATCGCCCATGCCGCCCATGCCGCCGCCGCCCATGCCGCCGCCGGCGCCGCCCGAAGACTTCTTCGGGGCATCGGCCACGGCCGCTTCGGTGGTGATCAGGATGCCGGCCACCGAGGCCGCGTCCTGCAGAGCCGTGCGCACGACCTTGGCGGGGTCGATGACGCCGGCCTGGATCATGTCGACATACTCTTCCGTCTGGGCGTTGAAGCCGTAGGTGGCCGAGGCGTTTTCCAGCACCTTGCCGACCACGATGGAGCCTTCGACGCCCGCGTTCTCGACGATCTGACGGATCGGGGCCTGGATGGCGCGGCGGATGATGGCGATGCCGGCGGTCTGGTCGGCATTGTCGCCTTTCAGACCTTCCAGCGCCTTGGTCGCCTTGAGCAGGGCGATGCCGCCGCCGGGGACGATGCCTTCTTCAACCGCTGCACGCGTGGCGTTCAGGGCGTCGTCGACGCGGTCCTTCTTCTCCTTGACCTCGACCTCGGTCGAGCCGCCGACGCGGATGACCGCGACGCCGCCGGCCAGTTTGGCCAGACGTTCCTGCAGCTTCTCCTTGTCGTAGTCCGAGGTGGTGTCCTCGATCTGCTTCTTGATCTGGCCGATGCGGGCCTCGATGGCCGGCTTCTCACCGACGCCGTCGACGATGGTGGTGTCGTCCTTGGTGATGGTGACCTTCTTGGCCTTGCCGAGCATGTCGATGGTGACATTCTCGAGCTTGATGCCGAGGTCTTCCGAGATGACCTGGCCGCCGGTCAGGACGGCGATGTCTTCCAGCATCGACTTGCGGCGGTCGCCGAAGCCGGGGGCCTTGACGGCGGCGACACGCAGGCCGCCACGCAGCTTGTTGACCACCAGGGTGGCCAGGGCCTCGCCCTCGATGTCCTCGGCGATGATCAGCAGGGGGCGGCCGCTCTGGACCACGGCTTCCAGGATCGGCAGCATCGACTGCAGCGACGAGAGCTTCTTCTCGTGCAGCATGATGAGCGGCTCCTCGAGCTGGACCTCCATCTTGTCGGCGTTGGTGATGAAATAGGGGCTCAGATAGCCGCGGTCGAACTGCATGCCCTCGACGACGTCGAGTTCGGTCTCGGCCGTCTTGGCCTCCTCAACCGTGATGACGCCCTCGTTGCCGACCTTTTCCATGGCCTTGGCGATCATGTCGCCGACTTCCTTGTCGCCGTTGGCCGAGATGGTGCCGACCTGGGCGATCTCGGAGTTGGCGCTGACCTTGCGGCTGGTCGATTTGATTTCGGCGAGGACGGCGGTGACGGCCTTGTCGATGCCGCGCTTCAGATCCATCGGGTTCATGCCGGCGGCCACGGCCTTGAGGCCTTCCTGGACGATCGACTGGGCCAGGACGGTGGCGGTGGTGGTGCCGTCGCCGGCCTTGTCATTGGTCTTGGAGGCGACCTCGCGGATCAGCTGGGCGCCCATGTTCTCGAAGGCGTCCTCCAGCTCGATCTCTTTGGCGACCGTGACGCCGTCCTTGGTCGAGCGCGGGGCGCCGAAGGACTTCTGGATCACGACGTTGCGGCCCTTGGGACCGAGGGTGACCTTGACCGCATTGGCCAGGACGTTGACGCCGCGCAGCATCTTTTCGCGCGCATCGGTGGAGAACATAACCTGTTTGGCAGCCATCTGGCAGCTCCTTGAAGAGTGTGTGGGGACTGGAATTCAGACGCGGGTGCTTACGACAGCACGCCCAGCACGTCGGATTCCTTCATGATGATCAGATCTTCGCCTTCCAGCTTGACCTCGGTGCCCGACCATTTGCCGAACAGGATGCGGTCGCCGGCCTTCAGGTCCATGGGGACGTGCTTGCCATCTTCATCGCGGGCGCCGGGCCCGACGGAGACGACTTCGCCTTCCTGGGGCTTTTCCTTGGCCGTGTCGGGAATGATGATCCCGCCCTTGGTTTTGGATTCCTCTTCCACGCGCTTAACCAGCACGCGGTCGCCGAGCGGACGAAACGCCATTTGTCTGTCTCCCTGAGAGTGTGTCTTAAGGCTCTCCCGCGCGGCTTTGGCAGCCGGGACGCGAGAGTGCTAACGGCCGGGCAGATAGGGGCGGCGGACCGGGGCGTCAAGCCGGACCGCTGCAATCACCTTGACGCAATGCACTTTGCATTATAAAGCGCTCTGCACATCGCGGGGGGATAGCCCGCCGCTCACTGACCAGGAGGCTTTCATGCTGTTCAAGACCCTGTCGTTCACCGCTGTCGCGGCCCTTTCACTCGCCACCCCCGCCATGGCCGAGGATGTCACCGTGACGCTGACCGGCGTGGAGGCCCGCGGCGGCGTCCTGTTGGCGTCCTTGCAGACACGGGGCGAGTTCATGCAGGCCTCCGCCGCCCATGCCGACCGCATCGAGCGCCCCGCCGCCGGAATCCTGCGCCTGACCTTCCACGACGTCGCCCCCGGCGACTACGCCCTGACCGTCATGCACGACGAAGACGCCGACGGCCGGATGAGAATGAACGGCTACATGCCCGCCGAGGGCTGGGCCATGATCAACGGCGACAGCCTGCGCGGCCCGCCGACCTTCGACCATGTGAAATTCACCGTCACGGCCTCGGGCGCCGAGATCAGCGTGCCGATGTCCTACCCCCGCTAGGAGTTGGCGGTCGCCAGCGCCCAGCCGGCCTCGACCCGGCGGGCGAACAGGGGGCGGGCCCCGCGCACACGGGTGCGCCAGTCGCGGCCCCGTCCGTCTTGCCCCAGCAGGTCTCCCAGCTCCGCCCGGACCAGGCCCAGCGCCTCGTCCGGGCGGTTCTGTCTGATCAGGAAGCCGGCGTGCTTCTGCGCCCCCGCCATGGCGTCGGCATGGGCGGGCGGCAGGCGGGTCGAGGCGATGGTCAGCGCCCGCCGGTACAGGGCCTCCGCCTCATCGGCGCGGCCCAGCTGGTCCAGCACGGCGGCATATCCCTCGATGGTGTCCAGCAGGTCGGGGCTGTCGGGGCCCACTCCGGCTTCATAGGCCGCCAGTCCCTCGCGGAACGGCGCTTCGGCTTCGGCCCAGCGGCCCTGGTCGGACAGGGCGTAGCCCAGATTGGCCCGCGCATTGCCCGTGAACGGATGGTTCGGCCCCGCGATCTGCAGCGCGAGCTCCAGCGCGCGGCGGAGCGCCGGCTCGGCGGCCACGCCGTCCCCCGTCACATGCAGGAACCAGCCCAGATTGGTCAGGCACTGGGCCAGCAACACCGGATCATCCGCCTGTTCGGCGATGGCCACGGCCCGCGCATACAGTGTCGCGGCCTGATGCGCCCGGCCGGTGCGGCGCAGGGAGTTGCCGAGGTTCGAGAGTACGATGGCGACGTGATAGTCGGTCGGGCCGTACAGCACCTCGTACATGCCCAGCACCTGCCGATACAGCGGGTCGGCCTCGGCATGCCTGCCTTGGGCGGTCAGGGTGTTGGCCACAAGATTCAGGCTGTCGGCGGTCTTCTCGTGCACCACGCCCAGATGCTCTCGCCGCAGCGTCAGACTGGCCCGGGCCGCCGCTTCGGCCTCCTCGTTGCGGCCGAGGAAGTCATAGGCCCGGGCGCGATCATAGGTCAGCGTGGCCCGTTCGACAGGATCGGGAGCGGCCGCCTTGTCGAGCAAGGCCAGCGCCCGCTCGATATCGGCGAGGGCGCCGTCATAGTCGCCCTGCTCCAGCCTCAACCGCGCCCGCACCGCCAGCGGCCGGCCAACCTGTGACGCATCCTGCCCCAGCCGGGACTCGACGGCCTGGACGGCGGCGGCGATGGCCGCCTCGGCGCCGGGCAGATCGCCGGCGGCGAACCGTTCATTGGTCAGGGCGATCAGGGCGATGGCCGCCTTCTCGGCGTCGGGCTCGCGGGCCAGTATCTCGGCCACGCGGTCCATGCTCGAGGGCGCCGAGATGCGAACATCGGCGGGGGGAGGCGGAGGAGGTGGAGGTGGAGGTGGAGGAGGAGGTGGAGGTGGAGGCGGCGCTGGCGCGGTTACCGGCGGCGGCTGGTACGGCGGTCGGTCTTGGGCCGTGGCGCAGGAAGCGAGCGCCGTCAGGGCCAGCACAATCACGCCACTCCGCACCAGACGCACCACAGAATTCCCCCGCATCCGATACCCATGTTCGACCGTCCGGACCCCCCATGGCAAGGCTCTTCCCGCGATGACCGCGATTATCGGTACGACCGCCGCTGGTAGTGTGCTTTTCCGTCCCTCTCCCGTTGGGAGAGGGCTTGAGCGCACGGCGGCGTAGCCGTCGTCCTTGCGCTCAAGGGTGAGGGTCGATCATCGGCATTCGGCGCAAGCCGCGTCACCATCGGAGCGGCGGCTTAGGCCGACTGCATCAGCCGACCCTCATCCGGGCGGCTTCGCCGCCCACCTTCTCCCAATGGGAGAAGGCTTCGGGTTCACACCATCAACCGTTTCAGCAGCTCCGCCGTCGACGGATCCAACCCGGCCGAAGGCTCGCCGGCGGCGACATCCTCCAGCACAGCCCTGGCCAGGGCCTTGCCCAGTTCGACGCCCCACTGGTCGAAGCTGTTGATGTCCTGGATCACCCCCTCGACGAAGGTCTTGTGCTCATAGAGTGCGATCAGGGCCCCGACCGCCTCGGGGCTCAGGGCGTCCATCAGGATGGTGGTCGAGGGCCGGTCGCCCGGGAAGGTCTTGTGCGGCGCCAGCCGGTCGGCCTCGGCCGCATCGGCGCCGGCGGCGATCAGCTCGGCCCGCGCCTCAGCCTCGGTCTTGCCGACCATCAGGGCCTGGGCCTGGGCCAGGGCGTTGGACCACAGCGGCGCGTCGCCTTCGCGCGCGTCCATGGCCCCGCCCGAGGTATGGCCGACGACGATAAACTCCGCCGGCACGACCTGCGGCCCCTGATGGATCTGCTGGAAGAAGGCGTGCTGGCCGTTGGTGCCGGGTTCGCCGAAGACGATCGGGCCGGTGGCGGTGTCGACCGGCGAACCGTCGCGCTTCACCCGCTTGCCGTTCGACTCCATCTCCAGCTGCTGGAGGAAGGCCGGCAGGCGTCGCAGGCCGTGGGCGTAGGGGGCGACGGTCCGCGCATGTCGCCCGCGGCCCTCGACATTGTAGACCTGGGCCAGGGCCAGCAGCACCGGAGCGTTCCGCTCCAGATCGGCGCCGAGGAAATGCTCGTCCATGGCCCGGGCGCCGTTCAGCACCCGCTCGAACACGTCCCAGCCCAGGGCCACCGCCACCGACAGGCTGACCGCCGACCACAGCGAATAACGCCCCCCGACCCAGTCCCGGAACCCGAAGGTCCGGCCGCAGCCCCAGGCCTCGGCCTTGTCCGGCGCCGCCGTCACCCCGATCAGGTGATGCACCATCCGCCGCGGCGACAGGCTCTCGGCCAGCCAGGCCTTGGCCAATTCGGCGTTGGCCAGGGTTTCCTGGGTGGTGAAGGTCTTGGACACCACCACCACCAGCGTCGTCTCGGGCTCCAGTCCGGCCAGGGCCTCGCCCATGTCGCGCGGATCGATATTGGCCACGAACCTCAGGTCGATGACCGGCTCCAGCGGCCGCAGGGCGTCCCACAGCAGCCGTGGCCCCAGGTCCGAGCCGCCGATGCCGATATGGACGATGGCCGTGAACGGCTGTTTCGTCCCGCCCGTCTCGGCGCCCGAACCGATGTCAGTGGCGAATTCGGCCATGGCCTTGCGGGCCTCGCCCACCTCGGCGGATACGGGCTGGCCCAGGGCGCGGAAATCGGCGTCATCGGCGGCCCGCAGCGCCGGGTGCAGCACCGCGCGGCCCTCGGTGTTGTTGACCGCCTCGCCGCCGAACAGGGCTTTGCGCCGCCCCTCGACGTCGCAGGTGCGGGCCAGGTCCAGTGCGGCCTCGAACCCCTCGGCGCTCCACGACTGTTTCGACAGGTCCAGATACAGGCCGGCGGCCTCGACCCCCATGCGGTCGATGCGGCCGGGATCGGTCGCGAACTGGTGGATGATGCGTCCGTCGGCGTCCTTGCGGGCGACGCCACGAAGCATGTCGAGGGCCTGGGTGCGGGCGGTCATCGGACGAGCTCGAAATTCGGAAAGGTAAACCCTCGTTTACGGGTCGGGCGTAAGCCGGTTCAACGCCGAATTCCGCGATTCGGCCAACTATATGAGGTTAGCCATGTCCTGCGGCGTCGCCCTGGCTGTCACACTGCTGCTCTCCGACCCCAATGTGGCCCTGGCCGCAGCCCTGCCGCCACCGGTCGCCGATGCGCCCGTTTCGGTGGCGAACGAACCGCTGTTCGCCGAGATCGTGACCCGCTCCGGCGCGCTGAAGGGCGTGGTCCAGGGCTGGATCGCGGCGGGCGTGGTCGATCAGGCGGACTTCGCGGCGGGCACGGCCTTCGCCGGCTTCCGCACCCAGGCCGTCGACCTGGCCGCCCTCGACATGCAGGGCCATATGATCCTGAAGGACCGTGGCACGGACGGCGATCTGAAATGCATCCTGCGCGGCATCTCGGAAGACATCCCGGTCAAGCTCGCCGCCGTCGCGGCCGCCGCCACTCCCGCCGAACGCCGTGTGGCGCTGGACGAACTGGCCTATCTGCTGAACGACAACGTCGAGGTCATCACCGCGCCCCCGCAGCCGCCGGTGTAGTTTCCCTCTCCCACTGGGAGAGGGATAGGGTCCCAACCGTCTCCGGAGATTGTTCGCGCCCTCCACAAACTCTTCTCCCGTTCCGCGGAGGAATGCGGGGGAGCACGACCGATTCTGACGCAGCGGCGCCCGATCCTGCGTCCATGTACGAGGAACACGCCCGAAAACTCCGGTCCGAAGACACCTGGCGAGCGGTGCGCCGGGCATGGGAGGCGGGAGAGACCGCGGCCTCGTTGGCGCGGCGGTATGACGTGGGGCTGGCCAACCTGTGGCGGCGTCGGGCGTCGGAAGGATGGGAACGGCGCGAGACGGCCGATCCGGATCCGGAGCCGATGGAGGGCTGGGACCGCTATGCGCGGCGCAAGCTGGCCGACTTCGAATACCAGCTGGAAGAGACGCGGCTGCTGGCGGCCAAACTGGCCGAGGCGATGCAGGGCGGGCCGCTGGAGCGGGTTTCGGTCTGGCACCTCGGGTTCGTGCTGGCGTGGCGGGCGGCGAATCTGACACCGGAGACGGCGGCCCACGACCGGGCGTGGGCGATCCGGCACGGCTGGACTTCGGCGTTCTGGAGCGAAACGGGGTGGCTGCATCCCACGTCGTATCTGGATGCGGTGACCCTGCAGGCGAACCGCGACGCCTGGCGCGAGGACGCCCGCCTGCCGTCGGGCGCGGCGGAGTCCTGGCCTTGTTGAGGCCGGAGGTCTGGATCGGACCCTTCTCCCATTGGGAGAAGGTGGCGCGCAGCGCCGGATGTGGGTCGGCTCTATCCTTCGGCGCAAGCCGCCGCTCCTGATAGCGACACGGCTTCGCCGACCGCCGCCGCCCGACCCACACCCTTTCGCGCAACCAATCGCTACGCTCCTGGGCGCTCAAGCCCTCTCCCAACGGGAGAGGGTTTCATCAACGCATCCACCACGACTCCCTCGGTAAGCAGCTGCGGCAACACCCGCGGCTCGGAAGACCCGGGCGTATAGAGCAGATACAGCGGAACGCCCGACCGGCCGTGGCGCTGCAGCTCGGCGGTGATGGCGTCGTCGCGTCGGGTCCAGTCTCCGACCAGATAAACGGCGTTGCTGCGCTCCATCGCGGCCTTGACGCCTGCCGAGGTCAGTGACGTCCGCTCATTGATCTTGCAGGTCACGCACCAGTCGGCGGTGAAATTGACCAGTACCGGCCGGCCCTCGGCCAGCGCCGCCTCGACCGCCGTCGCCGACCAGGGCGCGCTCGCCGGGCCCGCGCCCTGAACGGACGCGACCGGACCGGCCTCCGGGGCGGGAACCCGCGCCGCCATGATCAGGGCCGCGCCCGCCAGCAGCAGGGCGGCGACGCCCGCCGTCAGATGCAGCACGCCCCGCCGCCCGAAGCCGCGCTCGGCCTGGCCGCAACCGGTCAGCCAGACGCCGAGCGCCAGCAGCAGACCCGCGACGAACAGCAGGCCCAACGCCTCGGCGCCCGTCTGGCGGCTGAACACCCAGGCCAGCCACAGGGCGGTCGCATACATGGGGAAGGCAAGCAGCCCCTTGAGCCGCTCCATCCATGGGCCCGGCCGCGGCAGTCGGGCCAGCAGACCGGGCGTCAGGCTGACCACGACGAAGGGCAGGGCGAGGCCGAGGCCGAGGCCGAGGAACACGAGCAGCGCCATCGGCCAGGGCATCACCAGCGCCGCCCCCAGAGCAAAGGCCATGAAGGGAGCCGTACAGGGTGCGGCCACGATCACCGCCAGCGCGCCGGTGAAGAAGGCGCCGAGACCGCCGGGTAGGCGCGCCAGCGGCCCCGATCCGGCTCCCTGCAGCCCGCCCCCGACATGGAAGACGCCAGACAGGTTCAGCGCCACGGCCAACATCAGCAGGGCCAGCCCCGCCGTCACCGGCGGCGACTGCAGCTGGAAGCCCCAGCCTACGGCTTCGCCGGCTGCCCGCAACGCCAGCAGCGCGCCCGCCAGAAGCACGAACGTCGTCAGCACGCCCGCCAGAAAGGCCAGTCCGTCGCGCCGGGCGTGGCGGACGTCATGGGCCGAAGCCGCCAGCGACGCCGCCTTCATGGCAAGAATCGGGAAGACGCAGGGCATCAGGTTCAGGATCAGGCCGCCGAGGATTGCGAACAGCACCGCCTGGGCGAAGATCCCCAGACCCGTTCCCGCCTCCGCGCCCGGTCCCTCCGGCGTCGCGTCCGCAGCGGCGGCCAGCGCACCGGACCCGGTGGTTCCTGCGGGCGCCGCCCCCGGCTCGGCCCGGATTTCCCAGGCGCCTTGGGCCGTGACCAGCACGCCCCCGACCGGCCCCGTCAGGCCCGTCGCCTGCGTCTCGCCGCCCGGCTGCACCCGCAGCGCCAGCCCCTGCGGACCCCAGGCGCCGGTCTGGGCCGCCGGATGGTCGATGATCCCACCCTCGAACGGGAAGAAATAGCTCGGTCCGGGATCGCGCCCGGCCAGCGGTCCGCCCGCCGCGCCCAGCGTCAGCACGCCGTCCTCGAGCGCGATCCGCGCCTCGATTCCCGCCGGACGGGGCGCATTTTCCAGCACCGCCGTGATGGAGCCGCCGTGGCGCGGGTCCAGCGGAGCGGCGCCCTCGCGGACGGGCAGGTCCAGCCTCAGGGTCAGTTCGTCCGGCACGCACATCTCGGCGCTGCACACGAGGAACAGCGCCCTGACCGTTAGCGGCAGGGTCGTCCCCGGCCGCGCCGAGGCCGGGATTTCAACGGGGACCGGCAGATAGACCACGCCGGAATAGCCGTAGTTCATCAGGCCCGAGATCCGTTGCCGCTCGGGAACCGGCCAGACGATGTCGCCCGCGCGAACGCCCTGCGGCAGGACCCAGGTCAGGGTCGTGGCCCCGCCGGAATCGCCGGGGTTGCGCCAATAGGTGTGCCAGTCCGCCCGTATGGTCTGTTTGACCGCCACCACGGCCGTCGATCCGGGCGCGGCCCAGGCCGACATCGGGACCAGTTCGGCCTCGATCCGCTCGGTGCGCTGCGGTCCGGCGGCGGTGGACTGGACAGCGGGCTGGGCCACGGCCTGCGCAGGCCACATGCACAGGGCCAACAGGATCAGCACTCGAACGAACAGGTTCACACGGCCTCCGGAGACGGTCGCGGCGACCTTAGCCGCCCCGACCCGCCTCCGTCACCGTTCACATCAGCGACGCGGCGTCGCGGATCAGCGCGGAACGGCGTCGATCAGCACCTCGGTGCGTCGCCGCATCGGCTCGCGCACGCCGGCGTCGGTCACAGCGCCCTCGTCGCCGACGGCTTCCAACTCGAAGGCCGGGGCGGGCCAGCCGGCGGCGGTCAGAGCCTCGGCCACCGCCTGGGCCCGGCGCTCGGACAGGCTCTGGTTCGCGGTTGCGCCGCCGCGAGCATCGGCCAAGCCGATGACCTGCACCTTGCGGATGTCGCAGCCTTGCAGTTGGGCTGCGGTCATGCCGATGGCCTGTCGCGCCGCCTCGGTCAGCCGCGCCTCGCTATCCGCGAAATAAACCTCGAACCGCTTGGCCGTGCAGGGTGACGGCTCAGTCACTACCGCGCTGCGATCCATGAACCGCGTCACCCCGCATCCGGACAGTCCTACCGCGACGGCGAGCCCCGCAAACCCGATCAACCGCTTCATGTCCAACCCTCACAGCTCATGAAAAGGGCGGTCCGCCTCGCGACGAACCGCCCTGAACGTTCATTCAGTCAGCGTACGCCTAGTAGCGACGCTGGCCGTTCTCCCAGTAGCATTCGTCCTGACGGCCGTCGTAGCAGTAGTAGTAGCGGTTCTGGCTGTCGCGGTAGCGCTGCTGGTTGGCCCGGTCCTGCTGCGAACCGCGCACCGCGCCCGCTACGCCGCCGACCACGGCGCCGATGGCTGCACCGCGTCCGGCGTTGCCGTCGCCGACATTATTGCCGATGATCGCGCCTGCGACAGCGCCGATGCCGGCGCCGATCGCGCCTTGTCGGACGGTCTGATTGGGGTTGCCATATTCGTCTGTCGCGCAGGCGCTGACCAGAAGACCGGCGCCGGCGATCGCGATGATTGCCTTGTTCATGGATATTTCCTTCATCCCTCGGGTTCGCCCCACGGGTGAGAACGCTGGAATAAGCGTTGCGGTTCCCGCGGTATGATAGAGGTTAAGTCTGTATTAGGCTTCAGTCGACGTCGCCCGGAGGGTGCGGCTTCGATTTTCTTGGTTGAGACGGGGGGTTTCCTATGCGTTTTTCTGAACCGGTCCGCATGGCGGATGACGGCGAGCACAGCCCGGTATGGGCTCGCACCAAGCGTCACTCGGGCAATCCGCTGGTGGGGATTATTGTCACCCTGCTGGCGCTGTTCGGCGTTCTGACGGCCGTGCTGGGCGTCAAGGAGCAGTCGTTGGCCGAAGGCGGAGCCATCATGGACGGCTGGATCACCAAGGGCGTCTCCACGGTCCGGGGCGAGGCTCCCCGGGTTGCTGACGAAGCCGCCGACGCCGCCGGCGCCGCCGCTGAAAAGGCCGGCGACGCCGCTCAGGCCGGGGCGGCCGCGGCTTCCGACGAGATGAAAAAGCAATAGTCACGCTTTGGCGCTCCCGATCGGAACATCGTTCCGGTCGGGACGTTCGGGCGGCATGAATGAAACTGCAGCGTCGGCGAGTATCCTTGAGACTCCTGCCGAGACCCCGATCACTGAACCGCATGTCCTGACCCCGCATGTCGCGCTGGGTCGGGTCATCATGCTGATTAATCCGTCGTCCGGCGGCGTCGGCCCCAATGCGGCGGAGGAGGCTGCTGCTATCCTCGCGGACTATCCCTGCGAAACCGCCATCCTGGCGCTGGAAGGCGCGCAGTTCGACACCCAGGTCCAGCAGGCGCTCGACGCCCGGCCTGACGTTCTGTTTGTGCTGGCAGGAGACGGCACGGCCGGGACCATCGCCTCGCGCGCCGGACCCGATGGACCGCTTGTCGCGCCGCTGCCGGGCGGCACCATGAACATGCTGCCCCGGGCCCTGTACGGCACCGCCGACTGGAAGGTCGCCCTCAGGCGTGCGCTCGAGGAGGGTGCGCCGCAGCGTGTGGCCGGCGGCGAGGTCACCGATGGGCGCTTCCGTCAGGCCTTCTACTGCGCCGCCATCCTCGGAGCGCCGGCCCTGTGGGCGCCGGCCCGCGAGGCAGTGCGCGAGGGCAAGTTCGGCCTGGCCTGGGCCTATGGTCGCCGGGCGCTCAAGCGCGCCTTCTCCGGGCGGTTGCGCTTTTCCCTTGACGGTCGCGCCGACCGCCGCGCCGAGGCGCTTGTTCTGATCAGCCCGATGATCTCAAAGGCGATGGACGAGCACACCGGGCTGGAGGCCGCTGCGATGAACCCCTCTGATGCCCTCCAGGCATTCCGCCTCGCCGCCCATGCCGTGTTCGACGATTGGCGCCAGGATCCGGCCGTGACCACTAAGGCGATCCAGCAGGCGACGATCCGCGCCCGGTCGCGCATTCCGGCCGTGATCGACGGCGAACCGGCCCTGCTGCGTCACCAGGCAAAGGTCCGCTTTATACGAACAGCCTTCCGGGCCTTGGCGCCCAATCCGCCGACTTCGGAGGAAAGCGTCTAGTGGGACGCATTCTCCAGTTCTCGGACATCCATTTCGGCTGTGAGCACATACACGCCTGCGCCGCCGCCCTCGACTACGCCCACGCCACGGCTCACGACCTGATCCTGATCACCGGCGACATCACCCAGCGGGGCCTGCCTGACGAGTTTGAGGCGGCCGGTCGCTGGATCGCCACCATGCCGGACCCGCGGTTCGTCATCGTCGGCAATCATGATGTCCCGTACTGGAGCCTGTTCGCGCGGGTAATCAGTCCGTGGAAGGCGTTCGAGCGCGCTACCGGCCACCCGGCCCATGACCACCAGTTCCTGAGTCCTGACCTGATGGTGCGCGGCGTCGTCACAGCGCGCGGCTGGCAGGCCCGGGCCAATTGGTCCAAGGGCGTCATCGACCTCGATCAGACGCGAAAGGCGGCCGAGGCCCTGCGTCAGGCTCCGGTCGGGGCGCTGCGGGTCCTCGCCTGCCACCACCCGCTGGTGGAGATGATCGGCGCCCCCATGACCGGTGAGGTGAAGCGCGGTGAGGCGGCAGCCGGGATCTTCGCCGAGGCCGGGGTCGATCTGATCACCACGGGCCACGTCCATGTCCCGTTCGCCCTGCCGATCAGCCTGGGCGACCATTGCTCGTATGCGGTCGGCTGCGGGACGCTGTCGCATCGCGAACGCGGCGCGCCGCCCAGTTTCAACCAGATCGACTGGGATGCGCACCACATCACCGTCACTGCCATTGCCTGGACCGGCGATGGCTTCGAGCCCGACCAGACCTGGAAACTTCCCCGCCGTCAGGACACCCGCCGGACCGCCACCGCACCAGATCCCAACGAGGCCGGACAAATGGAAAAAGCCGCGGTCTGATTGACCACGGCCTTGCCGGATTGGTCTGCTTTTCGAACGTTGCCGTTCCGCCTCAGCGACGCCGACGGCCGCCGTGCGATTTTTCGGTGAACGCCGCCGCCACCATGGTGGCGAGCGCCGGGTTCCGCAGGAATATCCAGCCGCCGGCCAGGGCGGCGACGGTGCCGAGGATGGGTCTCTGCCGGAACAGCATATAGGCGCGCTGGCCCAGCCCGGAGACGTCTTCCTCGCCCTCCTCGTCTTTCGCTTCGCTGCGGGCGACGACGGTCACAGCGACTACAAGGGCGATCACGGCGAACAGCAGGAAGGTGATTGCCGCGGCGGCAAGCGGCGGGACGACCAGCTGCAGGGCGTAGAAGATCGTCGCCCCGAGCGCTACTATGGCGACCAGGGCGGCGCCCGCCGCGACCGAAGCCGCGACGGCCTTCTTGACCAGATGACTGGCCATGCCCCTGCCGAACATCAGCGCCGCCGACCGGCGAGCA
Organism: Brevundimonas sp.; assembly: GCF_051860745.1. Taxonomy (GTDB): domain Bacteria; phylum Pseudomonadota; class Alphaproteobacteria; order Caulobacterales; family Caulobacteraceae; genus Brevundimonas. The sequence goes on from NZ_JBHYDN010000011.1 coordinate 15,174, forward strand.
GCAGGCCCAGAACGACGCCGACGCCGAGCGCGATGGCGGTCGATTGCATCGGACGCTCCTGCACCCGTTCGACCAGATAGCGTTGCGCTTCATCAAAGCGTTCGCTGGCCTCGTCGTAGTACTCTTGGCCCCGCACGCGGGCGGTGTCGTAATAGCCCCGGGCCCGCTCGCGCAGGACGTCGGCTTCTTCGCGCAGCCGGGTCTCGGCCTCGGCCGCCTTGGCGCGCAGGCGGGCTTCAGCCGCTGTCGCCTTCTCACGCAGCCGGGCCTTCTCTTCGGCGCCGAGCACCTTGAGATCGTCCTTCAGCGTATTGATGTCGTCCTTCACGGCTGTCCGTGCTGCCTTGGTCGTGGCCATTGTGCGCGCTCCGCTTTGCAAGCTTGACGGTTAGATAGAGAACCCTGAGCCGGAACGCCACTGTCCGGTGACGGTTCCCGCATTGCAGCATCAGCCGGTGGTGGCGAAGCGCCGCATCCGGGCATAGACAGGACAAATGACCGACTGGCTGTTCACTCCCGCGCCCACCGCCTCCCTGCCCGTTGTCGGCCGGATCGACCGTTTTCCTGTTCGTCGCATCCTGTGCGTCGGCCAGAACTACGCCGCCCATGCGCGCGAGATGGGCCAGGCCCGGGCCGAGCCATTCTTCTTCACCAAGCCGGCTGATGCGGTGGTCGTCGACGGCTCCGACCCGGTCTTTCCCACGGCGACGGGCAACCTGCACCACGAGGTCGAACTGGTCTGCGCTATCGGGGCGGATGGCGAGATCACCGGCTGGGCGGTCGGCTGTGACCTCACCCGGCGCGATCTCCAGGCGGCCGCCAAGGAAAAGGGCCGGCCTTGGGACGCAGCCAAGGGATTCGACCAATCCGCTCCCTGTGGGCCCCTGACCCTCGGCTCCTTGCCGGACCCGGCCGCGCCGATCGCCTTGTCGGTCAACGGCGAGACGCGCCAGTCCGGCCGCCTCGACGACATGGTCTGGAACCCCGCCGAGATTCTCGCCAAGGCGCGCGAACTGTGGGACGTCCGCCCCGGCGACCTGATCTTCACCGGCACGCCTGAGGGCGTCGGCCCGCTCCAGCCCGGCGATCGGGTCGAGGCGACCATCGGCGGGCTGCAAACCTTGAGCTTCACGGTGCTTCCGCGATGATCCTGCACGGCTACTGGCGCTCGGGCGCCGCCTACCGCACCCGCATCGCTCTTGCCCTCAAGGGGCTGGACTATGACCAACGGGGCGTCGACCTGCGCACCGGCGGGCAACGATCCGAGGCCTTCGTCTCCCTCAACCCTCAGGGCATGGTGCCCGCGCTGGAGGTGGACGGCGTTGTCCTGACCCAGAGCCCAGCCATCCTCGAATGGCTGGAGGAGGCGCATCCCGTGCCTTCCTTGTTGCCGACGGCCCCGGTTGATCGCGCCCACGTCCGCGCCATGGCCGCCCTGATCGGCTGCGACATTCATCCGCTGAACAATCTGCGCGTCGGCAAGGCCCTCCGCGAGACCTTCGGCGCTGATCAGGCCGCCGTCGACGCCTGGGCCGCCCGCTGGATCCTGCCCGGTTTCGAGGCGCTGGAGGCTCTCGTCGCCCGGCACGGCGCCGGCTGGTGTTTCGGCGACGCGCCGACCTTGGCGGACTGCTACCTGATCCCGCAGATTTATTCGGCTCGTCGGTTCAAGGTACCGCTTGAAGTCTTCCCGCACCTGCTCGCGATCGATGCAGCCGCCGCGCGTCACCCCGCCTTCATCGCCGCCCATCCGGACGCCCAGCCCGACGCGGACTGAGACTCAAGTGAGGAACCGGTCCACCGCCGCCATGAAGCGAGTGGGCTGGTCGATCATGACCATATGTTCGGCCCCCTCGATCGGCACAAAAGCGGCCGGGGTGCGAAGTCGGGAATAGGCCCCGCGGAACAGGCTGTCGGTACGGCTGCGCGGCGAGGCCCCGTCTGCGCTCCAGCCGTAAACCACGGTAACCGGAGCGGTGATATCAGGCAGGCGGCGGCGCAGATCGACCGTCATCACCTCATACAGGGACTGAGCCAGAACGCGGCGGTCGCCGCCCTGCCAGCCAAGAGTCCCGAACACGGCGTCGGTCGCCCCGCCCAGCTCCAGCCCCATCTCCCGGCCGCGTGAGCGCAACGCCTCGTCGCCGAGGAAATGGATCGCCTGATAGGCCAGCTGAGCGATCGGCTCGACGTCGCCGACCGTCGCTTGCGGGCTGATCAGGGCGGGAAAGAAGGGCGAGGAATCCACGACCATGACCCGGCCGACACGGGCCCCGGCGTCCGCAGCGACGCGCAGCCCGACCTGGCCGCCCATGGAGTGGCCGATGATCGCTGGCCGCTCCAGCCGCTGTTCGGTGATGTAGCGGCGCACCTCGGCCGCCACCGCCGCCATGACCGCGCCGCTGGCGTTGGCTCCGGCGGGCAGATCGCCGAAGCCGCGCACCGAGATCAGATGCAGCCGCCGCTTCCCGGCCAGCCGGTCCGCCACGCCGCGCCACACCTCGGCGGTTGAGGCCAGCCCGGGGATCAAGAGCACATCGGCGCCCCGCCCGCGCGTCGACACAGTGATCCGCCGCGAGCTAAAGGCGGTCTGCGCCCGGACCCCGGACCCGGCGCTCCACAGCACGGCGCCGCCGACCAGACCTCGCAGAATGTTTCGTCTTTGTTCCATGTCGTCTTCGGGTTAGCGTCCGCGCCGGAACGCGAGGGAGAGCGCAGTGAGCCAATCCGACGAGATCGTCTTCTACACCAACCCCATGTCGCGCGGGCGTATCGCACGCTGGATGCTGGAAGAGATCGGCCAACCGTATCGCACGGTGGTTCTGGATTACGGCACGACGATGAAGGCGCCGGACTATCTGGCGATCAATCCGATGGGCAAGGTGCCCGCCGTGACTCATCGCGGCGTGACGGTGACGGAATGCGCCGCCGTCTGCGCTTATCTGGCCGACGCCTTTCCCGAGACCGGCCTGGCCCCGGCGCTCGACGATCCCGCGCGTGGAGCTTATCTGCGCTGGATGTTCTTCGGGGCCGGACCGCTTGAGGCGGCGGTGACGGCCAGGGCGCTGGGTCTGCTGGCCCCGGCCGACAAGGCGGCGATGGCGGGCTACGGCAGTTTCGAACAGGTCGTCGATGCGCTCGAGACCGCCGTTTCAGGCCCGGGGCCGTGGTTGCTGGGCGACCGGTTCAGCGCTCTTGACGTCTATCTGGGCAGCCAGATCGGCTGGGGCCTTCAGTTCAAGAGCCTGCCCGACCGGGACGCCTTCAAGGGCTATGCGGCCCGGCTGTTCCAGCGTCCGGCTGCGATCCGCGCGCGCGAGATCGATGACGCACTGATCGCGGCGGCGAATGCGGGAAGTTGAGGGAGAGGCCTAGCCCTGGGCGGGGCGAAGGCCCTCGACGGCGGCGCGCTGGACGACAGGGCGGCGTTCGCCGCCGGCGGCACGGATGCGGTCGATGCGGGCCTTCTCGGCCTTGAAAGCCGTCAGATCGGCGCCGGCCAGGACCGTGCCTTCGGTGGTGCGCACGCCGGCCGGATTGATCCGCTGGCCGCGCCGCCAGATTTCATAGTGCAGGTGCGGACCGGTCGAGGCGCCGGTCGAACCGACATAGGCCACGATCTGACCCTGACGCACGCGCTGTCCGGCGCGCATGCCCGAGGCGTAGCGGGAGAGGTGGCCGTAGCCGGTCTCCAGGCCGTTGGAGTGACGGATGCGCAGCCAGTTGCCGTAGCCGCCCCAGCGGCGGGCCTCGACGACGACGCCGTCAGCGGGAGCCACGACCGGCGTGCCGCTGCCGGCCGCGAAATCGATACCCTGGTGCATCTTGCGATAGCCGGCGATGGGGTGCCGGCGGAAGCCGAACGACGACGAAACGCGGAAGCCCCGCTCCAGCGGGGTGCGCATGAAGGCCGAACGCGTATTCTTGCCGGTGGCGTCGAAATACTGGGCCTCGCGGGCCCCTTCGGGTCGGAAGCGATAGAAGGCCACGCCCTTCAGTTCGGCATACAGCAGGCCGTCGGTTCCGATGGTGCGGCCGTTCTCGGTGACGGTGCGCCCGAATACATAGGTGAATTCGTCATTGGCGCGGATGTCGCGGTCCATGTCGAACCGGTGCGAGAACAGGCGGCCGGCGGCGCGGGCCACATCGGCGGGCGCACCTTCGCGACGCGCCGTGCGCGTCAGGGAGCCCTCGACCTTTCCGGTCAGGACGACGGTCTCGTGGGTGACCTTCTCCTCCAGCGCCCGAAGACGCAGGGCGCCGTCAAAGCTGCGCGACACGGTCAACTGGGTCGCTGGACCCGTGCGCATGGTCAGGCCGATCAGACGGGCCTCGCCCCGTCCGCCGCGCGGCTGGGAAATGGCGGTCTCGAAACGCTGGCCCGCGCGCATGGCGTTCACATCCATGGCGTTCGACAGGGTAGCGGCGACGGCGGAGGCTTCTTCCGGCGCGATACCGGTTCGGCGCACGGCCTGTTCGAAGGTTTCGCCACGGCGGATCTGGACGGGAATGGCTTCGGGCGTGGTCAGGCCAGCGGGCATGCCGGCGGCGGCGAAGGCCTGATCGGCCAGGATGGCGATCTGATTCTGGGTAAGAGGCGGAGCCTCTTCCGCTCTCGCGGGTTGGTATACGCGACCGGCAAGCAGCGCCACCGAGATCGCGGCCACCGCCGTCAGGGCGTGTGGCGCAATGCGCATCGGCTGGCGACGTGGATCGAACTGAGCCATCGGTCCCCGATAAACAACGACGCCGGACGGCGCCAAAGCCACTGGTAGCAAGGATCGCGCCGAAGCAGCCCCCTGCGCGAGACAGGCCGTATAGCCCGTCTGTCCCATCATGGGAAGGCGGTTCGTTACAGCGCGTTAACCGGAACCGTAGTCGTTGGTAAAGCTTGCGTGAACCCTGAGACTATCGCGGGCGTTCAGCAGTGTATTCGCCGCGTTTGGGCAATGAATTGACTCATCCCTCCGGCAACGTGTCCCGAACTGATCCGCGCGGCATTCAAAGTGGCCGAGGCGCCACTCAACTGTGTTGCGGTAGACACGATTCTAGTGCTGAACGGGACAATTCATTTGCTCACCTGCCTTTCCTCCCGCGCGTCCGTCCCGATATGACCGCTCCATGACCGCTGCGACCGATCCCACTCCGCCTCCCGTGCGGCCTGTGCGCACGCGCGGTCGCCGCGCCTTGCTCATTGCAGGCGTGGTCATCGGCGTGCTGCTGATCCTGACGGCCCTGCTCTACCTCAACCGTCGCGCGGCGACGCGGCAGGTGCTGATCGGCTGGCTGGAACAGCAGGGCCTCGAGGCCGACATGCAGGTCGAGCGGCTCGAACTGGACGGTTTGGTGGCCAGCATCCGCATTGGCGACGCCGCCGACCCTGACGTGATCGTCGAACGGGTCGAGGTCGACTACGCCATCGGCGCACCCTGGTCCAGGGGAGGGCTCGGCCTGACGCCCACGCGCATCCGTCTGGTCCGCCCCGTGGTGCGCGCCAGCGTCCGCAACGGCAAGCTGACCCTCGGTTCTCTGGACCCGCTGGTCGAACGCTTCACCGGCCGTCCACCTCGTCCGGACAGCCGCGGCCCGTTGGTTCTGGTCGAGGGCGCCCGGGTCCGGCTCGACACGGACTATGGTCCAACCAACATCTTCGGCGACGCCCGCATTGACGATGGCACATTGATGCGGCTGACCGCCCGGTTGCCCGCGACGGCCTTCAAGAGCGGCGACGCCGAGGCGCGCGGGCTGCAGGCCACAGTCGATCTGACTACGACAGGCGATCGCGTCGCCCTGCGTTTCGCCGCCGCTGCCGAGCACGCGAGCCTGCCGGGCTTCGGCGCCGAGGCGGCCCGTCTGACCCTGGCCGGCGATCTGCCCTATCCCGACCTCAAGACCCGGCGCGGCGACGGGCGGGCAAGGATCGACCTGCGTGTGGCGGCGGCCCGCCTCTCCGCCGGCGACACCTCAGTGCGCGACGCCGACGTGCGCCTGACCTTCGACGGCCAGACAACCGGCTGGATCGAGACCTTCCACATCGATGGGACCAGCGCGGCCGATCTGACCGCCGCCCGGATCGAAAGCTCCGAAGCAGCGGCGGTCGTCGCCCGTCTGCGTTTGACCGACGCCCGGACCGTGGTGGCGCGCGACCTCCGTGGCCTGAGCTGGCGGCTGGATGGCGGCGCCGCCATGACGGCGGCGCGGGCCTCGGGGGCCGGACTCGACGGCGCCGGACTCACGCTGACCTCCAACCGGCTGACCATGGGTGGGCGCGGAGCGGCGGTGGAGGCTGAAGGACCCGTCGTCCTGTCGGCGGAGCGGCTGGCCTGGAATGACCTGACCTTGACCGGAGTGCGGGGCGCCACGGATTTCGATCTGGTCTCCGACGGCGGCTTGCGCGTCACAGCCACGGGCGCGTTCCGATCCGCCCGCGGCGCCTGGCCGTTGTTCGGCGCGCCGTCCGGCGGCGACGTGCCGGAGCTGGCGGGGATGAAGCGCGCCCTGTCGGCTTTCGCGGTCGACGTACCCGGCTTCGATCTGAGCACCGGGCACTCGGGAACGCGCCTGATCCTGACCCGCCCGGCGACCCTGCGCCCCGCCAACGGCGGCGTGCTCACCCTGAGCCCTGCCGCGACCCCGATCTTCGCCGCGGCGCGTGGTCAGGGCGGCGGTGGCGCCCTGACGCTGACAGCGACGCGGGGGCAGGGCCTGCCCGAGGCGGCTTTCGCCATCCCGGGCTGGCGGCTGACGCCGTCGGGCTTCACCGCTATGCTCGACGGCCGCGCCGCCCTGGATTTTGGCTTCGCCCGGGGGATAACGCTCCAGACCCGTGGCGAACTGAGTTATTCCGGTAGCCGCCTCGCCTATGTCGCCGCCCGCTGCATCCCCCTGACCGTCGAACGGCTCGAACTCGATGAAAGCGATGTCGTCGATGTCGCCGGGGACATCTGCCCCCTCGCCCGTCCGCTGGTCAGCGTCGCCGACGGACGCTGGCGGGCCGACGGCGCCCTGCGGAGCCTGGACGCCACGGCCCCCTTCCTCGCCCTGAACTTCCGCGACGCCGAAGGCGGCTTCACGGCCACGGGTGGTTCCGGCGGCGTCGGTCTCGACGTCCGCATCGCTCGCACAACGGTCGTGGACGCCACGACGCCCCTGCGTTTCCACCCCCTGACCGCGAGCGGCTCCGCCCGACTGGCCGACGAAGACTGGACCGGCGCTTTCGACCTTGCGCGGGAGGAAGTCTTGCTTGGCCGCCTGACCCTGGCCCATGACGGTTCCGACGGCGCGGGCGGGTTGACCATCGACGCCCCGTCCATCGTCTTCGCCGAAGGCGATCTCCAGCCCGCCGACCTCAGCCCCCTGGCCAAATTCATCGGGCCGCCGGCTACGGGCTCGGTCGCGTTCGACGGCCGCATCGACTGGCGGGCCGGGACGGAAGGGACAAGCTCGGGCCGCCTGACCATCCCGGGCCTCGATTTCACCAGCCCCGCCGGTCCGGTGAAGGGTTTGCGCGGAACCATCGACTTCATCAATCTGGCGCCGCTGACCGCCGCCCCGGGTCAGCGGCTGTCCGCCGCCCTGCTGGAATCGGTCGTCCCCCTGACCGACATCGAGCTGACCTTCGGCCTCGACAAGGCCGCGGTGACCGTCGAGGGAGGCGATCTCGACGTGGCCGGCGGCCGCATCCGGGTCGAGCCCTTCGCCGTGCCTCTGGACCCGAACCAGCCCATCACCGGCGTCATCGTGCTCGAGAATGTCCAGCTGGGCCAGATCATCGCCGGCTCCGGCTTCGGCGAAAAGGTCAATCTCGACGCCGTGGTCTCGGGCCGCCTGCCCTTCACCTCGGATCGGGTGAACGGCGTCCGCATCGCGGGCGGCTCTCTGGCGGCGGTCCAGCCCGGCCGCCTGTCCATCGCCCGCGAGGCGCTCACCGATCTCGAAGCAGGCGGCGGCGGGGAGGCGGTGCCGCCAAACACAGTTCAGGATCTGGCCTATCAGGCGATGGAGAACCTCTCGTTCGACATCCTCTCCGCCGAGGTCAACAGCCTCGACGAGGGCCGCATCGGGGTGCTGTTCCGCATCCGTGGTCGTCACGATCCTCCTGTACGTCAGGAGCTACGCATATCGCTCGCCGAATTCATCAGCCGGGAGTTCCTCAACCGGACGCTGCCCCTGCCGTCCGGCACCGGAATCGATCTCACTCTGGACACCACCCTAAACCTCAACCAGTTGATCGGCGACCTGCTGGAGCTCAACCGCGCCCGCGACGGCCGGCCTTCGGCGGCGGCGGCCGCCCCGTCCGAGGTCGCGCCCCCGGTCACGCCGTGATCAGGCCATTTTCACCGTTCAGAACCCGTTCACGCTCAATCGCGTTAGATCACCGTGGATTGAAGACCGGAGACCATCGCTCATGACTCGGCCCCAGACCTGGACGCGCACCCGCCTCGCCTTGCTCGGCCTCATCGCCGCAATGGGGACTGGAGCCTGCACGCCCACGGTCCGGCTACAGGTCGATCCGATCACGATTTATGCGAAACTCGACGCCGATGTTCGCGTGCGTCTCGACAAGGAGCTTCAGGACCTCCTCGTCGAAAACCCCAACCTGTTCTGACGCGAAAGTTGACCCAGATGTCTTTCCGCAAGTTCTTCGTCGTCGCCGCGGCCATCGCGGCCCTCGGCGTCGCCGCGGGCGCGGCTTTCGCCCAGACCGCCGCCCAGAAGGCGATAATTGACGCCGCCAAGGTGCAAGGCACGGTCGGCGAACAGGCCGACGGTTATCTCGGCTTCCGCGTCCCGGCATCCGACGCCGCCCTGACCGAGGCGGTCCAGGTCACCAACGCGGCCCGCCGTGACGCCTATGCGCGCAGCGCCCAGGCGGCCGGTGACGGCGCCACCACCGAAGCCGCCGCGGCGCGCATGTTCCAGACTCAGCTTCTGCCACGTATCAGCACTGGCCAATGGTACCGCAACGCCCAGGGCCAGTGGGTGCAGCGCTGATCCGGACTGCGTAGTTCTCCCGGGGTGCGTGGGCCGCTCGCCCGGCCTAGGGTCTGATCATGACCCGTGTGCAGCTCGCCTTCGCCGCCGTCGCTATTACCCTAGTCTCGACCATCGGCCTCAACTTCGCCTGGACCGCCATCGAAGGGGAACCCCTGCCTGTTCACGGCCTGATCGCCCTCTCGCTGGGGATCTTCGGCACGGTGGCCCTCGCCTGGGGTCTGATGGCCCTGGCCTTCCGTTCCGATCGCGAGGGCTGGGACGAGCGCGCCGACCGCACCGGCGGCGCTGACCTCCGCGACCGCGACGGGCCTTGAGCCCGGCCGCTTGCCGCGCGATAGGTCGGGCATGACTGACCAGCCGCATCCGTCCGACATCACCTATTCCGGCTACCTCTCGCTCGATGAGCTGCTGGCCGCCCAGCATCCGTTGTCGGACGAGCATGACGAGATGCTGTTCGTCATCATCCACCAGACCAAGGAGCTGTGGCTCAAGCAGATCCTGCACGAGGTCACGCTGGCCCAGGCCCTGGTCCGCGGCGGAGACCTGGTCCCGGCCTACAAATGCCTCGCCCGGGTCAGCCGCATCCAGGCGGTGATGACCATGAGCTGGGACATCCTGGCGACCATGACCCCGGCCGACTATCTGCGTTTCCGCGGCGTGCTGGGTTCCTCCTCCGGCTTTCAGAGCGACCAGTTCCGGCGGTTCGAATTCATGCTGGGACTGAAGGACGATCGCTTCCTGCGCTTCCACGTCGAACGCCCCGCGGCCCAAGCCGCGCTTCAGGCCGCCCTTGTCGCGCCCAGCCTTTACGATGACACCCTCTCGCAGCTGGCCGTCGCCGGCCTGCCGATCCCCGTCGCGGTGCTGAACCGTGACGTCAGCAAGCCCTATACGCCGTCCGAAGAGGTCGAAGCCGCCTGGCTGGAGGTCTATCGCGACACTGCCCGCTGGTGGCCCTTCTACCAGCTGGCCGAGAAGCTCGTGGACCTCGATGACGCACTGCTGACCTGGCGGCACAAGCACGTCGTAACCGTCGAACGGATCATCGGCCGGCGCCGCGGCACCGGCGGCACCGAGGGCGTGGCCTATCTGACCGAAACCCTGCAACGCCGCTGTTTTCCCGAGCTCTGGTCCCTGCGCACGAAATTGTAGAACGGCGAAGCTGAAACCTTTTCAGGCCCGACCGCGCTTTCAGGTCTCCTCCCGGAAGCTGTGAAAGGCCTGCCCATGACCACCCCTAACGATCACGACATCCACGTTCTCAACAGCCTGATCGAAACCACGATCGACAGCGCCGACGGCTATCGCGAAGCCGCGAAGGAAACCGACAAGCCCAACTATCGCTCCCTGTTCGAGGCCCGCAGCTTCGAGCGCCAGCAGGTGGCCGTCGACCTTCAAGGCACGGTCCGCAGCCTCGGCGGCGAGCCCGAGGACGACGGCTCCATCCTCGCCAAGGCCCATCGCGCCTTCCTGGACGTCAAACACGCCCTGCTGCGCGACGAACAGGCCGTGGTGAATTCGGTCGAGAATGGCGAGGACTTCATCAAGGCGAAGTTCGAAAAGGCCCTTGAGGACTCGGACGTCTCCTCCACCACCCGCGAAACCATCCGCCGGGCCTACACGACGGTGAAGGACGGCCACGACCAGATGCGCGACCTCAAGCACAGCCTGGAAGGCCAGAAGGACGCGGACGGGCGGCTCTATCCGAACTAGGCCCCCGCCTGGATAGAAAAGGCCCCGGCGGTTTCGCCGGGGCCTTTGTCTTTACGCTTCGGTTTCGTCAGTCTTCCGGGCGGAGCCGGTTTCCGGGACCACCACGCCCTTGACCGGACGCACGGTCTGCTTTTCGGCGATCCGGGCCGACTTGCCGCGGCGATCGCGCAGGTAATACAGCTTGGCGCGCCGCACGACGCCGCGGCGCTTGACCTCGATGGCGTCGATGTTCGGCGACATCAGCGGGAAGACGCGCTCGACACCCTCGCCGAAGCTGATCTTGCGCACGGTGAAATTCTCGTTGATCCCGCCGCCGGCGCGGGCGATGCAGACGCCCTCGAAGGCTTGGATGCGTTCGCGCTCGCCTTCCTTGATCTTGACCATGACCCGCAGCGTGTCGCCGGGCTGGAAGTCGGGGATAGCGCGTTGGGCGACCAGGCGGGCTTTTTCTTCGGCTTCGATCGTCTGAAGGATGTTCATTCTATTCTCCTCGGGCTTTTGCGCCCTTTAGCTGTGATTTGGCGGGCCCGGGTCCCGCATTTGTCTTGTCCAGATGCGCCGTCCAGAGGTCTGGCCGCCGCGCCCGGGTCGTCTCTCGCCGCTGCTCTTCGCGCCATTGTGCGACCTTCTTGTGGTCGCCCGACAGAAGCACCTCGGGTATCTCCAGCCCCTCGAACGTCCGCGGTCGCGTGTACTGCGGATGCTCCAGAAGTCCGTCCTCGAAACTCTCGCTACTGAGACTGTCCGCTTGGCCGAGGACGCCGGGCAGCAGTCTTACGCACGCCTCGATCACCACCATGGCCGCCGCCTCGCCGCCGGCGAGCACCGCGTCTCCGACGGAGACCTCCTCGAACCCGCGCGCATCGAGCACGCGCTGATCCACCCCCTCGAACCGGCCGCACAGCACCGTAACGCCGTCGGCCTTGGCCCATTCCTTGACGCGCGCCTGGGTCAGGGGCCGACCCCGGGCGCTCATGTACAAAAGCGGCCGAGGCGGCCCGGATACGCTATCGAGCGCCCTCGCCACCACGTCCGCCTTGAGCACGGCTCCCGGGCCGCCACCCGCGGGGGTGTCGTCCAGGAAGCCGCGCGTATCTGTGGAAAAGGCCCGAATGTCAACCGTATCAAGGCTCCAGAGCCCGCGCTCACGCCACGCCGTGCCGATCAGCGACACGCCGAGCGGCCCCGGAAACGCCTCGGGGAACATGGTCAGGACGGTGGCGGTGAAGGGCATGGAAGGTTCTAGGGGTTAGGTTCTGGGGACCAGGGAAGAGCGGGGGGATCAAGGATCAGGGACAGAAGCCGATGGCTGGGGAGCTTCCCTAGCACCTAATCCCTGGCCCCTAGAACCTAGCAAGCCTGCCCCGCCGCCCAGCCCGACGACCAGGCCCACTGGAAATTGTAGCCGCCCAGCCAGCCGGTGACGTCGACGGCCTCGCCGATGACGTACAGGCCCGGCACGGTCTTCGCCGCCATGGTCAGCTGGTCCAGCTGGTCGGTCGCGACCCCGCCCAGGGTGACCTCGGCGGTGCGGTAGCCTTCGGAGCCGACGGGCTTGACGGTCCAGGCGTTCACGGCGGCGTCGAGGCGGCGCAGGGTCTTGTCGCCGACCTCGGCCAGCTTGCCCCGGACGGCCTCGCGCTCGCAGATGCTTTCGGCGAGGCGGCGGGGGATGATGTGGCCCAGCGCCGTGTGCACCATCTGTTTGCCGTTCTCCTCCCTGGCCGCCTTGAGGCGGTCGTAGACGGCTTCGCCGGGGGCCATGGCGACGGTGATGGCCTCGCCCTCGCGCCAGTAGGAGCTGATCTGGAGGATGGCGGGGCCCGACAGGCCGCGATGGGTGAACAGCATCGCCTCGGCGAAGCTGGTTCCGCCGCCCTGGACCACGGCGTCGACGGCGACCCCCGCCAGCGGTTTCAGCTGTTCCAGCAACCCGGCCTCGAAGGTCAGGGGGACCAGCGCCGGGCGGGTGTCGGTGACCCGCAGGCCGAAGCCGCGCGCGGCGTCATAGGCCCAGCCCGTCGCCCCCATCTTCGGGATCGACTTGCCGCCCGTGGCCAGCACCAGCGAGCGGCTGCGGACCACCGAGCCGTCCGACAGGGCGGCCTCATAGCCGTCGCCGACCCGCGCAACCCGCTCGACCGAGACGCCCAGCGACAGCGCCACGCCCGCCGCCCGCATGTCGTCGGTCAGCATACGGATGATCTGTTTGGCCGAGTCATCGCAGAACAGCTGGCCCAGGGTCTTTTCGTGCCAGGCGATACCGGCCTGATCCACCCGTTTGACGAAGTCGTGCTGGCTGAACCGCTTCAGGGCCGAGGTCGCGAAGCGCGGGTTCTCGCCGAGGAAATTGCCCGGCCCGGTCCCCAGGTTGGTGAAGTTGCAGCGCCCCCCGCCCGAGATGCGGATCTTCTCGCCCGGCGCCCGGGCGTGGTCGAGGATGCGGACCGAGCGCCCGCGCCGCCCGGCCTCGATGGCGCACATCATCCCGGCCGCGCCGGCGCCGACGATCAGGACGTCGATGGCTTCGGGCGCGGTCCGGGGGGTCATGCGGCGGCCTTAGCACGGGCGGCGCGCGGGCGGAAAAACACAGTGCGAAGCGTTCGCTCCGTCCGCTGCGTCCGCTGCGATCGCTGCGTCCGGAGTGAGCAAAAAACACCGTCCGAAGCGTTCACTGCGTCCGCTCCGTCCGCTCCGTCCGCTCCGTCCGCTCCGTTCACTGCGTCCGCTCCGTCCGCTCCGTTCACTGCGTCCGCTCCGGTCGCGAGAAAAACACGGTCCAAAGAGTCCAAAGAGTCCAAAGCGACCGCTCGGCGAGGCGGAATCGGGAGTGTTGAAGGCAGGCGTGGCGGCGGCATCCGCGGAGTCTACCCCCGCCCGGACCGGTGCGAGGGTAATCGCCGCAAACCCCCGCCCCGCCTGAAAATCGACCTTCGCTATCGCTATCGTCATTCCGGGCGAGGCGAAGCCGAGACCCGGAACCCGGCGGCGCCGCGACGGCGGCGACCAACGGGCGGCGCGAAGCGTCAAACACCGCGCTCCCGACAGGTTCGCGCTCACGCGCGCCGCTGGGTTCCGGGTCTCCGAGCCGCTGCGCGCCTCTCCGCCCGGAATGACGATAGCGTTTTGAGGCGGGCCGACGCCCGGGCTCCCTTGTGGTTAAAAAGAACAAATCACGAACGCAGAGATTGACTCCGCCCGCTGCGAGCGGCTGGATCATCCCGGGTCGGCGGTGTTGAAACAAGGGATACAATCCATGCCGGCCGAAGACCCCAGGGCCATCGCCGCCCGCCTGCTTGAGGCCCTGGAGGGCCTTGACCTGACCAGCGCCGACGGCCGCGCCGGCATCGGGACCCTGCTGTCCGAGATCGAGCGCGCCTGCCCCGGCGCCATCCTGCAACAGGCCGCGCGGATCGACCTGCGGCGGCTTGGGTGGAGGAGGGACGCTTCGCGTCCCGACGACGCCCTGGCCGTCCCGGACCTGCATGACGCGTAATCACGACCGCTACACGGCTGACGATTGGAGACAGGCGGGCCCCACGGTCGGCGCGATCATCGCCAACCGCTGGCTGGTCTATTGTTCCTAGAATTCCTGCGATAGCACAGCGGCTACAATATCACGTGCCCCAAGGATGTCGTCCCGCAGGAGTCGGATCAAGCTCGGTGCGCCTCGTCTCAGTTCCCCCGTCACCCGCGCTCGACGCCCTAATCCTCCGTCCCCTTCAGCGCCTTTGCCTTCTTCCGCTCCAACTGCTGAATGCTGGTGTCAGGCGTCGGCAGATGCTCCGGCATGACGCCGCCCAGTTCGCCGATCGTCGCCCTGACCTTCTTGCCCACAGCCAAGTGGATGTCGTTGGCCTGTGCCCGGGTGCGCGCCCCGTCGCGCCGCAGCTTTTCCTCCGTCTGGGTGGCACGGAACAGGTTGGCGGCCAGTTCGGTCGAGCCCATGTGGTCGAGGATCTTCTGGCTCTTCTTCAGTCCTTTGTGCGCGTGGATGTCGCGCATGGTCCGGCCGCCGTACAGGCCGCGATAGCCGTGGTCCTGGAACACCGCATAGTCGAGGCCGCTGGTTACGCCGGCCTGGCTGGCGGCGGAGGCGAGGGCGGTGTTGTGGTGCGCCATCTCGCGGCGGAGCATCAGGCGGCGTTCCTCTTCGGACAGTGCGCCGAAGGCGGGGTCGTCCTGAATCTCCTGACGCCGGGTTTGGACCGCGAAATAGGTCTGGCCTTCGGCGATGACGGGCTTGGACGGGTCGCCGTTCTGGACAACCAGGTAGCAGGCGTAGCGGGATAGACGGATGTCGGCGATCTCACGCCGTGCGCCAGAACCGATATCGACCATTTTCCCGATGTCGGCAAAATGGTCCGCCTCGCTCAACCCTGCCTGCGCACAGGCGACGCGCGCTTTCCGCACGACCTGAAGGAAGTTGTCGTATTTCTCGTAGCCGAGCACTGGAGCCAGTTGGCGCGCCAGCCAGTACTCAACGCCGTCCTCTTCCTCGCGAATGGACTCGAACGACTGGCGATGAGGGTCGGCGCTTTCGATTCCGGTCATGCCGCAGGAGAACAAAAAAGCAACCTTCGGTCAAGGTTCGCCCTCTCGCTCAAGCAGCGAGCGACCGCGTCGCGAGTGTTAGCGCCCCCTCAGGTCAATGCGCCTCATCCCAGTTCCCCGCCGCCCGCGCATCCACCACCAGCGGCACCGTCAGCGCCACGGCCGGTTCCGCCGCCCCCTCCATGGTCCGCTTGATCACCACGATGGCGCGGTCGGCCTCCGCTTCCGGGGCCTCGAAGACCAGTTCGTCGTGGACCTGAAGCAGCATGCGGGTTGAGAGGCCGGCCTCAACCAGCGCCCCCGGCATCCGCATCATGGCGCGGCGGATGATGTCGGCGGCGGCGCCCTGGATGGGGGCGTTGATGGCGGCGCGTTCGCCGAACTGGCGCTCGGCCCCCGACTTGGAATGGATGGCGGGGATGTGGATGCGGCGGCCGAAGACGGTCGAGACCATGCCGGTCTCGCGCACCTGGGCCCTGGTGGCGTCCATGTATGTGCGGATGCCGGGGAAGCGCTCGAAATAGGTCTTGATGTAGGCGCCGGCCTCGCCCTGGTCGATGTTCAGCTGGGCGGCCAGGCCGAAGGCGCTGATGCCGTAGACGATGCCGAAATTGATCGCCTTGGCGCGGCGGCGGGTCTCGGGGTCCATCTGGTCGACGGGGACGCCGAACATCTCGCTGGCCGTGGCGGTGTGGATGTCGATGCCGGCGGCGAAGGCGCGCTTGAGCTCGGGGATGTCGCCGATATGGGCCAGCAGGCGCAGCTCGATCTGGCTGTAGTCGGCGCTGATCAGGACATGGCCGGGGGC
This sequence comes from Brevundimonas sp., assembly GCF_051860745.1. Lineage (GTDB taxonomy): Bacteria > Pseudomonadota > Alphaproteobacteria > Caulobacterales > Caulobacteraceae > Brevundimonas. The sequence goes on from NZ_JBHYDN010000011.1 coordinate 31,246, forward strand.
GGCGATGAAGGCCTGGCGGATCTGGCGGCCGGTCTCGGTGCGGATCGGGATGTTCTGCAGATTGGGGTCGGACGAGGCGAGGCGGCCGGTGGTGGCGGCGGCCAGCTGGTAGGAGGTGTGGACGCGGTCGGTGGTCTTGTCGGCGGCCTCGATCAGGGCGTCGGTATAGGTGCCCTTCAGCTTGGCCAGCTGGCGCCAGTCGAGCAGGACGCGCGGCAGGTCGTGGGTCAGGGCGAGGGTCTCGAGCGTGGCGGCGCCGGTCTCCCACTGGCCGCTGGCGGTCTTCTTGCCGCCGGTCAGGGCCATCTCGCCGAACAGGATGTCGCCGATCTGGCGCGGGGAACCGATGTTGAACGGGCGGCCGGCCATCTGATGGGCCTGGGCCTCCAGCTCGGCCATGCGCAGGCCGAACTCGGACGACAGGCGTTTGAGGCGGTCGGGATCGACGCGGACGCCGGCCCGCTCCATGTCGGCCAGCACCGCGGGCATGCCGCGCTCCAGCGTCTCATAGACGGTGACGAGGTGTTGCTCGGCCAGCCGCGGCTTGAGGATATGCCACAGCCGCAGGGTCACGTCGGCGTCCTCGGCGGCGTAGCAGGTGGCCGGCTTCAGCTCGACGTGTTTGAAGCTCTTCTGGGCCTTGCCGACGCCGGCGACGGTCTTGAAGGCGATGGGATCGTGGCCGAGGTGGAGCCGGGCCAGCTCGTCCATGCCGTGGCCGTGCAGCCCGCCCTCGAGGACGTAGGAGATCAGCATGGTGTCGTCGATCGGGGCGACGCGGATGCCCCGCTGCGCCATGACGGCGAGGTCGTATTTGCCGTTCTGGGTGACCTTGAGGACGGCGGGGTTCTCCAGCAGCGTTTTGAGCCTGGCCAGGGCCGCGGCCTTGTCGATCTGGGTGAGGGGTTCGCGCTGCCCGGTCTCGCCGCCGAAGTCGAGGCCGCCGGCGTCAGGCGACGGAGCATGCTGGTGGGTTAGAGGGATATAGCAGGCGTCGCTGGGACCGATGGCGAGGGACACGCCGCACAGGCCGGCGTGGGTGGCTGAGAGGGCGTCGGTCTCGGTGTCGAAGCCGACGATCCCGGCCTCGGTGGCGCGGGCGATCCAGGCGTCGAGGTCTTCGAGGCTCTGGACGCAGTGATAGGCCTCGGTGTCGAAGGTCTGGACGTCGGAAGGGCCGGCGGCGACCTGGCCGTAGCGGGGCGTGGCGACCGGGGCGACGGGGACTTTCGGGCGGGCGACAAAGGCCGTGCCGTCTTTCACTGGGGCCCTGCCGTCGCCGACGCGGGCGCGAAGGCCACGGAACTCCATCTTGTCGAGGAAGGCGGCGAGGGCCTCGGGGTCGGGGTCGCGGACGATGAAGTCGTCGATCGGCTCGGGGGCGGGGGCGCTGCAGTCGAGGCGGCACAGCTCACGCGACAGGCGGATCTGGTCGGCGAACTCGATCAGGGTCTCGCGGCGTTTGGGCTGTTTGATCTCGCCGGCGCGGGCCAGAAGCGTGTCGAGGTCGCCGTATTCGCCGATCAGCTGGGCGGCGGTCTTGGGGCCGATGCCGGGGGCGCCGGGGACGTTGTCGACGCTGTCGCCGATCAGGGCCTGGACCTCGACCACCTTGTCGGGGGTGACGCCGAATTTCTCGAACACCGCCTCCTCGGCGAGGCGGCGCTCCTTCATCGGGTCCCACATGACAACCGAGGGGCCGATCAGCTGCATCAGGTCCTTGTCGGACGAGACGATGACGGCCTGCCCGCCGGCGTCGCGGGCCTTGCAGGCATAGGTGGCGATCAGGTCGTCGGCTTCGTATCCCGGCAGTTCGACGCAGTGGACGCCGAAGGCGGCGGTGGCCTCACGCACCAGCGGGAATTGCGGGATCAGGTCCTCGGGCGGGGCGCTGCGGTTGGCCTTGTAGAGGTCGTACATCTCATTGCGGAAGGTCTTCTCCGAATGGTCGAAGACGGCGACCAGATGGGTCGGGCCGTCGTCGCCCTTCATGTCGCGGATCAGCTTCCACAGCATGTTGCAGTAGCCCTGCACGGCGCCGACGGGCAGGCCGTCGGACTTGCGCGTCAGGGGCGGCAGGGCGTGATAGGCGCGGAAGATGTAGGCCGAGGCGTCGATCATCCACAGCCGCACGGCGGGGCCGTCCTGGGTGAGGGGGCGGTCGGTGGTTTCGGCTGCGGCGTCGGTCATGGGCGGAACATAGGCGGGCGGGGTCCCGCCGTCACCGCCTCTACTTCGAACGCAGGCCCGTGATCGTCCGATTGGGCGCGATGTCCTCGGCCGAGGTGATCAGGTGGACGAGGGCGGGGCGGCTGGCGGCGCGCGCGGCGGCGAGGGCGGCGGGGAAGTCCGCGGTGCGTTCGCAGCGTATGCCGAAGGCGCCGAAGGCCTCGGCGTATTTGACGAAGTCGGGGTTCTTCAGGTCGGTGGCGATGACCCGGTCGGCGCCCGGATAGTGGCCCTCCTGGTGCATGCGGATGGTGCCGTAGGTTCCGTTGTCGACCACGACCACCACGACATTGATCCCGTATTGGACCGCCGTGGCGATCTCCTGGCCGGTCATGAGGTAGTCGCCGTCGCCGGCGATGCAGATGACGTCGCGGTCGGGATGGACGGACTTGGCGGCGATGGCGGCGGGGTAGCCGTAGCCCATGGCGCCCGAGGTCGGGGCCAGCTGGGTGCGGCAGGCGCGGTGGCGATAGAAGCGATGCAGCCAGGCGGCGAAATTGCCCGCGCCGTTGGTGACGATGGCGGTCGGCGGCAGCGCCTCGCCGAGGTGGGCCATACATTCGCTCATGTTCACCGCCCCGGTCACCGGCACGGGGGTCGAGAAGGCCTGGTAGTCGGCGTGGGCGGCGGCGGCCTCGTCATGCCAGGTGCGGCCGGGTTCGATTGCGGACAGGGCGTGGGCGGCCAGGGAGTTGTTGGCGGTGGCGCTCATCAGCGGGGTCCAGACCCGGCCCAGCTCCTCGGCGCCGGGATGGATGTGGATGAGGGTCTCGGCCGTACGGGCCCGTTCGAACAGGGTGTAGCCCTGGGTCGGGTTTTCGCCGAGACGGGCGCCGATGGCGATGATCAGGTCGGCGTTCTTCGCGCGGGCGGTCAATTTCGGATTGCAGCCGAGGCCGAGGTCGCCGGCGTAGTTGGAGCGGTCGTTGGACAGCAGGTCCTTGCGCCGGAACGACAGGGTGACGGGCAGGCCGATCCGCTCGGCCCAGTCGCCGATGGCGGTCGCGGCCGCCTCGGTCCAGCCGGAGCCGCCCAGCACCAGCAGCGGGCATTCGGCCCTGGCCAGACGGGCGCGCACCTGTTCGACGAAGGCGGGGTCCAGCGCCGCCTTCGCGGGCGTCACAGGACGGATCGGGGCGGGGCCGCCGTCGGCGTAGAGAATGTCCTCGGGCAGGGCGATGACGACGGGGCCCATCCGGCCTTGCAGGGCGGTGGCGAAGGCGCGTTCGACGACCTCGACGGTGCGTTCCGGGCTCTCGATCTCGGTCGCCCATTTGGCGAGGCCGCCGAAGACCTCGCGATAGTCGACCTCCTGGAAGGCGCCGCGGCCGCGGTCGGTCAGGGCGATCTGGCCGACGAACAGGATCATCGGCGTGGAGTCCTGGTGCGCGGTGTGGACCCCGATGGAGGCGTGGGTGGCGCCGGGACCGCGGGTGACCATGCAGACGCCCGGTTTGCCGGTCAGCTTGCCGTAAGCCTCGGCCATGTTGGCGGCGCCCGCCTCATGGCGGCAGGCGATGACCTGGATCTTGTCCCGAACATCCGCGAGGGCGTCGAGGACGGCCAGATAGCTTTCGCCCGGCACGCAGAAGACGCGGTCGATGCCGTTCATGACGAGGGTTTCGACGATGCGGCGGGCGGCGGTGTTCGCGGGCTGGCTCATTCGGCGGGGGTTAGCAGATCAGACCCCGGCTTGGCCATGCAACCGCGCGGTCACGCTTGCGTTTATGGTCAAGGTTCAACGCCTGTAACGGAACACCCCATGAAAAAGATCATCACCCTCACGCTCGTCGCCGCCGCCCTGGCCGTGTCGGCCTGCAACACCATCTCGGGCATGGGCCGCGACGTCTCCGCCGCCGGCGACGCTGTCGCCGCAGGCGCAGAAGACGCCAAGAACTAGGCTTCGGCCTTGTCTTGGGAGGGGGTCCGCCGGGGACGGCGGGCCCTTTTTCGTGATCTCAGTAGACGACCCCGGTCAGGTACAGGCCGTGCGACGGCGCCACGGGTCCGCAGGCCGCCCGGTCGCGCGCGACCAAGGCCCTCGCCACATCCTCGATCGCCCAGCGTCCCAGCCCGACCTCGGTCAGGGTTCCGGTCATCGACCGGACCTGACGGTGCAGGAAGCTGCGCGCCTCGAAGACCAGATGCACCTCGTCGCCGACACGGAAGACGCGGGCCACGTCGAGAGTCTTTTCGGGCGATTTCGACTGGCAGTTCACATCGCGGAAGGTGGTGAAGTCATGCAGGCCGACGAGAGCCCGCGCCGCCGACTGCATGGCCTCGGCGTCCAGCGGCTTGCGCATGTGCCAGACCCGGCCGTGGTCAAGCGCCGGCGGTCCGGGGCGGTTGAGGATGCGGTACAGATAGCGCCGGCCGGTGGCGGAGAACCGGGCGTGCCAGTCGCCGTCGACGCCGACACAGTCCAGCACGGCGATCCGCTCGCCGACCAGATGGGCGTTGAGGGCGTTCATCACCGTCCGCGCCGGCCAGTCCTTGTCGAGATCGAGGCTGATGACCTGACCGGTGGCGTGGACCCCGGTGTCGGTGCGCCCGGCGGCCGCGAGGCGCACGGTCTCGCCGCAGAAGGCGGTGATCGCCGCCTCGACGGCGCCCTGCACCGTCGGCTGGTCGGTCTGGGCCTGGAAGCCGTTGTAGCCCGAGCCGTCGTATTCCAGCGTGAGCCGATAACGCGGCATGTTGCGTCTCCCTATCGCTCGCCCCGCGGGGGCTCGCTGCTTGAGGGAGGGAGCACCGTCCCGGGCGGCAGGGGGAAGCCGCGCAGCATCTCCTCCGGCGTCTGGGCGGCCTTGCCCGCGCGCTGAACCCGAAGCAACTGGACCGCGCCATCTCCACACGCGATGCACAGGGCGCCGTCCAGCACCTGACCGGCCGCGCCGGAGCCGACCGGCGCCACTCGCGACATCAGGACCTTGATCCGCACCGGCCCGTCTTCGCCCGGAACCTCGAACCAGGCGCCGGGGAAGGGCGACAGGCCGCGGATATGGGCGTCCACCCCGGCGGCGGGGCGGGACCAGTCGATCCGGGCCTCGGCCGGCGTGATCTTCCTGGCATAGGTCGGTTCGCCCGACTGCGGCGTGCCCTCGACGGCGCCGCGCTCGATGGCGGCCAGGGCGCGCGGCCACAGGCTGGCGCCGATGTGGGACATGCGCTCGCCGAGGGAGGCGGCGGTGTCGTCCGCGCGGATGTCGAGGACTTCGGAGAGCAGGATCGGGCCCTCGTCCAGACCTTCGGACATGCGCATGATCTGCACGCCGGTCTGGCGGTCGCCAGCCATGATGGCGCGCTGGATCGGGGCCGCGCCGCGCCACCGGGGCAGCAGCGAGCCGTGGAGGTTGAAACAGCCAAGGCGGGGCGCGTCGAGCACCTCGGCCTTGAGGATCTGGCCATAGGCGACGACGCAGGCCGCATCGACCTCAAGGCTGCGGAAGGTCTCGATCGCCTCGGCGGACTTCATCGCGGCGGGTGTGAAGACGGGCAGGCCCATGGTCTCGGCGAAGGCATGGACCGGCGAGGGGGTCAGCTTCTGGCCCCGGCCTCTCGGCTTCGGCGGCTGTGAATAGACGGCTGTGATCTCATGGCCCGAAGCGATCAGCTCGGCCAGCGAGGGCACGGCGAAGTCGGGAGTTCCCATGAAGGCGAGGCGCATGGGGAGGCTTTAGACGCCGATGGCGGTTACTGCCAGCGCGTGTGAACGCCGCCGCCTTCGTCCCACTCACCGCCGGTGTCAAGGGCGTCGTCGAAATCGAGCATTCGGTCCAGCAGGACTCCGGCGATCACGCCGACCGCCGCGACGCCCAGAAGCACGGCGACGCTGCCGATGCCGACCTTTTCATTGCGGGTCAGGCGGCGACGACCTTTGGCGTCGATGATCCGGTCACGTCCGCGCTTCAGGCGTGTTGCGATTCTGGCCATCAGGCGGCCAGCCTTGCGTTCTTCTTGACACGGGCCACGGCGCGTTCGCGCTTGAGCCGGGACAGGTGGTCGATGAACAGGACGCCTTCGAGGTGGTCCATCTCGTGCTGGATGCAGACGGCGTAGAGGCCGTCGGCCTCTTCCTCGACCGTGTCTCCGGCATAGGTCATGTAACGCAGGCGGACCCGGGCGGGGCGTTCGACGCTGTCGAAATACTCCGGCACCGACAGGCAGCCTTCCTCGTAGGTGAAGAGCTCGTCCGAGGCCCAGACGATCTCCGGGTTGACGTAATGGCGGGGGTTGCGGCGCGCGATCTGCGCCTCTTCGCTTTCGTCGGCTTCGGCGTCCTGGACGTCGCCCTCAAGCACCGCGTCGTTCAGGTCCATGACGATGACGCGGCGGAGGTCGCCGACCTGGACGGCGGCCAGGCCGATGCCCGGCGCGGCGTACATCGTCTCCAGCATGTCATCCATCAGACGGCGCAGCTCAGCGGTCACCGGCCCCTCCACCGGGGTGGAGATTTGCTTCAGCACCGCCAGGTCGGCGGCGTTGTCAATGGTGAGGATGCGACGGATGGACATGTCCGCGAGGTAGGGCGGCGGACCCCAAAGGTCAAGATTTCCCAGTGTCGCGGTGGGTTATGCGGCGGTCTCGGGCAGCGGCCTCGGCTTGCGGTCCTGATCGATGGCCACATAGGTGAAGACGCCTTCGGTGACGCGCACCGAGGCGGCCTGGGCGTGGTTGCGGGGGCGTTTCCACGCCTCGACCTGGACCCGGATCGAGGATCGACCGGTCTTGAGCACGCGGGCGTAGATCGAGACCTCGTCGCCGACCGAGACGGGCCGATGGAAGACCATGCCGTCCAGGGCGATGGTCACGCACCGCCCCTGGGCCAGTTCGAACGCCGGGGTCGCGCCGGCCAGATCCATATGCGCCAGCAGCCAGCCGCCGAAGATGTCGCCCTCGGGATTGGTGTCCGCCGGCATGGCGATGACGCGCCCGACGGGCTGGCCCATGGGCTGGCCTTGGGGCAGGGTCGGAAGGGCGTCGGTCACGCGCGGCTCCGGCTGGGGGGAAGAAAATGGCGCACCCGACAGGATTCGAACCTGTGACCCCTGCCTTCGGAGGGCAGTACTCTATCCAGCTGAGCTACGGGTGCGTCTGGCGGCGAAACGCCGGACGAAGGGCCTTACAGCAGGAGCGGCCCGCCCTCAATCCCGAATGCGCCGACTGAACGCCGGGATGAACGCCGGGATGAACCTTGGGCCATTCTGGACGATTTGTAAGGTTCGGGCCGGCGCGTCGTGATCTAGCGTGCGCCTCGCTTCGATGATGGAGGTCCCGATGCGCGCCTTTCTGTTCAGCCTGCTGATGCTTGTGGGGGCCTGCACCACGGCGCCGGACGATGTGACCACCGGCCATCCCGGCGTCGCCCCGGACAGCCTCGGCGCCATCGCGGAGTCCTATGTCCACCTGATCCTCGACATCGGCGAGCTCGAGCCCGGCTATGTCGACGCCTATTACGGCCCGGCCGAATGGCAGGCGGCGGCGAAGGCGGAGACCGAGACAGCGGCCCAGTTGATCCAGCGCGCCGCATACCTGTCCAGCCGGCTGGCGGATCTCGACCGCAACGGCCCGTCGGCCATGACCCCCGCGGAGATCCAACGGCGCAAATATCTGATCGCCCATGTCTCGGCGGCCTCGGCGCGGCTGAGGATGTTGTCGGGCGAGAAGATGAGTTTCGCGGACGAGGCCGAGGCCCTGTTCGGCATCCGGCCCGAGCTGCGCCCCCTCGAGAGCTTCGACCCCGTCCTGGCCGAGATCGACGCCCTGCTGCCGGGCGAGGGCACGCTGACCGAGCGGGTCACGGCCTTCAAGTCGCACTATGTGATCCCCGCCGACCGGCTGCAGGCCGTGATGGACGCCGCCATCGCCGAATGCCGGGCGCGGACGGTGCGCCACATCACCCTGCCGGCCAATGAGCGGTTCACGCTCAGCTTCGTCGGCGACAAGCCGTGGTCGGGCTACAACTACTATCTGGGCGGCGCGGCCAGCCGGATCGAGATCAACGCGGACTTCCCCATCTATACCGAGCGGGCCATCGATCTGGGCTGCCACGAGGCCTATCCGGGCCATCACGTCTATAACGCCCTGCTGGAACAGACATTCGTGCGCGAGCGCGGCTGGGTCGAGATGAGCGTCTATCCGCTGTTCTCGCCCATGTCGTTCGTGGCCGAGGGCAGCGCCAACTACGGCATCGACCTGGCCTTCCCGGGCGAGGAGGGCACGGCGTTCGAGCGCGACGTGCTGTTCCCGCTGGCCGGCCTTGATCCTTCGACGGCGGACAAGAAGGCGCAGCTGGGCGCGCTGACGCGGCGGCTGGCGCGGGCGGAATACACCATCGCCGACGACTGGCTGGCGGGGCGGATCGAGCGGGCCGAGGCGATCCGGCGGCTGATGAAATACACCCTGGCGGATGAGGCCAAGGCGACCCAGCGGCTGCGCTTCATCGACACCTACCGCAGCTACATCATCAACTACGGCCTCGGCCGCGATGTGGTGCAGGCCTGGGTCGAGCGGCAGGGTCCGGACCGGTGGGAGACCATGGAGACCCTGCTGTCGAGCCAGATATTGCCGGCGGATCTGGCGCCCTAGCTCAGCCCGCGTCGGGTCGGGAGGTCCCGAAGGGCCGACGACCGCGGGCCAACAGGCCAGGCAATAGCGACGCCCGCGTCGCTATTGCGCCAGCATGCCGCCGTCGATCTTGAACTCGGCGCCGGTGACGAATTTGGATTCGTCCGAGGCGAGGTAGAGGACGCAGTAAGCCACGTCGTTCGGCTCGCCGATCCGCTTCAGGGGGATGCCGCGGCTGAGGCGTTCGTGGGCCTTGGCCTCGTCGCCGCCGGCCATGGCGATGAAGGGGTCGAGAATCGGGGTTTTGATGAAGACCGGGTGCACCGAGTTGCAGCGCACGTTCCAGTCCATCTTGGCGGCCTCAAGCGCAACGGTCTTGGAGTACATCCACACGCCCGCCTTGGTGGCGTTGTAGGCGCCCATGCCCGGCGCGGCGGCGAGGCCGGCGATCGAGGAGATGTTGATGATCGAAGCTGGCGCACAGGCCCGCAGGTGGGGCATGGCGTGTTTGCAGCCCAGCATGATCGACAACAGGTTGATCTCGAACTGCCGCTGCCAGGACGCGACCGTATCCTGCTCGACGAAGGCCAGGACGTCGCCGACGCCGGCGTTGTTGACCAGGATGGACAGGCCGCCCATCGCCTTGACGGCTCCGTCGATGACCGTGACCCACTGGTCCTCTTTCGCGACGTCATGCTGGAAGGCGAAGGTCGAGCCGGGGACCTCGGCGTTGATCGCGTCGGCGAGCGTCCGCGCGCCGGCCAGATTGACGTCGGTGACGGCGACCTTCGCGCCCTCGCGGGCCAGCATCCAGGCCATGGCCTCGCCCAGCCCGCCGGCCGCGCCGGTGATCAGGGCCTTTTTGCCCGCGACCCGTCCCGCCCTGCCCGCCATCATTTCGCTCCCATCGCGCCGGCCGCTTCATCGATGAAGCGGGCCATGTTCACGTCCTTGTCGGTGACGCCGCCGGCGTCGTGTGTAGTCAGCAGGACCTCGACCCGATTGTAGACGTTCGACCATTCCGGATGGTGGTCGACCTTGTCGGCCAGAAGGGCGACGCGGGTCATGAAGCCGAAGGCGGCGTTGAAGTCGGCGAAGGTCAGGCTGCGGGCGATCGCGGGGCGCTCGCCCTCATGCTCGCGCCAAAACGGCAGGCCTTTCAGAGCTTCCGCAACGTCAATCCGGTCGGCCATGGCGTCCTCCTGCATCCTTCGCCGTATCGCGCCCGTCGGGCCTCCACAAGCGCTACGGAACGCGCGGTGAAGCTTGGGCGTTACCGGGCGTCACCCTTCACGACGGGAGTCCGCCTTGGACAATATGTGGATCGCCGCGCTCGACCCCGCCGACCGGGCGAGAATCGAACCCCATCTGCATGTGCGGCCCTTCGCCCAGGGTGAGATGCTGTACGACGCCGGCGAGGCGGTCGAGGAGGTCTGGTTCCCGATGAGCGGGGTGGTGTCGCTGATGACCATTCTCGACGACGACCGGATGATCGAAACCGCCGCCATCGGCCGGGAAGGTCTGGTCGGCGTCACCTGCGGGCCGATGAACGCCCGCGCCGCCAGCCGGGCCATCGCCCAGGTGGAAGGCGTGTCGGCCTGCTGTCCCGCGGATGTCTTCGCGGACGCCCTGCACGAGAGCGAGGCGATGCGCATGGCGCTGGCGAAATTCACCGAAGGCCTGTTCGCCCAGGTGCAGCAAACGGCGGCCTGCAACGCCCAGCACCGGCTGGACGAGCGGCTGGCGCGCTGGCTGCTGACCATCCACGACCGCGCCGAAAGCGACCGTTTCGACCTGACCCAGGCCGATATCGCCGGGATGCTGGGCGTACGCCGCGCCACGGTGTCGGAGGTGGGAACCCTGCTGGTCGACAAGGGGCTGATCCGTCGCGGCCGCGGCTGGGTCGAGATCACGGACCGCAAGGCGCTGGAGGCCGCCGCCTGCGGTTGCTACGGCGCGATCCGGAGCCTGATGAAGGACCTCGGCGTTCCGCGTCCCAGGACAGGGGTCCACCGACGACGCCTTGCAACCGCGACCACGCGGCCCGGTGACGGCAGGGCGCCGACGCGCTAGACCGCGCCCATGATCGACACGGCCGCGCCTTCCGACAAGACCTCCTCCTTCGGCTTTCGCGATGTCGATGCGAAGGAGAAGGTGCAACTGGTCCGTGGCGTGTTCGACAGCGTGGCCTCCAGCTACGACCTGATGAATGACCTGATGAGCGGGGGCGTGCACCGGCTCTGGAAGGATGCGGCGTCGGCCAAGCTGAATCCGCGGCCAGGCGAGACCATCCTCGACGTCGCCGGCGGCACCGGCGACATGGCGCGGCGCTATGCGAAGATGGCGCGGGCGGCGCAGGCGCGGCGTGGGGGGGAAGACGCCTCGGTCATCGTGCTGGACTACAACGCTGAAATGATCATGGCCGGGGTGCACAAGGGCGGCGAGCCGGAGATGCAATGGACGGTCGGGGACGCCATGGCCCTGCCGCTGCCGGACGCCTCGGTCGACGCCTATTCGATCAGTTTCGGCATCCGCAATGTGGCCGACATTCCGCAGGCCCTGCGCGAGGCGCGGCGGGTGCTCAAACCCAGCGGGAGGTTTCTGTGTCTGGAGTTCTCGCGGCCCACGGCCTCGGCGATCCGCAAGGCCTATGACGCCTGGTCGTTCCACGCCATTCCGCGCATCGGCGGCTGGGTCGCCGGCGATCGCGACAGCTATCAGTATCTGGTCGAGAGCATTCGCCGCTTCCCCGACCAGACGACCTTCAAGGGCATGATCGAGACCGCCGGATTCAGCCGGGTGACCGTGACCAATCTATCGGGCGGAGTCGCAGCCATCCATCACGGGTGGGCGATCTGACCAGTCCCGCCGACTACAAGACGGCGCCCCCGCCGCCTCTCGCCGAACCGGTGCGGCATCCGGTCGATGCGACCCTGCGCCTGCTCGGCTGGGGCTGGGTGCTGGTACGCCATGACGCCCTGGCGCCGCGCGAGATCACCCCCCTGCTGCCGGTGTGGATCCGCTGGCTGGCGCATCTGCTGCACGCCTTCGCCGGCAAGGAGGGCCGCGATGGCCGTCCCGGGCAGCGGCTGGGCAAGGCGTTCGAACATCTGGGGCCGGTGGCGATCAAGCTGGGGCAGGTGCTGGCCACCCGCGCCGACATCTTCGGCATCGAGTTCGCGCGCGATCTGGGCCGGCTGAAGGACGCGCTTGAGCCCTTCCCGGTCGATCAGGCGCGGCGAGAGGTCGAACGGTCGCTGGGTCGGCCGGTCGAGAGCCTGTTCACCGATTTCGGCCCGCCGGTGGCCGCGGCTTCGCTGGCCCAGGCCCATCCGGCGTGGCTGGCCGACGGCCGCAAGGTGGCGGTCAAGGTGCTGCGCCCCGGGGTCGAGCGGCGGGTGGCGCAGGGGCTGGACTCCATGCGGCTGGCGGCGCGGATCGCCGTCCGCTTCGTACCCCTGGCGCGGCGGCTGGAGCCCTCGGCCTTCGTCGAGACCATCGCCCGCACCCTGCGGCTGGAGCTGGATATGCGGCTGGAGGCCGCCGCGGCGTCCGAGCTCAAGGACATCATGGACAGGGACGCCGCGGCCGGCGGCCATATGACCGCGCCCGCAGTGATCTGGGACGGGGTCGGCAAACGGGTGCTGACGCTGGAATGGGCCCCCGGCATGGCGATGACTGACGCTGCCGCCGCCGACCAGCCGGGACTGGACCGCAACGCCCTGGCCGACAATGTCGTGCGCGCCTTCCTGACCCAGGCGCTGGATCACGGGACCTTCCACGCCGACCTGCACGAGGGAAACCTGTTCTGCCACGCTCCCGCCGAGCTGACGGCGATCGACTTCGGCATCGTCGGCCGGCTGGGGCCGGCCGAGCGCCGCTATCTGGCGGAAATTCTCTGGGGCTTCCTCAGCCGGGATTATGACCGCATCTCGCGGGTGCATTTCGAGGCCGGCTATGTGCCGCCCGAACACTCGGTCGAGGCCTTCGCACAGGCCCTGCGCGCGGTCGGAGAGCCGGTGATCGGCAAGGCGGCGTCCCAGGTGTCGATGGGGCGGCTGCTGGGCCAGCTGTTCGAGATCACCGACCTGTTCGACATGCATCTGCGACCCGAACTGATCCTGCTGCAGAAGACCATGGTCTCGGTCGAGGGCGTGGCGCGGCGGCTGAATCCCGACCACGACCTGTGGGCCGCCGCGAGTCCGGTGGTCGAGCGCTGGATTCGCCGTGAGCTGGGTCCACAGGCCCAGGTGCGTGACGCGATCGAGGAAATTCGCGCGACCCTGAAGGCGTTGGCCCGGCTGGCCCAGAACCCGCCGCAGCCACAGACGGTAGTCATCCGCGAGGCGCATACGCCGGCATGGGTGATCGTCTGTGTCACGCTTGCAATGTCCGCGGCCGCGGCCGCCCTTGTTCTGTCGCTTTGGCCCTCCATCGTCTGATCCCAGTACTGGAGACGACCCCATGAAGCCGCTTTTGATCGCCGCCGCCCTCCTGCTTCTTCCCGCTGCGGCCCAGGCCCAGGTCGCCGCCGCGTCGATGCCCAACAGTTTCGACGCCCCCGCCCCGGCGGCGCGCGTGGCCGCCCCGGTTATCGCGGCCGCTCCGGCCGCTTTGGCTCCCGCCAACCCCCGGGCCGAAGACGTGCTGCGCGAGATCATCGCCGGCGCCCAGGCGGGCACGATCGACTATTCGTTGATGAGCGACGATCTGGCCGCCCGGGTGCGTGAACAGGAAACCGCCATCCAGCCCCTGATCGCCGGCTTCGGTCCGGTGCAGGCGGTTGACTTCGTCGGCAACCAGAACGGCGCGGATCTGTTCGCCGTGACCTTCACCAACGCTGCGACCCAGTGGGTGATCGGCTTCAACGAGGCCGACAAGGTCGCCGCCCTGTTGTTCCGTCCGGCGGAATAGCCCCGCCCTTCTACTATCGGGAGTCCGCCATGCGCGAACATGACGCCGCATCGAACCGGCCTGCGTCGCGCCGTATGCAAGCTCTCGGGGTTGGACTGCTGTCCGCTGTCGCCCTGTCCGCCTGCGCTGGTCCCGGGATGGGGCCGGGCGGCCCCTTCGGCGGTCCGGGTGAGAACCGGCCCGCCCAGCCGTCCTTGTTTGTCAGCCCGTTCGGCGAGGTCTTCGCGGCGGCGCCGGGCGAGCCTTGGCCGGTGGGAGACTGGTTCCTGGGCGCGGACGCCGATCTGGACGGCGTCGTGGTGTACGACGAATTCGCCGCCGACGGTCGCCGGTGGTTCGATCACCTCGACGCCGATCGGGATGGCCGACTGGGCCAGGCCGAACTGTGGGCCTATGAGGCCAGCCTGCGTGAGATTGGCGGCGGCATGGGCGCGGGCGGTCCGGGACGGGGCGGTCGCGGACCGGGCGTCCGGCCGAACGGGGCGTCGCTGGGGCTCGCCCCGCCGCAGACCGGCGGTGGAAGCAACATCCGGCGTCAGGGCGGACCGCGCGGGCCGCGCGGCTACGGGATCGTGGCCGAGGCCGGCTTCTTCAACCTGCCCCAGCCGGTCAAGGCCGCCGATGTGAACGTCGACCAGAGGGTCACCGCCGAGGAGTGGACGGCGGCGACGCAACGCTGGTTCCTGGCGCTGGATACGGACCGCGACGGCCGATTGATGCTGGCTGGCCTGCCGAAAACGCCGCTGCAGCAGCGGGCCGAGGCGCGGCGCTAATCGTCCGCGCCGGGGCGGCCGCGGCCGCTTTTGATCGTCGAGCGTTTGGCCTTGCCTTCCAGCCGCCGCTCTTTCGAGGCGCGGGTGGGTTTGGTCGGCACGCGATAGACCGGGGCGATCGAGGCCTTGTCGACCAGACCCTGCAACCGTTCGACGGCGTCGGCGCGGTTGCGCTCCTGGGTGCGATAGCGGACGGCGGTGATCAGGATGATCCCGTCCAGGGTCAGCCGGCTGCCCGCCAGCTTCATCAACCGGGCCCGGACCGGCTCGGTCAGGGACGGCGAGTTGCGGGCGTCGAACCGCATCTGCACGGCGGTCGAGACCTTGTTGACGTTCTGCCCGCCCGGCCCGCCGGCGCGGAAGAAGCGGAACTCCAGCTCGTTCTCGGGGATGACCGTCACCGCCTCGACCCCGCCAGAACCACCCGTTTGGCCCGTACCACGGCCTGATCCAGCGCCTGCAGGAAGGCGGAGCGGTCCTTGGGACCAAACGGCGGCGGGCCCGAGGTGGCGACGCCCATGGAGCGCAGGTGCTCGCCGACCATCCGGCCTGCGAGGGCCGAACCGATGGAGTCCGGCGTGAAGGGCTGGCCGTTCGACTTCAGCGCCTGGGCGCCGGCCTTCAAACAGCGGTCGGCCAGCGGGATGTCGGCGGTGATGACGATGTCGCCTGGCCCCGCCCGCTCGGCGATCCAGTCGTCGGCGATGTCCGGGCCGGCGTCGACGACGACCTGTTCGATCCACTTCTCGCGCGGGGTGTTGATCCAGCTGTTCGAGACCACGAACACATGCAGGCCGTAGCGGCCCGCCACGCGATAGACCTCGTCCTTCACCGGACAGGCGTCGGCGTCGATGAAGAGGCGGGGGGTCATGAAGGTTCTAGGTTCCAGGGATCAGGTTCTAGGGGACAGTGAGCGAACTGCTCCGAGCATACTTCCCTAGAACCCAGAACCTAGAACCTAAACCCTGGTCCCTACCGGTCGTACGCCGGCGGCATCGCCCCTTCGCCGCCGTCGCGATAGCGGTCGCGGAGCAGGAACTGGCGGCTGGTCGGGGCCTGTTCGGCGCCGCCGATGAAGATGGTCTCGGCGTCGCTGAGCGGCTCCAGCGGGTCGCCGGACCAGATCACCACATCGGCGGCCGCGCCGGCGCGCAGTTCGCCGAACTGGCCGGCCATGCCGAAGATGCGGGCCGGATTGACCGTGATAGCCTCGATGGCGGCCTCATAGGGCAGACCGTGCGAGACGGCGTTGCCCGCGTTGTAGCGGGTCTCGCGCACCCGGTGGGAACCGTCATTGCCCTTGATGGCGATGACCACGCCCGCCGCGTCGAGCGCCGCAGCGTTCTGCATCCGCGTCGCCCGGGTCTCGAGATTGCCCGGCAGGTTGGAGATGGGGTTGAGCAGGACGGGCACATTGGCCGCCGCGATCTGGTCGGCGACCAGCCAGCCTTCCTCGGCGCCGTCGAGGATGATCCGGACGCCTTCCTCGCGGGCGAGGCGCAGGACCTGCTGGATGTCGGCGGCGCGGCGCACGGTGACGATCAGCGGCATGGAGCCGTTGGCGACCGGGATCAGGGCCTCCAGATCGGCGCGCGACAGGCTGAGGTCGCGCAGGCCCGCGCGGTCATAGGCGCCGCGATTGCGGGCGTAGAGGCGGACCTCGGCAAGGGTTTCCTTGAACTGGGTGAACTGGGCCCCGCGGGCGCCGCCGGCGATGCCGGCTCCGGCTTCGCCGAAGGGGGCGACCATGGCGACGCGCGGCTTGACCAGGATGTCGGTCCCGGCCGCCAGATGGATGATGGCCGCCTGACCGGCGAACAGGCCGGGCGACTGCAGGCCGCCCGCGCCGACCCCGGCGAAGTCACTGTCATCATGGGCGTGACCGCCTCCGCCGCCGCCCGGATGGCTGGGGACGACGATGGCGCGGGTGATGCCGCCGAGGCGCGCCACCGGCAGGGTGAAGGACCAGGGATCGAGGCCGTAGCTGACGTCGAACGAGGCGCTGATCGTGTTGGCGCCATTGGTCAGGTCGTTTGAACCGTCAACCGAGGAGATTTCCGAACCGCCGAGGCCGCTGTCGACCGCGACGAAGCCGGGCGTGACCACCTTGCCGCGCGCGTCGATGATGCGTGCGCCGACAGGGGCGGCGGCGGTCCCGACCGAGACGACCCGGCCGTTCTGGATCACCACGGTCCCGTTCTCGATCACGGAGGTTCCGGTCAGCACCCGGCCGCCGGTGATGGCGGTCAGGGTCTGGGCGAAGGCGGGCGTCGACAGCGCGGCCGCGCAGGCGGCGCCGAGGATGAGGCTCTTGAGGCGCATCAGCGGGCTCCCTGCAGGACGTTGGCGGCCGGCAGGCCGAAGCCCGGCTGGCCCAGTTCATAGTCGGACAGAGGCTGATAAGCCGGGTTCATCCGGTCGAAGGTCAGGGCCCCGTCGATGAAGACCTGATCGGCGCGGGCGTAGACGCTGAACGGATTGGCGCTCCAGATCACCACATCGGCGCGCTTGCCGGCCTCGAGCGAGCCGGTCTGGTCGGCGATGCCGAGCGAACGGGCCGGATTGAGGGTGATCCAGCTGATCGCCCGCTCCTCACTGATGTTCATGCCGATGCGGCGGCCGGCGGCCAGGGCGGCGGCGGCCTCCTGGTTCAGCCGCTGGGTCAGTTCGGCGTCGTCGGAGTGGATGACGGCGCAGGAACCCTCGGGCGCGTCGACCAGGGCGGCGTTGGCCTCGACCGCGTCGAGGGCTTCCATCTTGAAGCCCCACCAGCCGGTCCACATGTCGGCGCAGATGCCCTCGCGGGCCAGCAGCGGCGCGACCTTGTAGGCTTCGATCGCATGGTGGAAGGCGGTGATCTCATAGCCGAACTCATTGGCGATATCGATCATCACCGCCATCTCGTCGGCGCGGTAGCAGTGGTTCTGGACCAGCACCGTGCCCTCCAGCACCCCGACCAGGGTCTCGAGCTGAAGGTTACGCGTCGGGGGAGAGCCCTCGCCGTCCTCACGCCATTTGTCCCATTTGGCCTTGTACTCGCGGGCGGCGATGAAGGCGGCGCGATAGCCGGCGACATTGCCCATGCCGGTGGCCGGCGAGCTGTTGCGGCCGCCGTAGACGCGCGACGGGTTCTCGCCGCAAGCCATCTTCAGGCCGTAGGGAGCGCCGGGCATCTTCATGCCCTGCATGGTCACTGAGGGGACGTTGCGCACGGTGACGCCGCGGCCGCCGAACAGATTGGCCGAGCCGGGCAGGATCTGGAGGGTGGTCACGCCGCCGGCGCGGGCGGCGTTGAAACCGGGGTCCTGGGGCCAGATTGAATGCTCGGCCCAGACCTGGGCGGTGTTGGGGTTGGTCGCCTCATTGCCGTCGCTCATCCCCGACACGCCGGGCGAGGGATAGACGCCGAGGTGGCTGTGCACGTCGATGATGCCTGGGGTCACGAACCGGCCGCGGGCGTCGACCACGCGATAGCCGCCGGGGACCGGGGTGGAGGCGTCGCCGACCGAGGCGACCTTGCCGTCGGTGACGATGACCACGCCGTTTTCGATCCGCTGGCCGGCGCCGGTGAAGACGGTGCCGCCGACGATGGCCATGTTCTCGCGCGGCAGGCCGCGATAGGTCGAGGGGAAGGGATCGGGGTTGGCTGCGACGTCCAGCCCCCGGGCCAGCGGCTCGCGCGCCTCGTCGGACGAGTCGTCAGCGGCCGGCGTCTCATCGTCCCCGCCCATGGTGGCGCAGGCCGACAGGACCAGTGAACCCGCCAGCACGCAGGCGAGGGTGGCGAGGCTGGAGCCTCGCAAGGCGTGGAATCTCATCGGACGCTCCCCAGATGCGCCCGGCGAGAGGATGGGGGCGCAAGTCGGGGCGGATTACAAAAGCCTTCGACGCGATCCGTCAAAGGCGGAAACATTACAAACCGGTAAGGCGGGCTTTCAGGTCGGGTTCGGACAGACCGTCAACCCCGACCATCTTGGTTCGCGACTGGCCGCCCCGCTGGAGGACCACCGCCGATTTCGGCACGCCGAGCGCCTTGGCCAGCAGCTTGATCAGGGCCTCATTGGCCTCCCCCTCGACCGGCCGGGCGCGGACGCGGACCTTGAGGACGGGCCGCCCTTCGGCGTCCACGTCCCAGCCGTCGATGCGGTCGGCGGACGCGCCGGGAGTCAGGCGGACGGCGAGGTGGACCATGGCGACGCAAGCTTCAGAGCATCCTCGATCAACTGATCGAGCAGTCGGCCATCGTCAGTTCCGTGACGTTCAATCACGAGACCATCAGGGGCGACGCCTCTGGCCCGCCAGGCCCCGTTGGACACTTCCGTTACCGTAAACGACCAGCCTTCAGGTGGCGCTGTGGTTATGGCTCGTTGGTGCGATGACATCCGCGCAGTCTGGCAGATCGGGCATCGGCTTTCTCCCCCCGTCCGAGAGAAAGTTGCTAAACCGAAAGCGCCGCGTTGGTCCTGTCTGCGGAAGCTTCTTGCTTGTCATCCCGGCCGAAGCGAAGCGGAGAGCCGGGACGGCCCGCGCCACCCAAACATCCCTCCCGGACAGCCCGCTTGGGCTGAGCCGGGAGACAGGTTGAGGTCACGCCGGTGGTGGCTCTTTCAAACAAACCGTTCTGAGGCAGCCCTTCTTCCGGCTCAGCCCTGCGGGCTGTCCGGAAGCACTGGATTCCCGGTGCTGTGCGTCCCGGATCGCCGCTTTGCGGCGTCCGGGATGACAAGGGGCCGGTGCCCGGCGGGCTTCTAGCCCAGCGCCTTCATCAGCTCCGGCACCACGACCTTGTAGTCGCCGACGATGCCGTAATCCGCGACCTGGAAGATCGGGGCGTCGGCGTCCTTGTTGATGGCGACGATGACCTTGGAGTCCTTCATCCCGGCGAGGTGCTGGATGGCGCCCGAGATGCCGATGGCGATGTAGAGGGCCGGGGCGACGACCTTGCCGGTCTGGCCGACCTGATAGTCGTTGGGGGCGTAGCCGGCGTCGACGGCGGCGCGCGAGGCGCCCACGGCGGCGCCGAGTCGGTCGGCCAGCGGGTCCATGACGGCGTGGAACTCCTCGGCCGAACCGAGGGCCCGGCCGCCCGAGACGACGATCTTCGCCGCGCCCAGTTCGGGCCGGTCCGACTTGACCATCTCCTCGCTGACGAAGGCCGATTTGCCGGCGTCGGCGCCCGCGATGGTCTCGACCTTGGCCGAGCCGCCTTCAGCGGCGGCGTCGAAACTGGTCGGGCGCACGGTGATGACCTTCTTTGCATCGCCGGACTGGATCGTCTCCAGGGCGTTGCCGGCGTAGATCGGGCGCACGAAGGTGTCGTTGGACACGACTTCGATGATGTCCGAGATCGGGGCGACATCGAGCTTTGCGGCGATGCGCGGCATGAAATTCTTGCCGTCGGTGGTGGCCGGCGAAAGGATGGCGTCATAGCCGCCGGCGAGGCCGGTCACGGTCGCCTCGACCGCCTCGGCCAGCTGGTGACCCAGGCCGGCGCTTTCGGCCAGCAGCACCTTGCGCACGCCGGCGATCTTCGCGGCGGCGTCGGCCGCGGCCTTCGAGCCCTGGCCGATGACCAGAATGTCGACGTCGTCCGACAGTTTCAGCGCGGCGGTGACGGTCTTGTGGGTGGTGTCGCGGACGGTTGCGCCGTCGCGGTCGGCGATAACGAGAACGGCCATTACAGGACCCCTGCGGTCTTGAGTTTCGCAACCAGTTCGGCGGCGTCGGCCACCTTGATCCCGGCCGAGCGCTGCGGCGGGGCGGTGACCTTGAGCACCTTGAGGCGCGGCGCCGTGTCGACGCCGTAGTCGGCGACCGCCTTGACCGCGATCTCCTTCTTCTTGGCCTTCATGATGTTGGGCAGGGAGGCGTAGCGCGGCGTATTCAGGCGCAGGTCCACCGACACCACGGCGGGCAGGGTCGCGGCCAGGGTCTGGAGTCCGCCGTCGACTTCACGCGTCACGGTGGCCTTGCCGCCCGCCAGCACGATCTTGCCGGCGAAGGTGGCCTGGGGCCAGTCGAGCAGGGCGGCGAGCATCTGGCCGACGGCGTTGTTGTCGCCGTCGATCGACTGTTTGCCCAGCAGGACCAGGTCCGGCTTCTCCTCGTCGACCACGGCCTTGAGCAGTTTGGCGACGGCCAGCGGCTCGAGGTCGGCGTCCGACTGGATGAGCAGGCCGCGGTCGGCGCCCATGGCCAGGGCGGTGCGGATGGTCTCCTGGGCCTGGGTCACGCCGATGGAGACGACCACGATCTCGGTGACGGTTCCGGCGGCATGGTGCTCCTTGCCCTCCTTCATGCGCACGGCCTCTTCGACGGCGATCTCGTCGAACGGGTTCATGCTCATCTTGACGTTGGCGAGATCAACGCCGGTCTGGTCCGCCTTGACGCGAGCCTTGACGTTGTAGTCGATCACCCGTTTGACGGGGACGAGAACCTTCATTGTGCTATCCACGAAAGCGCCGGAATGTTGGGTGAGGGAATGGTACGCCTCACCCGGCCTGTCAACGTAACGCCGCGTCAACGGACAGGATCGTCCGCCTCGCCCAGCCTCGGAACGCCTCCATGCATCGCCTCTTGACCATGAAACGGCTCAGCATCCTGTTTCTGAGCATATTCGCCGTGCTGCTGGTCGGCATGTTCGCCTATGAGAGGCTGGTCGTGGCCCCGGGCGACCGTTGCGAGGCGGGCGGCAAATGGTGGGATGCGCAGACCCGGGTCTGCGCCCAGCCGATCTCCATCGCCGAGATCACCGGCCGGCCCAATCCCGGCGAACGCGCCGCCGCCTCGGCCGGGAAGAACCGGGAACTGGTGGCGATCGAGGCGTCCCTGGCGGCTCAGCAGCGCGCGCGCGACGCCGACGCCGATCGCCAGCGCGCGGCCCTCGCGGCGCAGTGAGCTAGCGCGTCGCGCCCGGCGTCCATTTCACGTCGTCGGCGCCATTGGCGTTGGCCCGGCGGGCGGCGACGAACAGATGGTCGGACAGCCGGTTCAGATAGCGGATCGCCGCCGGGGTCACCGCCTCGCCGGCTTCGATCAGCCGCACCGCCTCGCGCTCGGCGCGCCGGGCCACGGTGCGGGCCAGATGCAGATGCGCCGACAGGGCTGAGCCGCCGGGCAGGATGAAGCTGTCCAAATCCTTCAGGCTCTCGTTCATCCAGTCGATCTCGGTCTCCAGCCGTTCGACCTGGCTGTCGACGATGCGCAGCGCCTCCCATTTCGGCGCGGGCTCCAGCGGCGTGGCGAGGTCGGCGCCGAGGTCGAACAGCTCGTTCTGGATTCGGCCCAGCATGGCGTCAATTCGGTCGTTCTGGCCGGAATGAAGTCGGGCGACGCCGAGGACGCTGTTCAGCTCGTCCACGGCCCCGTAGGCCTCGACGCGGCGGTCGCTCTTGGACACCGTCGCGCCTGACGCCAGCCGCGTCTGACCGCCGTCTCCGGTCCGGGTGTAGATGCGGTTCAGGACCACCACGGGATCAGGACCCCTGCGTGGATTTCCACCACATACCGATCACCAGCAGGACGATGGCCACGGCCTGCAAGGCCACCCTCAGCCGCATCAGCTTGTTGGAGCGCGAGCGGTCCGCGTCCCCGCCCTTGTGCAGCGAATAGATGCCGAACCCCAGGGTGACGGTCACCGCCAGGATCGCAACGAGGATGATGATGTTGATCAGGTTGCCCATAGGGGCAATCTAGGCGGCGCGGTCTTGCGAAGCCAGAGCCCTCGCCGCCGCAGTGCCCCACAGTCGAACGCGCAGCAAAAAGGGCCGGCGCCCTGACGACGCCGACCCCCTTCAATCTTCCGGTCAGCCCCGGCCTAGTAGCGGTAGTGATCCGGCTTGAACGGGCCGGTGGTCGGGACCGAGATATAGTCGGCCTGTTCCTTCGACAGGGTCGTCAGCTTGGCGCCCAGCTTGGCGAGGTGGAGCGTCGCGACCTTTTCATCGAGGTGTTTCGGCAGGACGTAGACCTGGTTGTCGTAGGATTTGGCGTTGGTCCACAGCTCGATCTGGGCCAGCGTCTGGTTGGTGAAGCTGGCGCTCATCACGAATGACGGGTGGCCCGTGGCGTTGCCCAGGTTCACCAGACGGCCTTCCGACAGCAGGATGATCTTCTTGCCGTCCGGGAACTCGATGTGGTGGACCTGCGGCTTGATCTCGTCCCACTTGAAATTCTTCAGGCCGGCGACCTGAATCTCGGAATCGAAATGGCCGATGTTGCAGACGATGGCGTTGTTCTTCATCGCCCGCATGTGGTCGACGGTCAGGACGTCCTTGTTGCCGGTGGCGGTGACGAAGATGTCGGCCTCGCCCGCCACGTCCTCGACGGTGACGACCTCATACCCTTCCATCGCCGCCTGCAGGGCGCAGATCGGATCGACCTCGGTGACCTTCACGCGGGCGCCGCCCTGGCGCAGGGAGGCGGCCGAGCCCTTGCCCACATCGCCATAGCCGCAGACCACGGCGACCTTGCCCGACAGCATGACGTCGGTGCCGCGACGGATCGCGTCGACCAGCGATTCACGGCAGCCGTACAGGTTGTCGAACTTGGACTTGGTGACGCTGTCGTTGACGTTGATGGCGGGGAACGGCAGGTCGCCCTTCTTGGCCATTTCGTACAGGCGGTGGACGCCTGTCGTGGTCTCTTCCGACACGCCGCCGATGGCGTCGCGGATGGCCGAGTAGAAGCCGGGCTTCTCGGCGATGTAGCGCTTCATCACCTTGAAGAGGGCTTCCTCTTCTTCGTTCTGCGGGTTGGCCAGCAGGGACAGGTCCTTCTCGGCCTTGGGGCCGAGCACGCACAGCAGGGTGGCGTCGCCGCCGTCGTCGAGGATCAGGTTCGGATAGCCGCCGTCGGCCCATTCGAAGATCTTGTGGGCATAGTCCCAGTACTCTTCCAGCGTCTCGCCCTTGGTGGCGAACACCGGCGTGCCGTTGGCGGCGATGGCGGCCGCGGCGTGGTCCTGGGTCGAGAAGATGTTGCACGAGGCCCAACGAACGTCGGCGCCGAGGGCTTCCAGCGTCTGGATCAGCACCGCGGTCTGGATCGTCATGTGCAGCGAGCCGGCGATCCGGGCGCCCTTGAGGATCTGTTGCGCGCCGAACTCTTCACGCAGCGCCATCAGGCCCGGCATTTCGGTTTCGGCGATGGCGATTTCCTTGTTCCCGAACGGGGCAAGCGAGATGTCGCGGACGATGTAGTCGGTCATGGAGCGGGGCTTTCCGGGAGAGTGTTCGCGCGGCCTATAGACCGGTCCCGACGCGGGGGCAAGAAACACATAAGGATATCTTTATGTGTTTTCGAATGGCCAGGCTCTGGCGCGGGCCGCACAGGTGCGCTCAACATGGCGGTCTGTTCGGGAGGGTGATTATGCACAGACTGATGGCGAGCGTGGGTGTTGCGGCGGTTCTGGCTCTCGCGGCGCCGGCCATGGCGCAGACGCCGGCCGCAGCCGCAACGGCCGGTCCGGTCACCCTGATCCAGGCCGGACGGCTGCTGGATCGTCCGGGTCAGGCGCCGCGCGGTCCCTCGACCGTGGTGGTGCGCGACGGCCTGATCGTCGAGATCCGGGACGGTTTCGTGGATGCCGCCGCCTTCCCCGGCGCGACCGTCATCGACCAGCGCGACCGCTTCGTCCTGCCGGGCCTGATCGACAGTCATGTGCATCTGGTCTCGGACCTCGGCGGCCAGGCGGGCTTCCTGTCCGGGATCACGGAAAACCTGCCGACCCACGCCTATCGCGCGGCCGAGAACGCGCAGAAGACGCTGATGGCCGGCTTCACCACGGTGCGGAACCTCGGCGACGACGGCGGTGTGACCCTGGCGCTGGCGGACTCCACCGCCGCCCACCGCCTGCCGGGACCGCGCATCATCGACGCAGGGAACAGCATCTCGACCACTTCGGGCCATATGGACGGGCGGCTGGGTTTCAATGACGACTTCCGCGAGACCATCCCGCACGAGAACGTCTGCAACGGCCCGGAGAGCTGCCGCGAAGCGGTGCGTCTGCAGGTCGGGCGCGGCGTCCGCGTGATCAAGATCGCCACCACCGGCGGGGTCAACAGCCGCATCGGCGCCGGGCTTGGGGCCCAGATGTTCGAGGACGAGGCCCGCGCCCTGATCGAGACGGCGCACCTGTACGGCCTCAAGGTCGCGGTCCACGCCCACGGCGCGGACGGAATCAATATGGCGCTGAGGCTGGGCGCTGACTCCATCGAGCACGGCACCATTTTCGACGACGAGACCCTCCGCCTGTTCCGACAGTCGGGCGCCTGGTATGTGCCGACCCTGTCGACGGTGAACGGCTATATCGAGCGTCTGGCCGCCGATCCGAACGCCTATCCGCCCGAGGTTCTGCCCAAGATCCGCTGGCGTATCGAGATCACCGGCCAGTCGTTGCGCCGGGCGATTCCGGCCGGCGTCCGCATCGCCTTCGGCACCGACGCAGGGGTGTCGAAACATGGCCGCAACGCCGACGAGTTCGCCCTGATGGTCCAGCACGGCATGACGCCCATGGCGGCGATCCAGGCGGCGACGGTGAATGCCGCCGACCTGCTGGGCCTGTCCTCGGAGATCGGCACCCTCGAACCCGGGAAGCGCGCGGACATCGTGGCCGTCGACGGCGACCCCCTGACGGACGTGACAGTCCTGACCTCGATGGACTTCGTCATGCGCGACGGTCGGGTCTATCGCGACGAGGAATAGGCGGTAGCTGGTGACTGGTGACTGGTGACTGGTGGCTGGTAAGGGGAGTGGATGCCCAGCCACGTTCGAAGCTATCAGGATCTGGATGTATGGCGCTTTGCGGTGGACTGGACTGAAGCCATCTATCGGACGACCGCGGCTTGGCCGGGCGACGAGCGCTTCGGCCTGATCAGTCAGGTCCGCCGCGCCGCCGTATCTGTCGCTTCAAACATTGCCGAGGGCGCGGCTAGACGCAGCACAGGCGAGTTCCTTCAGTTCGTTGGAATGGCTCAAGGCTCTCTTGCAGAGGCCGAGACTCAGCTTTTGATCGCAACCCGGCTCGGTTATCAGCGCGAGCCGGACCACCATGCGTTGGCCGAATCTGCAGATCGGATCAGTCGCATGTTGGCTTCCCTGGCTTCCGCCCTGAAGCGACGCAAGAGCAGTTGAATGTCCAGCCACCAGTCACCAGCCACCAGCCACCCCTTCCCGCCCCGCCACGACTGGACGCTTGACGAAGTAGAGCGGCTGTTCGCGCGACCGTTCATGGAGCTGGTCTATGAGGCCGCGACCGTGCATCGGGCGTGGTTCGATCCGTCGGAAGTGCAGAAGAGCCAGCTGCTGTCGATCAAGACCGGCGGCTGCGCCGAGAACTGCGGCTACTGCTCGCAGTCGGCCAGTTTCGACACCGGGCTGAAGGCGGAAAAGCTGATGGACGCCACGGCGGTCATCGCCGAGGCCATGGCGGCGAAGGCGGGCGGGGCCAGCCGGTTCTGCATGGGCGCGGCCTGGCGCGAGCTGAAGGACCGGGACACGCCGAAGCTGGCGACCATGATCGCGGGGGTGAAGGCCCTTGGGCTGGAGACCTGTGCGACCCTGGGCATGCTGACGGCGGATCAGGCGCGGCAGCTGAAGGCGGCGGGGCTGGACTACTACAATCACAACCTCGACACCGGGCCGGAGTACTATGCCCAGGTTGTCACCACGCGGACGTATCAGGATCGGCTGGATACGCTTCAGTATGTGCGCGAGGCGGGCATGAGCACCTGCTGCGGCGGCATCGTCGGCATGGGCGAGGCGCGGCGCGACCGGGCCAGCCTGTTGCATGCTCTCGCGACGTTGCCGGTCCATCCCGACAGCCTGCCGGTCAATGCGCTGGTGCCCGTCACGGGGACGCCGCTGGGCGAACGGATGCTGGCCGAAGGCCAGATCGATCCGATCGAATTCGTCCGCACGGTCGCCGTGGCGCGGATCGTTTGCCCGAAGGCCATGGTCCGGCTGTCGGCCGGGCGCGAGACGATGAGCGCCGAGATGCAGGCCCTGTGCTTCCTCGCCGGGGCCAATTCCATCTTCGTCGGCGGCAAGCTGCTGACCACGCCCAATCCGGAACAGGACGAGGATGCGGCCCTGTTCGCCCTGCTGGACCTCAGGCCGATGGAGCCGGCCGCGGTCGAGGCGGCCGCGTAACCCGGCCTTAAGCGCCGCGCGCTAGCCTCGGCGCATGGATCGCCGCGCCCTCCTCGGACTGAAGACACAACCGCTCAGGACCAGCGGTGGGGGCGGCTCGGCGCAGGCCAGCTATCTGCGGCTGCCGACGATCACCGCCAATGTCACGCGGCCCGGCGGCCGGCGCGGCGTGATGACGGTCGAGACCGGGATCGACACGCCCGACGCCGCCCTGCGCACCCGCGTCGCCCAGTCGGCGCCGCGCCTGCGCGCCGCCTATGCGGCGGTGGTCCAGCAGTCGGCCAATGCGCTTCTGTCCGGCGCACCGCCGGACGTCGAACGTCTGGTCGCCCAGCTTCAGGCGGCGACCAATACGGTGATGGGCCGCGCGGGCGCGCGGCTGCTCATCGGGACGGTGATGGTGGTCTAGGGATCAGGGATCAGGGATCAGGGAGGACGGAATAGCGGTTGAAGGCGGACCCCGTGCCTCATCCCTAATCCCTAGTCCCTGGTCGGACTGACCTTGCTCTCGTCCCCATAGGTCAGCGCCAGGAAGACGTCCTCAAGGTCCGGGTCCTCGGTGACGATGTCGGTGATGGTGACGCCCGCAGCCCGCACCGCGGCCAGCACCTGTTCGACCGACGCCTGACCCTTGCGGTAGGTGACGGCGAAGGCGCCGTTGGGCCGGGACACCGCCTCGAACCCTTTGAGCTTCGGCAGGCCGTCCAGCACATGCTCGGGCGTCACCACCACATTGCGGGTGTCCAGCCGGCGCAGCAGCTGCGGCGTCGGCTCGCAGACCACGACCTGGCCGCGATTCATGATGGCGATGGTGTCGCAGAGCGCCTGCGCCTCCTCCAGATAGTGGGTGGTCAGCAGGATGGTCACGCCCTCGGCGTTGAGAGCCCGGACATAATCCCACAGCTGGCGGCGCAGCTCGACATCGACGCCCGCCGTCGGTTCGTCGAGGATCAGGATCGGCGGATTGTGCACCAGGGCCTTGGCCACCATCAGCCGCCGCTTCATGCCGCCGGACAGGGCCCGGACATAGGCGTGGGCCTTGTCGGACAGGCCCAGCGCGGCCAGCAGCTCATCCGAGCGCCGCTCGCTCGCCGGCACGCCATAGAAGCCGGCCTGGACCTCAAGGGCTTCCCGGGGGGTGAAGAAGACGTCGGCGACGATCTCCTGCGGGACCACGCCGAGGGCGGCGCGGGCGTCGCGCGGCTGTTTGTCGATGTCGCGGCCCCAGATTTCGGCCGTGCCGCCGGTCTTGTTGACCACCCCGGCGAGGATGTTGATCAGGGTCGACTTGCCGGCCCCGTTGGGACCCAGCAGGCCGAATATCGAACCGCGCGGAATGACCAGATCGACGCCGCGCAGGGCGACCTTGGGTGGGGTCTTCTTCGAGCCCGCATAGGTCTTTTCCAGCCCCCGGACCTCGATGGCGTTGACAGGCAGGGCGGCGGCTTCGGGCATGCAACAGCTTTCGGTCGGTGACCGGTCTAGGTAGGCGCGCGGTCCATCGCCGCCAAGGGCCGGACGCGGCGACGTTTGTACCGATGTGTCAATGATGCTTGACAGGTAGAGATGGAATGTCTAGGACGCTTGTCATTATGAACAGTGTGCTTGACGGAGATCGACGCATGACCCGCGCCAGGATGATCGGCTGGACAGCCTTCGCGGCCTGTATTCTGGGCTATGGGACCTTCACCGCCGTGGTGGTCCTGAACCGCATGGGCGAGATTGCCCTGCGCGGAACCCTGCTGGTCGGAGGCCCTGCCGCGGTGATCGGCGAGATCGGGCTCTGGGTCGCCGCGGGCTGCCTCGGCTGGTCGCTGTTCCGCAAGCGCAAGGCCCTGTTCGACCGGGTCTTCCGCCGCAAGTCCCGGACGGTTTGACGCCGCGCGCCGAGGCTTCTAGGGAGTCGGCCGATATCCGCCGCTACCAGTCAGGGTCGCCCATGCCGCCGCGCCACGCCGATGCGAACATTCCGCCGCCGGAAGCCATCGTGGTCCCGACCAAACGCGTGGCCTGCGACGGCGGCGGCGGAGCCCTCGGTCATCCGCTGGTCTATATGGACATGGGCGGCGAGGACTTCGTCGAATGCGCCTATTGCGACCGGCGTTTCGTGCTGGATGCTCATCCCAGGGCCGAGAACGAATACCTCAGCCCCGCAGCGCGGCCGCCTGAAGTCCACTAATCCCCGGCGGGCGGCGCCGGCATCAGATCGCCGAACGGCGCCGCGTCCTCAAGAGCCCGTACGAACGAGGGCCGCGCCATCAGCCGCCCGTGCCAGGCCCTCAGCCGCGGCCGCTCGCCGAACGGGACCAGCCGTCGGGCATAGGTCAGGATCGGCGCCGCACAGCAGTCGGCCAGGGTGAAAGCCTCGCCCGCTCCCCACGTCCGACCGTCAGCCAGCCGCCCTTCCAGCCAGTCCCAGGCCCCGGCGAGAACGGCCTCGTCCTGGGCGTCGCCGAAGGGGTCCTCATTCCCGGCCGGACGGAATTTCCGGGGGATGATGCGGTTCATGGGGCCGCCGACGTAGGTGTCGACCATCCGGTCGACCAGCCGCGCCTCCAGCGCCACCCCGGGATCGGCGGGGATCAGCCGCCCGCCGCCGGCCAGCCGGTCGAGATACTCGATGACGATGCTTGATTCGTAGAGGGTCTGACCGGTCGCGGTGTCCACCAAAGTCGGCATCTTGCCGAAGGGCGACAGGGCGCGGAACCCGGCCATGACCGCCTCGTTCGCCCCCTCGACCAGCTTCAGCTCAAACGGCAGGCCGAGCTCGTACAGGGCGACCGACGCCTTCTGGCCGTAGGCGGCGTAAGGGTGGGACCAAAGGATCAGCGACATGGTCAGAGGGCCTTCATTGTCATGTCGGTCGGCCCGCCGGAGCGACCGACCCGCAGGTGGGTCGCCTTTTCGCCGGCGGTGCTGGAGACGATCTCATAGCCGAGGGCCGGCAGGTCCAGCCCCTGCCACAGTGGTTCGCCCCGGCCCAGAATGACGGGAGAAACGGCGACGTGCATCTCGTCGATCAGCCCGGCTCTCAGGTACTGCCGGATGGTTTCAGCCCCGCCGCCGATCCGGATGTCCTTGCCGTCCGCCAGCGCCCGGGCCCTTTCCAGCGCCGCTTCGATGCCTTCGGTCTCGAAG
Source organism: Brevundimonas sp. (assembly GCF_051860745.1). Taxonomy (GTDB): domain Bacteria; phylum Pseudomonadota; class Alphaproteobacteria; order Caulobacterales; family Caulobacteraceae; genus Brevundimonas. Next base: position 61,017 of record NZ_JBHYDN010000011.1, read on the forward strand.
TGAAAGACAGTGCCGCCTTCCATCACGAGCGGGGCGCGGGCGTGATGCGTCAGAACGAGGACCGGCACGTGATAAGGCGGGTTCTCGCCCCACCAGCCCTTCCAGGTGTCGTCGGGCCAGTCGCCCCTGATCGGCCCGAACATGTTGCGGCCCAGGATCCACGCGCCCAGCCCCGCCATGCCGCGCCGACCGAAGTCGTCGTCGATCCCCTCCTCTCCCCCGGTCTGGCCGAAATTCTCTCGACAGGTTCGGGTTGGAAAGAACCAGCGGTGCAGGCCTTCGCCGCCCACACCGAGGGGATGGTCGAGGCTCTGGTCGGGTCCCGCGCCGAATCCGTCGACGGAGACGGCGAAGCAGTCGACGCGCACCTTGCCGCTCATGACGATGTCTCCTTCGGCCGGCTCACCCGCGCGCCTTCGCCCAAGTCTCAACTTCCGGCGTCGGGACGCAACCCCCCGTTAATCGACGAGGCGCACGCTCTGTTCAACGTCATCCCGGAGCGGTTCGATGTCGACCATCCAGACCTCCAGCTATCGCCGCCAGCGCGACCATTTCGAGCCGCAGGACACAGATCCGCACGAACAGCGACGGCTGCGCGGCCTGCTCGAACAGATCGACTATTCGGCCTTCGTCGCCAACCGCGAGGTCATCGGCCAGATGCTGCCGAAACTGGACGCGTCCATGTTCCAGAAGCTGGCCGTGCTGACGGCCACGGCGCGGGCGAAATGGGTGTCTGAAGGCCTGCGGCAGTCGGAATCGGGCGCGCCCTCGACCCCCGATCAGATCGCGCGGCTGGCCTCAGCGCGCTCCGCCTATGAAGAATTGGCCGAGGCCTATGAGGGCCTGCGCCGCATGGTCGAACGCGGCTACGTCGCCATCCGCTAGCCGATGGGCTGGGGTCGCGTCGCGATCGGCGCATCGGGGTCGGTGGACGGACGCTCGGCCTCGGTCGGGGCCGGGCCGGGGACCGGTGCGGGCACAATTTCGATCAGGGGCGCGGTGGTGACCGGCGGCGGCGGGGCGACAACCTCGGGCGCCGGCGAAGCGGGCCGGGCTGTGCGGGGCGGCGGCGTTTGCGCCGGGCTCACGGCGGCTGCGGTCGGTCTGGCGGGCGGCGCAGCGGTCACAGGCGCCTCAGCGGCGGGCTCCGTCACAGGCTCGGGGACGGGAACCGGGGTCGGCAGGCTCTCGGGCACGACGATTTCGGCGACCGGGGCGGCGGACGCCGGCGCGGCCACGGCGGCTGGCGTCTCAACCGGCGACCGGGTCCAGATCCAGCCGCCCAGGGCGAGCACCGTCACGGCGGCAAGCGCGATCCCGGCATAGAGCGGGACCCGGCTGGGCCGTTTCCGGACGGCGCTGACTGGCGCAACAGGGATCGGGAGGGGCGCCGGCGCGACGGCGACGGGCTGAGCGGGCGCGGAGATCGGCGAAGGTGCGGCGGGAACAACAGGCTCGGCCGCCGGCAAGGGGCGGACGGTCAGGTCGGGCGTCGGGACAACGGCGGCGGGAACGGACGGCGACGCCGGATTCCCAGGTGGTTCGGGCGCTCGCGTTATCGACGGGACAGCAGCCTGGGCCTGTGGGCGAGCCGGGGCGGCGCGCGGGATCATCGAGCCGGTCAGTATGCCCGGCGTCAGCTGCATGGGCGGTGGTTCGGGCAGGGGCGGCAGGCCGCCGCCTTTCGGCAGCGGGCCGGCGCGGAACACGGTCGCGGGCGGCCGGCCCCAGACCACGGGGCGGCGGAAGGGCTCGGGGGCGCCGTTGAGCTTCTTGTCAGTGTCGGTGGGCATCAAAACTCCCGCGCCGGATCAGGCGCGCTACAGCAAATGCGGAGAAGGGCCAAGGTGTCCGCCGATCTGGCCCGTTTCGTGACCCGAAGCTGAAGACCTCAGTTCTTCAGCCGATAGCCGGTCCGGAACATCCAGCCGACGATGGCCAGACAGACGAAGAGGAAGCCGAGGGTCGCGGCCAGGCTGGCCCCGATGCCGACGTCGCCCGAACCATAGAAGGTCCAGCGGAAGCCGGAGATCAGATAGACCAGCGGATTGAACAGGGTGATCGTCCGCCAGATCGGCGGCAGCATGTCGATCGAATAGAAGGAGCCGCCCAGAAAGGTCAGGGGCGTGACCACCAGCATCGGGATCATCTGCAACTGTTCGAAGCCGTTGGCCCAGATGCCGATGATGAAGCCGAACAGGCTGAAGGTCGTCGAGATCAGGATCAGGAAGGCCAGCATCTCGAGTGGATGAAGAATGGTCAGATCTACGAACAGGGCCGCCGTGGCCAGGATGATCAGCCCCAGCACCGCCGACTTGGTCGCCGCGGCCCCGACATAGGCGATGACGATCTCGATCGGGCTCACCGGCGCGGACAGCAGCTCGTAGATGGTGCCGGTGAATTTCGGGAAATAGATGCCGAATGACGCATTGAAGATCGACTGGGTGAACAGGCTCAGCATGATCAGGCCGGGCACGATGAAGGCGCCGTAGGGCACGCCGTCGATCTCGGTCATCCGGCTGCCGATAGCCGAGCCGAAGACCACGAAATACAGGGACGTAGTGATCACCGGGGTGACCAGCGATTGCCACACGGTGCGCAGGGCCCGCGCCATTTCAAACCTGTAGATGGCCCAGACGCCATGGCCGTTGAAGCTCAGGGAATTCATGCTGCGGCTCCGGTCGTCTTGTCGCGATGGACCAGGCTGACGAAGATGTCCTCCAGCGAGCTCTGGCTGGTGTGCAGGTCCTTGAAGGCGATGCCGAGGTCCGACAGCTTGCGCAGCAGGGACGGCACGCCGGTCTTTTCCAGATTGGAATCGAAGACGTATTCCAGCTCATTGCCGTCGTCCTTCAGCGTCGGCGACCATTCGGCCAGCTCCGCCGGGATCGCGGCCAGAGGCTCCTGCAGATTCAGGGTCAGGGTCTTCTTGCCCAGCTTCTTCATCAGGGTGGCGGTCTGTTCGACCAGGATCAGCTCGCCCTTCAGGATCACGCCCACCCTGTCGGCCATCTCCTCGGCCTCCTCGATATAGTGGGTGGTCAGGATGATGGTGACGCCCTTGTCGCGCAGGCCGCGCACGAGATTCCACATGTCGCGACGCAGTTCGACGTCGACGCCCGCGGTCGGCTCGTCGAGGAACAGGATGTCGGGTTCGTGGCTCAGGGCCTTGGCGATCATCACCCGGCGCTTCATCCCGCCGGACAGGGTCATGATCTTGTCGTTGCGCTTCTCCCACAGCGACAGTTCGCGCAGCACCTTCTCGATGTGTTTCGGGTCGGGCGCCTTGCCGAACAGGCCCCGGCTGAAGGTGACGGTGGCCAGCACCGTTTCGAAGGCGTCGGTGGTCAGTTCCTGGGGCACCAGGCCGATCATCGACCGCGCCGCGCGGTAGTCTTTCTGGATGTCATGGCCGTCAGCCGTCACCGTCCCGCTCGTCGGGGTGACGATGCCGCAGACGATGGAGATCAGCGTCGTCTTGCCCGCACCATTGGGTCCGAGCAGGGCGAAGATCTCGCCCTTGCCGATGGTCAGGTCCGTGGTCTTGAGGGCCTGCAGCCCCGATTTGTAGGTCTTGGTCAGACCCTGGATGGAAATCACCGGCTGCATACGCGCCCTCCCAAGACGCAGGCAGATATGCGTCCTCCTGTCGCACCTCAAGGGCGCCTTGTGCGGGCGGAGCCATATTCGGGTCCGAGGGTTACCGTCGCCGTGCCCAAACCTGTCACCCTCCTCCGCACCCGTCTGGCCGACCTGGGCGAGCTGGGTCGCCGACGGGCGCCGCTGCTGCGCCATGTTCCCCCCCTGCACAACCTGATCGAGTGGGTGGCGCGGATCGGTTATGGCGCGCGGGGATTTGTCTATCTGTCCGCTGGCGTCCTGATTCTGCTGGCGGCCGTCGATCTGGTCGGCGATGCGGTCGGGATCAAGGGCGCGCTGGACTGGCTGGCCCTGCGCCCTCTGGGCCGCCTGTGGGCCTTCCTTGTCGGACTGGGGCTGGCCGCCTTCGTGATGTGGCGTGTGCTCCAGGCGGTCTTCGACGCGGACCATGAGGGGGTATCCCGCCACGGACTGGCCACGCGCCTGGGACAGGCCTTCAGCGGTTTCAGCTATGCGGCCCTGTCCTTCGCGGCCTTCACTCTTCTGGTCCATGCGCCGGAAGGCGATCCCGCCGTCGAAGGGGTGATCCGCAGTTAGGAGCAGGCCGCGACGGTGCTGTCCCTGCCGTTCGGCAAATGGTTGCTGATCGGGGTCGGGCTGATGATCTTCGGGGTCGGGGCGGCCAATGTCGTCAGGGCGTGGCGGGAGGATTTTACGGCGTACCTCGCCTGTTCCGCGAAAACCTGTCGGCGGGTGGCGCCGTTGGCGCAGATCGGCCATGTCGCCCGGGGCCTGGCCTATCTGCCGCTGGCCGCGCTGGTCGTTCTCGCGGGTCTGAAATCCGAGGCGTCGGACGTCACCAGTCTGGGCGCGGCGCTTGAAGCCGTCGAACGCCAGCCGGCCGGTTCCTGGATCCTCGTCGCCGGCGCGCTGGGCTTCGTCGCCTTCGGCAGCTTCTCTTTCATAGAGGCGCGGTTCCGTCGCATCCGGCCCCCGCGCGACCTGAATCCAATGGCCTGACGCGTCCCGCCGGAACCGGAGGCGCCCCTGCGACCTTCGACAGGTTGTGGATACCCGAGAGTTCCGCAAGCCTTCGAATCACGGGCCCTTCATCGCGCGCGCGGCGGCTCTCGGCTATGTCGTCAGCCGTCTGGAGTTCCCGCAGTCCGACCCACCCACGCAAAGGCCGTCCCATGACCCGCCCGACACTGCTCGCCGCCTCCATCCTGATGCTTACGCTCGCAGCTTGCGGAGGCAATGAGGCGCTGGATCCCTCCGCCGGCTTCGGGCCCGATCCGACCTTGCCGCCGCCGCAGCGGTCGCTGTTCCCGCGGGTCAATGTCGCCGAGGCGGTCGGCTGGTCGGAGGGACGCTCGCCGGTGGCCGCCCGCGGCTTTCGCGTCCAGGCCTTCGCGTCCGGACTGGATCATCCGCGCTGGCTGTATCGCCTGCCCAATGGCGACGTCCTGGTGGCCGAGACCAATGCGCCGCCGAAGCCGGAAGGCAAGAAGGGCGGCCTGCGTGGCTGGGCGGAGGGGCTGTTCATGAAGAAGGCGGGCGCCCGGGCGCCCAGCGCCAACCGCATCACCCTGCTGCGCGACGCAGACGGGGACGGCGTGGCCGAAACCCGGAGCGCCTTCCTCGAAAACCTGACCTCGCCGTTCGGCATGGCTCTGGTGGGAGAGACGCTCTACGTCGCCAACGCCGACGCCGTGGTCGCCTTTCCCTATGAGACCGGCCAGACGCGGATCACCGCGGCCGCGCGCCGGCTCGCCGCCCTGCCGGCCGGCCGCAACCACCACTGGACCAAGAGCCTCGTCGCCAGCGCGGACGGCACGCGGCTGTATGTCGGGGTCGGATCCAACTCCAACATCGCCGACCACGGCCTGGCCGAGGAAGAGGGCCGCGCCGCCATCCATGAGATCGACATCGCCACCGGCGCCGGCCGCGTCTTCGCCTCGGGTCTGCGCAATCCGGTGGGGCTGGCCTGGCAGCCGGACAGCGGCAAACTGTGGGTCGCGGTCAATGAGCGCGATGAACTGGGCAATGATCTGGTGCCCGACTACATGACCTCGGTGACGCCGGGCGCCTTCTATGGGTGGCCGTGGAGCTACTATGGCCAGATCGTCGATAGGCGGGTCGAGCCTCGCAATCCGGACATGGTCGCGCGGGCGCTGCGGCCCGATTACGCGCTGGGCGCCCATACGGCGTCGCTGGGGCTGACCTTCGGCGAGGGCGGCCTGTTTCCGGCCCGATATCGCGGCGGCGCCTTTGTGGGCCAGCATGGGTCGTGGAACCGGACGCCGCGCAACGGCTATCGCGTGATCTTCGTGCCGTTCGCGGGCGGCGTTCCGTCGGGACCGCCGGAAGACATTCTGACCGGCTTCCTCAATGAACAGGATCAGGCGATGGGCCGTCCTGTCGGGGTTCAGTTTGATCGTTCGGGCGCCCTGCTGGTGGCCGATGACGTCGGCAATGTCATCTGGCGGGTCTCGCCGGCAGCCTGACGCCGCATAGACAGAGGCCCCGGCGGATCGCTCCGCCGGGGCCTTGTTTTCGGGTTCGGCGACGCGCGATCAGCCGACCGGTTCGACGATGATCACCGGAGGCGTCGGCGCGGGCGCGGGCGTCGCGGGCGCCGGGGTCGCGGGCGCCCTGTTCAGGGTCGCGGTCGACGGCGCGGCCGGGGCGGGCGTGTAGGCTTGCGGACCGGTCGCCACCGGCGCCGGAGTCACGACACGAGGCGTGGCGGCGGGAGCCGGGGTCGGGGTCCTGACGGCGTTACGGCGAGCCGGAGCCGGTGCGGGCGTGATGCGACGCAGCGGCGCGGCATCGCGAACCACAGGGGCCGCAACAACCGGCTCGGGCGTTGAGGCGGTGGTCAGGGCGGAAATGGCGGCCCCGGTCGGCGCGATCGGCAGCACCGGAGCTGTCGCCGCCGGTTCGGCCAGGGGGGTCGACGACTCTTCGTCGCCTTGCATGACCAGCATGGCGCCGATGCCCGACAGAGCCAGTACGGCGACGGGGGTCAGGATCATCCAGGTCTTGATCTTGCCCTGACCGCCGCGCGCCTTGCCGCGACGGGCATAGACGGGGACGAAGGGCTCTTCATCGGCCATATCGGCGCGCGGCGCCTCGACACGATCGCCATAGGGCTTGGCCGGGTCGGCAGGATAGGTCACGGTCATCGCTTTTCCTCCAAAATCTCATGGAAGAAACAAGTCTGTGAGATCACAGTTCCGCGATTCTTGACTAGCCTCGAAGAAACACCATTGCCGCCACATTTGAGGCGGCAACGGTGCAGCTTTGTGCTCAACCAATACTGAGCGGCCGGCGTCAGAAGTTGGTGAGTTCCGAGATCGACAGGACGGCGGGCTGGGGATCGCCGCTGGAATAGGTGCCGACCCAGATTTCATAGCGGCCGGACACGGACCCGAGGGTGACCAGCGGGTTGTTATCCTCGCCCATGTCGTCGTCGCAGTACCATTCGCCGTTCGGGCCGTTCACCACCAGTGTGGTGTCGGCCTTGGACAGCACCGAGATCTTGATGTTCAGCGAGCCGTTGCCATTCCACTGAAAGCGGAAGTCGGGCGCGTTGGTGATAAAACCGGCGCAACCGCTGCCGGCGTTGGAGGCGCTGATGCTGCCGCCTGCGCGCAGGCTGACGAGATGCGGGTCGGGCTGGAAGCCGGGCGCCAGGGTGATGCGGCCGTAGTTGGGTTCGGCGTTGTAGTCCTGGGCCGCGACGGGTCCGGCCAGCGCAAGGGCGCAGATGGCGGTCAAAAGATATTTCATCGGTTTGGTCCCCCGTGGATCATTGCGGCCCCACGCCGTCAATCCGCGTTCGATGATTAAGCCTTGCCGTGCCGCGTTCCACAAGCGGCTGTCAGACTTCGGCAGGTTTCACCCCGCGTCACCGCCGCATCGGCGCCACGCCAGCGCGCAAACCGGCGGTCTTTTGCCCCGAAACGCCTCTGTGATTCCCCTGCCGGTTGACCGCGACGGGCGGCTTGTCCATCACCAAGAAACGGGCGGCTTTCCGCGGAGTGATGACGACGATGGGTCTGGTGGCGAACATCAAGCGCAACATGCGTTTCGCCACGGGGCTGCGCCGTCTGCTCAAGCGCATCAAGCCGATCGAGCTGGATAGCGCCGATCTGGTCTGCGACGACTGGGAAGAGGCGGTTGACCGGTTCGGGGACAGGGTGGCGATCCAGGACGACCGGCGGTCGGTGACCTATCGCGAGCTCGACGCCATGGCCAACCGCTTCGGCCACTGGGCCCAGAGCCGCCGGCTCAAGCGCGGCGACACCATCGCCCTGGTGATGCTGAACCGGGCCGAATATATCGCCGCCTGGATGGGCTTCTCCAAGGTTGGCGTCGCCACTGCCCTGATCAACACCAATCTGACGGGCCACGCCCTGGCGCACTGCCTGTCCATCTCCAACGCCTCCCAGGTGGTGACGGACGAGGATTGCTGGAAACGGGTCGAGGACGCGCGGGCCCTGTCCGGACGCAACCTGATGCTCTGGGTGCTGGGGCTCCGCGATGAGGACGAGGCCGACGAGCGGCGCGGGCTGGACAAGCCGGTGCGAAGCGGTTCGTCCGTGCGGCCCGCCCGATCGGCGCGCTCGGGTCTGACCAATCGCGATACGGCCCTGTACATCTACACCTCGGGCACGACCGGCCTGCCCAAGGCCGCGAAGATCACCCACGCCCGGGCCCGCACCTATATGCGCGCCTTCGCCGGAGCGACGGCCGCGACCGAGAAGGACGTCACCTTCAACGTCCTGCCTCTCTATCACTCGACCGGCGGACTGGTCGGGGTCGGGCCCGCGCTGCTGAACGGCGGACAGCTGGTGCTGCGCAAGCGGTTCTCGGCGACGAATTTCTGGCCGGATGTGAAAGCCTCGGGCGCCACGCTGTTCGTCTACATCGGCGAGCTGTGCCGCTATCTGGTCAACTGCCCGGAAACCGAGGGCGAGCGGTCCCACAAGCTGCGGCTGGCCTTCGGCAACGGCCTGCGGCCCGATGTCTGGACCGATTTCCAGAAGCGGTTCGCCGTGCCGAACATCCTGGAATTCTACGGCTCGACCGAGGGCAATGTCTCGGTGTTCAATTTCGACGGCAAGCCGGGCGCGATCGGCCGGGTCCCGGGCTTCCTCAAGAAACAGATCAATTTCCGGCTGGTCCGGTTCGACATGGACACCGAGGAGCCGGTTCGCGGACCGGACGGCCTGTGCCAGCTGGCGAAAGCGGGCGAGGTCGGCGAGGCCCTGGGCATGATCGGCGACGATATTCGCCACGCCTTCTCCGGCTATGCCGACAAGGCCGCCTCCGAGAAGAAGATCCTGCGCGACGTCTTCGCACGCGGCGACCGCTGGTTCCGCACCGGCGATCTGATGAAGCAGGACAGCGAAGGCTATGTCTATTTCATCGACAGGATCGGCGACACCTACCGCTGGAAGGGCGAGAACGTCTCGACCGCCGAGGTCGAGCAGCGGCTGGCCGACGCGCCCGGCATCAAGGAAATCATCGCCTATGGCGTTCCGGTTCCCGGCCACGAGGGCAAGGCCGGCATGGTCGCCCTGGTCGTTGAAGGCCGGTTCGCCGCCCGTCCCTTCGCCGACTGGGTGGACCAGGAACTGCCGGCCTACGCCCGACCCGTCTTCGTCCGCCTGATCAAGTCGGCCGACACCACCGGAACCTTCAAGTACAAGAAGATCGATCTCGTCGCCGATGGGTTCGATCCCGACAAGGTCGACGGCCCCCTCTATATTCGGGGCGGCAAGAACGGCTACGCCAAATTCAGCGAGGCGGCCCGCGCGGCCATCCTGGACGGCGAAATCCGGCTTTAGCGAGCGCCGGTTCGCAACCGCCCCTTAATCATTAACGGCGAAGGTCCGCGTATCTCGCGCGCAGGATTCTCCGCCCTCCATGTTCCAGATTATCGGCATCGTTCTGCTGTTCGCCATGGTGTTCGGCAGCTACATCCTTTCAGGCGGCAAGATGGAGGTCATCCTCCACTCCCTGCCCTACGAGCTGATGGCCATCCTCGGCGCGGCCGTGGCGGCCTTCCTGATCGGCAACAGCGTCACCACCATCAAGGCGACCCTGGGCGGCTTCGGCAAGGTGTTCGCCGGCGCCAAATGGAAGAGGCAGGACTACAAGGACCTGCTGTCCCTGCTTTTCCAGCTGACCAAGACGATGAAGTCCAAGGGCGTCATCGCCCTGGAAAGCCACATTGAGAAGCCTGCTGAGAGCACGATCTTCCAGAAATACCCCAAGGTGCTGAAGGACCATTTCGCCACTGACTTCATCTGCGACACCCTGCGGATGATGACCATGAACCTCGAGGATCCGCACCAGATCGAGGACGCCATGGAAAAGCAGCTGGAAAAGCACCACCATGAGGGTCTGGCCGGGGCGCACGCCCTGACGACCATGGCCGACGGCCTGCCGGCGCTGGGCATCGTGGCGGCGGTTCTGGGGGTCATCAAGACCATGGGCTCGATCACCGAGCCGCCGGAAATCCTGGGCGGCATGATCGGCGGCGCTCTGGTCGGCACCTTCCTGGGCGTCTTTTTGGCCTATGGGCTGGTGGGGCCGATAGCGGTGCGCCTCAAGGAGATCGTCGATGGCGACGGCGCCTTCTACAAGATCATCCAGTCGGTTCTGGTCGCCCACCTGCACGGCAACGCCGCCCAGATCTCCGTCGAGATCGGCCGCGGCGACATCCCGTCCTCGGCCCAACCGTCTTTCATCGAGATGGAAGAAACACTGTCGGCTGCGCCGACCGGCGCCTGATCTCACAAGCCGTTCACCGGTCATCACCGGCGAACACGCATTCGGGAACGTCCCGCGACGCGGCCGGTTAGGCAGGAGATCGATCATGAGCGTGGGGTGGTCCGCCCCGGGCGATCGTCCGGAGGAGCATGCCATGAACATCAGGATCATCACCGCCGCGGCGCTCGGCGCCGTTTCCCTGACTGCCTGTTCGGATCGCGACGCCGGGTCACCGGCCGCGCCTTCGGCGGACGTCGCGACCGATTCGGCCGCGACAGCGCCCGCCGAACTCCCCGCCGAACTGCCGGAGACCCTTTCGCCGGTGGATCCGGGCGGAACAGTCGGGCCGGGTCAAACGCCCCCCACCTTGCCGACCGAACCGTCCACGACTTCTCCGGCAACCAGTCCGCCGCCGCAATAGCGGGGTTTCGGCGTCCGGAAGCCGGTCGGGCCGAGGCTCAAATCCTCCCCTGTGGTCACGCCGGTTCACGAACGCGTGAGAATTTGACTTGGCTTTCGCTCACGTTCCCGTTATCCCGGAACGGCGAGGAGTTCATGACCTCGTATGACCCTTCTGAAGGAATAAACATTATGCGCATCACCGCTCTGGTCGCCGCTTCGGTCGCCGCTCTGGCCCTGGCCGCCTGCACCCCCGCCGCCGACAAGGCTGAAGAAGCTTCGGCTGACGCCACTGCCGCCGCCGACACCGCCACGGACGCTGCCGCGACCGCCGACGCTGCCGCCGCCGACGCGACTGCCGCTGCCGCCACTGCCGACGCCGCCGCTGCTCCGGCCGCCGACGCCGCCATGGCCCCGGCTGCCGACGCCGCTGCCCCGGCCGCCGCTCACTAATCTGAGCGACATCATTCCGGCCTTCGGGTCTGATGAAGGAAGGGCCGTCCCGGAAGGGGCGGCCCTTTTTCGTTGTACCGTCCGCCGCGCCGAACTCGGGCGCTATTTGCCTTGCGAGGGCTCGCCGGCGCTCGGTATCCAGTTCCATGGGACGCCCTCGTCCGCCGAATCCAAGGAGCCATCGATGCGCATCACAGCCCTGATCGTGGCCGCCTCCGCCGCGCTTGCCCTGACCGCCTGCCAGAGCGCCGAAGACAAGGTTGACGGCGCCTCGACTGAAGCGGTCGAAGCCGCCGGCGTCGCTGATCCGGCCGCCGCCAACACCACCATTGACCAGGCTGCCGCTGACGCCCAGGCCGCCGCTTCGGCCGCGGCCCACCAGGCGCCGGAACCAGCGCGCTGATCGCCGGCTACGACCGCTGACAAGGGCCGCTCTTCGGGGCGGCCCTTCTTCTTTGTGCGCTGAAAAGGAACATCCGCGGAGCGACGGTATTTTATCAGCGGTACAGCTTGGCGGCGGGCATCCGGATGGTCGGGGGCCGCTGCCCCAACTGCAAGGATTCTCCCGATGCGCACTTCCATCCTGATCGCCGCCGCCGCCGCGGCCTTCACGCTTTCCGCCTGCAACCAGCCCGATGACGCTGCCACGGACGCCTCGACCGAAGCCGCCGAAGCCTCGGGCGCCGCCGTCGACACGGCCGCAACGAGCGGTGGCGCGTCCGGCGGGGCAAACGCCGCGAGCGGGGCCGGTCAGGCCTCCGGCGAGACGATGGGCCCGGCCTCGGGCGCGATGGTCTCCGACGGCGCCATGACGCCTGGGGCCCAGCCGGGCGATACGGCCGGCAACAATGTCACCGAGACCGAGCGCCGGTTGAACCCGCCGACCGCGCAGTAGGCCTGCACGACGAAGTCAGGGGGCCGCCCGTGTGGGCGGCCCTTTTTCGTTGCGCCGCGGCCTGAGCTGTATAGGCCGTGGCGAATGGCTGAAGACCGCGCGCCCCGCCTGATCTGGAACGACGACGGCTCGCCGCGTTCGGGGCGGTTCGGCGATGTCTATTTCTCGCAGCAGGACGGACTGGCCGAGGCCCGGGCGGTCTTCCTCGCCGGCTGTGGTCTGCCGACGGCGTGGGAGGGACGCCCCCGCTTCTGCGTGGCCGAGCTGGGGTTCGGCACAGGGCTGAACATCGCGGCCCTCCTGGAGCTGTGGCGTCGCGAAGGGCCGGCGGGCGGACGTTTGAGCCTTTTCTCGGTCGAGGGCTTTCCGCTGAGCCGCGAAGAGGCGGCGCGCGTCCTTGAGGCCTGGCCGGAGCTGGCGCAGGCGTCACAGGCGTTGCTGGATGCGTGGCCGGAGGCCACGCCGGGGTTTCATCGGCTCGACCTGCCCGACTTCAACGCGACGCTCGACCTCGCGGTCGGCGACGTCGGCTGGGCCCTGTCGCAGTGGACGGGCCGCGCAGACGCCTGGTTCCTCGATGGTTTCGCGCCTTCGAGCAATCCGGACATGTGGTCGGACGCGGTGCTGGACGGCATCGCGACCCGGTCTGCGCCGGGCGCAAGGGTCGCGACCTTCACCGTCGCCGGGGCGGTGCGCCGGGGGCTGGCGGAGCGGGGTTTCGCCGTCGACAAACGACCCGGCCACGGCCGCAAGCGCGAACGGCTGGAAGCGCGTCTGCCCGAGGCCCTGGCCGGGTTGGATCGGATGCCGTCGGTGGCGATGGTCGGGGCCGGGATCGCCGGGGCGGCGCTGGTCCGCGCTTTTACAGCGCTCGGCGTGCGGGCGACCGTGATCGAAGCCGAACGGCCCGGCGCGGGGGCCTCGGGTTTCCCAGCCTCCCTGGTCACGCCGCGTCTCGACGCGGGCGACGGCGACATCGCCGCCCTCCATGCCCAGGCCTTGACGCGGGCGGCGGGTTTGTACGGCGCTCTGCCGGGCGTGGTGATCGAAACGGGGGTGCTTCAGCTGGAACAGGCGCCGCGCGACGTCGCCCGCTTCGCCAAGGTGGCGGCCCAGCCGATCTGGCCAGAGGGCGCGATGGAGGTTCGCGATGCCGTCGCCTGTTCCGACCGGTTGGGCGAACCCGTCGAGAGCGGCGGTTTGTGGATGCGCGACGCCATGGCGATCCGGCCCGCTTCTGTGCTCGAAGCCTGGCTGGAGGAGGCTGACCGGATCACCGCGACGGTCGGACGTATCGAGGCCGTGGCTGCCGGCTGGCGGCTGCTGGATGAAGTCGACGCCGTGATCCTCGAAGCTGACATCGTGGTGGTGGCGGCCGGTTGGGGGACCGCGGGGCTGGTTCCCGGTGTGGCGCTGGCCCCGGTCCGGGGTCAGGCCAACTGGGTCGAGGGCGTTGAGGCCGGTCCTGTCGCCTGGGGCGGCTATGCGGCGCCGACGGGCTCCGGCTTGCTGTTCGGCGCGACCCACGACCGGGGCGAAACCGGTGGCGGGCCGTCGGATGAGGCCGGCGCACGCAATCTGGCGACCGTCGCGGGCCGTCTGCCGCAGCTGGCGGGGCGGATCGCAGCGGCGGGGCCGGCTCAGGCCCGGACCGCCGTGCGCGCCACGACCCCGGACCGGCTGCCGCTGGCCGGCGCGGCGCCGGGCGCCGAAGGTCTGTTCGTTCTCGGAGGCTTGGGCTCGCGCGGCTTTTGCGTCGCGCCCCTGCTGGCCGAACATATCGCGGCCCTGGCGATGGGCGCGCCGTCGCCGCTGCCGGCGGATCTGGCCGCGCGGGTCGATCCGTTACGAAACGCTACCGCTGGAGGCCTTGTACAACCGATCGGCAAGGCGGACGGTTAAGGTTCCGGTTTCCTCGAGGAGATTCCCATGCGCACCCTCGCCTTCGCCGTCCTCGGCGCCCTCACGTTCCTGACATCCTGCGCCCCCGTCGACGGGGGCGGCATGGCCGGTGACGCTCCGCCGCGCGCGCGCCAGTGTTTCGGCGTCCGTCAGGTGGACAATTTCGAACAGGGCCGCCCCGATCAGGTCTTCCTGCGGGTGGGCCGCAATGATGTTTATGAGCTCAACGCCGCTGGTGGTTGTCCCGATATGGATTTCGCCAACCGCATGGTCCTGATCCCCGATGGAGGCATGGTCGGCACGCGTCTGTGCACTGACGACTGGGCGCGGATCGTGGTGCCCGGATCGACGTCCCAGACGTCGGTCTGCCGTGTTCGGGTCAGCCGCAAGCTGACGGCCGAGGAAATCGCCGCCCTGCCGCCCCGCCATCGCCCCTAGGTTTTCTGGGCGTAGCCGAGGCGCTGGTTGAGCTTCTCGATCAGGTCGATGGCGGTGTCAGCGATGACCGAGCCGGGCGGATAGACGGCGGCGGCGCCCATGTCGATCAGGGTCTGGACGTCGGACGGGGGGATGACCCCGCCGACCACGATCATGATGTCCGGCCGGCCCAGCTTATCCAGCTCGGCCTTCAGCTCGGGCACGAGGGTCAGGTGGCCGGCCGCGAGCGATGAGGCGCCGACGGCGTGGACATTGCCGGCCACGGCGTCGCGAGCGGCCTCGGCCGGGGTCTGGAACAGCGAACCGGCGGTGGCCTCGAGGCCGAGGTCGCCATAGGCGGTGGCGATGACCTTCTGGCCCCGGTCGTGGCCGTCCTGGCCCAGTTTGGCGATCAGGATGCGGGGCGGGCCGCCGTCGTTGTCGACGAAGGCGGCGACCATGTCGCGGGCGCGGCTGATCTTCGGATCGTTTCCGGCCTCGCGGGCATAGACGCCGTGGGCGGTCTTCACCGTCGCCACATGGCGGCCGAAGGCGGCCTCAAGCGCGTCCGAGATCTCGCCGACGGTGGCGTAGGCGCGGGCGGCCTGCACAGACAGCTCCAGCAGGTTGGCGTTCGCCTTCGCGCCCGCGGTCAGGGCGTCGAGCGCAGCTTGCGTCTTCGCCTCGTCGCGCTCGCCGCGCAGCCGTTTCAGCTTCGCGATCTGGGCCGTCAGCACGGCGGCGTTGTCGACCTTCAGCATGGGTATGTCGTCTACCGTGTCTGACAGGTAGCGGTTCACGCCGACGACGGTCTGCTGGCCCGTGTCGATCCGGGCCTGGGTGCGGGCCGAGGCCTCCTCGATGCGCATCTTGGGCACGCCGGCCTCAATGGCTTTCGCCATGCCGCCCAGGGCCTCGACCTCGGCCATCAGGACGCGGGCCTTCTCGGCCAGTTCGTGGGTCAGGCGCTCGACATAGAAGCTGCCGCCCCACGGATCGATGACGCGGGTCAGGCCGGTCTCCATCTGCAGCAGCAGCTGGGTGTTGCGCGCGATACGGGCCGAGAAATCGGTCGGCAGGGCCAGCGCCTCGTCCAGCGCATTGGTGTGCAGGCTCTGGGTCTGGCCGCCCGCCGCCGCCATGGCCTCGACCATGGTGCGCGGCACGTTGTTGAACACGTCCTGGGCCGCCAGCGACCAGCCCGAGGTCTGGCAGTGGGCGCGCAGGGACAGCGACCTTGGATCCTTCGCGCCGAATTTCGACACCGCCTCGGCCCACAGCAGGCGGCCGGCGCGCAGCTTGGCCACCTCCATGAAATAGTTCATGCCGATGGCCCAGAAGAAGCTCAGCCGCGGCGCGAACCGGTCGACGTCCATGCCCGCCGCGACGCCCGCCTTCAGGTATTCGACGCCGTCGGCGAGGGTATAGGCCAGCTCCAGATCGGCCGAGGCCCCGGCCTCCTGCATGTGGTAGCCGCTGATCGAGATGGAGTTGAATTTGGGCGTCTCGGCCGCGGTCCAGGCGAAGATGTCCGACACGATCCGCATCGAGGGTTCGGGTGGATAGATGTAGGTGTTGCGGACCATGAACTCCTTGAGGATGTCGTTCTGGATCGTCCCGGTCAGGGCCGCGTGGGGCACGCCCTGTTCCTCGGCCGCGACGACATAGAGGGCCAGGATCGGCAGGACGGCGCCGTTCATGGTCATCGACACCGACATCTGATCCAGCGGGATGCCGTCGAACAGGGTGCGCATGTCGTAGATGCTGTCGATGGCGACCCCGGCCATGCCGACGTCGCCCTTCACCCGCGGGTGGTCGGAATCGTAGCCCCGGTGGGTGGCCAGGTCGAAGGCGATCGACAGCCCCTTCTGCCCGGCGGCGAGGTTGCGGCGGTAGAATGCGTTGGACGCCTCGGCGGTCGAGAAGCCGGCGTACTGGCGGATGGTCCAGGGGTTGGACGCATACATGGTCGGATAGGGACCGCGCACATAGGGGGCGATGCCCGGCAGGCCGTGGATGAAATCGAGACCCTCGACGGCCTCGGGGCCGTAGGCGGTCCGGACGGTCAGGCCTTCGGGGGTGTTCCAGACATCACGGGCCGGGCCGGCCCCGGTCGGGCCGAGGTCCAGGGCGACCTTGGTGAAGTCGGGGGCGCTCATCGGGCGGCCTCCCAGGTCTGGGTCTCGAAAGGGGCGGCGAAGCGGATCGGGATCAGCGGATCGCAGGCGTCGCCGCCGGTCTGCGGTCGGCGCACGATCTCGGCCTCGAACAGCGCAGGGCGGGGGTCGGGATCGACGAATTTGGTTACGCCGACCAGCTGGGCCGCGCCGTTCGCCAGCGCCGCCTCGCGCTCGGCCCGGGCGGCGGCGACCCGGTCCTGAATGTCGCCAGTGCGCAGGGCGACGACCAGGCCGCCCTCGCCCTCAATGCGCTGGAACTCGGTCCAGCCGGCCTCGGCCAGATCGCGGGTGCGGGCGTCGAGGAACCACGACCCGGCCGCCGGATCGTCGACCCGGCCCAGATGCGCCTCCTCCATCAGCACCGCCTGGGTGTTGCGCGCCTGCCGTCGGGCGAAGGCGTCGGAACGACCGTTGGCGCGCGACAGGCCATCGAGCACCAGGGCGTCGGCTCCGCCGACCGCGCCGGCGAAACCCACCGCCGTCAGCCGCAACAGGTTCGGCCATGGATCGCGCGCGGCCAGCATCCGCCGGGATGAGCGGGCCTCGATGACGGCGGGCGTCTCCCCGCCGAACGCCCGGGTCAGGGTGCGCCACATCAGCCGCAGGGCGCGGACCTTGGCGAGGCCGTCGAAATATTCCTGGTCCAGCGAGAGGCCCAGGACCGTGCCTTTCAGCGCCGCCTCGGCCGTCATCCCCGCCGCGACCGCAGCCTTGACCAGCGCAACGGCGTTGGCCGCCGCGAAACCCAGCTCCTGCCCGATGGAGCCGCCGGCCTCATGCACCACGCGCCCGCTGGCCAGAAAGCAGGACGCCTCGGGATAGGCCCCCGCATGGCGCGCCGCCGTATTGGCCGCCAGCATCAGATGCTCGTCGATCGCTCGCGGCGCGGCCCCGGCCTCCGCGAACGCCGACAGCGGGTCCATGTGGAACATCAGCTTCGCGCGCGGCGAGCCCTTGGCCGCCACGGCCAGCGCATTGGCCGCCTCGGGCCCGTCAAGACCGGCGTCGAGCCCGACCGCCGCCAGTTCCAGCGCCACGCCGTCCAGCGCGCGGGCCAGCGGTTCGGAATCCGCCAGCACGGCGCCCTTCAGCAGAACCGAGGCCGCGCTGCCCTCGAGGTCAGCCAGCACGGCGGCGTTGACGGCCTCGGCCTTGTCGCCCTCGATCAGGGTCCGCACATCCCAGGCCCGGCCCTCGGCGTCGGACGGGCGCGGGGCGGACACCCACTGGCCGCCCGTCGCGGCGGCATACAGAGGCCGCACAGCCATGCCGTCGGCGTCCAGATGCACCAGGCTTTCCAGCGGCCGGTCCTTCAGCGCCTTTTCGGCCAGGACGCGCCAGTCTGCGGGGGACGGGGTCGGAAAAGTCATGGCGTCTCCATTGCCCGCGCCGACGCGCCGGGTCCAGTGAGCAGGCCGCCGGGCCCCGACGCAAAAAGAACGGTCTGAATCGTCTGAGTCGTTAATTGCTCCTTCCGCTCACCCAGACTGGCGCACGCCGACGTCAGAATCGGTGGGAGGAATGAGCCACCTCGACGGTTGCGGTTGCCGACGGCCCGCCTACATCCAGCGGGAACGCAACCGGAGCCCCCATGGCCGATCTTGCCGCCTTTCCGATCACGCAGCGCTGGCCCGCGCAGCATCCCGACCGGCTGCAGCTCTATTCGCTGAACACGCCCAACGGGGTCAAGGTCTCGATCATGCTGGAGGAGATCGGCCTGCCGTATGAGGCGCATCTGGTCGATATCGGCGCGAACGAGAGCTGGACGCCGGAATTCCTGTCGCTCAATCCCAACGGCAAGATCCCCGCCATCCTCGATCCCGACGGTCCGGGCGGCCAGCCTCTGGCCCTGTTCGAATCCGGCGCCATCCTGGTCTATCTGGCCGAGAAGACCGGTCAGTTGATCCCGACCGATCCCGCCGCCCGGTTTGAGACCCTGCAATGGGTCATGTTCCAGACGGCGGCCATCGGCCCGATGTTCGGCCAGGTCGGCTTCTTCCATAAATTCGCCGGCAAGGCCTTCGAGGACAAGCGCCCGCTGGAGCGCTATGTCACGGAATCGAAACGGCTCCTGGGCGTGCTTGAGACCCGGCTGGAGGGCCGCGACTGGATCATGGGCGACTGGTCGATCGCCGACGTCGCGACGCTGGGCTGGGTCCGCAATCTGATCGGCTTCTATGAGGCGCGTGAATTGGTCGATTTCGACAGTCTGAAGAACGTCCCCGCCTGGCTGGAGCGCGGTCTGGCCCGCCCGGCGGTTCAGCGCGGGCTGGAGATTCCCGCGCGGGACTGACGCGAACCGGTCAGCGAGCGTCGAACGATTTGTGTTCACCTGTCGGCGCGACGAACAGCCTGTCGCAGCGCTCGGCTGCGTCGGTCAGCAGAATGACCTCGAAATCATCGCCCGAGGCGTCGAACACCTCCGCGGCGAGCGCCTCAAAGGCCGCCTCATGCCCGGGACGTCCGTACAGCAAGACCCCGTCCCGGGCGTCCACGACGCCGTAAGCCGGAGCACCTTCGAGAAGGGTTTCAAAATCGATAGCCATTGAGTGGCAATCCGCCAACGGCGCAAAGGTTTCCCTGCCTGGGACAAACCGGGTGTCAGCGGGGTCGATATGGGAGAAGGAATGGTGGACGCGACAGGGATTGAACCTGTGACCCCCTCGATGTCAACGAGGTGCTCTCCCGCTGAGCTACGCATCCGCCAAGACGGTTCCGGACAGGTCCGGAACGGGAAGGAGCGGTCTATAACCCTTTGGAGGCGCTGACCGCAAGGGCGAAACCAGGGCGATTCGATCTCATGATCGTGACCGCCAAGGGCGGTTTCAGGCCGCCGCGACCATCCGCTCAACCTCACCGACGAGGTCGCGCAGATGTACGGGCTTGGCCAGGACCTTGGCCTGCGGGCTGGCCTGGGCGGCCGACAGGGCCACGGCGGCGAAGCCGGTGATGAACATGATGCGGATGCCGGGCTGGCGGGCGGCGGCGACGCGCGCCACCTCGATGCCGTCGGCGCCGGGCATGACGATGTCGGTCAGCAGCAGGTCCCACGGCCCCTGGTCGAGGGCGTCGATCGCGTCGTCGCCATTCTCGCAATCGACCACGGAATGGCCCGCGCGCTCGAGCGCCCGGGTCAGGAAGCCGCGAAGCGAGTGATCGTCTTCCGCCAGTAGAATGCGCGCCATCTTGGTGTGTCCGCCCCGGTCGTCTTTCGGAAAGGCTACGCTCCGACTGGTAAACCCGCCATGAAAATCAGGACGCCTTGACTAGCAGTCGTCTGTGGATGGTCCGACGAAACAGGTTATGGCTGGCCCATGGATCAGGACCGGGACGGGGCGGAAAGGGGCGGCGGCGACGCCTTCGTCGTCCTGCGCCCGCTAACGCCCGGCCGTTTCGTCTTCGCCTCGCCCCATTCGGGCACGGTCTATCCGCCCGGCATGGGCGCCGATCCGGCCCTGCCGAAAGCCAGTCTGCGCAGCGCCGAGGACGCCCTGGTCGACCAGCTGATCGCGCCCGGCGTCGATCTCGGCGCCACGGTGGTGCTCGGCCGGCTGGGCCGGGCCTGGGTCGATCTGAATCGCGATCCCGGCGATCTGGACCCCGTGCTGATAGAAGGCGTCTCCGACAGCTCGATTTCGGCCCGGACGGCGGCCGGATATGGCGTCATTCCGCGCCTGACCGGAGATGGGCGGGCCCTGTACCACCGGCGCCTGACGCTGGACGAGGCGAGGGACCGGATCGCCCGGACCCATGCGCCCTATCATCAGGCGCTGGCGGACGGGATGGAGGCGGCTCGGGCGCGGCATGGCGAGGCGGTGCTGGTGGACTGGCACTCCATGCCCGCGCGGGCGACCCAGGCGGCGGGCGGGGCGCGGGGGCCGGACGTGGTTCTCGGCGACAGGCATGGCTCGTCGTGTTCGGCGGAAATGACGCGGCGGCTGCGGCGGGCGTTCGAAGCGCTGGGCTGGCGGGTGGCGCTGAACCAGCCTTACGCCGGCGGCTGGACCACCCAGAGCTGGGGGCGTCCGTCGGAGGGGTTCCACGCCGTCCAGATCGAACTGAACCGGGCGCTCTATTTTGATGAAGCCGCCCGGTCGCCGGGCCCCGGCTGGTCGCGCACCGAAAAGGGCGTGGCGCGGGTCATCGCCGACCTGCTGGCCGGTGAATAGAAGAGACCGCGCCCAAGGGCGCGGAGGGCCATAAAAAAAGCCGCGCCCGAGGGCGCGGCATGAAGTCTATAGGGAGGAAACGCCCAGAAGGGCACGACGCCCGGAGGCGTCAGAAATGAAGTTAGGTTGCAGCGCACAAATCGTCAAGCAGCTATCTCGCAACTGCGTTCACGCAATGTAACCGCTTTCATCGCTCAAGTAGCGAGCGACAGCGTCCTCTCAGGCCCGCTCCAGCAGGCGTCGGGCGCTGCGGATGGCGCGGGCGGCCGGTGAACCCGCCTGACGCCAGATCATCAGGCAGAAGACGGCCGTCACGCCCAGGGCCAGCCACAGCGGACCGAACAGCCAGGCCGCCGCCGCCAGGGCGAAGTAATAGCCCCGAACCCCCTGGCTGAAGGCGCTCAGCGCCGGGTTCAACAGATTGCCCGCCGCCTCGCCGAGCGCCGCCCGATCGGCCTCGGTATGCACCTCGGGCGCGGCCCCGATCAGGGCCAAAGCGTAGTTCAACTGTCTGATCGACCAGATGAAATCCAGCAGGCCGCGGGCCAGGCACAGGAGCACCAGCGCCAGCTTGGCCTCCAGAAGTTTCATTGGCACGTCCTCGGCTCCGACCGAGGCGAACCCCTGCAGCGCCTGTTCGCCGCCGAACAGCACGCTGGCCACCGCCGCGATCAGCAGCAGATTGGTCGAGGCGAAAAAGCCGCCGGAATTGATGGTGTGGCCCATCAGATTGCTGTCGACGAGGCGGATTTCCCGGTGGGTCATGGCCGTCATCCACACGCGGCGGATGACCAGCATGTCGTCGTTGAGCGTGCCGCTGCGCCGCGCCAGCAGGGTCAGGAGCGGGCCGTAGCCCAGCCAGCACAGGATGAAGAGGGCCAGAGCCAGCCAGTCGAACAGGGTCATGGAGGGCTCCTTCTCACCGCCACATGGTGGCGCGTGCGCAGCCCGCGCTCAAGCAGCGAGACGCCGCGCGTCGAGCGATAGCGCGCAAACCAGCCCCGCGCTCAGGCAGCGAGCGACCGCCTCGCGAGCGATGGCGCAAACCCTCCCGCCTTGCTTCTGCCGCGCGCCGCGCCTATCACGCCCGCCACTTCGTATCGCACTGCACCATAATCGAGCGCGCCATGAATATCGACGCCATTCCCGTCGGCCCCAATCCGCCCTGGGACATCAATGTCATCATCGAGATTCCGCAGGGTGGCCTGCCGGTGAAATACGAGATGGACAAGGCGTCCGGCGCCCTGTTCGTCGACCGCTTCCTGCACACCGCCATGTACTATCCGGGCAACTACGGCTTCATCCCGCACACCCTGTCGGACGACGGCGACCCTTGTGACGTTATCGTGCTGAACCCGACGCCGGTCGTGCCCGGCTGCATCATCCGCTCGCGCCCGATCGGCGTGCTGAAGATGGAAGACGAGGCCGGCGGCGACGAGAAGATCCTCGCCGTGCCGGTCGACAAGCTGAACCCCTACTACACCGACATCGCCAGCTATCGGCAGTTGCCGACCATCATGGTCGAGCAGATCGAGCATTTCTTCACCCGCTACAAGGATCTGGAGAAGAACAAGTCGGTCACCGTCAAGGGCTGGGGCGACGCGGGCGAAGCGGCCGAACTGATCGCCGCCGGCATGCGCGCCCATCAGGAAAAGCTGAAGTCGGCGGTCGCCAAGACTGCGAACGCGGCCTGAAACACGCCTCATCGTCTCCTCCCCACGCAGTGGGGAGGGGGACCATGCGAAGCATGGTGGAGGGGGGC
>NZ_JBHYDN010000012.1:0-77838 GCF_051860745.1 Brevundimonas sp.
CAACTACCTCGTCAACTCCGGATACGGTTCCGTGTGAACGAGTCCCGCTCTAGCGGCTTGCCGCGCGATGCGAGACTTGGAGTTGACCGAGCAAGGTCTGCTGTCCCTCTGATCTCGCCCAATTCGGCTGTTCCCACAAACCCTTCCTTAAGTGGAGGCGTGCCATATCGGGATCATGTCGGGGAACACCGCCCAATCAGCCGCCAGAAGGCGCATCGATCAAACCGAGCTGGACGCCATCTGCGCCCGGCACGACCGCCTGTGGCAGGCCAAGCCGGGGGGCGCCCGTGCGGTCCTCGCCTGGCTCGATCTTTCGGGTCTCTCGCTCAAGGGCCGCAACCTGGCTGACGCGGATTTCGCCGCCGCCAGCCTGATCGGGACGGACCTGTCGGGCGCCAAGCTGGACAACGCCACCTTCTTCGGGGCCGACATGCAGGACTGCCTGCTGGTCGAGGCCAGCCTGCGCCGTACCGATTTGCGCGGCGCCTGCCTGCGTGGCGCGGACCTGACCGGCGCCGACCTGTTCGAGGCCGACCTGCGCGAAGGCACGATCGCCGCCGCCGACCCCAAACTGGGCTTCAAGATTGTCGAGGCCAAATCGCGCAACGAGACCGAGGCCCAGGGCGCCTGCCTCGCCGGGGCCAATCTCGAACGCTCCAAACTCACCGGGATCGTGGCCGTGGCGGCGGACTTCTCCGACGCCATCATGAAGGACTGCAAGATGGTCCGGGCCAACCTGAAACAGGCCAGCTTCCGCGGCGCCGACCTGTCTGGCGCTGATCTGTCCGGGGCCGACCTGTCTGGAGCCGATCTGCGCGACGCGGTCCTTGTCGGCGTCAAGATCGCCATGTGGCGGACGGACGGGGCCAATATGGCCGGCGCCCTGACCGACGAACGATCCTCCGGCAGTCCGGTCGGCAAGATGCCCGCCGCCGAAATGCTGGCCGAGCACGCCCAGTGGTGCGAGACCGGCGGCGCCCAAGGGCAGCCCTCGGTCTTCGACGGCGTCGACCTGCGCGCCCTGAAGTCGATCCACGGCTACAATCTGACGGCCCTGTCGGCCCGGGGCGCGGTCTTCTACGGCCTCGACATGGAAGGAGTGCAGCTTCAGGGCGCCCACCTCGAGGACGCCGACCTGCGGTCCGTCAATCTGAAGGGCGCCGACCTGCGCGGGGCCCGTCTGGCGAGAGCCCGGCTGAACGGCGCGGATTTGCGCGGCGCCCAGCTGGGACCGTTGATGATCGCCGCCGACCGACTGCTGCCCGTGGACCTGACCGGAGCCTGCCTGCGGGGAACCGACCTCTCGGGCGCGGACCTCAATCGCGCGGTCATGACCAGCGCGGACCTCAGCCGGGCCGTGATGTTCGGCGCCTCTCTGCGTCAGGCCGATCTGACCGATGCGATCACCAGCCGGGCGCGGGGCCTCGAGCTCATGGATGATGTTGCATGACCTTTGTTCGCCGGTCCCTTTCCCAAGGCGATCTGGATATGTTCGTGGCGGCGCATGAGCGTCTCGTTGAGGGCCGTCCTGGCGGCCGCCGGCTGATGCTGAAATTCGTCGACCTCAACGGACTGGACCTGTCGGGCCGCAATCTGGCCGAGGCCGACTTCACCGGCTCCGCGCTCGAAAACGCCAAGCTCGTCGGGGCCCGGATGAACGGCGCCGTGCTGTTCTGCGCCGATCTGAGGGGATCGGACTTCACCGGCGCCCAGCTGGTGCGGGCAGATCTGCGGGGGGCCTGCCTGCGCGGGGCCAGCCTGATGAACGCCGACCTCACCCGCGCCGATTTCCGCGAGGGGGTCATCGCCGTGCCGCACGCGACCAAGGGGCTGGCGGCGGTCAGGCACGAGACCCGCCAGGGCATCGCCGATGGCGCGACCTTCGTCGGCGCCACGCTTGACGGAATCCATTTCGACGGACTCAACGCCCTCAAGGCGGACTTCTCCGATTGTTCGATGCGCGGCGCCATGCTGACCGGAGCGAATCTGAAGGACGCCAATCTGACCGGCGCCATGCTGGAAAACGCCTCGGTGGACGGCTGCAATCTCGACGGCGCGCGCCTGACGGGGGCGATCCTGACCGGGGTGGCGTTCGAAAAGGCCACGACTACGCGCACCGACATGACCGGCGTGCTCCGCAGTCCGAGCGCCGATGCCAAGGCCCGCGCTGAAGGGCTGGCGGAAAAGGCGCTGGACGCCAACGCCTGGGCCGAAAGTGGCGGCGTATTCGGTCAGCCGGCCATGTTCGACGGCGAAGATCTGCGCCCGCTGGGCGACCGTCTGAAAGGCCTGCGGATGCCGGGCCTCAGCGCCAGGCACGCCTGTCTCGCCGGAATGGACCTCAGGGGCGTCGGTCTTCAGGGCGCGGGGCTGGAAGGGTCGGACCTGCGTGGCTGCGATCTGCGCGGGGCGGACCTCAGGGGCGCACGCCTCAACGGCGTCCTGCTGAACAAGGCCGACCTGCGCGGCGCCAACCTGGGGGCTCTTGCGCTCGGCAAGGGCCGCTCGATGCCGGTCATGCTAATCGAGGCCAATCTTCGTTTCGCCCGACTGGAGGGCGCCGATCTCGAAGGCGCCCGACTGGACGGCGCCGACGTTTCGGGAGCCCGGATCGACGCCGCCTCGCTCACCGATGAACAGCGCCAGGCGATCGCGTCGCGGGCCGCGATCGCCGCCTGATTGCGCACGAAAAAGGGGCGACGCGAACGCCGCCCCTTGGTTAGTCGCCTACGTTCGCCTCGCGGAGGCTCGCTGCTTGAGGCGGGTTTTGTGAGGGCTCAGGCCGCCCTGGATTTCTTGCCTTCGATCAGCGGCTTGGCCGAGGCCGGGACGCCAATCTCGATGCGGCGCGGCTTCAGCGCCTCAGGCAGTTCGCGGGCCAGTTCGACCGACAGCAGGCCGTCGGCCAGGTCCGCGCTCTTGACCACGACATAGTCGGCCAGCTGGAACCGGCGCTCGAAGTCGCGCTCGGCCAGACCGCGATGCAGATAGGTCCGCTCTCCGCCGGCTTCGTCATTGGCCGTCTTGCGGCCGGTCACGGTGAGCAGGTTCTCCTTGACCTCCAGGGTCAGCTCGTCGGGCTTGAAGCCGGCGACCGCGATCTCGATCCGGTAGGCGTTCTCGCCCGTCGTCTCGATATTGTAGGGCGGCCAGCCGTTTTCCTGACGGGTGGCGGCGGCGCTTTCCAGCAGGCCGGCCAGACGGTCGAAGCCGACGGCGGAGCGGTACAGCGGGGTGAAATCATAGGTACGCATGGGTCATCCTCCTGAGGATCAGCAAGGTTGAACCGGTCCCGCGGTTTGAAGCCCGGACCGGCGGTGGGAGTTCAGTCCGGTCGGCCCGATGATCGGCCCCGTCCGGTCTGGAGGCCCCGAAATCGGCGGCCTCGAAGCCGATGTGGGAAGCGCTTTGAAACCGTCAAGGGGCCCGACCGCCGCGCCAATCTGTCGCCTGTCGGTCGTCATGGCTTGCCCCCCGCCCCAGACTCCTTAGGGTTCGCCGGAAATTCGCTCAGGAGACCTTTGATGCGCCTGCTCGCCCTTGTCATGACGACCGCGCTGGCCCTGCCGGCCCTGGCCGCCGCCCAGACCCTGCCTGCCATGCCGACGCTGGACGAGTCCCCCGCGCAGCGCACGGTCCGTCGCGCCGCCATGACGCCGCCGGTGCTGCAGGAAGACACGGCCCTCCAGGCCGCCATCGGCTCCGCCGCCCGGCCCGCCGCCGATGTGGCGCGCGACGTCTATCGCCACCCGTTCGAGACCCTGACCTTCTGGGGCCTGACCCCCGGTGCGACGATCGTGGAGATCGAACCGGGCCGCGGCGGCTGGTGGAGCGCCATCCTGCAGCCATACGCCGAAGCCACCGGCGGAACCTATGTGGCGGTCAGCCGTCCGCTGGAGAGCATGGGCGTCGAGGACGGGACCGCCGACATGATCGTGGTCGCCCGCGCCTTCCACAACTGGCACCGCTCGAACCCGTCGCGGACCGGCCCATATCTGGAGGCCTTCTTCAAGGCGCTGAAGCCCGGCGGCGTTCTGGCCGTCGAACAGCACCGCAGCGTCGACGGCCTGAACCCCGACGTCACCGCTCCGACCGGCTATATGCCGGAGAGCTATGTCATCCGGGCCGCCCAGGCCGCCGGCTTCGTGCTCGACGCCCGCAGCGAGCTGAACGCCAATCCCAGGGACGATCACGACCATCCCTACGGCGTCTGGACCCTGCCGCCGGTCCGCACCAGCGCCCCGCGCGCCAACAACGCCACCGACCGGCCCACGCCCCTGACCGAGGCCGAGCGCGCCGAGTATGATGCGATCGGCGAAAGCGACCGCATGACCCTGCGATTCCGCAAGCCGGGATGATGTCCGCCCATGCCCGGAACCGTTTTGACCGGACCTGGGAACAGGGTTAAGCCCTGCCCTGGAGCGAAATCGGCCTTGGCGGACGCAGTCCGCCAAGGCTCAGATTTCGCTCCGTCGTGAATCTGGACCATTTTTTGGATTCAGGTCGAGTCGACCTGAAGCAAAAATGGTCCGGGGGGCGGGTCCGAAACGTGCAGAACCGGCCCCCGGGGGATCTGGATGAGTAATTTGAGACACGACTGGCGACTGTCGCTGTCGCGCCGGAGCGTTCTGTCGGGCGCCGCGGCCGTGACGCTGGCGGGTCTCGCCGCCTGCGGCCGGAAGGAAAAGACCGCTGAACCGCCCCCCACGCCGGACGGACCGCCCCAGGGTTCGCTGGAATGGGCCGTCGCCGGTCCCTGGCGCGCCCAGGACAAGGTTCGCGACGCCGACCGGCATCCGATGGAGACTCTGCGGTTCTTCGGTCTCCAGCCGCGCATGACGGTGGTCGAGTTCTGGCCGGGCAGCGGATGGTGGACGGAAATCCTCGCCCCCTACCTCGCCGAGGGCGCGGGCAAATACGTCGCCGCGGGCTTCCAGACCGGCCCGGGGGCCGATCCGTCCCAGGTGGCGCTGATGGCGGCTTTCCAGCAGCGGTTCACCAACGACCGCCGTCTGTACGGCGAGATCGAACTCGCCGCCTTCGGGCCGACCTCGGGGCCCGTCACCGTTGCGGGCACGGCCGACATGGCCCTGTTCATGCGCAACATCCATGCCTGGATGGCCGCCGGAATCGCTGAGAAGGCCTTCGCCGACGCCTATGCCGCCCTGCGTCCCGGGGGCGTCCTGGGCATCGAACAGCATCGTCTGGGCCCGGAAGAGGATCAGGACCCCGCCGCTGCGAACGGATACGTCCAGGAGGCGTTTGTGAAACAGCTGGCGGCGGAAGCGGGCTTCGCCTTCGTCGCCGCTTCGGAAATCAACGCGAATGAAAGGGATACCAAGGATCATCCGTTCGGCGTCGAGACCCTGCCGCCCATGGGGTTGACGGCGCCGCGCGGTTCGCCGCCGAATCCGAACTTCGATCGGTCGCAATACGACGAGATCGGCGAGAGTGACCGCATGACCTTGAGATTCAGGAAGCCAGAGTGAACCGAGCCGCCGCCTATGCCGCCAATGCGCCCCTGATGGGGGTCCCGGGCGCGTCCGCGCCCCCGGGTGGCGTCGGCGAATGGTTCCGCGGCGCCGGCGGCCTGCGCCTGCGCGCCGCCTTCTGGACCCCGTCCACGCTGGTGGCGAAAAAGCCGCGCGGGACCGTGATCGTCAGCCCGGGGCGCACCGAGCCGATCGAGAAATACTATGAGGTCATCGGCAATTTCCTCGCCCGGGGCTGGTGTGTCCTGGCCCACGACTGGCGCGGTCAGGGCCTTTCCGCCCGTCTGCTGCCGGATCGGCTGAAGGGCCACGCCCGGGCGGTCGAGGAGTTCCTCGACGACTACGCTCGCCTGCTCGACGCCTGGGAGGATCGCGCGCCCAAGCCGTGGGTCATGGTCGGTCACTCCATGGGCGGCACGCTGAACCTCATGACGCTGCAGGGCGGCGAGAGCCGGTTCGCCGGCGCCATCCTGTCCGGCCCCATGCTGCGCATCAAGACCGGCAAACGGTCGATGTGGTCAGTCAAGCTGGCCGTTCGCTGGAACCTGCGTCACGGCAAGGCCGGGGACTATGTGCTCGACGACGCCGACGATCCGTTCGACCACACCTTCGAGAAGGACGCCCTGACCTCGGACGAAAGCCGCTACGAACAGTGGCGGCAACAGCTGTACGCCTGCCCGCACCTGGCGGTCGGCGGCCCGACCTGGGGCTGGCTGGCCTTCGCGCTGGACGCCGGTGAACGCTCCCTGAAGCCCAAGGCCTTGAAGGCCGTGCGCATCCCTGTCGCCATCGTGCAGGCGGCCGAGGACGACCGCGTCTGGAAACAGACCAACAAATGGGCCGCCAAACGCCTCGGCCGGGGCCGCTATGTCGAGATTCCCGGGGCCAAGCACGAGATCATCATGGAGGCCGACGACATGCGCGCGGTCTTCCTCGACGAGTTCGACGCCATGGGCGCCTATATCTCGCCGGTCGAGGATCTGTCCCCGATGGCGGCTCCCGCAGCGCCCGAGTCCGTCGGCGAGTCCGAGCCGACTGAAGCGGCCTGAATTTGAGATTTCCGCCCATCCCGGCGAAAGCCCGGAAGAGCGGAACTTACAGGGCCGCCCTTCTCAGCGTCACCAGAGCCTGCTCGCGGATGGCGACGTCGCCGACAGCCAGAATCTGACCGCTGCCGTCCGGCGTCTCGCCGCGCCAGTTGGTGACCTCGCCGCCGGCCGCCTCGATGACGGGGACGAGGGCGGACCAGTCCCAGACCTTCAGTCCGCTTTCCGCGACAAGGTCGATCCGGCCCGCGGCCAGCATGGCGTAGGCATAGGCGTCACAGCCCAACCGGGCGAGGCGGGCGGCGGCGCGAACTTGGGTCCAGGCCCCCAATTCGGCGCCGGTGAACAGGTCGGGGTCGGTGGTGGCGATGAGCGCGTCGGTCAGGCGGGGGCAGGGCCGCACGGCCAGCGGCGTCTCCGTCCCACCCTTGAGCAGGCGCGCGCCCGACGGGCCGCCCAGGAAGATTTCATCCAGATACGGCTGGGCGATAACGCCAACGGTCGGCCGGCCTTCAGCGCGCAGGGCGATCAGATTGGTCCACAGCGGCAGGCCGGCGATGAAGGCGCGGGTGCCGTCGATGGGGTCGAGGATCCAGACGTGGTCGGCGTCCGGCCGGTCTTCGCCATACTCCTCGCCGATGACGCCATGATCAGGATAGCGGGCCGCGATCAGGCTGCGGATCGCCGCCTCCGCCTCGCGGTCGGCCTGGGTGACCGGATCGAAGGCGCCGGGGCCGCCCTTGTCCGTCTCCTCATACGCGCCGCGGAAATACGGCAGGGAGACGCGGGCGGCCTCGCGGGCCAGATCAACGGCGAACAGTTCGTACTCGGTCATGGGCACAGGTGGCTGGTGGCTGGTGGCTGGTGATTAGTGGCTGTCAGGTCGAACAGCCAGCTTCACCGCACAAAATCCACCAGTCACCAATCACCAGTCACCCCTACGCGGCGTCGCCCTCGGCGTGCAGCGACTTGGCAAGGTCAAGCAGGCGGCGGCGCGGACGTTCGCCCAGCTGATAGTAGGCCTGAATCAGGTCGAGGGTTTCTTTGCGGGAAAACATCTCGCCGCCCTGGTTGGCCGCCTCTTTGCGTTCGATGGCTTCTTCCAGACCGTCGTAGAAATAGCTGACGGGCGATTCCAGCGCCTCGGACAGCTGCCACAGACGGGCGGCCGAGATGCGATTGGCGCCGCACTCGTATTTCTGGATCTGCTGAAAGCGGATGCCGACCTGGGTGGCCAGCTGCTGTTGCGTCAGGCCCAGAAGACGCCGGCGACGGCGCAGGCGGCGGCCCAGGTGAAGGTCAATATCGGTGGCCATGGCCCCATTTCCCTTGTTGGCGGGCTGTCCCGAAGCGGGACGGCTCGCCCTTCAAGTGGCAAGCACCATGCCGCGCTCCCGTGACGGGGGATTGTCAATGAGCAGTGTTTTGCGACCGGACGCGCAACCGTTGCCGCACCAGCGCATTACCGCGACAGAGCGATCGCGCTTGGGAATGTCAGGAGAGACACTATGGGCTTGGGAATCATCGGCTGGATCGTCATCGGCATCGTGGCCGGCTGGCTGGCTGAAAAGGTCATGGGCCGTAGCCACGGCCTGGTGACGAATCTGATCGTCGGCGTCGTCGGCGCCCTGATCGGCGGCTTCATCGCCGAGAACCTGCTGGGACAGCCGGTCGGCGGGTTTAACCTCGTCACCCTTCTGGTGGCCTTCGGCGGCGCAGTCCTGCTGCTGTTCCTGCTGGGGCTGGTCAAGCGTCGCGGCTAACGCCTCGCTTGCTGAACGACGAAGGGCGGCGCCTCGCGGAGCCGCCCTTTTTCTTGTCCGGCGCGCTGGTGTCAGGCGCCCGGGGCGTCAGGCTCGGCGACCGTGCCTTCAACCGGAGCCGGATCGGCGGGGTCCGAGGCTGGCGGCAGGGTCGGCGGCGTGGGCGGGGCCATGCCGGCTTCGTCCGGCATGGGCGGGGCGGCCGGTTCGGCCACATCCGCAGCCGTGTCGGTGATCGACGGCGCGGCCGAGAACTGGGCGCTGGTCCAGCCGACCGCGACGCCTTCGCCGTCCTGGCGCACGCCGCCGGAAACCGGCACGCCGCGCAGCTGGCCGTCGGCCCCGCGCACGGTCAGCTCCTGGCCGGCCTCGGTGTTGCGGGCGCCTTCCAGCTGGCCCAGCACCGACCCGTCCGAGCCCTTGACGTCGGAGCCCGGCTGAAGGGTCAGAGTGGGCTGCTCAGCCGCGGGCTGGGCGGCGGTGGCCGGGGCCGGTTCCTGGGTCTGCGCGGCCGTGCCGTCCTGGGCGAACGCGGGAGCGGTCATGAGGAGCAGGCCGGCGACGCCAGTAAGGAGTGCGGTCTTTCGCATGATGTCTGCCTTGTCAAAGCGAGCGGGGAGGGCTCGCACCGACTGGCTAACACGATGGACAGGGCTTTGTTTCGCCCGCCCAGAAATGACCTTGGCGCCGCCCGGTTTGGCCGATTTCGGCGCCCCCGGGGCCACAAGGCCGCGTCGGATCGACCCGAAGGGCGGCGCGTAGCAGTCACAAGGCGGAGCCTTGTGACCGCGGCCCAGCAGGAATTCCTACTCCTCGCGGACGCGCTTCTTGCGGAACGACGGGTTCAGCACGGCCTTGCGCAGGCGGATCGACTTGGGCGTGACCTCGACCAGTTCGTCTTCCTCGATATAGGCGATGGCCTGTTCCAGCGACGGACGGCGCGGCGGGGTCAGGCGAACGGCTTCGTCCTTGCCCGAGGCGCGGATGTTGTTCAGCGCCTTGGCCTTCATCGGATTGACGTCGAGATCGTCCCAGCGGGCGTTCTCGCCGATGATCATGCCCTGGTAGGTCTTCTCGCCGCCGCCCACGAACATAACGCCGCGGTCTTCCAGGTTCCACAGGGCGAAGGCGGCGGTCTCGCCGTCGCCGTTCGAGACCAGCACGCCCTTGAGACGGCCTTCGATGGCGCCCTTGTGCGGCTCATAGTGGCTGAACACGCGGTTGAGCACGCCCGATCCGCGCGTGTCGGTCAGGAACTCGCCCTGGTAGCCGATCAGCGAGCGCGACGGCGACTTAAGCGTCAGGCGGGTCTTGCCGGCGCCCGAGGGGCCCATGTCCTTCAGCTCGGCCTTGCGGGCCGACAGCTTCTCGATAACCACGCCGGTGTATTCGTCGTCGACGTCGATGACCACGTCCTCGATCGGCTCCAGCCGCTCGCCGTTCTCGCCGGTCTGGTAAACCACGCGCGGACGCGAAATCGACAGTTCGAAGCCCTCGCGGCGCATGTTCTCGATCAGCACGCCCAGCTGCAGTTCGCCGCGGCCGGCGACCTCGAAGGCGTCCTTGCCGCCGGTCTCGGTGACCCGGATGGCGACGTTGGCTTCAGCTTCCCTGAGCAGGCGGTCGCGGATGACGCGCGACTGGACCTTGTCACCCTCGCGCCCGGCCAGCGGGCTGTCGTTGACCGAGACGGTCATGGAGATGGTCGGGGGATCGATGGGTTGCGCGGGAAGCGCCTCGGTGACTTCCAGGGCGCACAGGGTGTCGGCCACGGTGGCCTTGGACATGCCGGCGATGGCGATGATGTCGCCGGCCTCGGCCTCGTCCACCGGCTGGCGCTTCAGGCCGCGGAAGGCCAGCACCTTGGTGATGCGGCCCTGTTCGATGGTCTTGCCGTCGCGCGACAGGGCCTTGATGGCCATGCCGGGAACGGCCTTGCCGCTCTCGATGCGGCCGGTCAGCAGGCGGCCGAGGAAGGGGTCGCTTTCGATCAGCACGTTCAGGATCTGGAACGGCTTGTCCTTGTTGGCGACGACCTTGGGCTCCGGCACGTGTTTGACGATCAGTTCGAACAGGGCGTTCAGATTGTCGCTGGGCTGGTTCAGATCCATCGTCGCCCAGCCGGCCCGACCCGAGGCGTAGATGTGCGGGAAGTCCAGCTGCTCGTCGGTGGCGCCGATGGCGGCGAACAGGTCGAAGGCGGCGTTGTGGACCTTGTCGGGATCGGCGTGGGGCCGGTCGACCTTGTTGATGCACAGGATCGGCTTGAGGCCCATCTTCAGCGCCTTGGTCAGCACGAATTTGGTCTGGGGCATGACGCCCTCTTCGGCGTCGACCAGCAGGACGCAGCCGTCCACCATGCCCAGGATGCGCTCGACCTCGCCGCCGAAGTCGGCGTGGCCCGGGGTGTCGATGATGTTGATCCGGGTGTCGCCCGTCTCGCCGTGCCACAGCACCGAGGTGCATTTGGCCAGGATGGTGATGCCGCGCTCTTTTTCCTGGTCGTTGGAATCCATCGCCCGCTCGGACTGGGCCTCATTGGCTCGGAACACGCCCGACTGGGCCAGGAGCTGGTCGACCAGCGTGGTCTTGCCGTGGTCGACGTGGGCGATGATGGCGACGTTGCGCAGATTCATTTGACTATCAGACGTGCAGGGCGGCCGGGCGAGCGCGGGCCGCTGGGACAGGGC
This sequence comes from Brevundimonas sp., assembly GCF_051860745.1. Classification (GTDB taxonomy): domain Bacteria; phylum Pseudomonadota; class Alphaproteobacteria; order Caulobacterales; family Caulobacteraceae; genus Brevundimonas. Next base: position 10,992 of record NZ_JBHYDN010000012.1, read on the forward strand.
GTAGATGCGGGAAGGCGCGCGCCTCTTAGCGAAGCACGCGCCGAAAAGCCAGCATGACCGGCGCTTGGGGCTGTTTCAGGGCGCCTATAGGCTGCGAAGTTCTGGCGGAAGGTAGAAGCGCAGCGTCGCTTCATAGGCATCGCCCGGCTGCGGACCCCCGGCCACGAACTGGAAGCGGGCGCGCCGCATGGAGGAAAGCGCGGCCGGCCCGAACCCGGCCCCGCTAACGGACTCCCCGATCACTTCGCATTCGGCGAACCGCCCTTCGGCCGTCAGGGTGCAGCGCAGCCGCGCCTCGCCCGTCCAGACCCGCGCTCGCACGGCGCGCTCTGGAAACTCGGGCATTGGTCGCCGGACCCAGGCGATGTCGCCCGTGTTCCCGGCCTCGGCCGGCGGCGGCGCTGAGGGCGGGTCTTGCCACAGCGCTGCCGCGACGAGGAGGGCGGTCAGGGACATGCTCAGACTTTCGCCGACTGGCTGCGAACCCAGCCGTACAGCATCAGCGTCAGCACCACGAAGGCGGCGATCCCCGCCAGCATCGCCGGCCAGGTCGCGCCCTCGGGCAGCATGGCGAAGGGCGCGTCATTGTTGGTCGAGACGATGACCCCGGCCGTCATGACCAGGAATAGGCTCTCGCCGACAATCAGGCCCGAGGCCAGCAGCACGCCCATGCGCCGGCCGACGTCGGCGAACCGGGTCCCCTTGATCGCCTTGTCGTAGATCCAGCCGCACACGGCGCCGACCACCAGCATCGTGGTCACGGCGGCCGGCAGGTAGAAGCCGATGCCCACGGCCAGCGGCGGCAGTTTCATCTTCCCCCTGGTCGCGCCGCTCAACACGGCGTCCAGCACGATGATCACCACGCCGATGGCCGCGCCGATGCCGATCAGGTCCCAGCGCAGATCGCCGCCGATGACGCCGCGCGCCAGGGCCGAGATCAGGGTCGCCTGGGGCGCCGCCAGTGGCGCGTCGGCGATGCCGACCGGCCCGCCCTCGAAGCCGAAGGCCTTGTTCAGCAGGTTGAGGATCAGCGGGATGACGATGGCGCCGGCGAAGACCCCGACGATGAGGGCCGTCTGCTGCCGCCACGGCGTGGCCTGGACGAGCTGGCCTGTCTTGAGGTCCTGAAGGTTGTCGTTGGCGATGACGGCCACGGCGAAGACGATCGCCGTCACGATCAGGGCGAAGGCGACCACCGACGGATCCGCGGGCAGGCCGGCCAGCGCCAGCACGCCGAGCATCAGCACCGAGGCGATGACCACAGCCAGAATGCCGACGCCCGACACCGGGCTGTTCGACGAGCCGATCAGCCCGGCCATGTATCCGCAGATGGCCGCCACGGCGAAGCCGATGAAGACCACATAGATCAGGCCGCCGGTCACCAGCAGGGCGGTCGATCCCGCCAGCGTCGGATTGCCCTGGGCGAACCAGGCCAGGATGAAGCCGATGCCGATCAGGCAGGCGACCGACAAGCCGGCGACGATATTGATCGGGATGTCCTGCTCGGTGCGGTCCAGCACCTCGCCGCCCTGACGGCGGCGGTTGGCGGCGAGGGCCGAGGTCAGGCCGCCGATCAGCGGCCCGGCCAGTTTGATCAGGGTCCAGATGGCGGCCACGCCGATGACGCCGGCCCCCATGAAGCGGACCTCACGGCTCCAGACCGTGCCGGCCAGCTCTTCCGCACCGACGCCGGGCTCCAGCGTCGTGGCGATCGACGGAATGCCGTTGGCGGTCAGCCAAGCGATGGTGTCGGGGCTGGTCAGGATCGGCACGGCGATGCCCCAGGCCAGGATCAGACCGAACAGCTGGGCCAGGCCGACCGCCAGACCGATCAGATGACCGGCGCCCAGAAGCGCGAACTGCATGCCGAAGCCCATGCCCGTGGCGCCGCCGCCCAGCGTCGCCGGCAGTTTGATGAACCGCGACGCCTCGCCCGCGAACACCCGGCCCGCGACCAGCAGGGCGTAGCCGGCTGACACCACCGCGCCGGTGATCACGACCCACAGGCCCGACGCGTTCTCGCGCACGGCGCTCTCGGTCTGTTCCGCCCCGCGCGATCCGACGGTCAGCACCTCGGCCGCCGCGACGCCCTCGGGATAGGGCAGCCCGCCCTCGACTACCAGGGCGCGGCGCAGGGGGATGGAGAAGGTCACGCCCAGCACGCCGCCGAAGACGCAGATCAGCACCGACTCCCAGAACGGGAACTCCAGCCACCAGCCGACCATGACCAGGCCGGGCAGGACGAAGATGATCGAGCTCATGGCCCCGCCGACCGAGGCGACCGTCTGCACGGTCATGTTTTCCCAGATGGTCGAGGTCTTGAACATCCGCAGGATGGCCATGGAGATGACCGCCGCCGGGATGGCCGAGGCGAAGGTCAGCCCGACCTTCAGGCCCAGATAGGTGTTGGCGGCGGTGAACACGACGGCCAGCAGACAGCCCAGCACAAGGGCGCGCAGCGTCAGTTCCATACGCTTGACGCCGCTCACGGGCGCGCTGGCGGGCATATCGGTCATCCGGGTTCCTCTCCCTCGTTGGGCGGAGGTAAGCCGGAAAGCGGTCGGGTGGCTAGGGGGGTAGTCATTGCCGGCCACTCCCACATTGACACCTGCTCCGCCCCGTCAGAGCCTCGCTCCAAACAGGAAGAGACACCATGAAGCGGATCATGACGGCGACAGTGATCGGCCTGCTGTGCCTCGGCGGCGGGGCCAGCGCCCAGGGCGCGCGCACGCCGGCGGCGGATATCGTCGAGGCCCGTCAGGCGGCCATGATGCTGTCGGGCGTGGCCATGGGCTCCATCAAGGCGGCGATCGACGCCGGCCAGCCAACCGCCAGCCAGCGCTTCCCGAGCCGCGCCCTGTCGCGCTGGGCCCACGCCGTGCCCGCCATGTTCCCCGCCGGCAGCGGGGCCGAGGCGGGGGTGCGGACCAACGCCAAACCCGAGATCTGGAGCGACCGGGCCGGCTTTGAAGCAAAGGCCGCCGACTATGTCGTCGCCGCCGACCGGCTGGCGGAACTGGCCGGAGGCGAGGACGCCGCCGCCTTTGCCGCCCAATGGGCCGTCGTGCGCGCCAGCTGCCAGTCGTGTCACGACGGGTACAAGGCGGGCTGAGGGATGAGGGACTAGGGATTAGGGATTAGGGAAGGTCGCGCCCTATGATCTCCGGCCGGAACGTCAGGCTCCTCCTCACCCTAACCCCTAGAACCTAGTCCCTAGAACCTGTGCCAGAGCTCCCCGAGGTCGAAACCGTCCGCCGCGGCCTTGAGCCCGTCCTGACCGGGGCGCGTCTGACGCGGGTGCGCCAGAACCGGCCCGACCTGCGCTTCCCCTTTCCCGACCGGTTCGTCGAACGGCTCGAGGGGGCGACCGTCGAGCGGATCGACCGCCGCGCCAAATATCTGCTGATGCCGCTCTCCACCGGCGAGACCTGGGTCAGCCACCTCGGCATGACCGGCCGCTTCACCCTCGACGGCGAACAACTGGGCGAGTTCGAGGAGCCCGCGTCCATCGCCGGCAAGCATGAGCACGTCAGCCTGTGCGCGGTGAAGGGCAGGGCGACGACCCGCGTGGGCTTCGCCGACGCCCGCCGCTTCGGTTTCATGGGTCTGATCCCCACCGCCGAGGTCGAGGCCCATCCGTGGTTCGCCGCCCTCGGCCCCGAACCGCTCGGCAACGGCTTTTCCGGCGCCCATCTCGCCGAGGCCTTCTCGGGCAAGAAGCAGAACATCAAGGTCAGCCTGCTCGACCAGCGCATCGTCGCCGGCCTCGGCAACATCTATGTCTGCGAGGCCCTTTATCGCGCCCGCATCCCGCCCCTGACCGCCGCCGGCAAGGTGTCCAGACCGCGTCTCGAGACCCTTGCCGCCGTGGTCCGCGACGTCCTCAACGAAGCCATCCTCGCGGGTGGCTCGACGCTCAAGGATTTCGCCAATGCGGATGGCGGGCAGGGCTATTTCCAGCACCGTTTCGACGTCTACGGCCGCGAGGGCAAGCCCTGTCTCGGAAAGGGCTGCGCCGGCGTGGTCAAACGCACCGTCCAGGCCGGCCGCTCGACCTTCTGGTGCCCGAGCTGCCAGAAAAGGTGAGGGGTGATGGGGTTTGATCCCCCCGTTCCGCTCATCCCGGCGAACGCCGGGACCCAGTTCTGTCCAGCGTGACGCCCGCGTTTTTGGACAAGCATTGCGGAGATCGTCCAGGGACTGCTCACCCAAAGCACTGGGTCCCGGCTTTCGCCGGGATGAGCGGGTCAGTATGAAAGCTCGCACACACCGGAGCGCGCACCATGGCCGACACCTATTCCACCCTGCTCATCGAGCGCCACACCGACGGCTATGCGCTGGTGACCCTGAACCGGCCCGAGGCCCTGAATGCGCTCAACTCGGCCCTGTTCAAGGACCTGTCGGACTTCCTCGACGCGGTCGAGCATGACGACAGCGTCCGCTGCCTGATCCTGACCGGCTCGGGCGACAAGGCCTTCGCCGCCGGCGCCGACATCAAGGAGATGCAGGACCAGACCTATGCCCAGATGTACACGGGCAATTTCTTCGCCCTCGGCCACGACCGCATCACCCGCTTCCGCAAGCCGATCATCGCCGCGGTCAACGGCTTCGCCCTCGGCGGCGGCTGTGAACTGGCCATGCTGTGCGACTTCATCGTCGCCAGCGAAAAGGCCAAATTCGGCCAGCCCGAGATCAACCTCGGCGTCGCCCCCGGCATCGGCGGCTCCCAGCGCCTGACCCGGCTGGTCGGCAAGGCCAAGGCCATGGACATGGTCCTCACCGCCCGGATGATGGACGCCGCCGAGGCCGAACGCGCGGGCCTCGCCAGCCGCGTCGTCCCGCACGACACCCTGCTGGAGGAGGTCCGCAAGATCGCCGCGAAGATCGCCTCGCAAAGCCCGCTCGCGGTCATGGCCAACAAGGAAATGGTCAACGCCGCGCTTGAGACCACCCTGACCCAGGGCGTCCAGTTCGAACGCCGCCTGTTCCACAGCCTGTTCGCCTTCGAGGATCAGAAGGAGGGGATGGCGGCGTTTGTGGAGAAGCGGAAGCCGGTGTTCACGGGCAAATGACCGCGATCGAGGACGATTGGCGATACCAGAGCGCCGCGCATCTGCGCGGCTAGGCCTTCGTCTTCAAGCCCTGCACACAGTACCGGGAGGGGTGGGATCACGACCATTGCGCCGGTTGCGGGGACAGGCTCGCTGAAGCCGCCGTCTCGCCTGAAGCCCTGCATGCAGGATGGGCCATCACCGCAGACTATATAAAGGGTGCGGACTATGAGTGGGTCTGCGCGGATTGCTTCACGCTGCTCAAGGACGCTTTGGCGTGGACTCCGCGTTGACCCCCCAACCCCTTTCCGCTATAGCCGCGCGCTCTTCGAGATTTCCCCGCCGTGGACCGTGCTCCGCGGCGTTTCCGTTCGTAAGGTTTGACTGATGGCCAACAATGCCGGCGCCAAGAAAGCGATCCGCAAGATCGCTGCCCGCACCGAAGTGAACAAGGCGCGCCGTACGCGCGTCCGCACCTTCCTGCGCAAATTCCAGGAAGCCGTCACGGGCGGCGACGCCGGTGCGGCGAAGACCGCCTTCGTCGAGGCCCAGTCCGAGCTGATGCGCGCCGTGTCCAAGGGCGTGGTTCACAAGAACACGGGTTCGCGGAAAGTCGGCCGCCTGGCCGCCCAACTGAAGAAGATGGCCGCCGCCTGATTTTTCGGAGCCCGGACGGCCTTTCACAAGGCTGTCATGGCAAAACGCAGCGATTCCAACGGCGAGGGCGCGAAGGCTCCCTCGCCGTTTGCACGTGCGCGAATAAGCGTTTCCAGACGGATCAGCGCTCGCGTCTGTGGCGAAATACGGTTTTTCGTTGACTGTGTTTGGCTTTAGCGGAGTCAACAATTTTAACTGCAATTCGAGTCGCGAATCAGCGTTGACGCCCCCCTCCCCGAGGGTAAGTTCGGGGCGCTGACGCACTTCCATTCCCATACGGAATGAAAGCGGCGCGGAACCAGTTTTCGTGTCGGCGTGAGACGTCTGTTCAAGAGTTCGACCCCACCCGCGAGGCTCCAGCCACGCGGGACAGGAGAAGTCGTCCCGGATTCAGGCCTCTCCCGAAGGGCGCCGGCTGATGGTTTCCAAGGGTGGCAATGACGATGACGGGGAGCGCGCACATGGCGGGGATGACGGATCCGGATCGCATCTGGACCGAGGCGGCAGGTCGTCTGCGCAGCGAGATCGGCGAGGGACCCTTCAGCTCCTATATCGCCCCCTCGGCGGTGCGGGCCGACGGCGCCGGCCAGCTGATCCTCGTCACCCCCACCGCCTACGCCCGCGACTGGGTGCGCAAGAACGCCCTGCGCCGCATGAACGAACTGTGGCTGGGCCTCGACGGCCTGTCGCGTCGCCTCGACGTCCGCTGCCGCGCTGAAATGGGCTCGACCCCCTCGGCCTCCCAGGTCGCCGCCGGCCGCGCCGAGGGCGCCGCCGTCATCCCGCTCCAGCCCCAATCCCATGCCCTGGCCATGCCCATGGCGACCGTTCCGCCCGTCGCCGACGGCGCCCGCGCCGTGCGCGCCGCCGGCCTGCAGGAGCGGCTGACCTTCGACAGTTTCGTGGAAGGGCAGGGCAACGCCTTCGCCCTGGCCATCGCCCGTCAGGCCGCGGCCTGGGCCGACGGCCATTTCAACCCGATCTTCTTCTGCGGCCCCTATGGCTACGGCAAGACCCACCTGCTCAACGCCATCGCCTGGGAGGCCCAGCGCCTCCGCCCGGACGCCCGGGTCGTCTATCTGACCGCCGAACGCTTCCTGTCGACCTTCGTCCGCGCGGCCCAGGATCGCACCATGGCCGCGTTCAAGGACAGTCTGCGCAACGCTGACATGCTGCTGATCGACGACGTCCAGTTCGTCGGCGGCAAGGCCGGCACCCAGGAAGAACTGCTGTCGACGCTGACGGCCCTGATCGAGGACGGCAAGAAGATCGTCCTTTCGGCCGACCGTCCGCCCATGGCCCTGACCGAGGTCGAGCCGCGCCTGCGCAGCCATCTGGCCTCGGGCCTGACCTGCCCGGTCGAACCCGCCGACCGCGCCCTGAAACTGGCCGTGGCTCGCAACCGGATCGAGGCCCTCGCCAAGCTCGGCGTCGTCTCCGGCGAGGCCCAGGCCGAGGTGCTGGAGCATCTGGTTGACCGCACGCCCGGCTCGATGCGCGAACTGGAAGGCGCCGTGAACACCCTCGCCGCCGTCGCCGGAGGCCGCCTGTCGACCCTCGGCGTCGACGAGGTCCAGACCCTGCTCGGCTCGGCCCTGCGCGGCGGCCCCGAACGCCGCATCACCGTCGACGAAATCCAGAAGACCGTCGCCGACCACTTCAGCCTCAAACAGGCCGACCTGCTGTCCGAGCGCCGCACCCGCGCCGTCGCCCGTCCGCGCCAGATCGCCATGTGGCTGTGCAAACAGCACACGACCCGGTCCTACCCCGACATCGGCCGCCGCTTCGGCGGGCGGGACCACACCACGGTCCTTCACGGCGTGCGCAAGATCGAGGAATTGATCGGGCTCGACGACCAGATCGCGCGGGATGTCGAGACGCTGACGAGGAAGCTGAGGGGTTAGGGACGAGGGGCGAGGGGGAAGGAAAACCGAGCCGGTCGCCCGGGTCGGGGTTTATCCACACGTCCCTCCGCATCCGTCCTCGCCCTCGCCCCTCGACCCTCGCCCCTTCCTTGCCCCGCCCCGCCAATCCGCTAGTGTCCATAGCCCTAACTCTTTGCGGCGGCTTGTGAGTCGCTGCCGGCGGGCGAAACCACATGCAACTGACCATCGAACGATCCGCGCTCCTCAAGGCCCTCGGCCACGTGCAGAGCGTCGTCGAGCGCCGCAACACCATCCCCATCCTGTCCAACGTCCTGCTCAGCGCCGGACGCGACAAGCTCAGCTTCGCCGCCACCGACCTCGACATGGAGATGGTCGACGAGGCCGAGGCCCAAGTGAATGTCGAGGGCCAGATCACCGCCCCGGCCCACACCCTGTACGAAATCGTCCGCAAGCTGCCCGAGGGGGCCGAGGTCTCGCTGAGCTACAACGGCGACGACCCGCGGCTGGTGGTCCAGGCCGGCCGCTCGAAATTCAACCTGCCGGTCCTGCCGGCTGGCGACTTTCCGGTGATGTCGACCGACACCTCGGGCACGCGTTTCTCCCTGCCCAAGGAAGACCTGGCCCGGCTGATCGACAAGACCCGGTTCGCTGTCTCGACGGAGGAGACGCGCTACTATCTGAACGGTCTGTACCTGCACACGGTGGCCGAGGCCGGCATTCCCCTGCTGCGCGCGGTGGCCACCGACGGCCACCGTCTGGCGCTCGCCGAAATGCCCGCCCCCGAGGGCGCCGCCGGCGGCCCCGGCGTTATCGTCCCGCGCAAGACCATCGACCAGGTCCGCCGCCTGCTCGACGACGGCTCCGGCCCGGTCGAGGTCATGGTCAGCCCGCAGAAGATCCGCTTCGAATTCGGCCAAGCCAGCCTGACCTCCAAGGTGATCGACGGCGCCTTCCCCGACTATATGCGGGTCATCCCCAAGGGGAACGACAAACAGGCCGACATCGACAACACCCTGTTCGCCCAGGCCGTCGACCGCGTCGCCACCATCTCGGCCGAGAAGAGTCGGTCGGTGAAACTGGCCTTCGAGCTGGATCGCGTCACCCTGACGGTGCGCAACATGGAGGCCGGGCAGGGGGTCGAGGAGGTCGAGATCGGCTATTCCGAGGAGCCCTTCGAGATCGGCTTCAACGCCCGCTATCTGCTCGACGTCGCCGGCCAGATCACCGGCGAAACCGCCCACTTCAAATTCGCCGACCCGGCCAGTCCGACCCTGGTGCTCGATCCGGGCGATCCGGGCGTGCAGTATGTGCTGATGCCGCTGCGGGTGTGATTTTCTAGGTTCCGCTCATCCCGGCGAAAGCCGGGACCCAGTGCTTTCGTTAGGTACGGAGGTTCCGGTTGGCGTTCTTCACCTACATTATCGCCAGTCGCCGGAACGGGACCCTCTACACCGGCTCGACCGACAACCTGATCAAGCGGATTATCGAACACCGCGAGAAGCGGCGCGACGGGTTCACCGCCAACTATGGCGTCGCGATTCTGGTCTGGTTCGAGGTCCACGAGAGCCGTCACGCCGCCTTCGTTCGGGAGCGCCAGATCAAGGAATGGAAACGGATCTGGAAGCTGGAAATGATCGAGCGAACCAACCCCGGGTGGACAGACCTGTTCGAAAAGCTCTTCTGAACCGCCTGCGTTCTTGCGAAAGGACTGGGTCCCGGCTTTCGCCGGGATGAGCGGAAAAATTTGATCCAGTCCCTCACCCTCACCGACTTCCGCTCCTACGCGGCCGCCACCCTGCCGATCGCGGCGGGCGCCGTTGTGCTCTACGGCCCCAACGGCGCGGGCAAGACCAATCTGCTCGAGGCCCTCAGCCTGTTCACCCCCGGCCGCGGCCTGCGCGGCGCCACGGCCCCCGAGATGGGCCGGCGCGAACCCGGCGAGGCGACCGGCCGGGCCTGGGCCGTCGCCGCCGTCCTCACCGATGGCGACGACGAAACGAGACTCGGCACCGGCGTCCAGTCCCCCGGCGCCGCCCGCCGCATCGTCCGCATCGACGGCGAGACGGCCCAGCCCGGCCGGTTGCTCGACCATCTCCGCCCCGTCTGGGCCACGCCCGAACAGGACCGGCTGTTCTCCGACGCCCGCGCCGCGCGGCTGAAATTCTTCGACCGGCTGGTGTTCGCCGCCGATCCCGCCCACGCCGCCTCGGTCTCGGCCTATGAAAAGGCCCTGCGCGAGCGGCTGCGGCTGCTGACCGAGGGGGCCGAAGGCCGCGCCGCCGACCCGCTCTGGCTCGACGCCCTCGAACTGCGCCTCGGCGAGGCGGGGGCCGAGGCCGCCCTGGCCCGCGCCGCCGCCCTGACCACCCTCCAGGCCGCCATCGACGCCCGCAACGACCGCCCCTTCCCCCAGGCCGACCTCGGCCTGACCGGCGAGGCCGAGGCCATGGCGGCGGCGGGCGCGGGTCCGGAAACCATCGCCGCCGTCCTCCGCGACGGCCTCGCCCGCAGCCGCGCCCGTGACGCCGCCGCCGGCCGCTCCCTGTTCGGCCCGCACCGCTCCGACCTGACCGCCCTGCACCGCACCAAGAACCGCCCCGCCGCCGAAGGCTCCTCGGGCGAACAGAAGGCGCTGGTGCTCAACCTGATCCTCGCCCAGATCACCCGTCTGGCGGATCAGCCGGCCCCGCCGGTTCTGCTCCTCGACGAGGCCCCAGCCCACCTCGACACAGCCCGGAGAGCCGCCCTGTTCGACGAGATCGAGGCCCTCGGCCTGCAGGCTTTTCTGACCGGCACCGAGGCCGAACTGTTCGACCCCCTGCGCGGTCGGGCGCAGTTCGTGCGGGTGGCCGATGGCGGCTTTACCTAGGTTCTTGCCATTTTTTGCCATTTCGCTCATTATTCACGGATGGCGACCATGAACATCTCACTGCCGGATTCGCTGAAGTCGTTTATCGACGATCAGGTGGCGGACAACGGTTTCGGCACCAGCAGCGAATACATCCGCTCACTGGTCCGAAAGGAACAACAGGTCGAACGCCTACGCGCCATGCTGCTGGAAGGCGCTCTGTCCGGACCGGGAGAGCCGGTGGATGAGGCGTACTTTGAACGACTTCGGCAGCGGGTGCGGGACGCAACCGCCAAGTGAAGTCCCTGCGCGTCATCCCGCGCGTATCGGCGATCCGCGACGCTGAAGATGCGACGGACTACTATATCCAGGAAGCGGGAGATGCAGTCGCATTTCGCTTCATCGACGCCCTCAAGGCGGCGTATGACCGGATCGGAGACAATTCTGGGATAGGATCGCCCCGACTTGGCGAGTCGGTTGGTATTCCGGAGCTTCGGACGTGGCCGGTTCGCGGATTCCCCTATGTCGTTTGCTATGAAAGCCGGCCCGACAGAATCGACGTTTGGCGCGTCCTGCACGCCCAAAGCGACATTCCCGAACACCTGATTCAGGCCAACGACTGACACCGCTTCGAGGGCCGCTTTTCCTCGCAATTCCGCCCGGATTTCCTATATATTGCGGGCATTGGCGCGGATCGGATTCGCGCCCCGAAAACCGTCCGTTCAAGGCGGCCCCGCCGCCGCCTTCACAGGCCCTCCGAGAGGGCGTTTCACCGACCGATTATATGACCGATCAGACCCCGAATTCCGCCGACCTTGGGCGCAATGAAGACACCGCCGAAGAGGCCGCCTACGGCGCCGATTCCATCAAGGTCCTCAAGGGCCTGGACGCGGTGCGCAAACGCCCCGGCATGTATATCGGCGACACCGACGACGGTTCGGGCCTGCACCACATGGTCTATGAGGTGGTCGACAACGCCATCGACGAGGCCCTCGCCGGTCACGCCGACCTGGTCCAGGTCATCCTCAACGCCGACGGTTCGGTCACCGTCACCGACAACGGCCGCGGCATCCCCACCGACATCCACGAGGGCGAGGGCGTCTCCGCTGCCGAGGTCATCATGACCCAGCTGCACGCCGGCGGTAAGTTCGACCAGAACTCCTACAAGGTCTCGGGCGGCCTGCACGGGGTCGGCGTCTCGGTCGTCAACGCCCTCAGCGACTGGCTCAAACTGGTCATCTACCGCAACGGCAAACGCCACGAGATGAAGTTCGCCCGTGGCGACACGGTCGAGAGCCTGAGGGTCACTGGCGACGCCCCGATCCGCACGGACGGTGACAAGGCCGGTCAGCCCCTGTCAGGAACGGAGGTGAGTTTCTACCCTTCGCTCACCACCTTCGCCCACATCGACTTCGACCTGAAGACGCTCGAGCATCGGCTGCGCGAACTCGCCTTCCTCAACTCGGGCGTGGTCATCAAGCTGCAGGACCATCGCGGGGCCGAGAAATTCGAGGAAATCCTGCACTACGAGGGCGGGGTCGAGGCCTTCGTGCGCCACCTGGACAAGTCCAAGACGCCCATCCTCAAGGACGTCATCGTCATCCGCGGCAAGAAGGAGGGGATCGAGATCGATCTCGCCCTGTGGTGGAACGACAGCTACCACGAGACCATGCTGTGCTTCACCAACAACATCCCTCAGCGGGATGGAGGCACCCACCTCTCGGCCTTCCGCGCCAGCCTGACCCGCGTCATGGGCGGCTATATCGACGCCGCCGGGGCGGCGAAGAAGGAGAAGGTTTCGGTCTCCGGCGAGGACGCCCGCGAGGGCCTGACCTGCGTCCTGTCGGTCAAGGTGCCGGACCCGAAATTCAGCTCCCAGACCAAGGACAAGCTGGTCTCGTCCGAGGTCCGCCCGGCCGTTGAGGGTCTGTGCTCCGAAGGCCTGTCGACCTGGTTCGAGGAACATCCGGTCGAGGCCAGACTGGTCGTCGCCAAGATCATCGAGGCCGCCGCCGCCCGCGAGGCCGCGCGCAAGGCCCGCGACCTGACCCGGCGCAAGACGTCGATGGACATGGCCTCCCTGCCCGGCAAGCTGGCCGACTGTCAGGAACGCGATCCGGCCAAGTCCGAACTGTTCATCGTCGAGGGCGATTCCGCCGGCGGCTCGGCCAAACAGGCCCGCAATCGCGAGAACCAGGCCGTCCTGCCCCTGCGCGGCAAGATCCTCAATGTCGAGCGCGCCCGCTTCGACCGGATGCTGTCGTCCGAACTGATCGGCACGCTCATTCTGGCGCTCGGCACCGGCATCGGCCGTGACGACTTCAACGCCGACAAGCTGCGCTATCACAAGATCATCCTGATGGCCGACGCCGACGTCGACGGCGCCCACATCCGGACCCTGCTGCTGACCTTCTTCTATCGCCAGATGCCCGAGCTGATCGAGCGCGGGCACGTCTATATCGCCCAGCCGCCGCTCTACAAGGTCTCCAAGGGCAAGCAGTCGCGCTACCTCAAGGACCAGTCCGAGATGGACGCCTACCTCATCGAGGAAGGTTCGTCAGAGGCCGAACTGGATCTGCCGACCGGCGAGCGCCGCACCGGCCTGGACCTGCAATCTCTCGTCCGCGAGGCCAAGGCCTTCAAGGCCGGCGTTGATCGTCTGTCGCAACGCGCCCCGGCCTTCGCCATCGAGCAGTCGGCCCTCGCCGGCCTGTTCGACGAGACGAGCTCCGACCCGTCAGCGGCCGCCGCCCGCCTCAACCTCTACGCCGAAGAAGGCGACGGCGACTGGACCGGCGAACCGGGCGCGCAGGGAGCCGTGGCCTTCGAACGCGTGCGCCGCGCCGTCACCGAGCGCATCGTGCTGGAAGAGGCCCTGATCCGCTCACTGGACGCCCGCCGCCTGGCCGAACGCTCGGCCGCCTTCGACGGCCTGTTCGACAAGCCGGCCATCTTCCGCCGCAAGGACAAGACCGTCACCGTCCGCGGTCCGCTCGACCTGCTTGAGGCGGTTCTCGACGCCGGCAAGAAGGGCATCGCCATCCAGCGCTACAAGGGTCTGGGCGAGATGAACCCGGAACAGCTGTGGGAGACCACCTTGGACGCCAACGCCCGCACCCTGCTGAAGGTGCAGGTCGAGCATCAGGAAGACGCGTCCGACCTGTTCGCCAAACTGATGGGCGACGTGGTCGAGCCGCGCCGCGAGTTCATTCAGGCGAATGCGCTGGATGCGGCGGTCGACGCCTGACGATCAGCCCCGCCCGGCGTCGACGAATGCCCTGACCGTCGGCCAGATCGGCGGCTGGGCGCGCGACCCGTCGCAGACGATCTGCTCCAGATAGTCCGGCGAGGTGTTCGGGCGGATGGACTCCCACTCCGCGCCCTCTTCGGGATAGCGGCCCATTTCCTCGCCATCAGGGCCGTATTCGACCATGCCCGCGGTGCGCCATTTGCTGTTCGAACCGCACTGGAACTCGAACGTCTCGATCGTATGGCTGTAGTCGCCGGCGTCGCCGGTCCGCGCCACGGTCGCCACCAGGACGCTGGTGATCTCGCCATTGACCACAATGCTGTCGACGTCGGCCATGAAGACGCTGCCCGTGCTCCTCGAATACGGATGCCAGGTCTCGGCCGCGGCCGGCGCCGCGCACAGGCCCAGAACAATCAGTCCGCCCAGAAAATGTTTCACGATGATCTCCCCAGGTCCCCCACCGCCATGATGCTCCGCTGAACGGCTTTGGCAAGGGCGCTGTCAGGCCGCGCGGCGAAGGCCGGGGCGCATCGCCAGCAAGGGCTCGAGCAGCCATTGCGCCAGATGCCGCACCACCGGCACGGCGACCCCGTCTCCGGTCAGATGACAGGCGGCGCTGAATGAACCGGGCAAACGGTAGCTGTCGGGCAATCCCATCAGCCGCGCCGTCTCCCGCGCTGACATCAAACGCGACCGGACCCGCCCGCCTTTGACCAACAGCAGGGTCTGGCGGCTCGACCCGCCGCCCGGCGTCCGCAGGCAGCCGGCGATGTCGAACCGCACCTCGGCGCGCTGGACCCGCAGACCGGCGGCGTCGCGCCGCGTCCGCCGGTACAGTCCCCCGACGCAAAGTTCGCCCGTCCGCCGCGCCGCCTCGACCTTGGCCAGGTTTTTGGGCGACATCAGCGTTAGCAGCCGTTTCGTCTCCGCGGCCGAATGCCAGCGTACGCCCGACGGTTCAGGCTCGATCACTGATCCCAGACTCGCGTTCGAAACGCCGGGCTCCGGCAGCCGCCACCAGACCATGCGGCTCCGCAACTCGTCCGGCAGCCGTTCCACCGCCCGGCGCAGGGCCAGGGTATGAAACAGCCCCGCGGCCACGGGCATCGTCAGGGCCGGGTCAAGGGCCGCATCCTCGCGCACGCCGATCACGAACAGTCGCGGCCGCGACTGCGGCAGGAACCGGTCGGCGTTGATGACCAGGGCCCCGCACCGATAGCCGGCGTCGGCATAGGTCCGGCAGATGACCTCGAAATCCCGCCCGCCATGCGAGGTCAGGGTTCCGCAGACATTCTCGACGGCCACGATCCGCGGCGCCCGACCTTCGTCCGCCAGCGCGCGCGCCAGACCCCAGAAGTCGTGAAACGTCCCCGACCGCTTGCCGCCCAGACCCGCCCCGGCCCCCGCCAGCGACAGATCCTGGCAGGGAAACGAGCCCCACATCAGGTCCGCCGTCCCGGGAAGATCGGCGGCGGTCAGGCCTGCGATATCGCCGACCTGCAGCCCGGCGTCGCCCCAGTTGGCGCGATAGGCGGCGGCCTTGGCCGGATCGAAATCATTGGCGAACAGGCAGCGCCAGGTCTCGCCCAGACCGGCGCGCACCATGCCGCCGCCGGCGAAGAACTCGTAATAGCCCCCCGGTGCGGACTGTCTGACGGACGATTCGACCATTTCGAGACGCTGACGCGAGGGGGAGCGGAAGTCCACAGACGGTCCGACCCCGGAAAAGTCTCGCGGCGCTAAAGCTTGTGAAAGGGTCGGCGAGTGATGATCGGCGGTCACTACGGAAACGACATGCCCTCAGAAAAGTTTGTTCTCGTCGCCGTCCTGCTTTTCGTGCTCGCCATCCCGGGCAGCGCGGAGGCCGCGATGCAGTCCCGCGAGAGCCGGGTCGAGCTGGCGCGGCGGGTGGAACAGCGCGCCGCCGCCACCAGCTTTCCGGCGCTTGAGGCTTTCGGTGAATCCGCCCTCACCCACTCGGGTCGCGAAGGCTTGAACCGGCTCTACCACGTCATGTGGATCACGCTGAACCAGGGCGATTTCGAACGGGCCGAGGTCTGGAACAACCGGCTTGCCGCCGCCGCCCTGGCCCGCCGGGACGAGCGGTTTCAGATGATCGCCCGGCTGAACGCCCTGACCATCCGCTACGACAGCGGCGACATGGCCGCCTCGGTCGAGATGGACCAGATCGCCCGCACCGCCACTGACTGGTTCGTCAAGGCGCACGCCATGCGCCTCAGCGCGCTCGCGCTCATGGACCGCGACCGCATCGGCGAGGCGCTGCGCATGCTGACCGCGGCAGACGCCGTCATTCCCGATGACGCCCCCTATGCCGACACGGCCCGCGCCGGGCTCTGGGAGGTGACCGGCCTTGCCCTGATGGACCTGAACGACATCGAGGGGGCGACCACGGCCTTCCGCCGCTTCGAGATCGACTTCTCCAACCCCGCCTATCCCCGCCCCGACTTCGACGCCCTCTACAACCTGACGCGCCTGTCGGTTCAGGTCGGCGATCAGGAACTGGCGAACCAGCTCTATGCCGCCCATCACCGGCTGTCCCTGCGAGCCGGGCTGGAGAGCCTGATGGTCTATGACGCCAACCTGTGCGCCATGGTGGCCGACGGCGGGGGTGACTCGCGCGGCGTGCTGAACTGCCTTTCGCCCTATGGGGCCGATCTCGGCGATGCGGACTTTCTGGCGCCGCAGATGCTGCCGTCACGCGCCCTCGCCTATGCGCGGACCGGCCAGCTCGGTCTCGCACGCCGCGATCTCGCGGAGATCCGGCGCCGCGAAGCCGCCGGCCTGTTCCGCGAAGAGGGTTTTTCGGAAGTCCCGCGCGTCGAGGCCGCCCTGCTGTTCGCCGAAGGTCGAACCCGCGAGGCCTTCCGGCGGCTGGACGCCTATCACAAGGCGCGTGAGGTCCAAGCCGCGCGCCGGTTCAACGCCGGCATCGGACAGGTCACCGGAGACATGCAGGAACAGCTGGCCGAACGCCGTCGGCAGCTCGAAACCGCGCGAACCAACACCCGGCTGAACGAGGATGTCATCAGCTCCCAACGGTGGATCGTCGGCATCGCCGTGGTCTTCTTCCTGACGGCGGCAAGCCTGCTGGTCTGGCAATGGCGGTCGGCCGGCCACCTGCGTCTGGCGCGTCGGACGGCGGAAGAGGCCAGCCGGTCCAAGAGCGACTTCCTCGCCAATATGAGTCACGAAATCCGCACCCCCCTGAACGGTGTGGTCGCCATGGCCGACGCCCTCTCCCGTAGCGATCTGGGCCCGCGCGAGCGCGAGATGGTCGATATCGTCCGGTCTTCCAGCGACACGCTGGAACGCCTGCTCTCGGACATCCTCGACACCGCCAAGATCGAGTCCGGCCAGATCACCATCGAACCGGCGCCGTTCCATCTGGCCGACGTGGTGCGTGAAACGGCCGCCCTGTGGCGACCCAAGGCCGAGGACAAGGGTGTCGACCTGGTGATCGAGATTCCGGTTGAGGCGGAGCGGCTGGTCTATGGCGATGGGGTCCGCATCCGCCAGATCCTGACCAATCTGGTCAGCAATGCGCTGAAATTCACGGCGGAGGGCGAGGTTCGGCTGAGCGTCGAGGATGCTGTGGGCGACCGCGTCCGCTTCACCGTGACGGACACCGGCGTCGGCTTTGAACCGGATCAGAAGGCCCGCATCTTCGGCCGCTTCCATCAGGCAGACGGCTCAATCACGCGTCGCTTCGGCGGTACTGGTCTGGGCCTGACCATCTCACGCGAGCTGGCCGAACTGATGGGCGGCGGTCTCGACTGCGACAGCGAACCGGGCGTCGGCTCCCGGTTCTGGTTCGAGGCCCCCTTGCCGCTCGCCGACGTGGTTCGGACCGCGGCAACACCGGTCGCCGAGGTCGATGCCGAGGGGGTTCCGCTGCGGATCTTGCTGGCGGACGATCATCCGGCCAACCGCAAGGTCATCGAGGTTCTGTTGTCGGGCGCCAGCGCCGATCTGGTGTGTGTCGCGGACGGAAGCGAGGCCCTGGAGGCCTTCCAGGGCGGCGGCTTCGATCTGGTTCTTATGGATATGCAGATGCCGGTGATGGACGGCCTGACCGCCACCGCTGAAATCCGCGCGTTCGAGATGCAGCGCGGCTGGGCTCACACCCCGGTGCTGATGCTGACCGCCAACGCCATGCCCGAACATGTCGAGGCCGGCCGCAAGGCCGGCGCCGACGGCCACCTGGCCAAGCCGGTGACCATGGCCACGCTGTTCGCCGCAATCTCGCAGGTTCTCGCCGCTGCCGGGCCCGAACCCGACGCCGAAGCCGCCTGACGGTCAGGCGTTCCTGATGTGGGCGCGACAGGTCATCAGCGGCTGGATGCGGCGGCCGAAATCCTCGATCCCCTTCTCGAAATCGTCGAAGGTCAGCAGCACCCCGGCCGTGTCCGGCACCGTCGCCACCTCGTCCAGCATCCGGGCGATCGAGGCGTGCGACCCGACCAGCGTGCCCATGTTCAGGTTCACCGCCGCCTTCTCGGCCGCCAGCTGCCGGGTGTTGGTGTCCTCTGACGTGTTGCCTGACGCCTGCCCCACCAACCAGGCTACAGCCTCCTTGTCGACGCCGTCGCGATAGCGTTCCCACTTGGCCATGGCCGCCTCGTCGGTCTCGTCGGCGATGACCATGAACAGGATGTAGGCGCTGACGTCCCGGCCGGTCTTTTCCTTCGCCGCCCTCAGCCGTTCATTGACGTCGGCGAAGGCCGTCGGGGTGTTGGTTCCCTTGCCCAGGGCGAAACTGTAGTCCGCATACTGGGCCGTGAAGGCCAGTCCTTCGGTGCTTGACCCGGCGCATATCAGTTTGGTGTCGGTGGCGCGGGGACTGACCCGGCAGTCCGTCATCGTGAAATAGTCGCCCTTGAAATTCGACACCCCCGTGTCGAACAGATCGCGCAGGATCCGGGCGTACTCGGCCAGATAGTTGTACCGGTCCTTGTAGTGTTTATCGCCCGGCCACAGGCCCATCTGGCTGTACTCGGCCTCGGCCCAGCCAGTGATCAGGTTGATGCCGAACCGGCCCGGCGCGATCGAGTCGATGGTCGCGGCCATACGCGCCACGATGGCCGGCGGCATGGTCAGGGTGGCGGCCGTGGCGAACAGCTTGATCCGGTCGGTGACGGCGGCCAGCCCCGCCATCAGGGTGAAGCTCTCGAGGTTGTGCTCCCAGAACTGCGTCTTGCCGCCGAACCCGCGCAACTTGATCATCGACAGGGCGAAGTCGAGGCCGTAGCGGTCCGCCGCCTGGGTGACCTTCTTGTTCAGTTCGAACGACGGCATGTACTGCGGCGCCGTCTCGGAGATCAGCCAGCCGTTGTTGCCGATGGGAATGAAGACGCCGACTTCCATGGGGTGATCCTTCAGCAGGACAGAGGTTCGCCGGAGAGAAAGGCGATCAGGGCCGCATTGAACGCATCCGGAACCATCGCCGTAAAGGCATGACCGCCCCAGGGCGCGACGTCGAGCGTCGCATTGGGCAGCCTCTCCGCCAGCCGCCTTGAGCACAGGGACGGAACCAGCATGTCGTCGGCGCTGGCGCTGATCAGCACGGGGCAGGCGATCTCCCCCAGCCGGCTGTCGATGTCGAAGGCCAGCAGCGCGTTGATCCGGGCCAGCATATTGTCGCGCCCCTGGAAGCCGGCGAGGTGATGAACCTCCTCAGCGGCCAGCCGCTCTGCATTCTGCGAGATCCAGTCTGCCGGATAGAGGAACAGCGGCTGGGCGTGAACATAGGCTTCGGGCCCACTGTCGTTCAGCAGGCTGATCCGGGTGCGGAAACAGCGGGCGATGTGCGGGTCAGGCCGGCTCCAGCCGTTGATCACAGTGACACTGAGCACTCGCGACGGGCTATCGAGCGCCAGCTGCAGGGCCGCCAGCCCGCCGGCCGCGTGACCGACCACATGCACGGCCTCCTTGCCGAGCGCGGCGATAATCCCGGCCATGTCCCGCGCCACATCGGCGACGGCATAAGGCTTCGGCAGATCGCGGTCGCTGCGGCCCGTGCCGCGGTGGTCGTACAGCACGACCCGGAACCGCGCCGTCAGCGCCTCCATCTGCGGCGCCCAGAAGGCGCCGGAACCGCCCAGCCCGGCCGACAGCAGGACGGTCGAGGCGTCCGATGGACCATCGTGAACTTCGTAGTAGAGACCCTCGAAGGTGCTGCTTTTCACAGCTTCAGCCCGAAGCGCGGTCCGATGCCGGTCATCGCCACGTACAGTCCGATCGTGAGGGCGCAGCCGAGGCCCAATGCCGGCCAGAACGGAACCCCGCGCCGCAACAGGAGGGGAATGACAAGGAACATCGGCAGCGATGGCAGCACATACCAGAACGTCGCCTCAGCGTGGTCCGCCATGTTCCGGGCGTCGGGTCTGGCGGTCCAGAGCCAGATCATCCCCAGCACCGACACGAGCGGAAGCGAGGCGATCAGGGCGCCGACGCCGGGCTGACGACGCGCCACTTCGGACGCCGCCACGATCAGGATCGCTGAGACGACTGCCTTGATCAGCAGGACCAGCAGGGGGCTCAGGAGGATCTGCCGATGTGGGCGATGGAGGCGATTTCGACCAGGAAGTCGGGCCGCACCAGGCCGCAGACGATGCAGAACCGTGCCGGCTTCTCACCCGGAAAATACTCTGCATAGACCTTGTTCATGGCCGCATAGTCGGCCCAGTCCTTGAGGAAGATGTGGTTCATGGTGACGTCGTCCATGGTCCCGCCGGCGGTCTCGATCACCGACTTGATGGTCTCCAGAACGGCGCGGGTCTGCCCCTCGGCGTCACCGACGTGGGCGACATTGTTGTCCTTGTCGAAGGCCAGGGTGCCCGAGACATAGACCACCCCGTCGGCCATCGTGCCGGGCGAAAAGGGGGCGATCGGCGTCTGCGTGCCGGGCGGGGTGATGACGGTCTTGGGCATGGGCGTCTCCTGTCAGGCGTTCGGCGCGATCTGCCCCACGACGCCCTTGAAGTCGGCGACGCTGGAGACCCAGCCGAAGAAGGTTTCGATGTTGTAGAGGGCGGCCTGCTGCACGAACTCCGGCCCCGCCTGATGGGTGGCGTCTTCCAGCACAATGCCGAAATATTCGAGGAAGAAGCCGTCGCGCAGGGTCGATTCCACGCAGACGTTGGTGGCGATGCCGACGAAGACCAGATTGCGGATGCTGCGCGACCGCAGCACGCTGTCCAGCTGCGAGTTGAAGAAGCCGCTGTAGCGCGTCTTGTGCAGCACGATGTCGCCCGGCTCGGGCTTCAGGGCATCGACGATCTCATAGTCCCAGCCGCCACGCGCCAGCAGTTGGCCGTGCAGCTCGGGCCGCGCCCGCATGGTCTTCAGGGCGTTGGACTTGTGCCAGTTGGGCGACCCCGGCCCGCCCGCCTCGACATAGTCGGGGTCCCAGCCGTTCTGGAAAAAGATCACCGGCATGCCGGCGCGCCGCGCGACCTCCAGCACTCCTCGGCTGTTGTCGATCACCCTCTGCGCGCCCGAGATGTCGAACCCCGCCAGATCGAGATAGCCGCCGGGCGAGGCGTAGGCGTTCTGCATGTCGATGACGATCACCGCCGTCTGGCTCACCGCGAGCGAAATCGGCTCGGGCCGCGCGGGCAGGAGGAAGGTGTCGTCGGCCGGGGCCATGCGTCGGCAAATCCTGCGATTGATCGGCGGTCACCATGGCATAGGCTGCGGCGGCGCCAAACTGTCCGGGCGCGGAGTCTGTCCCCGATGTCCGACCGCCTGCCCGACGCCTCGCTAGACAAACTGTTCCTGACCGCCCGCACGCGCAACGCATGGTCTCCCGAGACGGTGTCCGAGGCGCTGATCCACGAGATCTATGACCTGGCCAAATGGGGCCCGACCTCGGGAAACTGCTGCCCCGGCCGGTTCCTGTTCCTGACCAGCGATGACGCCAAACAGCGGCTGTCGCCCTTCATGTCCTCGGGCAACCGGGCAAAGACCCTGCAGGCGCCGGTCAATGTCATCATCGGCTACGACCTGAATTTCGCGGAGAAGCTGCCGGTTCTCTATCCGCAGAATCCGGGCGCGGTCGGCTGGTTCGCCGATCCCGGGGTCGCCCGCGAAACCGCCCTGCGAAACGGTTCGCTGCAGGGCGCCTATCTGATGCTGGCGGCGCGGTCGCTGGGGCTGGACTGCGGCCCGATGTCAGGCTTCAGGGCCGCCGGCGTCGATGAGGAATTTTTTGCGGGCACGCTGTGGCGGACCAATTTCATCTGCAACATCGGCTATGGCGCCGACGGGAACCTGCACCCCCGCAACCCCCGCCCGACCTTCGACGAGGCCTGCGCTATTCTGTGAAGCGGCTGCGAAGCGAGGAGGGTGAACTCAATCCAGCGCCGGCCCGCCTTCCTGAGCAGATGGGCTGACAGCGGGGGTCTGGAAAAATACGTCCGCCAGCGATCGGGTCTCCGGCAGAATGTAGACGATCCCGGTCGTGTCGTTGAAAACGGGCTGCACGATCTTCTCGTAAAACTCAGCCGGCACGTTCACGCAGCCGTACGAGATCCGGTTGTCCCCGGCTGTGGCCGAGGCGAGGCGCTGCAGTCGCCGGTCGGCCGCGCGGGTGGTGATGACCGGATGCAGGGACAGGGCGGCGTCATAGTCGATCCACAGAATGCCCTTGCCGCCGAGGTTCTCGCCCATCGAAGCCAGGAACCTCCCCGCCGGGGTGATGCGTTCCCCGGGTGCGATGGCGGACAGGGGACGATCGCCTATGCCGGCCGGCGAGATGTCGCCCCGCGCCAGACCCAGCAATACCGGCGCGGTTCCGAGTAGCTGGCCTTCGCGGTCAAACGCCAACACCTCGGCGTTGATCTTGTCGATGATCAGGAAGGGCAGACCCTGGTTGTCGGCCCTCTCGAGGACCCATGCCTTGAGCTGTCCGGCGGCGGCCGAGGCGTCGGCGTCGACGGGCCCGTTCGGGCCGCCCGGCGACCAGGAGCGCTCGTCCGCGAGGCTGGACCCCGAGAAGAGCAGTCCCAGCGCCAGTCCCGCCGTCGCCGCCCGCCACAGGGACTGCCTCGCGGTCAATTGCGATCCTGCTTGGGAGGAAAGACCGGGACGGGCGGCGGCGGAGGCGCGGCCGGCGCGACGCGCCGCGGGGCCTCGACCACCTGCTCGATCGGCGGCGAGACGGGGGCCGTTTCATACGCCGGCATTCGCACGCCCGTGTCGACAACCACCAGACCGAGGTCCGGCGTCGAGGTCACGGTCGGATAGGTCACCGTGGGATAGGGCCGGAAGGGCGGGGTGACCGTCGGAGGCGTGGGCGGAGGTGGCGGTGGTGGCGGAGGAGGAGGAGGAGGAGGAGGAGGAGGAGGAGGAGGAGGAGGAGGAGGAGGAGGCGGCGGCGGCGGGGGTGGCGGCGGAGGTGGCGGGGTCGGCGCGGTGCTGATCGTTCCGCGTGTCCGGAAGGTCGACACGCAACAGGATCCGGCCAGGGCGTACAGGTGGGCGTTGGCGCCCGCGAGGGTGTAGCCGCTGTAGGTGATCCCGACGTCGGCGCCCGCCGTCGCCGAATCGAACGTCGCGCTGGCTCCGGGCAAGGCCACCAACGTGACCCCGGAAGGAAGGCCCGAGGTCGCCGTGGTCCTGAACCCGGTCAGGGTGGTTCCCGTCGTCCCGTCGAACACGCGGCTCCCATCCGGGAACAGCAGCATGCGTTGGGTCAGCGTCGCGCCTTCCGTCAGGGTGAAGCGGGTCGAGAAATCCGTCGGGGTGGAATAGGAGACCGGATTGTAGTTGATGGTCGCCGGAGCGTTGGTGACCGTGACCCGCGGGGCCAGCGGGCTGAACACAATGGTTCCGCCGTTCACGCCGGGTCCGGTCCCGTCCGCGCCCGCGATCAGGGTCAGGCCGACGGGCAGGCCGAGACTTTGCGCCGCGATGGTGCTGCCCCGGGTCAGGGTGATGGCCGCATCGATATGCAGGTCATGCCCGGCGCACAGCGCGATGTTGCCGTCGGTCGTGGTGATCGCATGATAGACGTTCACATTGCGACCGCCCTCCAGCAGGACGCTGCCGTTAGTGGTGGTGATGGGCGCGTTGACGTTCACGTCCCGGCCGCAACAGGCGACAAGATTGCCGTTGGTGGCGGTGATCGCGGCATTGATGTTGATGTCCCGGTGCGCGTTCAGCGTCAGGGTCGTCGGGTTGGAGGACGCGGTCCAGGCGATGGCGTCGTTGACGTGGATATCGCCATCGCCCGGCAGGCTGGCTCCCGGGCCGGTCGTCGTGCTGATCACGACATTGGTGGTCACCAGCTGGGCGGACAGGGTAGCGCCAGAAATATTGCCGCCCGCGCCGATGGTGAAGTCCCGGGGATCGATCAGCCACGTTCCGGTGTCGCCCCGCGGAGCGTCCGTTGTAACGCGGGTTCCCGAAGTGATGTTCACGGTCCCGGCGGAGGTTTCGATGAAGCCGCCGTCGCCGCCATCGGGCGCGCTGGCGTCGAGGACGCCGCCGACGTTCAGCACGCCACTAGACATGTCTGCCAGCAGCAGGATCGTGCCGTTCCGCTCGCCGATCGTGCGGGCCTGGATGACGCCGGTGTTGTTGACCACGGTGCGGAGCAGTTCGCCCGCGCCCTGGGCCGTCATCACCACACGGCCGCCGTCGGCCTGCATCATGCCGCCGTTCTGGACCAGGGCGTTGGCCACGCCGCGATCGACGACCACATTGAGCAGTCCGTCGCCGGCGACGTCGAGCGTCACCGCCTCGCCAGCGGCGAGGACGATGGACCCGAGATTGGCCTGGATCAGACCCTCGTTGCTGACACTGCCGCCCAGCAGGGCCACATAGCCGCCGTTCGCGACGATGGAGCCCTGGTTGAGTACGGCGCCTGGGCCGGTTCCGGTGAAGCGGTAGTCGCCGGCCATGAAGTCTGCGTCGGTCATGTCCAGGGTGGAGGCGACGAGGCCGCCGACATTGACCTGCGAGCCCGGAGCGAACAGCACGCCGTTCGGGTTGATCAGGAACACCTGGCCATTGGAGGTCAGGCTGCCGAAGATCGCTGACGCGTCCGGACCCAGCACCCGGTTCAGGGCGACCGAACTGCTGTTCGGCTGGACGAAGACAACGCTGCCGCCCTGGCCGATAGAGAAAGTCTGCCAGTTGATCGCCACGTTCTGGGTCGACTGGTTGATCGTCATCGTGCCGGGGCCGGTGGCGATGGTCGCCCCGCCGGCGTTGACCGATCCGCCGGTCGGAAGGGTCTGGGCCTGGGCCGCCGATCCGAAGGACAGGGACGCGGCGAGTCCGGCCACGACGAAGCCTGCCAGGGCGGTCGAGGCGGACAGGGCGTTCCGGCGGGCGCGCACGGCGTCCCCCCGCTTCATGGCGCCGGCGATCAGGAGTTGGAGGCTGTTCATCAGAACGTCCTTGTCTTGAAGAGCGTGGCGGGGAAGGCGGCGGAAGCAGTCATCAGAACAACTTGACGATCTGGAACCACACTCGGCCGCTGTCGGAAGGCCCGGAGGTAGCGATCTGGTCTCCCAGCCGGTGGGCGTAGGTCACACGAACGAACAGGTCGTCAGGCCCGGACCAGACCACACCGGCGCCGACGCCGCTGCGCCGGGCGTGATTGGATCCGGCGAACCAGGGGTCATGGGCGAAGTCGACCTCGCCGGTATCGACAAAGCCGATGAGCTGGAACCGGCCCGGCAGGGATGCGGTCCACTGGTCCAGCGCGAGGCGGGCCTCGACGGTCGCCACATAGCCTTCGTCGCCATAGGCCTCGCCTTCCGGATAGGCGCGCACCGCATAGGCGCCGCCCAGCTCCATCTTTTCGGAGGCGTCGAGATTGTCTGTGGCCATCTGGCCGCGAAGCGAGCCGTAGAGCGACAGCGGTCCGCTGACCGTCTGCAGTCGGGAGACAGCGTACTGAAGCTTGTTGAACCCGCCCTGGGAGCGCGCCGTGACCGCGTCGGCGGCGCGTTCGAGCGGGCTTTCGATGTCCAGCTCGCCCGAGGTCCAGGACCATGAGCCGGCGTTCCAGCCGCCGCCCCCGAACCCGTCGCGGGAATCCCCGCGCAGGCCCACTGTCAGCGCCCGGATGTCCTTGTCCGACACCTGGGAGACGAGGCCGATCTCGTCGCTGAGGAATTTGGCGTCGAAACTGGCCAGGGCATAGAGGTTGGCGTTCCGCGAGCGGATCAGGGGGTAGCTGGCGAAGACGCTGAAGATATCGGCCGTGCCGCCGGCGTCCAGGACCTCGAACTCGCGGCCGAGATCATACTGCATATGGGTCCAGGCGACACCGACGGTCGCATCCCCGAGCGGGGCCTGCCAGGCGGCCCGCCCGTAGGCCAGCCCCTCGGTCGAGGCGAGCAGCCGAAGGCTGATCAGGTCGCCCAGGCCGGTAAGGTTTGCGAAATTCACCGACCCGCCGAAACGGTAGGCGCCGGTGTAGCGATTGCCGGCGTTGTCGGCCTCGAGGCTGCCGGAGATCCGACGCGCGCGGGTCAGATCGACGGTCAGATTTGACGATCCCACCTCGGCGCCCGGCGACAGGGTCGAATGCACGGCGACGCCGGGGATGTCGGACAGCAGAAGCAGGCGACGTTCGAGCGGCGCGATCGCCACCGGATCGCCCCGGTTCAGGCCGCTCAACACGCCCCCGGCCAAGGCGTCGGACACGCCGGACTGGTTGCGCAGATCGATGGCCCCATAGCGGCCTTCGACCACCGCGATGGTCACCGTGCCCTCAACGACGTCCTGGGCGGGCAGATAGGCCTGGGCCAGCACATAGCCGTGGTCATTGTAAAAGCGTGTGATCCGCGCCGCCGCATTGCGCAGCTCGGGCAGGGTCAGGTCGCGGCCCGGGGTGAAGTCTGCGGCGGCCACCAGCTCCGCTTCTGTGAACAGGGTCGCGCCCGTCACCCGCAGCGCATCGACGCGGATACTGGACCCTTCGGCCACAGCGTCCACCGCCGGATCAGGCCGCTCGATGCGGATGTCCGCAGCGGGCCTCGAGGGGACGGCCGCGGGGGGAATTTGCTGCAGCTGCCCGGCGGCCGGCGATTGCTGGGCGTAGGCGTTCTGGCCCGTCGCCAAAAGCGCTGCCACAATAAGACTCGATCTCAACATAGCCGCCTCGAGGTGCCGCCGCGGTATCAGGGCGTAACGGCTCTCACGCAGCTAGGAGCACGCACGTAGGAAGGCTGGCTGATCGATTCATTCGGCGATGACCCAAGACATAGATCCTCACAGCTGTGAGACGGCCTCAGGTTGTCGGCAATAAAGATCTTAGTGTTTTCATAGATTAACAAGATGTGACTGGATTGTTCACACAAGATTATGAAACACAAAACGGCATACGACTTGAATTGTTCCCCCTATGCCGACGAATATTGGGAGAAAAGCGGCAGATTTTTGGATACGTTACGGTTAAGCTTATAGACGGTCGGAATCCGAAGCGATCAACATAAGGGCGAGCTTCGTACTGAAGGCGGAACTCCGGTCTCGCTCCCGCGCAACAGGTCCGCCGATCCGGCGGCAAGACAGCTGGACCCCCGGGCAAGCCACAACGCGGTCGCCAAACTCCGACCCAGCCTGAAGCCGATCGTCTATCTGATTTCGTGGAGAAAATGGCGCGCCCGGAACGATTCGAACGTCCGACCCTCAGATTCGTAGTCTGATGCTCTATCCAGCTGAGCTACGGGCGCGCTTGGCCGCGAACGGCGAGGGCGGGTATCTAGCGGAGGAGGGGACGGGGGGCAAGGGCTGTCCGGCGGGTTTTCGGTGATCCTTTCCGGCCGCGCATGGAAGGCGCGGAGGGACAGGGGGTTCCGTTCACGCGGACGGCGGGCCAAGGTGCGGGGCCTTCCCGCATCCGTCTGAGTGAGTCCGCCATGATCGCCTTCCCGCCCCGGCCCCTGCGCGCCGTTACGGCCGTTGTCGTCGCGGCGTCTCTGGCGCTGGCGGGATGCGCGGGCGGAATGCCCGGGCCCTGGGGGCAGTCCGGACCCGCAGCCTCTCAGACCCCCGCGGCGGTCCAGGCTCCCAGGGCGCGCGGGCCGTTCGTGGCGGCGGCCAATCCGCTGGCGGTCGAGGCCGGGCTAAAGGTCCTGAGCGAGGGTGGCTCGGCCGTCGATGCGGCGGTCGCGGTGCAGGCGGTTCTGGGTCTGGTCGAGCCGCAGTCCTCAGGCCTCGGCGGCGGGGCCTTCATGATGGTGTTCGACGTCCACACGGGCGAGGTCACCAGCTATGACGGGCGCGAGACCGCGCCGTCAGCCGCGACGCCCGGGCTGTTCCTCGAGAACGGACGGCCGCTGGGGGTCGGCGATGCTATCCTGAGCGGCCGGTCGACCGGCGCTCCCGGGGCGGTGGCCATGCTGGCGATGGCGCAGGCGGCGCACGGCCGGCTGCCGTGGAGCGCCCTGTTCGGCGAGGCGGAGCGGCTGGCGCGCGATGGCTTTGTGGTCAGTCCGCGGCTCGCCGGCTTCATCGCCGCCACGCGGGGGCAGGCGCGGACCCGCTGGGCCAATGCGTATTTCACCAGGGCCGACGGCGTGCGCTACGTCGCCGGCGATGTGCTGCAAAACCCGGCCTACGCCCGAACGGTCGCCGAACTGGCGGCGGGCGGGGCCGAGGTCTTCTACAACGGCCGGGTCGCGCGCGAGATCGCCGCCACGGTGGCCGAGGAGCCGCGTCCGGGGGCGCTGACGGTTCAGGACATCGCCGCCTATGAACCGGTCGAGCGGGGCGCCCTGTGCCGGCCCTACCGGATCTATGTGATCTGCGTGCCGCCGCCGCCGTCGAGCGGCGTGGCGGTGCTGCAGCTGCTGGCCATGGCGGAGCGGACGCCCGACATTACTCTGGGCCCCGATAGCGCCGAGGCCTGGACCGCCTTCGCCCAGCTTCAGCGGCTGATGTACGCCGACCGCGACCGCTATGTGGCCGATCCGGGCTTCGTTGGCGTGCCGGTGCAAGGGCTGCTGGACCCGGACTATACGGCGTCGCGCGCGGCCCTGGCGCCGGGCCTGACCAGCGCGGCAGCAGCAGGGACGCCGCCCGGGGGGGTGCTGGTTGGACCCGATGCGACCAACGAGCCGGCGGGGACGTCGCATTTCGTCGTCGTCGACGCCGAGGGCAACGCCGTCAGCATGACCACCACGGTCGAGAGCGTGTTCGGCTCGGGCCGGATGGCGGCGGGCTTTTTCCTCAACAATGAGCTGACCGACTTCTCGTTCGCGCCGCTGCGGGCCGACGGCGCGCCGGCGGCGAACGCCGTGGCGGCTGGCAAGCGGCCGCGCTCGTCCATGTCGCCGATCCTCATTCTCGACCGCGAGGGGCGGCTGGTCGGAGCCCTGGGCTCGCCGGGCGGGCCGTCAATTCTGGCCTATAACGCCCGGGCGCTGATCGCGGTGCTGGACTGGGGTCTGCCCGTCCAGACGGCCTTCAATCTGCCCAATCTGGTGGCGCGGGGCGATGGGTTCGGCGCGGATACCGAGCGGTTCTCCAACGCCTTGCGGGCAGGGCTGACAGCGCGCGGCGTGACCTTGCGGCCCAACGATAGCGAAACCTCGGGACTGCACGGCGGGATCTGGCGTCAGGGCCCGGACGGCTGGGCCTGGGACGGCGGCGCCGACGACCGCCGCGAGGGCGTGGCGCGGACCTTTTAGCCCCGGTCCAGCTTATTCAGGCTTGATCGACAGCTGGAAGGCGAGGACGCCTTCAGAGACGTCGGTGTCGACGCCGTGGCCGGCGCGCAGGCCCTCGACGCCGATCTCGCGGTAGATCAGGCCGATTGAGCTCTGCACCGCGCCGCGGCGCATGGCCACGCCGAGCGAGGCGTCGCCCATGAAGACGCCGGAGTCATGGCTCACGCCAGAGCGGGCGAATTCGCCGTCGCGGTTGCGGGCCCAGTTGTAGCCGACCGCCCGGCCCGAGCCGGCGGCATACAGATACCAGCGCGGCCGCTGGCCGAACGCCTCTTCGCCCTCTGGCACCAGCTGATCCAGATCGGGTCCGATACGCAGCGTCGCCCCGGCCTCGGTGGTGCCGCCTCGCGAGCCGACGCCGAGGCCGACATGGGGCGTCAGGGCGACGTCGAGACCCGACGCCGTCCGGCCAAGGATTTCGGTCCAGCCGCGGGTGTAGGTCAGGTCATAGTGCTCGGCCTCATAGGCCGCGGGATCCAGCGGTCCGGGCGGCAGGGGCGATCCGTCGACCCGGCGCAGGGGGCCTTCGGTCCGCAACCGCAGCCGGTCGTCAAAGGCGCTGTTCTCGAACCAGACGTCGCGGCTGGAGGCGACCCAGGGCGAGGCCCGGTCGCGTGAGGGGCGCGCGTAGCCGCTCCAGCCCTCTTCGGGGCCATGGGCCGGGCCGTCCGACCCGGCGAAGCGTGCCTCGCGGGCGTTCCGGGTCAGCAGGTCGGAAACCGTGGTGGGAGGCTCGCGGGTGACAACCCAGGGGTCGGACCGGGCGACCTGCGTTTCGGGCGGCGACTCGGCGGCAAACGCCGGGGCCGCAAGGGCCACAGTCGCCAACACTCCGAACGAAACAACCGTCATACGCATCAACGGTCCTCCCGATCCGTCAACAATCGCGACCCTGCACGATGCGGGTCGCCTCGCCAACAGACTTTTGCTCTCGCAGACCAACGTCGGCTGTATAGCGAGGTTCCAGGGTCACAGCGTGGCTAACGCCCCCGGACGCTCTACTGACAGGCCAGACACTCGTCATAGTCGGTGCGGGCGGCGCTGAAGAGGTCTGGCTGGTTCGGATCGATCTCTTCCTCGACCTTGTTCTCCGCACCCGCAAAGGCAGCGCGCTGAACTGATTTGGAGCGCAGATAGTAGAGCGACTTCACGCCCTTCTCCCAGGCGGACCAGTGCAGCATGTGCAGGTCCCATTTGTTGACGTCGCCCGGGATGAACAGGTTGATCGACTGGGCCTGGCAGATTTCCGCCGCGCGGTCGGCCGACAGCTCCACGATCCAGCGCTGGTCGAGCTCGAAGGCCGTCTTGTAGATCGATTTCTCGTCGTCGTTCAGGTCGTCGAGGTGCTGGACCGAACCTTCGTGCTCGAGAATGGAGTTCCACACCGCCTCGGTGTCGATGCCCTTCTCGCCTAGCAGCCGCTCCAGATAGGGATTCTTGACCGCGAACGAGCCCGACAGGGTCTTGTGGGTGTAGATGTTGGCCGGGATCGGCTCGATGCCGGCCGAGGTGCCGCCGCAGATAATCGAGATCGAGGCGGTCGGGGCGATGGCCAGCTTGTGGCTGAACCGCTCCATCACGCCGCGCTCGGCCGCGTCCTCGCAGGCGCCCTTTTCTTCAGCCAGCAGGCGGCTGGCCTTGTCGGCCTCGCGGCGCAGATGTTTGAACAGCCGCATGTTCCAAGACTTGGCCATGGCGGACTCGAAGGCCACGCCCTGCGCCTGCAGGAAGGAGTGGAAGCCCATCAGGCCCAGACCGACCGAACGCTCGCGCCTGGCGGAGTAGACAGCTGCGGCCATGGCCGGCGGGGCGCGGCGGATGAAGTCTTCCAGAACGTTGTCGAGGAAGCGCATCACGTCCTCGATGAATTTCGGCTCCTCGCGCCACTCCAGGAAGCTCTCGGCGTTGACCGAGGACAGGCAGCAGACCGCGGTCCGGTCGACGCCCAGATGGTCGCGGCCGGTGTGCAGGGTGATCTCGCTGCACAGGTTGGACTGTTTCACCGACAGGCCCAGATCGCGCTGATGCTGCGGCATCTGGCGGTTCACCGTGTCGGAAAAGATCAGATAGGGCTCGCCGGTCTGCAGGCGTATCTCCAGGATCTTCTGCCACAGGGCGCGGGCGTCGACGGTTTTCACCACCGCCTTGTCCTTGGGTGACAGCAGGTCGAACGTCCGGCCGTCGCGGACGGCCTCCATGAAGGCGTCCGAGATGTTGATGCCGTGATGCAGGTTCAGGGATTTGCGGTTGAAGTCGCCCGACGGTTTGCGGATCTCGAGGAACTCCTCGATCTCGGGGTGGTGGACGTCGAGATAGACCGCGGCCGAGCCGCGGCGCAGCGAACCCTGGCTGATCGCCAGCGTCAGTGAGTCCATCACGCGGATGAAGGGGATGATGCCGGACGTCTGGCCCGCGCCCTTGACCTTCTCGCCGATGGAGCGGACGCCGCCCCAGTAGGTGCCGATGCCGCCGCCGTTCGAGGCGAGGGCGACATTTTCGTTCCAGACCGACTGGATGCCGTCCAGGCTGTCGGCCACGGCGTTGAGGAAGCAGGAGATCGGCAGACCGCGGTCGGCGCCGCCGTTCGACAGCACCGGCGTCGAGGGCATGAACCACAGCTTGGACATATAGTCATAGACGCGCTGGGCGTGGTCGTGGTCGTCAGCGTATGCCGTGGCCACGCGGGCGAACATGTCCTGATAGCTTTCGCCGGGCAGCAGATAGCGGTCCTCCAGCGTCTTCTTGCCGAAGTCGGTCAGCAGATCGTCGCGAGTCCGGTCGAGCTGGAGGGAGCGCACCACGGAAAGATGGGGACGCGCCGCCGCATCGGCGCCTGCAACCGGCTGGAATTCCACTGTCTTCAACGCTTCGCCGCCGGCCATAATGCTGTCGCCCTGAACTGGATCGATGCGGAGCCCCGCGTCGCCGACCACATCATCTAGTGGTTGGAGACGTTCCCCACGCCCACATATGGGGCGCAGATGGCTAACCAACCGTCAACGGGGTTGACGATCACTTTCTGCCCGAATCGCTCTCAAGGCGGGGGATGAGCCTGTGGACAGGCCGCGACGCGGGCGTGACAGGAGACTCCCGTCCAGCATCACGAACGCGTGAATGGAACGTCCCACAAGCGTGACCGTTTGCGACCGATGATCTCCTCTCAAATCGTCCCGTTTGCTCGTCGCGTCTGGCGTATCGCCAGGACCGAGATCGTCGCGCTCGCCGCCCTGTTCGTCGTGGCCGCGGGGATCATGACCTTCGTGGAACTGGCGGACGACATGACCGAGGCCGACGGCCGGGCCTTCGACCAGGCGGTGCTGCTGGCGCTGCGGCCGGGCGGTTCGGCGGACGGTTGGGGTCCGCCCTGGCTTGAGACCGCCGCCCTCGACCTGACGTCGCTGGGAGGGATCTCGGTCCTCGGCCTGTTCGGCGTCATCGTGGTGCTGTTCCTGATCCTGCAGCGCAAGCGGCTGTCGGCCCTGTTGCTGGTCTTGGGCCTGGCCGGCGGAGTGGTTCTGAGTGAGGGGCTGAAGGCGATGTTCCAGCGCGACCGGCCCCCGGAAGCGTGGCGGGCCGTGGAGACCATCAACGCCAGCTTCCCCTCGGGCCACGCCCTGCTGTCGGCCGTCTTCTATCTCAGCATCGGCGTCATGTTGACCCGGGCGTTCCCGCAGCGGCGCTTCAAGGCCTATGTGCTCGGCGTCGCCCTGCTGCTGACCCTGATCGTCGGCCTGACCCGGGTCTATCTTGGGGCGCACTGGGCCAGCGACGTTCTGGCCGGCTGGAGCGTGGGCGCGGCCTGGGCCATGGCCTTGTGGCTGGTCGCCTATACGGTGCAGCGCAGACAGGCGGTCCATACCCGTGGTCCGCACGACGAGACCTTGCCGGACGACCCCATCCCCGATACAGACCCGCCCGTCATCGGGGAGTAGCCGCCCGCACCGATCAGCGGGGTTCGCGTCAACACACTTCCTCTCGCCCGGAGAGGATGGCGCGTTCTTTAGTGGCCCTATCGCCTCGCGCGCGGCGCGAGGCTGCTTGAGGGCGGACCATATCGGTCCTCAAGCAGCGAGCCTCCGCGAGGCGAGCGTAGGACGACTAACTGGCGAGACCGTTGGCTTCGCAGGGTGCTTCACGCGGGGCCCGGCTGCGACGCCGATGGTCTGTCCGCCGCCGCCCCGCGAACGATGATGTGTTGGACGCCTTTCTGATCTCGACCGGCCTCGTCTCCATCGCGGAGATCGGCGACAAGACCATGCTGCTGGCCATCATGCTCGCCGCGGCGTGGCGGCGGCCCCTGCCGATCCTGCTGGGCATATTCGTGGCGACCCTGGCCAACCACGCCTTCGCCGCACTGGCCGGCTCGGTGCTGGCGCGCTTTATGGACGGCGACTGGGTGCGCTGGGGCGTGGGCCTCGCCTTCCTCGGCTTCGCGCTATGGGCCCTGATTCCGGACCGGTTCGACGAGGCGCCGGACCAGACTGAGAAGACCTTCGCCGGCGTCTTCTGGACCACGACCGCCGCTTTCTTCGTGATCGAGATGGGCGACAAGACCCAGGTCGCGACGGCCATGCTGGCCGCACAGTTCCAGAACCTGCCGCTTGTGGTGGCCGGCTCGACCCTGGGCATGATGCTGGTGAACGGCCCGGCCGTCCTGCTGGGCGAGACGGCGGCGAAACGTCTGCCGCTGGGCTGGATTCGTCTGGCGGCGGCGGCGGGTTTCGCGGCGACCGGGGTTTGGGTCCTGCTCGCGGGCTGATAGAAGCGACTCCTCCCCGGAAAGCCCTGAATCGTATGCGTACCTTCCTTCGTTTCGTCGGCGCCGTCGTGCTCCTTGTCCTGATGGGCCTGTTGCTGTCGCCCGGCGGGACCATTGAGGAACAGCTGATCTGGGACAAGGCGGCTCATTTCATCGCCTTCGGTCTGATCCTCTGGAGCCTCGGCGTGCTCTTCCGGCGCCTGCCGCGGACCTGGGCGGCGCTGCTGGCGATCGCCCTCGGGGCGGCGGTTGAGGTGGTGCAGCGCTATGTCGGCCGTGATCCCAGCTGGGGCGATCTTCTCGCCGACGCGCTCGGCGTGGCGACGGCGCTGCTGATCTGGGCGGTCTGGCGCAGGTTCCGGCCGCGTGAAGCGTTTCAGACTTGAAACACTGCACTCGCGAAACAGGCATCAAGGCGCCCGATTTGTTTACGCCTTCACCTTAACGCTCCCCTGATTGAGTATGGCCGGAGGAAGCCGGTTGCGGGGTCATTGGCGTCTTTTCAGGCATGAGGCAGGCCGCATCGCAGGCCCGCCAGCCTGGGTCTATGTGTTGCTGTTTGCCGCTTCGCAGCTGACCGGCCACTGGAGCGTGGCGACCTTCGACGCGATCGCCGTCTGGCTGTCGAACGGCATCCTCGCCGCAGCCCTGCTGCAACTGCATCGCCGGCCCGCTGTAGCTGTGTTGATCGCCTGTTTCACCATCAATCTGTTCAGCAATGTCATCCGCGGCGACGTCGGCATGCTTCTCTGGCTGAACGCGCTCATGAATATGGGCGAGGCTTTCCTGTGCGCCTTTCTGGCCCGGCGGGTCTGCGGCGCGGCGCTCGACATGCGCCGTCCGAAGCGGCTGCTGGCCTTCGCCGGCTACTCCGCGGTTCCCGCGGTGGCCATGACAGCCGCCATCGGTTTCGGCCTCGTGATGCTGGTTCGTGAGACCGCTCTCAGCACCGCCGCCGTATTCAACATCTATTCCTTCTTTGTCGTCGAGCTTCTGGGCCTGCTGCTGGTTACGCCGATCATGCTGCTGATCGCCCGGGCGCACCGGTTCGAGGGCATGACCCGCGCGCGCGGGCCTGAGGCCATCAGCCTGTTCGCGCTGATGCTGGTCGTGACGACGGTCGTCTTCTGGCAGAACGACCTGTCCGTCGCCTACCTGACCTTCCCGCCCATGCTGCTGATTAGTCTGCGGCTGTCGCCGACCAAGACCGCGATGGCGCTCATCCTGCTGGCCGCCATCACCGGCGTGGCGACACTGACCGGACACGGCCCCGTGCATCTGACCCGACTGGCCGAGGTTCCGGGTCTGGAGGCGGTCTCGCCCATGCTGCGCCGGCTGGGTATCTATAATCTGTACCTTCTGGCCATGGTCGCCACCGTCCTGCCGATTTCGACGGTGATGACGGAACGCCGCCGGCTGGAAACCCGTCTGCGCGCCCGGACCCTCGCGGCCCAGGAGGCCCGGCGGAAGGCAGAGGACGCGGCCGCCGCCCGCTCCCGCTTCCTGGCCATGATGAGCCACGAGATGCGCACGCCCCTGAACGGCGTCGCCGGCTTCGCCGATGTTCTGGCCGGACGTCCGGGCCTCGACGCCGAGGCCGTACGTCAGGCGCGCCAGATCCGTGAATCCAGCGACGGCCTGTTGATGCTGGTCGAGGACATCCTCGATTTCGCGCGCGGCGACGACACTCTGACGAATGAGCCGCTCGACCTTGCCGCCGTGGCCCGCGAGACTGTCGCGCCCAGCCTCGCCGCCGCCGAGGCGCGTGGGCTGACACTGAGCATCGACGACCGGCTACCGGCCCAGGCCCGCTTCACCGCTGACAGGCGCGCGCTCCGCCAGGCCCTGCATCCCCTGGTCGCCAATGCGGTCAAATTCACCGAACGCGGCGAGGTTGTGGTGCGGCTGGATCGCGCCGGCGACGGCGTCTGCATCCGGGTCTCGGACACCGGCTGCGGCATCGAGCCGTCGGTACTTCCGGACCTGTTCGAGGCCTTCGCCCAGGGCGACGCCTCGATCCGCCGCAATCACTCCGGCGTGGGCCTGGGTCTGGCTCTCGCCGCGCGCCATGTGCGGCGCATGGGCGGGCGGATCGACGTCGACAGTCGTGTCGGCGAGGGCTCGACCTTCATCCTGCACCTGCCTTTCGAGCGCGTCGCCGACGCCGTCGAGGATATTCGTCCGGAGGAGACCGTCGCGGCCCCGGTCGAGGATTCCAGCCGCGTTCCCTGCGTGCTGGTTGTCGACGATCACCCGGTCAATCGCGAGGTCGCCCGGATCATGCTGGAGGCCTTCGGCTGCGAGGTGGTGGAGGTTTGCGACGGCCAGCAGGCGCTCGACGCCGTGGCGGAACGGCCCTTCGATCTTGTGCTGATGGATGTGCGAATGCCGGTCATGGACGGACTGGAGGCGACGCGCCGCATCCGGGCCATGCCGGATGCGGGCGAGATTCTGTCCATTGTGGCCATGACCGCTGACGCCATGCCCGAGGATGTGACCCGGTGCCTCGCCGCCGGCATGAACGCCCACATGGCCAAGCCGATCAACCAGGCCGGTCTGCTGTCGATGGTGAACCGGGCCCTGTCCGGCGACCTCCCGGCCGCCCGCGTGACCCTCGAGTCCGAGGCGGCCTGACGTTCTAGCTGCCGTATCGACCCACCAGCGGAAACCGTTCGGCCCAGAAGGTCGTCAGTTCGGGCAGGGCGTCGACGCGCCGCATGACCTCGCCCATGCGCGGGGCGACCTCATGGAATCGCTTGCGATGCGGCGTCCAGCGGCTGGCCACCGAGACATACAGGTCCAGCACCGTCAGCTCTGCGCCAAGAAGGAAACGCCCCGGCGTGATCTGGCTTTCCATCGCCGCCCAGCAGTCGGCGATGCGTTCGGCGGTGCGGACCTTGATCGTTTCCTGGGCGGCCGGATCGTCTCCGGCCAGTCGCGACGGCTCGTCCCGCACCCAGAACATCGAATAGACGGCCGCCGGGACGAAGGTCATCCAGCGCAGGAACTGCGCCCGCCGCGGGTCGCATGGTTCGGGCGCCAGCGCTGCCTCGGGATGCTGTTCGGCCAGCCAGATCAGGATGGCGGCGCTCTCGGTGATGGTCTCGCCGGCGGGGGTGATCAGGGCCGGGATCTGCCGCATCGGATTGACCGGGGCGACCTTGTCGCGCTCGGCCTCGCCCTCCCAGGTGACGGCTTCGATCACTGTGTACGGGGCGCCGATCAGGGTCAGGGCCGCCTCGACCGGGACCGAGCCCGATCCCATGGCGCCATAGACAGTGTAGGTCATGGATGTCTCCTCTTCCGGCGGTCAGGCTAACGCTTCGCCCGCCCCTCCGCGCCCAAGACCTGCCCGGACCGCCATAGGGAGCGCTTGGGCTTGTCCCCAACCGCATCCCCAGAGACCTGCGGTCGACCTACCACATGTAGCGGTCGCGCAAAAAGTGATCGCAATATAGCCGCATTTCGGCTTGGCGCCGGGGCCGTCCGCCCGCATGGTGAATTCTCAATCCCGGATTCGCCTTCAGAGCCCTGTACCCGATGAACGCGCACGTCTCGATCAAGCCCACCACGCCCGGCCTCCTCACCGCCTCGGCGGCCTACAAGCCGTTCCGCTACCCGTGGGCCTTCGACATGTGGAAGAAGCAGCAGCAGGTCCACTGGATGCCCGAAGAGGTGCCGCTGGGCGAGGACTGCAAGGACTGGGCGGCCAATCTGACGCCGTCCGAGCGCAATCTGCTAACCCAGATATTCCGCTTCTTCACCCAGGCCGACATCGAGGTCCAAGACAACTACATGGAGCGCTACGGTCGGGTGTTCAAACCGACCGAGGTCAAGATGATGCTGGCGTCCTTCGCCAACATGGAGACCATCCACATCGCCGCCTACGCCCTGCTGCTCGAGACAATCGGCATGCCCGAGAGCGAGTTCGGGGCCTTCATGGAATACGAGGCCATGCGCGACAAGCATGACTTCATGGGCAAGTTCGGGGTCGAGACCAACGGCGACATCGCCCGCACCCTTGCCATGTTCGGCGGCTTCACCGAGGGGCTGCAGCTGTTCGCCTCGTTCGCGATGCTGATGAATTTCCCGCGCCAGAACAAGATGAAGGGCATGGGCCAGATCATCAGCTGGTCCGTTCGCGACGAGAGCCTGCACTGCGACGGGATCATCAAACTGTACCACGCCTTCAACAAGGAGACGGGCGCGGTCACCCCCGAGGTCGCCGCCGACATCATCGACTGCTGCAAGACCGTGGTCGAGATGGAGGATCGCTTCATCGACCTCGCCTTCGAGATGGGGGCGGTCGACGGCATGACCCCGGACGACATCAAGCAATACATCCGCTTCATCGCCGACTGGCGTCTGCGCCAGCTGCATCTGCCCGAGGTTTACGGCGTCAAGGAAAACCCGCTGCCGTGGCTGCAGTCGCTGCTGTCGGGCGTCGAGCACGCCAATTTCTTCGAGGCCCGCGCCACCGAATACTCCAAGGCCGCCACTACCGGCGCCTGGCACGGGACCGAGGGCGTCTGGGGCAGTTTCGACGCCATGATGAAGAAGCGGGCCGAAGGCGCGGAGGCGTGACGTCTCCTCCCTGTCGCGAAGCGATGGGGAGGTGGATCGGACCGCAGCGACGAGACGGAGGGGTTGGTAGCCTCGGAACAGTTGGTTCGCGACCAGGGCCCCTCCACCGCTTTGCGGTCCCCCTCCCCATTGCATGGGTAGGAGACTTTCAGATGCCCGCGTACCACTCGTACCCCCGGTCTTCCCAATAGCCGCCCTTGCCGCCGCCGATGTGGGCGAAGCTTTCGACCGCCTCGATCCGCCTGATGTATTTGGCGTGCTTGTAGCCCAGCTGGCGTTCGACTCTCAGCCGCAGCGGCGCGCCGTGCGGGACCGGCAGGGTCTCGCCGTTCATGGCCCAGGCGAGGATGGTCTGCGGGTGCCGGGCGTCGATCAGGTCGATGCTCTCATAGTAGCGGTCCCCGTCCTCGGTCTGGGTCAGGGCGTCGAAACAGTGAAAGACGATGTAGCGCGCCTCGGGCCTCAACCCGGCCTCGTCCAGCAGGGTCTCCAGCCGCACGCCGGTCCATTCCCCGATCGAGGTCCAGCCCTCGACGCAGTCATGCTTGGTGATCTGGCTCTGCGACGGGCGGGTGCGCAGCTCCGCCAGACTCAGCGACAGGGGCCGCTCAACCAGACCGTCGATGACCAGCCGATAGCCGCCGAAGCCATCGGCCTTGAGCGCCTTGTAGTCGGCGGCCGCCGGGCTGATGGACCCATTGGGTTTGAAGTCGGGTGAGATTTCGGCGCGGCTGTAGGTCGGGGCCAGGGCGTCGCGGGGGATCAGCAGGCGTTGCGTCCGGCGGGTCAGACCCTCGCCCATCCGACGCGCCTGTTCGGCCAGACTGGTCCCGGCCTGACCACAGGCCGAAAGGAGGGCGGTCGCGGCCGTGGCGACAGCGCCGGTCAACCAGCGGCGGCGGTTCATGACGCATCTCCGGCATCGGCCGGCGGTTTGCGCCGGAGCTTTGGCCCGGCCGTGGAACCCGGCGGCTCGATCACGAACCAGCCGGTGAACATCGACCGCATATTGTTAAACAGGCCGGTCCAGATCACCAGACCGACATGGATGACGATGAAGCCGACGATCAGCCCCGCCGAGATGAAATGCAGCGTCCGCGCCGACTGCCGCCCGCCCATGAGATCCAGCAGCACTCCGCCCACCGCGTTGAAGCCGGGCGACATCGACAGGCCGGTAATCAGCATCATCGGCAGGACGATCAGGATCATGGCCAGATAGGTCAGCTTCTGGATGACATTATAGGCCCGCGCGTGAT
This sequence comes from Brevundimonas sp., assembly GCF_051860745.1. Lineage (GTDB taxonomy): Bacteria > Pseudomonadota > Alphaproteobacteria > Caulobacterales > Caulobacteraceae > Brevundimonas. The sequence goes on from NZ_JBHYDN010000012.1 coordinate 50,993, forward strand.
CGTCGGTCGGAAAGTGAAACCGGGCATGCTCCACCACCGCGGGGCCGAAGCCCTTCAGGTCCGCGGGGGTCGGCCACATACGGCGGCCGAAGCGGCGGGTGATCAGGCCCAGCAGCAGATAGGCCAAACCGTTCAGGACGAAGATCCAGGCGAACAGGAAATGCCAGTTGCGCGCCTCGGCCAGATTGCGGCCTTGCGGGATCAGCAGCCAGTCCGGCGGGGTCGGGGTGCTCAGCCAGGGGTCGGCGAAGGTCGAGCGGACGCCCCAGTACAGATGCGGATGGGCCAGCAGGATGTTGAGTCCGCTCATGATCAGCACCACGACGGCGGCGACGTTCAGCCAGTGCGCGAGCCTGACCCAGGCGGGATGCCGCCACGTGTCGGTCCGACCACGTGACAGGGGGCGGTCCGCGTGGGGCTTGGGTGGTTCGGTCGAAGGCTCGCCGGCGATGTCGGTCATGGTCATCCCCAAGCTACGCGGTTCGCGCCCGACGGTCTCATGACCATGGGCGGGGCGCAACGCCGCTGACCGCGCCTACGACGCGTCAGCTTCGGGGATTACAGGCCCGGTCTCAGTATCCCGGCGTGCGGGTCACGCAGGACCGGGGCGAGCGTTTGCAAGCGGCGACTTCGGCCGCCCAGGCGGCGCGTTCGCGCTCGTACCGGAGGCGGGCGGCCTCGGCGGCGGCGGCGTCTGCCTCCCACTGGGCGCGCTGGGTTTCAAGACGCGCGACTTCGGCGCGCCAGCGGGCGTCCTCGGCTTGCCAGGCGGCGGCTCCTTCGGTCTCGCGGCGCTCGGCGGCTTCGTTGCGGGCGGTGATCCCGGCGTTCAGCCGAATCGTCTCGGCGACCTCGGTGGGGTCCTGCTCAGCCTCTGGCGCAGCGCTGTAGCTCTCGCCGCGCAGCCGCAGCCATTCCTCGGAGCCGGGCGTCGGGCTGGTGGCCGGCGCTGCGGGCGCGGTGGTCTGCTGAGGCGTCGTCCTCTGGATCGGAGCCTGGGGCGGGGTCGTCTGGGCGACGACGGGGGCGGCGGCCAGCAGCAGGGCGGTCACGGCGGCGAGGGTGAAACGGGTCATGCAGGGCCTCCTGAACAGAAAAGCATGCGGCGAAGCTGGGCGGCTTCGTCGGGATACGCCAGTGATAACGCCGGTCGCGCGATTTGGTCCCTTCACTGTGGCAGGCGCAGGGCGAAGGTCGTGCCGGTCGGCCCGGTCTCGACCAGGGTCAGGGCGCCGCCGTGACTGGCGGCCAGTTCGCGCGAGATAGCCAGGCCCAGTCCGGCCCCATCCGAGGCCCGGCCGCTGACGAAGGGCTCGAACAGGCTTTCCGACAGGCGCGGCGAAATGCCGGGGCCGTCGTCGGCGATCTGGATGATGCAGTCGCCCTTCTCGGTCGAGACGGTGACGTGGACCACGCCCCTGCGGCCCGTGCGGCGGGTGGTGTCGCTCTCGATCGCCTGACGGGCGTTGCGCATCAGATTGACCAGCACGCGGTGCAACTGGTCAGAGTCCGCGTGGACGCTCAGGCGCGCCGGAATGGATTTGGTTAGGCGGACGCCCTCCGCCGTCAGCCCGGCGTCCTCGGCCGCCGCTGCGATGGCGGGGGCCAGCGGGATGCGGACCCGCTGGGGCGGAGGCTCCTCGCTCTTGCCGTACTCCAGCACATTGCGCGACAGGGCGGCGGCGCGGCCCAGCGCCCGTTCCAGCCGCGGCAGGACGCGGGCGACCTCTGGGTCGGGCGAGTCGGCCAACCTCTCGGATGCAAGCTGCGCCGAGGTCAGCATATTGCGCAGGTCGTGATTGATCTTGGCCACCGCCTCACCCAGCGCGACCAGACGGGCGCGGGAGCGCAGGGAGACGCGCACCTCCTCCTGCATCCGGGCCAGCTCACGCTCGACCCGGCCGATCTCGTCGTGCCGATCACTGGGCGGGTCGCCCTCGGTCTCGGGGTCGAGGGCGAAATGCTCGATCGAGCGGGTCACCCGCCGCAGCGGCTGCAGCACCAGGAAGGCCAGAGCGCCGTACAGCAGTCCCCCGGCCACCAGCGAGATCAGCAGCGACATCAGCAGGCTGTTGACGAGGAAGGCGCCCAGCTCGGCTTTGAGCGGTTCGGCGGGCGCCAGAATCTCGATGAAGTCGCCGGAGCGGTAGCGCGGCCGGGCCTGAACCCGAATGGACCGATCAGGGTGGCCGAACAGGGTGCGCCAGGGATCGGCGATCCGGGTCACCGGCCGGCTCTGGCGCAGGTCGATCAGGTCCGGCGTCCGGGGCAGGTTGGGGGCCTGCAGCAGGAGCCGACGCACGCCCTGGTCGCCGACCACCACCGCCTGCACGCCGCCGATGGCCAGCAGCTGTTCAGCGGCGTCGTCCTCGACCGCCGAATAGGGCAGGGCCTCGACCCCGACCGAGGCCAGTTCCGCGGACTGCAACCGGTCCAGCAACCAGCGCTCGTGGAAGCTGGCCGCGCTGGGGACGATGATCAGGATCTCGACCACCACGGTGAAGATGAAGGTCAGCAGCAGCAGCCGCCAGGCGAGGGCGTCGGGGGCATGGATTTTCAGCCGCTCGCGCCAGTCAGCGGGCACGCGCAGCCCCCTTCGAAGGGCGCCAAGAAGGGGCCGGAACCGGTTCATCCCGGGCTTAACGCAAGGCTTGGGCCAAAAGCTGCGCCGTTCATGCAGAAGCCTTTCGGCCCAGAGCCTTCTGCAGGCTCTTCAACCCGAAGGGCAGCACCACCGCCAGGACGAAAACGCCCGCCATCGGGGCCCAGAACTGGCCGAACAGGGCCTGGAAGTCGGGGTTGGGGTTGGTCGTCAGCAGCTGGTTCAGCCGCGATCCGATCCAGCAGTAGATGATGTGGGCCGGCAGCAGGCCGATGACCGTGGCGACCGTATAGGGCGGCAACCGCACCGCCATGATCCCCGCCGCCACATTGATCATATGGAAGGGCACGACCACGGCGAGGCGCGAGGCCAGGACATACCAGAACGTATCCTTGTCGATGGCCTGACAGACCTTCTGCATCAGGCCCTGGTCGCGTTCGGCCTTTTTCCTCAAGGCCTCCCCGAGCGCCGAGCGGGCCACGGCATAGACGATCAGGGCGCCCACGGTGGCGGCGATCGAGGTCGAGATTCCGCCGACCCAGGGGCCGAACAGATAGCCGGCGGTGATGGTGACGAAAAAGACGCCCGGCACCACGCTGGCGGTCAGGATGGCGAACACCGCCATCAGGATCAGCAGGCACAGAAGGTAGTTGGCGTCCTTGAAGGCGTGGAATTCCGCGCCGTGATCGCGGATGGTGTCCAGCGAGAGGTACCGGTTCCAGCCCATGGCGAAGATCAGGGCGATGACGCCGGCCAGCAAAATCAGGGGCAGAAAGCGTTTGATCCGGTCCATTGTCTCTCCGCAGAGGGGCCGTCGGCGTTGACACCGCGGGCCCTGCCGCTTATACGCCCGCCCTTCCCGCGACGGACGCTTTCCGCCGCCTTTTTGTTTTCAGTCCCAGGAGCCGAACGTGAAGCGGACCTATCAGCCGTCGCGACTCGTGCGCAAGCGCCGTCACGGCTTCCGTTCGCGGATGGCCACCAAGAACGGACAGAAGATTGTTGCGCGGCGTCGCGCCAAGGGCCGCAAGCGCCTGACGGCCTAGTCTTTTCCAGTCCTCCCCCGTCGGGGGAGGGGGACCATGCGAAGCATGGTGGAGGGGGCCGGACCCGAAAGTCTGTGGATGGGATTCGCCCCCTCCACCGCTTCGCGGTCCCCCTCCCCCAACGGGGGAGGAATAATGAGCGACCCTTTCAAAATCGAACGCCTGACTTCGCGGCCCCAGTTTCTGGCGGCCGCGAAGGGCGTTTCAGAGGCCCGCGGCGCGGTGGTGGTGCAGCGGCTGGATCGCCGGGACGGCGTCCAGACCGTGCGGCTGGGCTTCACCGCCACGCGCAAGGTCGGAAACGCCGTCATCCGCAATCGCGCCAAACGCCGTTTGAGAGAAGCCGCCCGCGCTGCTGCGCCCCTGTTGGCGGTCCCCGGCAGCGACTATGTCTTCATCGCCCGCATGGGCACGGCGGACCGTCCCTGGGACCGTTTGCTTGACGATGTGAAATCGGCGCTTACAAGGCTCGCGACCCCGCGACCGGCGCCCAAGTCCGCGCCTTCCCAACCCGCGCCCGCCGGCCAGGATTCCTGATTTTCATGCCTCCTCAAGACAACAGCCGAAACACGATCCTTTTCGTCGTGATCGCCGGCATCATGCTGCTCGCCTACAGCTTCTTCGTGATGGAGCCCCAGGCCGCAAGGCGGAAGGCCGCCCAGCAGGCTGCAGCCGAGCAGACCACGGCCGGTCCGGCCTTGGTGACGAGCGCATCGCCCGTCGCCGCCGTCTTCACCGACGACCGCACGGTCGCGATGGCCCGCGGCGGCGACCGGGTGCCGATCAAGACCGGAACAGTGACGGGTTCGCTGTCGCTGCGCGGCTCGCGCATCGATGACCTGTTCCTGACCGGCTATCAGGAAACCAATGAGGCGGGCTCGCCGCCGGTCGAACTGTTCCGCCCTGAGGGCATGCGTCATGCCTATCAGGCCCAGTTCGGCTGGAACGGGCCGAACGTCCCGGGCGGCGTGCCCGGTCCGATGACGCCGTGGCGTCTGACCCAGGGCGCGACCCTGACGCCGACCACGCCCGTCACCCTGACCTGGGACAACGGCGCGGGTCTGCGCTTCACGCGCCGCATCGCCATCGACGCCCAGTATCTGTTCACCATCACCGACACCGTCGCCAACTTCAGCGCCCAGCCGATCACCATCGCGCCCTGGGGCCGGATCGAGCGTCAGGGCGTGCCGAACACCCTCGGCAACAACCAGATCCTGCACGAAGGCGGCATCGGCACCTTCGGCGCCGACGGCAAATACACGACCCAGCAGCTCAAATATAAAGCCTGGGTCAAGAAACCGGTGCAGGAGCACAGCTCGACCGGCGGCTGGATGGGCATCACCGACAAATACTGGCTGGCCGCCCTGATCCCTCAGCAGGACGAGCAGATCGAGGCCGCCTTCCGGGTCACCGAAACCCCCAATGCGGACATCCATTCGGCCACCATGCTGGGCGAGGCGCACACCATCGCGCCGGGTCGCCAGATCACCGAGACCCAGCGCCTGTTCGCCGGCGCCAAGCGCAACGAAATCCTGGCCGGCTATGAGACCAGCCTCGACCTGCCGCGCTTCGTCTACGCCATCGACTGGGGCTTCCTGTTCTTCCTGACCCGCCCGATCTTCTGGCTGGTCGAGTTGTTCTACGGCTGGTTCGGCAATTTCGGCCTCGCCATCCTGGGCCTGACCCTGACCGTCCGCCTGATCATGTTCCCGCTGGCCAACAAGAGCTACGAGAGCATGTCCAAGATGCGGACCCTCCAGCCCAAGATGGAGGAGCTGAAGAAGAAGCACCCCGACGATCCGGCGAAACAGCAGCAGGAGCTGATGGCGCTGTATCAGAAGGAGAAGATCAATCCGCTGGCGGGCTGCCTGCCCCTGCTGCTGCAGATCCCGGTCTTCTACGCCGTCTACAAGATGCTGTTCGTGACCATCGAGATGCGGCACGAGCCCTTCTTCGGCTGGATCCGCGACCTGTCGGCGCCCGACCCCTCGACCATCTGGAACCTGTTCGGCCTGATTCCGTGGGACCCGTCCTCGACGCCCCTGATCGGGACCTATCTGGCTGGCACCTTCGCCCTCAGCATCCTGGCCATCTTCTACGGCCTGACCATGTGGCTGCAGATGGCGATGAGCCCGCCGGCGCCCGATCCGATGCAGCGCCGCATCTTCCAGTTCATGCCGATCGTCTTCACCTTCATCATGGCCACCTTCCCGGCGGGTCTGCTGATCTATTGGGCCTGGTCCAACATCCTGACCATCATCCAGCAGTATGTGATCATGCACCGCCTGAAGGCCGAGAACCCGATCGACACCTTCATCGAGCGGATCAGGAAGGCGAAGGCCTGAGTTGGACGAGTTCACTGCGGAAGAACTGGAGCAGGGACGTATCCTGTTCGCGCGCCCCGCGACCTTCGTCATGGGCTGCGCCAAGATCGAGCAACTTCCCGATCCGGATCTGCCCGAGGTCGCCTTCGCCGGCCGGTCGAATGTCGGCAAGTCCAGCCTGATCAACGGTCTGGTCGGCATGCACAAACTGGCCCGCGCCTCCAACGAGCCGGGCCGGACGCGCGAGGTTAATTTCTTCGACCTCGACGGCAAGATGCGGCTGGTCGATCTGCCGGGCTACGGCTGGGCCAAGGCCTCGAAGTCAACGGTGAAGAAGTTCCAGGACCTCGGCCGCGACTATCTGCGCGGCCGGGTGACGTTGAAACGCGTCTATCTGCTGATCGACGCCCGCCACGGCCTGAAGAAGGTCGATGACGAGGCGCTGGACGCCCTCGACCTCGCCGCCGTCAGCTACCAGATCATTCTGACCAAGGCCGACAAGCTCAAGAAGGGCGAGGCCGAGAAGGTTCAGGAAGCGACTCTGAAGGGCGTTTCCAAACGCGGCGCCGCCTATCCGGCGGTCATCGTCACCTCGGCCGAGAAGGGCGACGGCATGCCCGAACTGCGGGCCGAGATCATGCGGACCACGGGCGTGACCCTCTAGTACCCAACCACTCTCCGCTCATCCCGGCGAAAGCCGGGACACGGTTCTGTCCAGCTTGGCGCTTGCGTTTCAGGACGATCTGTCCGTGTCTCATTGGCATGCGATCGTCGCCCAAAGCACTGGGTCCCGGCTTTCGCCGGGATGAGCGGATAAGAAATTGATGCAGTCGCGCACGATCCAGACAGACGGCCTGAAACAGCAAATCCTCGAGGCCGGCAGCGGTCCTCTGGTCCTGCTCATCCACGGCTTCCCCGAACTCGGAATCAGCTGGCGGGCTCAGGTTCAGGCCCTCGCCGACGCCGGCTTCCACGCGGTCGCCCCGGACATGCGCGGCTACGGCGGGACCGATAAACCGGAGGCGCGCGACGCCTATTCCATCCTCCACCTGGTCGGCGACCTGGTCGACCTGGTCCAGGCGCTCGGCGAGACGTCGTGCGTCGTCGTCGGCCATGACTGGGGCGCGCCGGTGGCCTGGCACTGCGCCCTGACGCGGCCCGACCTGTTCCGCGCCGTTTTCGGCCTGTCGGTGCCGTTCCAGCCGAGGCGGCCGAAAGGCCCGCCGACCGCGGCCATGGCGGCGATCTCCAGACGCCTGGGCAAGGGCGACCTCTACATCAGCCGCTTCCAGGCCGACGACGCCCATGAGGTCTTCGACGCCGATCCCGCGACGGCCCTGCGCAAGGCCTTCTACTGCTACGACGGAGCCACGCCCGACGGCCGCCAGTCGACCGGCTTCATTCCCGAGGGCGAGAGCTTCATCTCCACCGTCCCCGATGACGCGACCCTGCCGCCGTGGATGAGCCCGGCCCATTTCGCTGAGTATGTCGACGCCTTCGCCGCCGGCGGCTTCAAAGGTCCGCTCGACTGGTACCGCAACCTCGACCGCAACTGGTCGATGACGGCGCATCTGCAGGACGCCCGAATCACCGTGCCCGCCGCCTTCGTGGTCGGGGAACGCGATCCTGTGCGGAACTACTCAGGCCAGCATGAGGCGGGGCTGAAGGAACAGGCGCCCGACCTGCGGATGCAGGTCGTGATCCCCGGCGCCGGTCACTGGATCCAGCAGGAACGGGCCGAGGAGGTTAACCGCCTGCTGTTGGAGTTTCTGGCCGGATTGAGAGGCGGCGATTTGGCCGCCTGATCCTGCGTCCGCCACTCTGGACGCGGCCGGTTCGCTTCGGTCTAGTCGGTCCGGGAAACAACAGGAGCGTAAGCCATGGTCCCCACCCTCTGCACCGGCGACCTCGACCGCCGCGCGTTGCTGACCGGCGCGGCCGCCCTGGGCGCAGCCGGCCTCGTCTTCAGGCCCGGCCCCGCGCTGGCTCAGTCCGGCGACCTGCCCGCGCTCACGGCCGCCGTGGCCGAGGGCAAGGCCGCCGCGATCGCCCGCATCCAGGAGTGGATTCGCCGGCCGGCCATCGCGGCCGAGAACCGGGATATGGAGGCCGGCGCCGACTACATGATGGCCCTGGCCCGCGACGCCGGATTCACGGGGGTCGAAAAGGTCCCGACCGACGGCCATCCGGGTGTTTTCGGCGTCATGGACGTTGGTGCGCCGCGAACGCTGGGCGTCTATTTCATGTACGACGTCAAACAGTACGACCCGGCCGAATGGTCATCGCCGCCGCTGGAGGCCGCCCTGATCGACAAACCCGGCTTCGGCCGTGTGATCGTCGGGCGCGGCGCTATCAACCAGAAGGGACCAGAGGCCAATTTCCTCGCTGCCCTGCATGCCCTGCGCGCCGCCGGAAGGACGCCGCCGGTCAATCTGGTTCTGGTCTGCGAAGGTGAGGAGGAGATCGGATCGCCGAACTTCCGTCAGGTCGTTACAAGGCCCGATATCCTGGCCGCGCTGAGACGCTGTGAAGGCGTCTTCATCCCGACCGCGTGGCAGTCGCCGAGCTCGGGGGCTGTCCAGATCAATCTGGGGGCCAAGGGCATCATCGAGTGCGAACTGGTCGTGTCGGGAGAGCGTTGGGGGCGTGGGCCGACGGGCGACATTCATTCCAGTCAGAAAGCCAATGTCGATTCCCCGGCCTGGCGGTTGGTCGCCGCCCTGTCGTCACTGGTGACGGCCGACGGCAATACCTCGACCATCGACGGCTGGTTTGAACATGTCCGCGACCTGACCCCGCGTCAGCGCGAGCTGATCTCCGCCGCCGCCGCCGCGGGCAGCGAGGCTGACGCCATGCGCGCTCTCGGGGTCAAGGTCTGGATCGACGACCTGCCGTGGGAACAATCGTTGGTGCGGCTGGCGTCCCAGCCCACGGTCAATATCGAGGGGCTGGTGTCGGGCTACACTGGCCAGGGCGGCAAGACCGTTTTGCCCGGTCGCGGCGTCGCCAAGCTGGACTTCCGCCTGGTGCCCGATCAGACGGTCGAGGACTGTCTGGCCAAGCTGCGGAGGCACCTGGACTCAAGGGGTTTCTCCGACGTCGAGATCAATTTTACCGGCGGCTACAATCCGACCCAGACTGCTGAGGACGCCCGGATCATCCGCGCCCAGCAGGCGGTGTACAGCCGTGCCAGCATCCATCACACCCTGTATCCCCGCCTTGCCGGATCCTGGCCCGGCTGTGTCTTCACCGATGCGCCGGTCAACCTTCCGGCCGGACAGTTCGGTCTCGGCCATGGCAGCGGCGCCCATGCTCCCAACGAATATATCGTCGTCGATTCGATCAATCCGGCCGTGGCGGGGATCGAGGCCGCGACGTTGGGCTTCATCGACTTCATGTATGAAATGGCGACAGTTACCTGAAGGCTATCGGGCGGTAGAAACGGGCTGCGAGCCCTTCTCAGACCGGATGCGTCGGTTCCGGCTTGACCCCGGACGGGGCCGGCTCGGGCGTCGAGGGCGCGTCGGGAAGGGGGATGAATTCGACGTCGTCCTCGACGGGGAGGGCCATGCGTCCGGCCTTCCAGTCGGCCTTGGCCGCATCGATCTTCGCCTGGGACGAAGAGACGAAATTCCACCAGATCACACGCGGCCCGATCGGCTCGCCGCCCAGCACCATGACGGTCGAGGGCCGGATCGCCTTGATGGTCGGTTCGGCCGCCGGTTCCAGGACGATCATCTGACCCTCGTGGAAGGTTCGGTCGCCAACCTCGATCTCGCCCCTGGCGACATAGAGAGCCCGCTCCGAATAGCCGCCGGCGCCCTTGCCCGGGGGCGGGGCCGTGCGGACGCCCTCGGCCAGTTCCCAATGGACATAGAACAGGGGCGAGGCGGTCTTGACCCGGGCCGAGGCGCCGTAGGCCTCGCCCGCCACCAGCCGCGCGAACAGGCCCGCATTCTCATAGGCCGGCAGATCGGGTCCGGCGTAGTGCTGGAAGGCCGGATCGCAATCCTCGCTCTCGCCGGGCAGGGCGATCCAGGCCTGCATCCCGTGCATCGGACCACCCTCGGCCCGCTTGGTCGGCGTGGTCCGCTCCGAATGGACGATGCCCTTGCCGGCCGTCATCCAGTTGACCTCGCCGGGGCGGATCGCCTGGGTGGCGCCGGTGCTGTCCCGATGGATGATCTCGCCCTCGAACAGATAGGTCAGGGTCGACAGGCCGATGTGCGGGTGGGGGCGGACGTTGATCGCCTCGGAACCGGGAGCGAACTCGGCGGGCCCCATCTGGTCGAGGAAGATGAAGGGGCCGACCATGCGCCGGGCATGGAAGGGCAGAATCCGTCCAACATCGAAGCCGCCGAGGTCCTTGCGGCGAGCGTCGATCACCATCTCGATCATGCTGTGAATCTCCCTGTGTGGCGAGCATCGCCCCAAGGCCCGGAGGTTGCAATGGCGGGAATGACCTAGAGCGGCAGACGGCTGATCACGGCCGGAATGGGGATCGCCGGCGGCGCGCCGTCCTGGGCGAAGTCGCTCCCTGGCCAGGTCATTGGCTCCGGCGGCCGCGACGGCCTCGGCCCGCAGGACGGAAGGCCTGAACGTCGGTTTCCGCAGACGCAGCGACGCGCGCCGGATCCTGCCGCGCCGCCGCACTGGCAGCGGGAAGGGCCAGCAGTCCGGCCAGCGTGATGACGGTTCCAAGGCGCATGACGATCCTCCCCAAGGCTCGCTGCGACCATCCGACGGTCGACGAGGGCCGCCAACTCAAGGATTGGTAATGTGGCTCAGGCGAGGTGGGGTGTGATGATGCCGAGCGGCAGGGCGGTCACATTCTTCACCCCGCGGGTGACGATATGGCTCTCGCAGTCCGAGACGATGCCGAGACTGAGCAGCTTCAGCCGCAGGAACTGGTCGAAGGCGTGCATGTCCGAGGTGATGATCCGCAGCACATAGTCCTCGCGTCCGGTGATGGTGGCGCACTGCACCACCTCGGGCCAGGCCGAGACGGCGGCCTCGAATGCGTCGAGATTTTCGGTCGAGGGCAGGCTCAGCTTGACGATCGCATAGACCTCGAAATCCAGGCCCAGCTTGGTCGCGTCGAGCAGCGTCACCCGCTTGCGGATGAAGCCCGTATCCTCCAGTCTCTTGATGCGCCGCCAGCACGGCGAGGCCGACAGGCCGACCCGGTCCGCCACCTCGGCCACCGACAATCCGGCGTCCTGCTGCAGGATGTCCAGAATTCGGGCGTCGACGGGATCCAGATCGTCAGCCAAGGCGTTTCTCCTGATCGTGTTATGGCGCAATAAAATACCGCTAAACCCGCCAAGGCAAGGTCAAAATCGAGCGAGCCTTGTCTGGCGCCTCGTGCTAATTGCGCCGGAGGAAACGCGGTCGGATCAACCGGACGGGACGGAATGAAGAAGCCCAATACCCAAGCCCTCTCCCTGCGCGTGCCCGAGCCCTCGGGCCGGCCCGGCGACCCCACCGACTTCAGCCATCTGAAGCTCGACCCGGCCGGCGCCGTCGAGCGGCCGGAGGTCTCGACGAAGCCCTTCGATATGCGCGACCACGCCTTCCGGTTGGTCCGGGTGCTGGACGATGACGGCAAGGCGGTGGGCCCGTGGAATCCGAAACTGGACCCCGAGACCCTGCGCCGCGGCCTCAAGGCCATGATCCTGACCCGCGCCTTCGACGACCGGATGCATCGCGCCCACCGTCAGGGCAAGACCAGCTTCTACATGAAGTGCACGGGCGAAGAGGCCATCGCCGTGGCCCAGGGCATGATCCTGTCCCGCGAGGACATGGGCTTCCCGACCTATCGCCAACAGGGCCTGCTGATCGCGCGTGGCTATCCGCTCGCGACCATGATGAACCAGATCTATTCGAACGCGTCCGACCCGATCAAGGGCCGCCAGCTGCCGATCATGTATTCGGCGAAGGACTACGGCTTCTTCACCATCAGCGGCAATCTCGGCACGCAAGTCCCCCAGGCCGTGGGCTGGGCCATGGCCAGCGCCTACAAGGGCGACGACAAGATCGCCATCACCTGGATCGGCGACGGCGCCACCGCCGAGGGCGACTTCCACAACGCCCTGACCTTCGCCGCCGTCTATCGCGCGCCGGTGATCCTCAACATCGTCAACAACCAGTGGGCCATCAGCTCTTTCATGGGCATCGCCGGCGGGCTGGAGACCACCTTCGCCTCCAAGGCCATCGGCTATGGGCTGCCCGCGCTGCGCGTCGACGGCAACGACTTCCTCGCCGTCTGGGCCGCGACCCAGTGGGCCGAGGAGCGCGCCCGCTCCAATCAGGGCGCGACGGTCATCGAGCTGTTCACCTACCGCGGCGCCCCGCACTCGACCTCGGACGACCCCAGCCGCTACCGCCCCGCCGACGAGCACGACAAATGGCCGCTCGGCGACCCGGTCATGCGCCTGAAGCAGCACCTGATTGCCCTCGGCGAATGGTCCGACGAGCAGCATACCGCCGCCGAGGCCGAGGCTGTCGAACAGGTCCGCGCGGCCGGCAAGGAGTCCGAAGCCATCGGCACGCTGGGCCAGTCGCGCCCCTCGGTGAAGACCATGTTCGAGGAGGTCTATGCGACCGAGGACTGGCGCATCACCGAACAGCGTCGCGAGGTGGGGGTATGACCATGAGCGAAGGCACCTTTACCAAGGCCGACCGCACCGACGGCCTCGAGCCAGACGGCGACACCGTCGGCTCGCCCGCCCCGGCGACCGCCAACGCCGCGCCCGCCGTCATGCCCATGAACATGATCCAGGCGCTGAACTCGGCCCTGCACGTCAAGATGGCCGAGGACCCCGATGTCCTCAGCTTCGGCGAAGACGCCGGCTATTTCGGCGGCGTCTTCCGCGTCACCGACCAGCTGCAGCAGAAGCACGGCCTGACCCGCAGCTTCGACGCCCCGATCAGCGAATGCGGCATCGTCGCCGCCGCCATCGGCATGGGCGCCTATGGCCTGCGCCCGGTCGTCGAGATCCAGTTCGCCGACTACATCTACCCCGCCTACGACCAGATCGTCTCCGAGGCCGCCAAGCTGCGCTACCGCTCGGCCGGCCAGTTCACCAGCCCGATCACGGTGCGCAGCCCCTACGGCGGCGGCATCTTCGGCGGCCAGACGCACTCACAGAGCCCCGAGAGCCTGTTCACCCACATCGCCGGCCTCAAGGTTGTCATCCCGTCCAACCCCTATGACGCCAAGGGCCTGCTGACCGCGGCGATCGAGGACGACGACCCGGTCATCTTCTTCGAGCCCAAACGCCTCTACAACGGCCCCTTCGACGGCTGGCACCAGAAGCCGATCAGCCCGTGGAAGGCCCAGGAACTGGCCCAGGTCCCGACCGGCAAATACGTCGAGCCGATCGGCAAGGCGCGGATCATGCGCGAGGGCGCCGACGTCACCCTCCTCTGCTACGGCACCATGGTCTGGGTCAGCCTCGCCGGCGCCGAACACGCCGGCGTCGACGCCGAGGTCATCGACCTGCGCACCCTGGTGCCGCTGGACATCGAGACCATCGAGGTCTCGGTGAAGAAGACCGGCCGCTGCGTCATCGTCCACGAGGCCCCGAAAACCTCGGGCTTCGGCGCCGAGCTGTCGGCCCTGGTGCAGGAGCGCTGCTTCTACCATCTCGAGGCGCCGATCGCGCGGGTGACCGGCTGGGACACCCCCTATCCGCACGCCTTCGAATGGGAATATTTCCCGGGACCCGAGCGGGTCGCTGTGGCCCTGAAGGCCGTCATGACTGGAGGACGCTAGGATGGGCCGCTACGTCTTCAAACTGCCCGACGTCGGCGAAGGCACGGCTGAGGCCGAACTGGTCACCTGGCATGTGAAGGTCGGCGACACCGTCGCCGAGGACCAGATCATCGCCGACATCATGACCGACAAGGCCACGGTCGAACTGACCAGCCCCGTCGCCGGCAAGGTGCTGGCCGCCCATGGCGAACCGGGCCAGCAGCTGGCGGTGGGATCGCCGCTGGTCGAGTTCGAGGTCGAGGGTGCGGGGAACGCGTCTGAGGCGCCGCCCCCCTCGAACCCTGCTCCGCAGGCTTCGGTCCCCCTGACAGGGGGACAGACGGCGGCGGCCTCCGTCTCCTCCCCACGCCGTGGGGAGGGGGACCAGCCGAAGGCTGGTGGAGGGGCGCCCGCCGCACCCCCCGGCAACCACGTCTTCAAACTGCCCGACGTGGGCGAAGGCACCGCCGAGGCCGAACTCGTCGCCTGGCATGTCGCGGTTGGCGACACGGTCGCCGAGGACCAGTTGCTGGCCGAGGTCATGACCGACAAGGCCACCGTCGAACTGACGTCCCCGGTCGCCGGAACCGTCGTCGCCCTGCACGGCGACCCCGGCCAGCAGATCGCCGTCGGCGGGCCGCTGGTGTCCTTCAATGTCGAGGGCAAGGGCAATCAGTCTGTTGCGGCGTCCGCCCCGGCCCCCTCCACCGCTTCGCGGTCCCCCTCCCCCGATGGGGGAGGAATGAAAGCGCCGCCGCCGGTCCCTGCACATTCTCCCCCCGCCGGGGGGAGTACCCGCGCAGCGGGGGAGGGGGGCCAGTCCGGCACCCTCTCCGCCCGCGGTGAGCGCCCGCTCGCCTCCCCCGCCGTGCGCAACCGGGCCCGCGATCTCGGCATCGAACTCCAGTTCGTCCCCGGTTCCGGCCCCGCCGGCCGCATTGAACACGGCGACCTCGACGCGTATGTCGCCTCGGGCGGCCACGGATCGTCCGCACCCGGAGCATCTACCTCCTCGACCTGGGCCCGCGCCGAAGGAACCACCGAAACCCGCATCATCGGCGTCCGCCGCAAGATCGCGGAGAAGATGGCCGAGAGCGTCCGCCGCATCCCCCACATCACCTATGTGGAAGAGATCGACGTCACCGCCCTCGAGGAGCTCCGCGCCCACCTCAATGCGCGGAAAGCCAAGGACCAGCCCAAGCTCAACGTCCTGCCCTTCATCGCCCGCGCCATGGTCGTGGCCCTGCGCGACCAGCCGACCATCAACAGCCACTACGACGACGAGGCCGGCATCCTGACCACCCACGCCGCCGTCCACATCGGCATCGCCGCCCAGACGCCGAACGGCCTGATGGTGCCGGTGGTCCGCCACGCTGAATCCCTCGATCCCTGGGCTGCGGCGCTGGAGATCGCCCGCGTCTCGGGCGCGGCCAGGGACGGCTCGGCCAAACGTGACGATCTGACCGGCTCGACCATCACCATCACCTCGCTGGGGACGCTGGGCGGGGTCATCCACACCCCGATCATCAACCACCCCGAGGTCGCCATCGTCGGCCCGAACAAGATCGCCGAACGCGTGGTGGTCAAGGACGGCCAGATGGTCGTGCGCAAGATGATGAACCTGTCGTCCAGCTTCGATCACCGCATCGTCGACGGCCATGACGCGGCGGTCTTCGTCCAGCGCATCAAGGGCCTGCTGGAACATCCCGCGACCCTCTGGATGAACTGAGAACCATGGCTGAAACGATCAAGACCAACGTCCTCATCATCGGCGCCGGCACCGGCGGCTATGTCGCGGGCATCCGCTGCGGCCAGCTGGGCCTCGACACCATCCTGGTCGACGGCGGCGACGGCCTCGGCGGGACCTGCCTCAACGTCGGCTGCATCCCGTCCAAGGCCATCATCCACGCGGCCTCGAAATTCGAGACGGTGTCCAAGGCCGCCGCCGGCGGCACACTGGGCATCACGGCCTCAAAACCCGCCATCGACCTCGCCCAGACCACGGCGTGGAAGGACGGCATCGTCAAAAAGCTGAACGCCGGCGTCGCGGGCCTGCTGAAGCGGGCCAAGGTCAAGGTCATTAACGGCTGGGCGACCTTCACCGACGCCAAGACCTGCACGGTCAGGACGGCCGACGGCGACATCACCATCAGCGCCGAACACGTCGTCCTCGCTACCGGCTCCGAGCCGGTCGAACTGCCGTTCCTCAAGTTCGGCGGCGACGTCATCTCCTCGACCGAGGCCCTGTCGCTGGACAAGGTGCCGAACAAGCTGGTCGTCGTCGGCGGCGGCTATATCGGGCTGGAGCTCGGCATCGCCTTCCGCAAGCTGGGGGCCGAGGTCGCCATCGTCGAAATGGCCGACCGCCTGCTGCCGCTCTACGACAAGGCCCTGACCGACCCGGTGGCCAAATGGCTCGAGAAGCACGGCGTCGAACTGCACCTCGGCGCCAAGGCCGGCTCGTTCGAAAAGGGCCAGCTGAACATCACCACCAAGGACGGCGCCGCCCTCAAGCTCAAGGCCGACAAGGTTCTCGTCACCGTCGGCCGCCGCCCCCGCACCAAGGGCTGGGGTCTGGAGAACATGGGCGTGGCCATGGCCGGGCCGTTCGTGAAGATCGACGACCGCTGCGCTACCTCGATGAAGAACGTCTGGGCCGTCGGCGATCTGACCGGCGAACCCATGCTGGCCCACAAGGGTTCGGCCCAGGGCGAGGTGGTGGCCGAGATCATCGCCCATCTTTCTGGAAAAGGGGGCCACGACCGCCGCTTCGACCCCGTCACCATCGCCGCCGTCTGTTTCACCGAGCCCGAGATCGTCTCCGCCGGCCTCGGCCCGCTGGACGTCGAGGGCCGCGACGACGTCATCACCGCCGTCTTCCCGCTGGCCGCCATCGGCCGGGCGCTGGCCATCGAGGCGGGCGAGGACGGCGGCTTTGTCCGCGTGCTGGCGTCGAAATCCGATCACCGTCTGCTCGGCGTCCAGGCCGTCGGCCAGCACGTCGCCGAGATGTCCAACAGCTTCGCCCAGATGCTGGAGATGGGCGCCGTGCTGGAGGATGTCGCCGGGATCATCCACGTCCACCCGACGTTGGGCGAAGCCTTCCACGAGGCGTCGCTGCGGGCGCTGGGCCACGCGATTCATATTTGAGGGCGCCAACGTTCGCGACGCGGTCGCTCACTGCCTGAGCGCGCGCTCGCCGCCATCGTCATTCCGGCGAAAGCCGGGACGTCGCCGAACCGTCACACCAGCGGCGGTCCGACCGTCACAAACCTGTGGTCCAAGCGGCGCGAACCGTTCTTGATCCGGAGACTGACGATGACCTCCCGCACCTTGCTCGCCGCCGCCTCAGCGATCGCCCTGCTCGCCCTCGCGGCCTGCAACAACGATCAGTCCGCCGGCAACCAGACGGCCCGCGCGGGCATCTGGGCCGCGGGCTCCTCGACGGTCTTCCCCTTCGCCACCCGGGTGGCCGAGAATTTCGCCCGAACCTCGGGCGGCGCCGCGCCGCGCGTCGAATCGCTGGGCACGGGCGGCGGCATCCAGGCCTTCTGCCAGGGCGTTGGCCCCAACACCCCGGACATCGCCAACGCCTCGCGGCCGATGAAGGCCTCGGAGTTCGAACTCTGCCGCGCCAACGGCGTCACCGATATCGTCGAGATCAAGATCGGCTTTGACGGCCTGGTCATCGCCTCGGCCCGCAATGCGCCCGACTTCCGCTTCGAGGGCGACGATCTGTATCTGGCCCTGGCCAAGGAGGTTCCGGGCCCGGGCGGAACCTTCGTCGCCAATCCGAACACGACATGGAGCCAGGTAAACCCCGGCCTGCCCGCGACCCGCATCCAGGTCTATGGCCCGCCGCCGACCTCGGGCACGCGCGATTCCTGGCTGGAGCTGGCCATGGCCCCTTCTGCTGAATCCATCCCCGCCCTCGCGGCCCTGGCCGAGAGCGACGGCGACCGGTTTGAAACACTGGCGCACACGCTGCGCGAAGACGGCAGCTGGGTCGATTCCGGCGAGAACGACAACGCCATCGTCCAGACCCTGACCCGGACCCCGGGCTCCCTCGGCGCCTTCGGCTATTCCTTCCTCGAGCAGAACAACGACACGGTGAAGGCCCACAGCGTCAACGGCGTGATGCCGACGCTCGAGACCATCGCCTCGGGCCAGTATCCGATCTCCCGCACGATGTTCATCTACGTCAAGAAGCAGCACGTCGGCGTGACGCCCGGGCTGGAGCAGTTCGTGATGGAGTTCATGTCCGAGGCCGCCGTCGGCCGCGGCGGCTATCTGCAGGACCGCGGTCTGGTGCCGCTGCCGGCTGACCAGCTGGCGGCGCAACGCGCCATCGCCACGGCCATGACGCCGATGACGGCCCCGGCGAAGTAAGGTTCTAGGGGCTAGGTTCTAGGGGGAGAGGTAGGACGCGCGCCAGCGCGCCCTGGTCCCTAGCCCCTAGTCCCTAAGCTGCCGCCTTGCGCCTCAGCCGGGCGATCCGCCGCAGGCGGCGCCAGAACCGCCCGCGTTCGGGCTCGGGATAGGGCTGCAGGTTTTCGACGAACTGCTCCGCCGAGGCGCGCCAGCTGAACTGTTCAGCATAGGCCCGCACCGCTTTGCGGTCGCATTTCAGCGCTTCCAGACAGGCGGTGCGAAGGTCCTTGTCGATGGCGCCGGCGTTCGAGCCGGGGATGATGTCGATCGGCCCGTGGGCCGGATAGGCGGCGACCGGCGTGCCCGTGGCCATGGCCTCGAGGATCACCAGGCCGAAGGTGTCGGTCCAGCTGGGGAAGACGAAGACGTCTGCGTCGCGGAAGCAGCGCGCCAGCTCCTCGCCGAACCGGGCGCCGAGGAATTTCGCCTCGGGATATTTGACCTCCAGTTCGGCGCGGGCCGGACCGTCGCCGACGACGATCTTCGTCCCCGGCAAGTCGGTTTCGAGGAAGGCCTCGATGTTCTTCTCGACCGCCACCCGGCCGACATTGAGGAAGAAGGGCCGGGGCCAGTCCCTCCCTGGGTCATTTGGGCCGCCCAGCTCGTCATAGATGCGCGGCAGGTCCGGATTGAACTGTTCGGTGTCCACGCCCCGCGACCACGGCGAGACATTGCGGAAACCGCGCTCCAGCAGCTCGTCCCGCAGCGTCGGCGTCGCCACCATCAGCCGTCCCGACGGCTTGTGGAACCACTTCATATAGGCGTAGCCGACCTGTACCGGGATCGGGAACCGGGCCGAGACGTACTCGGGGAATTTGGTGTGGTAGCTGGTCGTGAACGGCAGTTTCCATTCCACGCAGATGCGCCGCGTGGCGATGCCGATGGGCCCCTCGGTGGCGATATGCACGGCCTCCGGCTCAAGAGCGCGCAGCCGCTCGCGGATTTCCTCCTCGGCACCCAGCGCCAGCCGGATTTCCGGATAGGTCGGGGCGGCGATGGTCTTGAACTGGCTCGGCTCGATGACCTCGACCTCGTGGCCCATGGCGCGGCATTCCGCGATGGTCCGGGTCAGGGTGCGGACGACGCCGTTGACCTGGGGCTCCCAGGCGTCGGTGGCCAGAACGATGCGCATGTGGGCCGGATGGCTCCGCCGTTGATCGGTCGCAACCTCTAGCGCCTCGGACGACGGTTGGCGAGACGCCGCAGCCCCCTCCCGTTCCGTCGCGGAACCGTCTAAGACGCGCGCCATGAACGCACACGTTTCTCCGCCCGTCGCCCTGTCCCAGGATTGGGATGCGCTGGACCAGGGCAAGTTCGCGGACGAGACCGCCACGGTCCAGGGGCTGCTGGACCGCGCGCCTCTGGACCCCGCCGAGCGCGCCGCCGTCCTCGGCGAGGCCGTCGGCTTGGTCGAGCGAGCCCGCGCCAGCGTCAAGAAGCAGGGCGTGGTCGAGAGCTTCCTCCAGGAGTTCTCGCTCGGCACCCGCGAGGGCCTCGCCCTGATGTGCCTGGCGGAGGCCCTGCTCCGCACGCCCGACGACGAGACCCGCGACCGGCTGATCGCCGAGAAGATCGGCTCGGCCGACTGGGCCAGCCACCTCGGCCAGTCCGACAGCCTGTTCGTCAACGCCTCCACCTGGGGGCTGATGCTGACCGGCCAGCTGGTCGATGTCGACGAGGAGGCCCGCACCGATCTGCCCGGCTTCCTCAAGCGCATCGTCGGCCGTCTGGGCGAGCCCGTGATCCGTGAGGCCGTCGCGGCCGCCGTGCGCATCATGGGCGAGCAGTTCGTGGTCGGCCGCACGATCGAGGCGGCGCTGAAGCGGTCCAACCGCGAAGGCTGGCTATGCAGTTTCGACATGCTGGGCGAGGGCGCCCGCACCGCCCACGACGCCGAACGCTATGAGAAGATCTACGCCGACGCCATCACGGCCGTCGGCACGACCGCCAAAGGTCAGGGGCCCGAGGCGGGCCACGGCGTCTCGGTCAAGCTGTCGGCCCTGTCGCCCCGCTATGAGGCGACGCACGAGGACCGCGTCTGGGAGGAGCTCTATCCGCGCATCCTGCGGCTGGCCCGGATCGCCGCGCAGTACGACATCAACTTCACCATGGACGCCGAAGAGGCGGACCGGCTGGCCCTGTCGCTGAAGCTGCTGGACCGGCTGGCGCACGAGCCCGAACTGGGCGACTGGACCGGCCTCGGCCTGGCCGTCCAGGCCTATCAGAAGCGCTGCCCCGAGGTGATCCGCCGCGTCGCCGAACTGGCCAGGACCTCGGGCCGTCGACTGATGGTGCGTCTGGTCAAGGGCGCCTACTGGGACACCGAGATCAAGCGCGCCCAGGTCTTCGGCCGCACCGACTATCCGGTCTTCACCACCAAGGCCGCGACCGACCTCAACTACCTCGTCTGCGCCCGGCTCATGATCGAGGCCGCGCCGCACATCTACAGCCAGTTCGCGACCCACAACGCCCACTCCCTCGCCGCCGTCTACAGGATGGCCTCGGAGCGCGGGGTGAAGATCGAGTTTCAGCGCCTGCACGGCATGGGCGAGGCCCTGTACGACGCCGCCCGCGACGCCTTCGGCCCGGTGACGGTGCGCGCTTACGCCCCTGTCGGCGGGCACGAGGACCTGCTGCCCTATCTGGTCCGCCGCCTGCTCGAGAACGGCGCCAACTCCTCCTTCGTCCACGCCCTGCTGGATGAGCGGGTGCCCGCCTCCGCCGTCGCCGCCGACCCCATCTCCGCCGTCGAGGCCCACCCCGACCGCCACGCCAAGATCCCGACCCCGAAGGACATGTACATGGACCGCCAGAACTCGCTGGGCCGCGACTATTCGCAAGCCGCCGACCGTGAGCGCCACGCCATCGCGCTGCAGAAGGTCGACAGCGAGACCCTGACCGCCGGCCCGATCATCGGCGGCAAGCTGAAGGCCGGGACCAATCCCCAGCCGGTCACCAATCCGTTTGATACGACCCGGGTGCTGGGCCATGTCTCCGAGGCGAGCGAGGCCGATATCGACGCCGCCGTTGACGCCGCCGCCCACGCCCAGATCGCCTGGGACCGCAAGGGCGGGGCGGGCCGCGGCGCGGTCCTGCGGGCCATGGCCGATGCGCTCGAGGCCAATATGGACCGGCTGGTGGCCCTGCTGTCGCGGGAGGCGGGCAAGACCCTGAACGACGGCGTGGCCGAGGTCCGTGAAGCCGCCGATTTCTGCCGCTACTACGCCATGCTGGCCGAGCGCGACTTCGGCGGCCCGACCGAGCTCAAGGGCCCCGTCGGCGAGATCAACCAACTGGTCCTGCACGGCCGCGGCGTCTTCGCCTGCATCAGCCCGTGGAACTTCCCTCTCGCCATCTTCACCGGCCAGATCGCCGCCGCCCTGGCCGCCGGCAATGCGGTGCTGGCCAAGCCCGCCGAACAGACCCCGCTGATCGCCGCCGAGGCCGTGCGCCTCTATTACAAGGCCGGGCTGGATCCGAACCTGCTGGCGCTCATCCCCGGACGCGGCGAGACGGTCGGCGCCAAACTGGTCAGCCATCCCGGAATCGACGGCGTCGCCTTCACCGGCGGCACCGATACGGCCAACCTGATCAACCGCTCTCTGGCCGCCCGCCCGGGAGCCATCATCCCCTTCATCGCCGAGACCGGCGGGCTGAACGGCATGTTCGTCGACACGACGGCGCTGAAGGAACAGGTCATCGACGACGTCATCCTGTCGGCCTTCGGCTCGTCGGGCCAGCGCTGCTCGGCCCTGCGCCTGCTCTATGTCCCGCACGACGCCGCCGACGCCCTGATCGAGGGGCTAAAAGGCGCTCTCGCCGCCCAGGTCGTGGGCGATCCGACCGATCCCGCCACCGACATCGGCCCGGTTATTGACGCCGACGCTAAGGCCACGCTGGACGCCCACTTGAAACGCCTCCAGGGCGACGCGAAGATCGTCGCTCGCGCCGAACTGCCGGCCGGCGCTGACAAGGGCCACCTGTTCGCCCCGACGATCGCCGAGATCCCGACCCCCGACTATCTGGAACGCGAGGTCTTCGGCCCGATCCTGCACGTCTGCCGCTATCGCCCGTCCGAACTGAAGCAGACCGCATCGAAACTGGCCGCGCGCGGCTATGGCCTGACCCTCGGCGTGCACAGCCGGATCGAGGCCTTCGCCGAGGAGGTCACGCGTCTGGTCCCTGCCGGCAACGTCTACATCAACCGCTCGATCATCGGCGCGGTGGTCGGGGTCCAGCCCTTCGGCGGCGAAGGCCTGTCGGGCACCGGCCCCAAGGCCGGCGGCCCTTACAGCCTGATCCGCTACGCCTCCGAAAAGGCCATCAGCAACAACATCTCCGCCCAGGGCGGCGACCCGGCCCTGCTGAACCTCTGACGGTCAGGCAGTTGCCGAAAGGCGGCGATCAGCCTTTCGGCCATCCCCCCGCCCGGCTCAGCGCGCTCGGCGCCGGCCGTCCGATCTTCTCGCCGATCCAGCGGGCGGTGACGATCAGGGCGTCGAGGTCGTAGCCGGTCGAAAAGCCCGCCCGCTCGAGCATATAGACCAGGTCCTCGGTGGCGATATTGCCGGTCGCGCCCGGGGCGAACGGACAGCCGCCGATGCCGCCGACCGAGGCGTCGAGAACGGTGACGCCCGCCTCGATCCCGGCATGGGCGTTGGCCAGGCCGGTGTTGCGGGTGTCGTGGAAATGCAGTCGCAGGACCGCGTCGGGCGCAGCGGCTCGCGCCGCCTCGACCTTACTCGTAACGGCCCAGGGATCGCCTGCGCCGATGGTGTCGGCCAGAGCGATCTCCTCCACACCCAGTTCGGCGATCCGCCCGACCAGATCGGCGACCTGATCGGCCGAAACCTCGCCGTCGAACGGACAGCCCCACACGCAGGACAGGGTCGCCGACAGGGTGGGCGTCGCGCCCGGCGACCCATTTCCTCCCCTTGAAAAGGGGAGGGGGACCGCCGAAGGCGGTGGAGGGGGGGCGTTGGCGCGGCCCGCGATGATGTCGGCCAGCATCTCGACCTGCTGATCGACCGACAGGCCCTGGTTCTTCAGCCCGAAGCCGTCGGTGGCGGACATCGCGACATTGACCTCGTCCACCGTCGTGCCGAGGGCGCGGTCATAGCCCTTGCCGTTCAGGACCAGGCCGATCCGGCTGCGCCCCGCCTCATGCGGCAGGGCGGCCATAACCTCCTCGGCGCCCGCCATCTGGGGCACGTATTTCGGATGGACGAAGCTGACGGCCTCGATGCGGCGCGCGCCGGCGGACTCCAGGCGGCGGACGAGTTCGGCGCGAACGGCCGGTTCGAGGATCGCCTTCTCGTTCTGCAGGCCGTCGCGGGGGCCGACCTCGACGATGGTGATGGGTCGGCTCACCGTTGCGGCTCCGCTGCCGGCCCGCCGGGCGGGGCGTAGACCGTCAGGCTGACATCCTCTCCCTTGGAATAGTTGTGCCCGTTGACCTCGCCGACGGCGCGGCCCGCGACACCCAACTGCGCCGCGGCTTCGCGGAAGGCGTCGGCGTCACGCGCCTCGACAATGACGGGTCGGCCCTCGGCGAGGGCGCGCGCGGCGCCGGCGGCGTCCGTGAGTTCGGTGTCCCGGCCGGTGAGGAAGACAAGGCTGGGCTCATGGAAGCCGGCGACGGCGACGGGTCCGGCCCGGCCCTGACGCGGATGCAGGTTCGCCGTCAACAGGACCTTCTCCAGCTGGGGCGCGATGGCGAGGGGGCGAAGCTGACGGAGCGTGCCGGCCAGGGTGCCGTGGGCGACGACGCCCAGGGCGATCGAGGCGATCACGGCGGTCATCGCCGCCCGGTGCAGCATCAGGAAGGCGCCGATCAGGGCGGCCAGGATGGCGAAGACGATGGTCATGGTCGCCCACGTCTGGGCGGTCGAGCGCCCGTACTCCGTGAGCAGCCAGACCGAGCCGACGGCCAGCAGGGCGCCGACCGCGATCGTCAGCCCGGCCCCGATGTAGCGGGACGTCTTGCCCACCGGACGGGTCAGGGCGGCGGCCGCCAGCAGGGCCAGGGCGCCGAAGGTCGGCAGGGTGTAGTGGGGCAGTTTGGTCGGGGTCAGTTCGAAGATCAGCCACGCCGGAACCAGCCAGCAGATCAGAAAGCGGATCGCGGGTTCGGTCCGCCTCTGCCACGCCGTGGAAAGGGCGGCGGGCAACAGCAGGGTGGCCGGGAAGAACAGGATCGGCGCAATCAGCACATAGAGGCCGGGCGGGACGCCGTGGCCCTCATCGCCACCCGCGATCTTGGGCGCCAGATCGCCGGCGATGGCCTCCGTCCAGAAGCCGCCGTCGGTGGCGATGGTGATGGCGATGGCCCATGGCCCGATGATCAGGGCGACGAGCGGCAGGCCCCAGCCCCAACCCAGCCGTTTGAGCCAGCTGACGTCGCGGTCCCAGACCGACAGGGCGAGCACGGCGGGCGCCACGACGATCAGGCCGATCGGACCCTTGATCAGGATGGACAGTCCCAGCCCTAGCCAGAACATCAGCTTGTGCGGTCGGATCGGGACCTCGCCGGCCCGGGACGCCAGATAGATTCGCGCCAGCCCGGCCATGGCGAGGGTCACCGCCCCGCACAGCATGGCGTCGGTCTTGGCGATTCCGGCTTCGGTGGACAGCAGGAAACTGGCCCCGAGTATGGCTCCGGCCAGAAAGCCCGCCCTCTGGCCGAACATGGCCGCCCCGGCCCAGGCGCAGGCGGCGGCCGCCAGCATGGCGCCGAGTATGGACGGGATGCGGTAGGGGGCGATGTCGCGGTTCTCGACGCTCGAAGTGACGGCGACGGCGACGGCCTGCATCCAGTAGATGCCGACCGGCTTCTTCCAGCGGGGGTCGTCCTGGAAGCGGATATCGACGAAGTCGCCCGTCTCGAGCATCTGCGAGGTGGCCTGGGCGTAACGGCTCTCGTCCCGATCCAGCGGCGGAAGCAGCATCAACCCGGGCAGGCCCGCCAGCAACGCCACCAGGGCCGCGAGCAGTGGGCCGCGCCAGCCGGCGATGTATCGGTCGAAATCGAAAGACGTCATGTTCATCTTCCTAACACGCCGCTTCGCAGCGCGTCATTGTTTGCGGCTACCGCTCGCCGCGCGGCGGCTTGCTGCCTGGGCCGGCGCCATCTCCCGCCCGGCGCGGAAACCCGCTAGACAGCCGGGATGAACGAAACGATCCCCGATATCTCCGTCGTTGTCCCGGTGCATGACGAGCAGGGCGCGGCCGGTCCGCTCGCGCGCGAGATCGCTGCGGCGTTCGAAGGGCGGTCGTACGAGATGGTGTTCGTCGATGACGCCTCGCGGGACGGCACCCTGGCCGAACTGCGCGGTCTGATGACTGAATTGCCAGCGCTACGCGTGCTCAGCCACGGCTCGAACGCCGGCCAGAGCCGCGCGGTGCGCACCGGCGTGCTGGCGGCGCGCGGCGCGATCGTGGTGACCCTGGACGGGGACGGTCAGAACCCGCCGGCCGACGCTCCGAAATTGGCTGATCTGCTCGCATCTTCGCCGTCGTCGGTGGCTCTGGTGGGCGGGCGGCGGGCAAAACGGCAGGATTCCGAGGCGAAACGCCAGGCCTCGCTGTGGGCCAATCGCATCCGCCGAAAACTGCTGGGCGACGACGCCGACGACACCGGCTGCGGCCTGAAGGCGTTCCGGCGGGACGCCTTTCTGCGCCTGCCCTATTTCGATCACCTGCACCGCTATCTGCCGGCCCTGATGATCCGCGAGGGCTATCAGAACCTCTATCTCGATGTGGATCACCGTCACCGGGAGACCGGCCGGTCGAAATATACGAACTGGGGGCGGTTGATAGCCTCGCTGTCGGATTTGATCGGCGTAATGTGGCTGAAATCGCGGTCGCGCCGGCCCGGCGCAATCAGCGAATTCTGACTTTCCCCTGACGCGCGAGCGGGCGTAGCCGTATGGAGCGAACCGGGGTAAGCATTGTTAACAAGCGCGGCCGTTCCGCGACCGCACGACGATGGAGCCCGACATGCTGATCGCCATCCCGCTACTGTTCATCCCCGTCGTGATCTACATGATCGTCATCTGGTCCGGGGGTCTTATGGGGTCAGGCGGTCTCGCTGCGGCGGAGCAGGCTCTACGCGATCCGCTGTTCACGATCCCGATGGTGTCCGGCAGCGGCTGGACGGTCGGCACGGGCGACCTGATCCTCTTCCTGTCGCTGATCCTGCTGTTCTTCGAACTGCTGAAATCAACGTCGAGCCAGAAGGTGGCCATCATCAATCACGCCCTGTCGATGATCCTGTTCGTCTTCTGCCTCGTCTTCTTCCTGCTGCTGAAGGGTTTCGCGACCTCGACCTTCTTCCTGATCATGACCATGGTCATGCTGGACGTGCTGGCCGGGTTCATCGTCACCATCATCTCAGCCCGCAAGGATCTCGAGTTCGGCGCCGGCTGATCAGGCTGAGGCTATCCGCCATCGCGGTACTTTATGGATCGGAAGTTAGCCACCTTCTCCCTCAAGGGGAGAAGGATCCGTGACGCTGTGCTGACAATCCGCGAATCCATAGTCGGGTTGTCGACAAAATACTCCGCCCGTTCAACACCCTGCCTGCGCCGGAAACTTTATTGTTTGTCGGGTTGGGGCCGCGCCTATCCTTCTCCCCATCCCGTCGCGGGGGAGGGCGTCTGGCGCCAGGGCCATCAACGTGCGGCGGG
>NZ_JBHYDN010000013.1:0-76023 GCF_051860745.1 Brevundimonas sp.
TCAACACCTCACTCTGGCACGTCGATGCCGTCGGGGGGCGTCCACCCCATCACCCCGCACTGACGTTCGGGAGGTCCCGTCCTGCGCCGGTCGTTGAAGGCCCGCTTCACGGCGTGGAGCCCTCGACCGATCTCGACCCAAGGCGGACACTCCGGCATTGCTGGACCCTTGCTAGAATCGCTTGTTCATGAAGAACCTTGTGCTTCCTGCCGGGTGATCGGCTAACGCCCCAAACACGCTGTAGCCAAGGCGCTCATAGAAGCCGCGCGACTGGAATTCGTAAGTGTCGAGCCAAACCCCAAGACAACCTTCGCGCCGTGCAATTTCCTCCGCTTCGTTTACCAAGGCAGCGCCGTGCTTCTTCCCACGTAGGCTTTCTGGCACCGCGAGTAATTCGATGAACAGCCAGTCGTAGGCGATCCTGCCCCAAAGCCCGCCAACGGGCGTCCCCGCTTCATCTTTGAGAAGGATGCCGACAGGTTTTGCGGTGAGTGGTGGGCCGTATCGTCGGTTGTACTCCCTTAGGGGAAGAGCGATTGCCTCCCTATCCTCACTGGTCGGTTCGGCGACGACTTCGATCTGTGCGCTCATGCCTCTGATCATAAGACCGCGTTTGTCCCCTATCCACCCTCAGGCGACAGTCCAGTCTCGACCCGTAGCGGTCATTCATCACGAGATCACCACCAGCCTTGGCTGCTCTGGCGCGGCGTCGTCCATAATGGCAAAGCTTAACCATGACTGTGCATGAGCTGACGCCCCCGCCCTTCAGGCCGCTGTTTCAGAGTTGGTTGAGTTTCGGCGTCGGGACGGGGCTCATCTTGCTGGCCCTATTTAGTGCCGCTCGGTTCGCCTTGGTGATGCAGGCGAATGTCACGAACAACTACGGCCCGGTATCTGTTCTGTTCGTCGTCATGGCTATAGCCCCTCTGATCCTGCTGACAGGCGAGGGCCGACGCCGGATCGGCATGGTAAGGCCAACCTCGCTAGGCGGCGTCGCCGCCGGGTTCTGCCTGGGTGCGCTGGCTTGCGCCGCGATGGTGGTCACCGCTGGCTTGCTGTTCGGTTCCGGGGACGACAACGCGTTCATCTACATCGCCGGAACATATTCCGGCGTTCCGTCCCCGATGGATGACCGGACGCGGCTAATCCTGTTCGCCGTTTTTGCCCTGATCGGAATGACCTTCAGCCCGATAGGCGAAGAGCTATTCTATCGCGGCCTTGTCCACCAGACACTGACGGGTCGGGTCGGTGAGGGCCGGGCCTCGCTGTTTGAGGCAGGGGCCTTCGCCTTGGTGCATCTCGCTCATTTCGGCCTGATCTGGCGGACAGCGGGCTGGACGTTCCTTGTCGGCCCGGCGATCTGGTGGGTGGCTGGCCTGTTCGTGACCGGACTGGTCTTCTCGTGGGCGCGTCGCGCCTCGGGCTCGATCGTTGGCGCGATATTGTCCCATGCGGGGTTCAATCTGACGATGACTGCCTGGATATTTTACGGCGTTCTGTAGGTAGCCAGTCATGCCGGTGACGGTCAGCTCTCCCAAGCGACTGGAGAGCAAAGCCGCGAGGCTCGTCACAGAAATATCCGCTCACCACCCTCAGGCGACAGTCCTGTCTCGATCCAATTCGGACATTGACCGATCAAGTTTTCCGCGGCGATTATTCAGTGGGAAGAGACCGGGGGTGAGTGGGTGACGCAGTTCGAGTTTATCTCCGTCTTCGCGTCCATCATCATGGGCCTCGGCCTCGCGCATTTGCTCACGGGTGCTATCCAGCAAGTCTATCGCCGACAGATCGACTATGTGCAGGCGTGCTACGCTGTGCTCGCGCTGCTGATAATCGTGCTGAACTGGTGGGGATTGTTTGCGTGGAAGGACGCGCCCGCTTGGAGCTTGATCCAATTTCTTGTGCTGACGCTCTGGTCGCTCGCGATGTTTGTCATTTGCGTTGCGGTCTACCCGCCCGGCGATCTCGGCAAGGAAGGATTTGAGACGCACCGCCGTGTCGTCCTCTTCGCGATCACGGTCGCTTTGGTGCTCGACATCGTACAGACCGCAATTCACGGCGCGCTGTTCCAGCCAGCGACCTATTTGCTCGTCGTGTCTCACTTTGTAGTGCTGGCGGTCGCCGCCGCCACGATCCGCAATACACTCGCTCAAAAGATCATTGCCACCTACTTTCCAATGGCCGTTTTCGTTTGGGGATTCGTGTGGACCGCTGGCGCGATGGGCGGAGCACAATGACCGCGCGCCCGTCGGGGTACTGCATGCCGTTCTCCACTGATTGCCGTGTCGGCTATCCACCCCGAACCTTCGGCAGGACCGGTTTGTGGCCGAAACGCCAATGTATGGTTTGGGGTGGATAGCCAACCGCTGAGTTCGACCCCTCCGCGCCGTCGATAGCGTCTGCTTTCCGGCAGGAACTGGATCGCCGCTCTTGACCCCGAATAGAGCTGCGCCGCCGGCGACGTGGCCGAGGATCAGGGTGTTGTGAAACTTCTGGACAACACGGGTCGTCGAGCTTCCACTTGCGGACCGACTTTGGGGGGACGGCATTATGAGGGCACGATTTGTGGTAGCCGCTGCGGCGGTCATTCTGGCGCTTGGGGCGACAACTGCCTTGGCCCAAGATGGGCGGCGAGGGGCTTCGGCCGTGGTGCCTACAGAGGCGGAAATCACCGCGCCGGTGGCAGAAGATGCGACCCTTCTGACAGTGGGTTTCCTGCTCAACGGGTCGGGTCCGGGTTGGATCGACGAGGCAAGTTTGGAGGTCGTGCCGACAAAAGAGGCAGCCCAAGACGATGGCGCGCCGCTGTCAGATCGGCAAGTCGAACACCTGTCTGCTTTTGCCAAGCTCTACGGCTATGTGCGCTGGTTCTCGCCCTACTCTGAGCCGAACGCACCGAGCTGGGCCGAGATTGCCAGAGAGGGTGCTATCGATGCTGAAAATGCGGCTAGTCCAGAAGCTCTCGCCGCAGTCCTCAGGACCTGGTTCGAACCCCTCGCACCCGGGCTTGTGATCCGTCAGGGGACCAGAAGGACGGAACCAGAAGGCGACATAGCGGACGCCTCCGATCTTCTCCGATGGCAACATGAAGGTGTCGCCTTTTCCAACCCAATCTATCAGAGCCAGCGTGTCAGCGCGGCCCGCGCGGAAACCTGGAACGCAGACCTGGGAGCCGGTCTTGCCGTCTCATTGCCGGTAACGGCACCGCGCTCTACGCTGTCCGTTCCCGCTCCCGGTCAGGCTTCACCGGCGGGCCCCGTGCCCCTTAACGACCGAGCAACGCGCCTTGGGCCATCATCATTGCCTGGAACGTATTCTGGCACTTCTACCCCTATTTCGAAGTTGACGGCGAAGCTTGGGCATCGACCCTTTCGAGCCACCTCGCCGGCGCTGCGACGGCCCGCACCCCGGACGACTTCCGTCAACGGCTTGAACTCATGGTCGCCGATCTCGACGACGGACACGGACGTGTTGTTCCTGCCGTGAACAACTATGTTGGTCCTGCCGCGAACATCTACTGGCTGCCCTTCCGGACACAGTGGGTGGAGGATGCTCTCGTCGTAACCGCCGTCAGCGATCCTGCGCTACCCGTCGCTACGGGCGACGTCATCATCGCCATCAACGGACAACCGGTGGCGGACTTGATGCAGGCGCAGGCGCGGTTGGTTTCAGCGTCCACGGAAAGCCATCGCATGATGCGGGCTACGCAAGGGCTTGCACGTCGAAACAACGACAGCCCGCTGCAGTTGAAGGTGCAGCGGGCTGAAGGGCAGCAACTGGACGTCGAAGTCACTCCGGTCGCTTCGACAAGGCCCGGAAGCCTCGCCGAAGCACGACCGGAACCGATCACATGGTTTCCTCAGGGAACCTGGTATTTCGATTTGACGCGGCTGGATGATGCGCGCCTGACCGCTGCGCTGACGAACGTGAAACCGGATCAGCCTGTGATCTTCGACCTACGGGGCTATCCCAACGTCGAAGCCGAGTTCCTCGGTTATCTCACAGACGAGCCCGTCAGCACAGCACCGTTCCAGATTGCCGTCGACCAGCTACCAGAGGGACGAGCGAGGACCTGGAAATCGGTGGGGTGGAGTGTGGAGCCCGCGTCGCCAAGG
Organism: Brevundimonas sp.; assembly: GCF_051860745.1. Taxonomy (GTDB): domain Bacteria; phylum Pseudomonadota; class Alphaproteobacteria; order Caulobacterales; family Caulobacteraceae; genus Brevundimonas. The sequence goes on from NZ_JBHYDN010000013.1 coordinate 4,116, forward strand.
CTCCGCGCTCGCGTCGCGTTCCTGACCGACGAACGGGCTATTAGCTATTCGGAGACCCTGTTGGCGATCGTCAAGGGCTACGGCTTGGCTGACATTGTCGGAGAACCGACTGCGGGCATGAATGGCAATATCAATCCATTCGAGCTTCCAGGAAATCACCGTATCATCTGGACGGGCATGCGCGTCTTGAACCATGACGGATCAAGTCTCTTCGGGAGGGGCGTTCTGCCCACAGTCCCGGCTTCGCCGACGATTGAAGGTATCCGCTCAGGCCTCGACGAAGTGCTTCTGACGGGCATTGATGTCGTTACTCGACCGCAATAGTGCGGCTGAGATGTAGGCAGGGTTAGGCTAGTCCACTGTCAATCGCCTTGGAGAGATGCGCACAAGCCGACGCTGAACATGTCCGCTTTCCGGCGTGGAGCCAACTACCGCTATCCCCCCTGCGCCGACATGCAGTACGTCCGCTTCTGGCCTGTCCAGCGGGGTCCGCTTTCCGGCCTGGCAGTCAGGCCCGATACTGACCCGTTGCGGACTTCGCGGGAGCCCTGCCCGATGCGAGCCCGGGCGACCATGCGCTGCGCTTGAGGACAAGGTGCGGAAGGTGGCGACTGCGCCCAAGCAGGACGAGAGGCCCGAGTGAGCGCGGCGCTGGCTTTTGTAGCTGGAAACGCGCGCCCTGGACCGGAACGGTCAGCAGCTGTCGGGGTCGTCGTTGGTGGCTATGCTTACAGCGAGAGTAAGCAACATCGCGCTGGCGACCAATATTCCGGCTCCGTCTGCTCCCAAGTCGGAAGACGCGTCGGCGCGACCACCGACCCGGTCGCCTACCCTAGGGACGGCCGGTTGATCGGCAGTGGCGGCGGTTTGACCGACCACGAGCAGAAGGCCAGCTGTGGCGGCGGTGACAGTCCTGGGCATCTTCTTCCTACGGTAGCATCGACTCGACCTGTCCACGACCAACTCTACCATAGAAGCGGCAGAGTTAGAGACCGTCGTTATTTCTTGGTGTTTTCACCCTCCAACGACGTTTCCACCACCCCGCCATTCGCTCCTCAGGATTTAGCGAGCTTTGCCGAGCCTGACACGACTTCCGTTAACCCCCATAGCCGACCTTCTGAGCGTCCGCTTCCCGGACACAAGTCTGCGCGCGAAGCGGGTCTTCGAGCCCTAATCGGCCACCCCGAGCGTCCGCTCGAAGAAGCTGACTATCGCGGTTGTAGAGCGGATGCGGTTCGGCAGTTTGCGCCAGCCGTGCCCTTCGTCGGGGAAGAGGACATATTCCACTGGGACGTCGCGAGCCCTCAAGCTGTTGACGATCTGCTCGGCCTCAACCACGGGCACATTGGTATCATTGGCGCCGTGCAGCACGATGAGCGGGGTGGTGACGATGTCGATCTTGTGGATCGGCGACAGTGTCCTGAGCATGTCGGCCTGCGTGACCGGATCGCCGTACTCGACGGTTGAGATTGCGGCCATCCAGGGCTCCGTCTGGGCGAAGAACGTCTCAAAATTCACCACGCCGAACAGATTGGCTCCGCCCGCGAACATGTCCGGATATTCCGTCACGCCGGCCATGACCATATAGCCGCCGTAGGACCCGCCCATGATGCCCAGCCGCGCCGGGTCTGCGATCCCCGCCTCGACCAGATGATCGGTGGTGGCCTTAATGTCGCGCACGCCGTCGACGCGCAGCGGGCCGTTGTCGAGGTTCATGAACCGCTTGCCGAAACCGGTGGAGCCCCGAACGTTGGGCGCGAAGACTGTGATGCCTCGTGCGACCAGCGCCTGGGTCACATCGCTGACCGACGGTCGCGACTGCCCCTCGGGTCCGCCGTGATAATTGAACACGACCGGCCCGGGGGCGGTGACACCGAGAGGCCGATACAGCCAGCCAGAGAGCTCCAGCCCGTCATGAGCGCGATAGGTCACGAGCGTCGGCCGAATGAAGCTGGCCAGATCCACGCCCTCGTGGGGACTGAAGGTCAGCTGGGTGATGGCGCCGCTGGCGATTTCGAGGCGATGGATATCGCCTGGCCGGTCCGCAGCGGATCCCGACAGCGCCAGCACCGTACCGTCTCGCGACATGGCCGCGCCCGAGACGATATCGACCGGCAGTGTCGGGCCGGCCGTCGTCGCGCCCGTCGCCGTGTCAAGCCAAGCCAATTCGCTGCGCCCTGCCGCGTTCCAGATCAGGGCGGCCCGGGTTCCGTCCTCGGACAACACGGCGTTCTCGGCTTCGGCGTCGGTGCGTTCGGCCAGGATGCGGATGGGTCCGGCGGCGCCGTCTCGGGTCAGGTCGATGACGCCAAAGGCGGCGCGGTCGCGCCCTCCGTTGGAAATCAGATAGATGCGCCGACCATCGGGTGAGAACTCACCCCCGCCGAATGACCCCGTCCCGGTGTGCGGGGTCAGCAGGGTCTCGGTCCCCGTGGCCAGTTCCACCAGATACAGGTTGTTGTCTCCCCGGCTGATCAGCCGCGACAACACGGCGAACCGACCGTCCGGGCTCAGGTCTGTAAGCTGGGCGCGTCCAGGCCCCGCCCCGACGAATGTCGTTTCACCCGTCGTCGGATCGATCAGCATGGGCTCAAACCGGGCCGCGTCGCGCCTGTTGGAGGCGCCGATCACCCAGCGGCCATCGTCGCTCCAGCCGCCCAGCGAGTTGTTTTCGCGCCCGCCCGGGGTCAGCCGGCGCACTTCGGAGCCATCCGGACGGCTGACGTAAAGCTGCACGTTCAGACCACCGCCAGGCGCAACGTCATAGGCCAGCCAGTCGCCGGTCGGGGACCAGTCGACCGACTGCACCGGGTCGCTCAGGTTGGTCACCTGGGTCTGGCCGCCTCCATCCGAATTCATGACCCACAGCTGGGGTATCCCGCTCGCGTTGGAGATGTAGGCGATGCGCGATCCGTCAGGCGAGAACCGGGGGCCGCCCGCGGAGCGGATGCTGGCGATAGCCTCCACCGCCCTCGCCACCGCCATGTCCGTCGCGGTTGGAGTTTGCGCGCCGGCCGGCGTCGCTGCGATAGTAAGGGCGGCGAGCAGAAGAGGACCGAGGGTGCGCATGGTTCGACCTTTGCGGATGCGGTCGTTGAAGGTTGCATGCGCCAGGGTCGCCGACAACCGGCCGCTGCGATCGTCCGTTGGCGCAGTTCCGGGATGGCCCCCATGACTCGAAGCGGCGGTGCCGAACGTCCGGTGTCCGGGTGCTGTCAGCTTCGATGCAGCCAAAAGGGTCGATTGCGCCAGCGGATGCTGCCCAAGTGTCAATCGAAATGACAATTGGTATCAGACGAGGCTCATCTATCTGCCCCCGCGAGGATCTAATCGAACGGCGCTGATCGAGACTTTGGGCGTTGCACGTCCTCCTGAGGCCGGGCCGCTTTTCGTTGCGCTGGACGTGCATGTTCTTACGTTCTGACCCACCTAAGGAACATTCCGATGCCGCAACCATGAGCGCGCCCCCTGTCGCCTATCCCGCTGAAGATTGGGAGGCCGAAATGGGTGCGCGTTGGCTGGCGCACATTGACACCTTCGAAGGCATGATCGCCCCGGTGGATCCCGCTCTCCTCGAAAAGGCCGGTCTGCGACCCGGCGAGCGCGTCGTCGATATCGGCTGCGGCGGCGGCACAACGACGATCGCCGCCGGTCGACTGGTCGGGCCCGACGGCGAGGCGCTCGGCCTGGACATCTCGGAGGCGCTGATTGCCCGCGCTATGGATCGGGCCGCCAGCGCCGGCGTCGCCAATGTCCGCTTCGAGTGTGCCGACGCCTCGGTCTATTCAGGCGACGACGCCAAGTTTGATCGCCTGATTTCCCGATTCGGCAGCATGTTCTTCCCTGACCCTTATTCGGCCTTCGCCAATCTGCACAGCCTGATCCGGCCGGGCGGGCGCATCGATCTCGCGGTCTGGGCGGCACCGCGCGACAATCCCTGGATGTCGGCCATGATCTCCGTCGTTCGCCGCCATCTCGACCTGCCGCGCCCGGAGCCGCACGCACCCGGCCCGTTTGCCTTCAAGGCCCCCGCCTACCTCAGGGATATCCTCGAGAGCGCCGGTTTTGACAAGGTCGGCTTCGACGCCTGGAACGGGGACCTGCCGTTCGCGGGGCCGGGAACCTCAAGCGCCGACGCCGTCACCTTTGCGCTGGAGGGCATGGCCTTCCGCGACAAGGTTGCGGCACTCGGTCCTCCGGCCCGGGACGCGCTCGCGCGTGATCTGGCCGATCTCTATCGAGGCTACGCGACCGGACAGGGCGTGATGATGCCCGCACGGGTCTGGCTCGTGCAGGCGACAGCCTGATCAAGCGGGACGACAAAATCGCCGCCCGATCTGCTGACCGGGCCCTCGTTGAAGGACGGTTGATCGACGAGTGCGGTCCAACTCAGGCTGCGGGTCCATCGCCGCGGATTTCCTCGTGCGTCCGCCCATCCCGGATGTGGTAGAGGCGTTTGAATGTGGGAATGATCTTCTCGTCATGAGTGACGATGATGATCGCCGTCCGGTAGCGGGCCGCCATGTCGTTCAGGATCTTGATTACGGCCAGCGCGCGCTCGCCGTCGAGCGGCGCGGTCGGCTCGTCGGCGAGGATGACCGGCGGCTCACTCACCAGCGCGCGGGCTATGGCCACGCGTTGTTGTTCTCCACCCGACAGTTGCGATGGCATGGCCTTGGCGCGATGGACGACATCGAGGGCCGTAAGCAACTTCCTCGCGCGGGCGCGGGCCTCGGCATTGGCGACGCCGGCCAGCATGGGCAGCAGGGCGACATTGTCGGTGACGTCAAGGAACGGGATCAGATAGGGGGCCTGGAAAATGAAGCCGATCCGGTCCCGCCTCAGCGCGGCAGGTCCGCCGTTTTCCAGCCGTCATCATAGATGGTCTCCTCGCCGATCGTCATCCGCCATGAGGTCGGCTCGATCACCGCGCCCAGGCATTTGAGCAGGGTGCTCTTGCCCGATCCCGAGGGACCGATCAGCCCGACGACCTCGCCGGGCTCCACATACATGTCCACGCCCCGCAGCGAGGCGCGCTTGCAGGTATGGCGCAGGTCAAAATTTCCGGGTTTCTCACGTTAAAGCAAGTAACTCGGGAAAGGCCGTCACGAGCCCCTGAGTCGAGGCTGGGAAGGGGCTGGGTTGTGGTCCAGAGCCCGTCCGAGCTCCTCATCAACCACTTGTTCTATAACAACTTACTGTCCGCCCTTCCCTAGCCTTCGTAATGCGGGGGTCAGGTGTTCGAGTCACCTAAGCGGCACCATTCTTCCTCGAACTCATCAACGACCATCGGTTGATCTGGACGATCCGTCCGGAACCCCCTAGCTAGGCCGCAGTACTCGGAGCGGTCGATGGCCCAGCGACTCAGCGCGCGTCAGGAAGAATGTCTGAGGCTGACCGCCTTCCTGACCGACAAGGAAATCGCCGCCCGGCTCGGCCTGTCGGAGGCCACGGCCAAGAAGCATGTGCATGAGGCCTGCCGCCGACTGGGCGTCAACCGGCGCAAGGCGGGGCTCGCGCTTCTGGAACGAAACGTACCAGACCCTACGAAAGACCCCATAGCCGCGCTTGACCCGCCGGCCTTTTCTGACCCGGCAGTAACGGAGTCAGACGATGGGTCATCAGACCAAGGTGCTTCCCCACTGGACCTGGGCCGATCTGGAGGCCGCTCTGGACGGGTTCAGTCCCCTGGGCGCGGACGATCCGGTCCGGGCGCACCTGATGCGGGGCCTAGCCGACGACGCGGAGCAGGCGAGCCCGCGCGAACTGCTGCAACAGGTTCTGAGCGCCGGCTGGGTGATGGCTCAGGTGGGAGCCCAGAGCGGCGCCTCGGCTACCGCCCCCCGCCAGGCGGTTGGGGCGTCCGCCTCCTGATTATCATGGCGATCGTCGTGCTGGGGGCGGTCATGGTGAAGGCGGTCGCCGACATGATCGTCGCCTATACGGCCCAGGCGCGGGTCATCGACCGCGTGATCAGTCCGGAATCGCCTGGAACGCCGACCTGAACCACGCACCCCGACCGAAGAGGTTTTCGCGCCCATGACCTGGTTCAGCTACCTCGTCCTGGCCTTCAGCATGGCGGTGTTCGCCCTCGCCTGGCTTAAGGGCGGCCACCCCGAGCGCTTCGGGGCGCTGCTGATGTCGACAGCCTATCTCGTGGCGGCCGTGGCCCCCCCCGTGGTGGTGGCCGGCGGTCTTATGCTTTTCGACGCCATCGCCGACGCGGCGCTGCTGGCGGTCTTCCTGTGGATGTCGCTGAAGGGCGACCGTTGGTGGCCTTTCCTCGCAGCGGCGGCCATGGTCCTGACCGGCCTGGTCCATGCGGCGATGATCCTGATCCCGGAACTGGATACCCGCGCGGACCTTTCGGCCCGCCTCGGACTGACGCTATTGACGGTTCTGGCTCTTCTGGCCGGGGTCGGGGAACGCTGGCTGGCGGGCGAACGGCCGTTCAGCAACCTCTGGAAGCCCCGGCCCGCGACGTCGCACCAGACCTTGAACATATAAACATATCTTTATATGTCTGGCGGCCATCCCGTCTCGCCGGAGTTCCGCCTTGTCCCGTTCGTCCTTCCTCTTCACCTCGGAAAGCGTCTCCGAGGGCCATCCCGACAAGGTCGCGGACCGCATCTCCGACACGGTCGTGGACCTGTTCCTGTCCAAGGACCCCGAGGCGCGGGTGGCCTGCGAAACCTTGACGACGACCAATCTGGTCGTGCTCGCCGGCGAGATCCGCGGCCAGGGCATCATGGACACCGATGGCGCCTGGGCGCCGGGCGTGCAGGACGAGATCGAGGCCGCGGTCCGCGCCGCAGTGCGCGACATCGGCTACGAACAGACCGGCTTCCATTGGGAGACGTTCGAATTCATCAACCGCCTGCACGGCCAGTCGGCGGACATCGCCGTGGGCGTGGACGCAGCCGGCAACAAGGACGAGGGCGCGGGCGACCAGGGCATCATGTTCGGCTACGCCTCGAACGAGACGCCCGAGCTGATGCCGGCGACCCTGCAGTACAGCCACAACATCCTGAAGCGCCTCGCCGAGGTCCGCCACGGAGGCGACAAGCGGCTCGAGCCCGACGCCAAGAGCCAGGTCACCATCCAGTACGAAAACGGCGTTCCGGTCCGCGCCACCTCGATCGTGCTGTCGACGCAGCATGCCGCCGGCCTGTCCTCCGATGACGTCGCCGATATTGTGAAACCGCATATTCTCGAAGTGCTGCCCGTGGGCTTCACCGACGAGAACACCGTCTGGCACATCAATCCGACCGGCATCTTCGAGATCGGCGGGCCTGACGGCGACGCAGGCGTGACCGGCCGCAAGATCATCGTCGACACCTACGGCGGCGCGGCGCCGCACGGCGGCGGCGCCTTCTCGGGCAAGGACCCGACCAAGGTCGACCGCTCGGCGGCCTACGCCTGCCGCTACCTGGCCAAGAACGTCGTCGCCGCCGGCCTGGCCGACCGCTGCACCATCCAGATTTCCTACGCCATCGGCGTGGCCAAGCCCCAGTCCATCCATGTCGACCTGCATGGAACCGGCAAGGGCGTGATCACCGAGGCGGTGCTGGAGGCGAACATTCTCGGCCTCATCGGCGGCGCCACCCCCCGCGCGATCCGTGAACATCTGGGTCTGAACAAGCCGATCTACGCCCGCACTTCGGCCTATGGCCATTTCGGCCGCGCGCCGGACGCCGACGGCGGCTTCAGCTGGGAGAAGACTGATCTGGTCGATCAGCTGAAGGCTCTGGCCTGACAGGTTTTAGGTTCTAGGGGCTAGGTTCCAGGGACGGGGGGTCGCAACGGGATTCCTCATCCTTAACCCCTAGAACCTAATCCCCAATCCCTCTTCTTGGGCTATAGCCCCGCCCCATGTCCCCTTCCGACGATCCCGCCCGCCGCCCGCTCCGCTCGTTCGGCCGCATCAAGTCGCGCGCCATCAAGCCGCGTCAGGCGGCCCTGTTCGACACCCTGCTGCCGTCGATCGCTCTGCCTGATCCCAAGGCCGGGCCGATCAACCCCACAGCCCTGATGCCCGGGGCGGCCGCGGTCTGGCTGGAGATCGGCTTCGGCGGCGGCGAGCATCTGGCCGAACAGGCGGCGCGCCATCCCGACACTCTGATGATCGGCTGCGAGCCCTTCCTCAACGGCGTCGGCTCGGCCCTGCGCCATATCGACGAGCGCGGTCTGAAGAATGTCCGGCTCCACGCCGACGACGCCCGCGACGTGATGACCGCCCTGCCGGACGCCTCGCTGGACCGGGTGATGATCCTGTTCCCCGACCCCTGGCACAAGGCGCGGCACAACAAGCGACGGCTGGTGCAGGACGAGACCGCGGCCGAGATCGCGCGGCTGCTCAAGCCCGGCGGCGGGCTGCGCTTCGTCACCGACTGGAAGGACTATGCCGACTGGGCGTTGGAGAAGTTCGAACGCACGCCCGGTCTCGTCTGGCAGGCCGAGGCCGCCGACGACTGGCAGGTCGCGCCGGCGGACCATGTGGTCACCCGTTATGAAGAAAAGAAGCTGGGCGACACCCCGCCGATCTTTCTGGATTTCGTGCGCGAAGCGTAGCAGTTGTTCCGCGGCAGGAGCGTCGTTGGCGGAGCGGTGGGCATGGTTCAACCAGAGACGCAGAAGTCGCCATTCGACGGCAGCGGTTTCATCGTTGCTGCAATGCTCGCTCCCGGCATGGCGGTGGCGATTTTCATCGTCGGTATTGCGCTGGCAGGGCCGTTCGTTGAACCCGGCGAGATCGGCAGGCTCATTGGCGCCTTTCTCCTGATGTTACTGATCGTGTCCGTTTGGGGCATCATACCAAGCTTGGTTTTCGGCGGTTTGGTGCTTGCCGGGATTGGTCGGATACCGTGGCGCGGACGCCCGACCGCGGTCGTGTTCATGATTGGCGGCGTGGCGGCCGCCTGCCTCTATGTGCTGACGGGTCTGGGGATCGCCGAACTGTCGCCGGGTGTAGCAATGTTCTTCGCGCCTTGGGCCACGCCCGAGTTGAGGGGCTCAAGCCCGAGCGGCGAGGAGGGGTGGCTGGTGGCCAGCCTGCTTCTGGCGGGAGCCGCCGCCGGGCTGATCTATTCCGCCTTCGCCAAGAGGGGCTGACAAACCCTGTCGGGGGAGGTATACGCCCCCTCACATCGTTAGACCGGCGTCCAACGGCGCCGTTTGAAGCGGCGGCCTTGGATGGCCCGCCGCTTTTTTATTGGATCGAGCCCCGTTGAAGGCCAAGACCGTTGAAGACCGCGCTCTGCTGGAGCTGATCGAACCCGTGGCCGAGAGCCTGGGCCTCGACATCGTGCGCGTGCGTCTGATGGGCGGCACCCTGCGCCGGCGGCTGCAGATCATGGCCGAACGGCCCAGCGACCACGACATCGCCGTCGAGGAATGCGCCCGCCTGAGCCGCGCCGTGTCCGAGATTTTCGACGCCGCCGACCCCATCGCCGGCGAATATCTGCTGGAAGTGTCGTCGCCCGGCGTCGACCGTCCGCTGACCCGCCTGTCGGACTTCGACCTGTTTGAGGGCTATGAGGCGCGGCTGGAAAGCGATCGCATGATTGAGGGCCGCAAGCGGTTCAAGGGCATGATCGCCGGCACGGACGGCGACAATGTCGCGATGGATCTGGAAGGGGAGGAGGACACCGCCCTGATCCCGTTTGACTGGCTGGTCGACGCCAAACTGGTGCTGACCGACGAACTGATGAAGGCGGGCGCCGAGAAGCGCGCCGCCCGTAATGACAACTCTGTTGAGACCGAGGACTAGACCATGGCTGTAGCCGGCGTTTCCGCGAACCGACTCGAACTGCTGCAGATCGCTGACGCGGTCGCGCGCGAAAAGAACATCGACAAGGAGATTGTCGTCGAGGCGATCGAGGAGGCGATCCAGAAGGGGGCCAAGTCACGCTACGGCGCCCATCACGACATCCGCGCCAAGATCGACATCAAGTCGGGTGAAATGGCCCTGACGCGTCACGTCACCATTGTGGCCGACGACTGGCAGCCGGAAGACGAGCTGGAAGAGTTCAACGACAGCGCCATGGTGCGCCTGACCGACGCCTCCAAGCGCGATCCGGAAGCCTTCGTCGGCAAGGAATACGTCGAGAACCTGCCGCCGTTCGAGTTCGGCCGGGTGCAGACCCAGATGGCCCGTCAGGTCGTGACCGGAAAGGTCCGCGACGCCGAGCGCGCCAACCAGTACGAAGAGTTCAAGGACCGCGTCGGCGAGATCGTCAACGGCACCGTCAAGCGCGTCGAATACGGCAACACCGTCGTCGACCTGGGCCGGGGTGAGGGCATCATGCGCCGCAACGACTCGATCCCGCGCGAGGTGTTCAACATTGGCGACCGGATCCGCACCTACATCTATGACGTCCGCGCCGAGGCCAAGGGCCCGCAGGTCATGCTGTCGCGCTCGCACCCGGGCTTCATGGCCAAGCTGTTCGCCCAGGAAGTGCCCGAGGTCTATGACGGCGTGATCGAGATCCGCGCCGCCGCCCGCGACGCCGGCTCGCGCGCCAAAATGGCCGTGCTGTCCAACGACTCCTCCATCGATCCGGTCGGCGCCTGCGTCGGCATGCGCGGCTCGCGGGTTCAGGCGGTCGTCGCCGAACTGCAGGGCGAGAAGATCGACATCATCCAGTGGAACAACGACGAGCCCACCTTCATCGTCAACGCCCTGGCGCCGGCTGAAGTCTCCAAGGTCGTGCTCGACGAAGAGGCCGACCGCGTCGAGGTCGTGGTGCCGGACGAGCAGCTGTCGCTGGCCATCGGCCGCCGCGGCCAGAACGTCCGTCTCGCCAGCCAGCTGACCGGCTGGCAGATCGACATCATCACCGAGAGCCAGGACTCCGAGCGCCGCCAGCGCGAGTTCAGCGAGCGCACCGCCCTGTTCCAGGAAGCCCTGGACGTCGACGAGGTCATCGCCCAACTGCTGGTCACCGAAGGCTTCGCCACGGTCGAGGATCTGGCCTTCGTCGAACCCTATGAAATCTCCGACATCGAGGGCTTTGACGAGGACACGGCCGAGGAGCTGCAGGCCCGCGCCCGCGACTTCCTCGACAAACAGGCGGCCGTGCTGGACGCGAAGCGCGTCGAGCTGGGCGTGCTGGACGAGGTGATGGCCGTTCCGGGCGTCACCGGCGCCATCGCCGTCGCCCTGGGCGAGGGCGGAGTGAAGTCCGTCGAGGACCTGGCCGATCTGGCCACCGACGAAATCCGCGGCGGTTATGAGGTCAAGAACGGCGAACGGACCAAGGTCCCGGGCGTTCTGGAAAGCTTCAACCTGGCCCAGGAAGAGGCCGAAATGCTGATCCTGCAGGCCCGGGTCGCGGCCGGCTGGATCGACGCCTCGGAACTGCCGCAGCCGCCGGAGCCGGAATACGAGGAAGAACTGGCCGAGGGCGAATACGACGCCGACGCCGTCTTCGCCGCCGCGCCGGAAGGCGACGAGGGTGAAGCCGCCGCCGCCGAAGGCGACGACGACGACGACGCGGAGGTCCTCGCCGAGGACTCCGAACAAACCCCCGACGCGTGATGGAAAGCCGGATCGTTCATGAGTCTGCGCGAAGCGACATTTCCTCCCCCTAAGGGGGAGGGGGACCGCAAGGCGGTGGAGGGGGTTGAGACCACCCCCGCCGGTCGGGAGAGTGCGGGCGGACGGTCCGCCCTTCGGGGCGATAGAGAACGACGCGACCTGGTCACCCACCAGGTCATGGACGAATCTCGCCTGATCCGCTTCGTCGCCGCTCCGGACGGTTCGGTCGCCCCCGATCTGGCGCGCAAGCTGCCGGGCCGCGGCCTCTGGGTCGCGGCGGACCGCGCCTCCATCGAGGCGGCGGTGAAGAAGAACCTGTTCTCGCGCGCCGCCAAGGCGCCGATGAAGCCGGCCGCCGACCTGGCGGACACGGTCGAAAACCTGCTGTTCCGCCGCTGTCTGGACCAGTTGGGGCTTGCCCGGCGCGAGGGCGTGCTTATCTCCGGCTTCGAGAAATCCCTGGCCAACGTGCGGTCGGGCAAGACCGCCTGGATCATCGAGGCGGCGGACGGGTCCGCCGACGGCCGCGGCAAGCTGCTTTCGCTGGCGAAACACATGACGCCGCCCCCGAAAGTCTGCGGCGTCTTCACGGCGGACGATTTGAGTTTGGCCCTTGGGCTGGAAAATGCGATACACGCCGTCCTGCTTGAGGGCGGGCGGGCCGATCGCTGGACCATAGAGGTCGAACGACTGGCGGGATTTCGACCGCTTCTGCCCCCGGAGTGGGGCGGTGAGCCGGCTGAGGCCCCGAATAAGGTTTTGGACGGGCGGGGTTCTGCTCCCTGATTTGGGGGCAGGGCGACGCGCGGCTTTTTGTGTTTGAACGAGACGACGGCGGATCACCCGCCGTCCCCAGTAAAGCGACCGGATGACTGACGAGAACGACAAGACCAACGACGGCGCACCGCAAGCTCCGACCGGGACACCGTCCCAGACGGGTCCGCGCGCGCCGCTGAGCCTGAAGCCCCGGCAGGCGGGATCGGTTTCGACCGGCACCGTGCGCCAGAGCTTCAGCCACGGCCGCACCAAGACCGTGGTGGTCGAGACCAAGCGCCGCGCCGGCGCCGTGCCGGGCCATCAACGCCCGCAGGGCTTTGACGTCGCCGCACGTCCTCGCACCGATGCGCCCGCGCCCCAGGCGCCGCGTCCGGCCGCGCCAGCCGGTCCCGCCGGCGGCCGCCTGTCGAACGAGGAACAGGAAGCCCGCCGCCGCGCCATCGAACTGGCGACCCAGGCCCAGGCCCAGCGCGCCGAGACCGCCGCCGCCGAACAGGCGCGCCGCGATCAGGCCGCGCATGAACAGGCCGCCGCCACGGCCCAGGCCGCCAACGCCGCCCAGGCTGAAGCCGCCGCCGCCCGCGTCGCCGCCGAGGCCGCCCGCGCCGAAGCCGCCAAGCTGACTGCCGCCGCGCCCGCTCCGGCCCCGACCAAGCGCGCTCCGGCCGCCGCCCCAGCTCCGACGCCCGCACCTGAGGCGCCGGCAACGCCCGCCCCGGTTCCGGTCGAGGCCGCCGCTCCGGCTCTCGCGGCGCCGGCCCGTCCGGCCCCGCCGGCGCGCCCCGTGGTCAATTTCGGCCAGCGCGTGCCCAAGGCCCCCAACCCCGCCCGCGCCCCCGCCGGCCCGGCCTTCGGGGGTCGTTCGGCCCGTGAAGAAGCCATGGGCGGCGGCGAGCGCGCCTATTCCGACCGTCCCGCCGCTCCGGCCCGACCGACCGGCCGGCCGGCCGAGCCGGTCCGCTATTCGGCCCTGACTCCGCGCCCTGCGCCGGGCGCCGCCCGTCCGGGTCCGCGCACCGGCCCCGGCGGCCGTCCGACCCCGAACGCGCCCCCGGCACAGGCCGAGGTCGCCCGTCCGAGCCGCGCGCCCGGTGGCGGTTTCGCCCGTCCGCTGAAGCCCGAAGACGATCGCGACAAGCGTTTCTCGGACGCCGGCAAGGCCGTCAGCCGCACCCGCGGCGAGCCCAAGCGCCGCGAAGGCCGCCTGACCATCCAGTCCGTCGCCGGCGATGGCGACACGGCCGAGCGGATGCGTTCGCTGGCCTCGGTCCGCCGCGCTCGCGAACGCGAGAAGGAAAAGCGCAAGGGCGGCTCCACCGATGCGCCGAACCGTCCGCGCGAGGTCGTCATCCCTGACGTCATCACCGTGCAGGAGCTGTCCAACCGGATGGCCGTGCGCGGCGTCGACATCATCAAATTCCTGATGAAGCAGGGCCTGATGATGAAGATCAACGACGTCATCGACACCGACACCGCTGAACTGGTGGCCGACGAGTTCGGCATGACCGTGCGCCGCGTGTCGGAATCCGACGTCGAGGCCGGCTTCCTGTCCGACGCGATCGACGACGAGGCGGTCACGCCCCGCGCGCCGGTCGTGGCCATCATGGGCCACGTCGACCACGGCAAGACCTCGCTGCTGGACGCCCTGCGCACCACCGACGTCGCTTCGGGCGAGGCCGGCGGCATCACCCAGCACATCGGCGCCTATCAGGTCCGCCTGCCCAACGACGACCGCGTCACCTTCCTGGACACGCCCGGCCACGCCGCCTTCTCGGCGATGCGGGCGCGCGGGGCCAATGTGACCGACATCGTGGTTCTGGTCGTGGCCGCCGACGACGGCGTCATGCCCCAGACGATCGAGGCCATCCAGCACGCCAAGGCGGCCAACGCCCCGATCATCGTGGCGGTCAACAAGATCGACAAGCCGGACGCCAATCCGCTCAAGGTCGTCAACGAACTGCTGCAATACGAAGTCATCGCCGAGAGCCTGGGCGGCGATACCCAGATCATCGAGGTCTCGGCCAAGAACCGCACCAATCTGGACGGCCTGATCGACGCCATCCTGGTGCAGGCCGAAATGATGGACCTCAAGGCCGATCCGGAACGCTCCTCAGAAGGCGTGGTCATCGAGGCCAAGCTGGACAAGGGCCGCGGTCCCGTCGCCACCGTTCTGGTCAAGCGCGGCACCCTGCGCCGCGGCGACATCGTCGTGGCCGGTTCTGCCTGGGGCAAGGTTCGCGCCCTGCTCAACGAGCGCAACGAACAGCTGACCGAAGCCGGTCCGTCGGTTCCGGTCGAGATCCTCGGCCTGAACGAAGCGCCCAGCCCGGGCGAGCCCCTCGCCGTCGTGGAAACCGAAGCCCGCGCCCGCGAGCTAACCGAATACCGCGACCGCGTGAAGCGCGAGAAGGCCACGGGCGGCATCAACCAGGTCTCGCTGGTCGACATGATGTCCAAGCTGCAATCCAAGAAGGTCTCGGAGCTGCCGGTCATCATCAAGGCCGACGTCCAGGGTTCGGCCGAAGCCATCGTCGGCTCGCTCGACAAGATGGGCAACGAAGAGGTCCGCGCGCGCACCGTCATGTCGGGCGCCGGCGGCATCACCGAGAGCGACGTCCAGCTGGCCAAGTCGGCCGGCGCGCCGATCCTCGGCTTCAACGTCCGCGCCTCGAAACAGGCCCGCGACCTCGCCGAGCGTGAGGGCGTCGAGATCCGCTACTATGCGATCATCTACGACCTGCTCGACGACATAAAGGGCGTGCTCTCCGGCATGCTGGCCCCGCTGCAACGGGAAACCTTCCTGGGCAATGCGGCGGTGCTGCAGGTGTTCGACATCTCCAAGACCGGCAAGATCGCCGGCTGCCGGGTGTCCGAGGGCGTGGTCCGCAAGGGCGCCAAGGTCCGGATCATCCGCGACGACGTCGTGGTTCTGGAACTGGGCACCCTTACGACGCTCAAACGCTTCAAGGACGAGGTCAACGAGGTCCCGTCGGGCCAGGAGTGCGGCATGCATTTCCAGGGCTTCCAGGACATCAAGGCCGGCGACTACATCGAGTGCTTCACCGTCGAAGAGATCAAGCGCACGCTGGACTAGGTTCTCCCTCCCCCAAAGTGGGGAGGGTGGTCGCGAAGCGACCGGGTGGGGAATTTCGAAGCCGGGCTCCGCCGCTGCGGAGCTGGCGTTCCCCACCCGGGCTCGGCTACGCCTCGCCGTCCCTCCCCATGAAGGGGAGGGAGACGCGATGCCGTCATTCCGCCCCATCCTCTGTGGATGAGTTTCCCCATGCGTCCTTCCCTGATCTCCCTGCTCGCCTTCTCCGCCGTCGCCGGACCGGCCGCGGCCGAGACGCGCTACCTGGCTTACGACGCCTCGGACCGGGTCACCCAGGCGATGACGCGCGGCATCACGCTGGAAGCCGACCGCGGCCTGTTCGGCGCGATCAGCGTGCGGCGCATCATCTCCACCTCAAACCGCGGCTCGGCCGACATCCGGCGCGGCGGTCCCGACGCCGTACGGCAGGCCCTGCCCGCCGGCTCGCGGGAAACCTCGGTCTATACGATCACGCCGGAAGGCGGGGGTCGGGGCCTGAGCCGGGCCCTGTGTCCCGGCGCGGAAGAGGCCTGGATGGTGCTGGGCCGCGTCCGGCTTGGCCGGCCCATGACCGTTCACGCGGTCGGGCGCTGGCCGGACGGCGGTTACCGGCACTGTGTCAGACTGTCCTACAACTGGCGCGGCGAGTGGACCTTGCCGCCCGCGAGCGGCTCCGGCGACGACGCCGGCGCGCCCACTCCCTGAAGCACCTGTGGCGCGATAGTCATTCCCGCCGTCACACACCCCCGCTAAGGTTGCGGCCATGACGGTCGCCGAGATCCGCCGCACCGCCCCGCGCCAGACGGGATTGAAGGGCCTGGCCGGCGCACTGGCCTTCCTGTGCCTGGTGCTGTTCCTGCTGGCCATCGAACAGAAGCATGCCGTAGCCGCCTGGGGGACGATCCGTGACGAGGCGGCCCCGGCGGCCGGGCGCGTGGCGGACTGGGCGGGACGACTGGTCTCCGGCGAAGGCGACGGCATCACGAGTCTCAAGGCCGTCCTCGCCGACGACGGCAACCCGCTGGTCGCCGCATCGACCGACGCGGTGCTCGCCGGCGAGTTCGGTCCGGCGGACGAGGCCGCCCGGGCGGCTCTCGGCGGCGCGACCTTCGCCGGCGCCATGGTGCGGTTCGACACGGGCGACAGCTTCCGGACCACCCCTCTGCGGATCGCTGCCGGACGCGAGCATTTCGTCTTCGGCCAGACCTTCGCCGACCGGCTGGAGGCTCCCGCCGACGCCCAGATCGAGCTGCGCCGGATCATTCCCATTACGCGCGGCGAGCCGGTGAAGCCCTCGGCGCTGTGCGGCGGCGAGACGCCGGACATGATCGCCCTGCTGCATCGTCGCGACCGCGTCGATCTGATGCTGTTCCGCGCCCCGGCCCGGCCGGGACCGGATGCGCCGGTCGCGACCCTGTGCGGCGCCTGGCGGCTCAAGGCCCGATGAAGCGACGCTCCAGCGGATCAGGCCTCGGACCGCTCGTCGCCGCCACGGCGCTCGGCGCGGGTGCCGCCCTGTGGACCTGGACCGCGCCCGGCGATCCCGCCCTGTTTCCGGCGGCGGCGCCCGAACCGGGCGTCGAGGTGCATGTGCTGGACAACGGCTTCCACACCGATCTGGCCGTGCCCCGCGCGTCGCTCGAGGCGCGGACCGGACCGCTGGCCGAGGCCGTGCGCAGCCTGCCCCCCGGCGACTGGATCCTGATCGGCTGGGGCGACGCCAGATTCTATGTCGACCAGAGCCCGATGACCGACCGCCTGCCCGACGGGGCGCGGGCCTTCTTCCGCCCCGGCAACGCCTCGGTGATCATGCTCGACCCGGCTCAGCGCGATCCCCGCGATCTGGTCGCCGCCGACCACCGCCGCTCGCTGCGTCTCTCCGCCGCCGGGTTCGATGCCATGGCCAACCACATCGAGGCCTCTCTGGACCTCGCGGACGGTCGGGCCCGCATCGCCGCCGCCCGCGCCGGAGACGACGCCCGCTTCTTCGCCAGCCATGAGCATTTCTGGATCGGACGGCTCTGCAACCACTGGAGCGCCGGCGTCCTCAACGCCGCCGGCCTCCCCGCCAGACCGCTGCGCGCCATCACCTCATCCGAGGTCATGGCCACGATCGAGCGGGTGCAATTGGACACGGCGGCCCCGCGGGACTAGACCCCGCGCTCTTTCAATTTCGCCGCACTCGAAAGGTCATGCCTTTCCGACCCGACGCGGCGTCGCTTTTTCCAGACCGGGTCCGATCCCCGGCGGGCGACAGGAGATCCCATGAGCAACCGCAAACCCAAGAAGCCCGCCGCCAAGGCAGGCACCGTCAGCCAGCGCCAGCTGCGCGCCTCGGAAATGATCCGCCACGCCCTCGTCGAGGTCATGCGCGAGAATGAGATCCGCGACCCGGCCCTGGTCGGCGTATCCGTCACCGTCACCGAGGTGCGGCTGTCGCCTGACCTGAAACACGCCACCTGTTTCGTCGAGCCGCTGGGCGCCGGCGTCGAGACTGCGCCGGTCGCCGGCCATATCGACGAGATCGTCAAGGCGCTGAACGCGCACGCGAAATTCCTGCGCGGCGCGCTGGGGCGGCATATCGAGATGCGCTTCACCCCCGACCTGCGCTTCCGCCACGACGAGAGCTTCGCCGCCGCCGAGCGGCTGAACCGCCTGCTCGACGACCCCCGCGTGCGCGCCGACGTCTATGTCTCGCCGTTCGAAGACGACGACAAAGAGGACGGTCAGGCCTGATGGGCCGTCGCAAGAAGGGCGAGATCGTCAACGGCTGGGTCTGTCTCGACAAGCCGTTCGGCATGGGCTCGACCGAAGCCGTCTCGAAGGTCCGCCGCCTGTTCGACGCCCAGAAGGCGGGCCACGCCGGCACGCTGGACCCGCTGGCCTCCGGCATCCTTCCCATCGCCCTCGGCGAAGCCACAAAGACTGTCGCGTTCATGATGGAGGCGCAGAAGGTCTATCGTTTCACCATCAACTGGGGGATTTCGACCGACAGCCTCGACCGCGAGGGCGAGATCGTCGCCCGCTCGGACGTGCGGCCCGACGTCGAGGCGGTCCGCGCGGCGTTGGAGGCCTTCGTCGGCGAGATCGATCAGGTCCCGCCGCAGTTCAGCGCCATCAAGGTCGACGGCCAGCGGGCCTATGACCTCGCCCGCGAGGGTGCCGAGTTCGAACTGGCCAGCCGCCGGGTGATGATCCACGAGGCCGCGGTCAGCGACGCCCCGGACGCCGATCACATCGAGCTTGTGATCCGAACCGGCAAGGGCGTCTATGTGCGGTCGCTGGCGCGCGATCTGGCCACGGTTCTCGGCGCCGAGGGGCATGTTTCGGCCCTGCGGCGCGAGCGGGTTGGACCGTTCTCGACAGAAAACGCCGTGTCGCTGGATTTCCTGACCGATCTGGTGCATAGGGACGCCGCCTCGGAAGGCTTGCTTCCCGTCGCGACCGCCCTGGACGACATCCCGGAGCTGGCCGTGACGGATCAGGACGCCTTCTCGCTTCGTCAGGGACGACCGATCGTTCTGCTCCCCAGACAGGTCGAAACGCTCAAGAGCCGCCTTCGGGACGGCTCCAGAACTGTTTCAGCCTTTCAGGGTCAGACCCTCGTCGCTCTCGGTCAGTTGCGGGCCGGCCGGCTGGAACCCGACCGCGTTTTTAACCTCCAATAAGGAGTCACCCGATGTCGATTACGCCCGAGCGTAAGAACGAAGTCATCACCGAGAACGCCCGCTCCGCCGGCGACACCGGTTCGGCCGAGGTCCAGGTCGCGATCCTTTCGGAACGCATCGCCAACCTCACCGACCACTTCAAGACCCACAAGAAGGACAACCACTCGCGTCGCGGCCTGCTCAAGATGGTCTCGCAGCGTCGTCGCCTTCTGGACCACCTCTCCAAGGTCGATCGCGAGCGCTACACGGCGCTGATCGGCAAGCTGAACCTGCGCCGCTAGGCGCGGAACGCGGATGAGATTTGGGGCGCGGGCCATGTCCGCGCCTCTTTCCGCATCCAGAGACCGGCGCGCCGCCGGACCGACCGGCGCATGACGCGAGGGCCATACCGGTCCTCTTTTCCCGGGCTTCCGCGATGGCGCGGACGCCCATGGACCGAAGGACTGAACGCCCGACGCTCCACCCACTGATGGGACCCCGTGCGGAATCCGCCCGCGGGATATGAAAGACAAATATGTTCGATATCAAACGCAAGACGATCGACTGGGCCGGCCGCCCGCTGACGCTGGAAACCGGCCGTATCGCCCGTCAGGCCGACGGCGCCGTGCTGGCGACCTACGGCGAGACCGTGGTTCTGGCCACCGTCGTCTACGGCCGCGCGCCCAAGCCGGGCCTGGATTTCTTCCCGCTGACCGTCAACTACCAGGAAAAGACCTTCGCCGCCGGCAAGATCCCGGGCGGCTATTTCAAGCGTGAAGGCCGTCCGACCGAGAAGGAGACCCTCGTCTCCCGCCTGATCGACCGCCCGATCCGCCCGCTGTTCGTCAAGGGCTTCAAGAACGAGACCCAGGTCGTCGTCACCGTGCTGCAGCACGACATGGAGAACGACCCGGACGTCGTCGGCCTGGTCGCCGCCTCGGCCGCCCTGACCATCTCGGGCGTGCCCTTCATGGGCCCGATCGGCGCCGCACGCGTCGGCTATATCGACGGCGAATACGTCCTGAACCCGACGCTTGACCAGATGCCGACCAGCCAGCTCGACCTCGTCGTCGCCGGCACCCAGGACGCCCTGATGATGGTCGAATCCGAAGCCAAGGAGCTGTCGGAAGACATCATGCTGAACGCCCTGATGTTCGCGCATCGTGGCATGCAGCCGGTGATCGAGGCCATCATCGAAATGGCCGAGCACGCCGCCAAGGAGCCCTTCGACTTCCAGGCCGACGACGTCTCCGACATCGTCGCCAAGATCCAGAAGATGGTCGGCAAGGACATCAAGGCCGCCTACACCCACGCCGGCAAATACGAGCGCCGCTCGGGCGTCGACACGGCCAAGAAGGCCGCCGCCGCCAAGATGGTGAAGACCGACGAGAACCCGGACGGCGTCGAGTCCGCCCGGTTCGGCGTCGCCTTCAAGGAATGCGAAGCCCACGTCCTGCGCCGCGACATCATCGACAACGGCCACCGCGTCGATGGCCGCGCCCTCGACAAGGTCCGCGACATTGTCTCCGAAGTCGGCGTCTTCCCGCGCACCCACGGCTCGGCCCTGTTCACCCGCGGTGAGACCCAGGCCATCGTGGTCGCCACCCTCGGCACCGGCGAGGACGAGCAATACGTCGACGCCCTGAGCGGGACCTACAAGGAGAAGTTCCTTCTCCACTACAACTTCCCTCCCTATTCGGTCGGCGAGACCGGTCGGATGGGCGGCGCGGGCCGTCGGGAAATCGGTCACGGCAAGCTGGCCTGGCGGGCGATCCGTCCCATGCTGCCGTCGTCGGAAGACTTCCCCTACACCATCCGTCTGGTGTCGGAGATCACCGAGTCCAACGGTTCGTCCTCGATGGCCACGGTCTGTGGTTCGTCGCTGGCGCTGATGGATGCGGGCGTGCCGCTGGTTCGTCCAGTCTCGGGCATCGCCATGGGTCTGATCCTCGAGCCCTCGGGCGAGTTCGCCATCCTGTCCGACATCCTGGGTGACGAAGATCACCTCGGCGACATGGACTTCAAGGTGGCCGGCACGCGCGAAGGCATCACCTCGCTGCAGATGGACATCAAGGTCGCGGGCATCACCGAAGAGATCATGCGCAAGGCGATCGCCCAGGCTTCGGCCGGCCGTCTGCACATCCTCGACGAGATGGACAAGGCCATCGACGGCGCCCGCTCGGAACTGGGCGAGTACGCGCCCAAGATCGAGTCGATCAAGGTTCCGACCGACAAGATCCGCGACATCATCGGCACCGGCGGCAAGATCATCCGCGAGATCGTCGAAAAGACCGGCGCCAAGATCAACATCGACGACGACGGCACGGTCAAGATCGCCGCCTCGGACCAGGAAAAGATCGACGCCGCCAAGGCCTGGATCCAGTCCATCGTCTCCGAGCCCGAGCCCGGCATGATCTATTCGGGCAAGGTCGTGAAGGTCGTCGACTTCGGCGCCTTCGTGAACTTCTTCGGCGCCAAGGACGGCCTGGTCCACGTGTCCCAGATCAGCCTGGAACGCGTCGCCAACCCGGCCGACGTCCTGACCGAAGGCCAGGACGTCAAGGTCAAGTTCCTCGGCATGGACGATCGCGGCAAGACCAAGCTGTCGATGAAGGTTGTCGACCAGACCACCGGCGAGGACATCACCGACAAGATCAACGCCGAACGCGCCGAACGCGGCGAGCCGGCCCTGTCGGACGACACCGGCGGCCGTCCCAAGCGTGAAGGCGGCGGTGGCGATCGCGACCGTGGCCGCAGCCGTCGCTAACCAGCGGCGTCCGGTCTGAATTGAAGAGGGCCCCGGTGGAAACACCGGGGCCCTTTTCGCTGGCTCCGGCCGGGATTCCGCTTGCGGCCTGACGTTGCCGATTTGCGAAATTCGCCCGATTGGTCTTCTATGTGTTTCGAAATTTCCAGGAGAGTCCCTTGGTGTCCCCCGTCCTGTTGTTTGCCTCCCTCGCCCTTGTGCAGCAGACCCCCGCCCCTGCGCAGGCCCCGACCACCGTCCAGCCCGCGGCTGCGGTCGCCTCGCTCGAGACTGTAGAGGTGCAGGCGCAGCCCGAGCGGTCGCCGATCACCCAGGTCTGCCGCACCGAGCCGGTGACCGGATCACGCTTCGGCCGAAGGGTTTGCCGCAGCAGCGTGGAAACCGCCGACGAGCGCCGCGACAGCCAGGAGATGCTGCGCCGGATGCAGGGCTCACGCATGCCGGACGGCCTCTGACCTAAACGGCCGCCGGCAGGGGCGCCGTTTACCGCGGCGCCCGCTTGGCCAGGATCCGCTGCAGCGTCCGGCGGTGCATGCCCAGACGCCGCGCCGTCTCCGAGACATTGTGGTCGCACAGCTCATAGACCCGCTGGATATGCTCCCAGCGCACCCGGTCGGCGCTCATCGGATTGTCGGGCGGCTCGGGGGCCTCGCCAGTGGCCAGCAGGGCCTTGACCACGTCGTCGGCGTCAGCGGGCTTCTGCAGATAGTCGACGGCTCCAGCCTTGACCGCCGCCACGGCCGTGGCGATGGCTCCGTAGCCGGTCAGCATGACGATGCGGGCGTCCGCGCGCCGGTCGCGAATGGCCTCGACCACCTTCAGCCCGTTGCCATCCTCCAGCCGCATGTCCAGCACGGCGAACGCAGGAACCGAAGTCTTCAGCGTCTCGAAGGCCTCAGCCAGCGACGCCGCGAGGGTGACTTCGAACCCCCGGCTCTCCAGCGCGCGCCCCAGCCGGGTGCGCAGGGCGTTTTCATCGTCGAGCACCAGCAGGGTCTTGTCCGCAAGGGCGGCGATCCGGTCTTCAGCTTCGGGCATCGGAGTTCTCCTGGGGGCTCAAGTCGGTAACGGCGGGCCTGCGGTCAAGGTTCACAATGAGGGTGCGACATCACGACGACACCTCCAGCGCGGGCCGCGGCCAGCGCACGGCGACCCGTGCGCCTTTCGCCACCCCCTTGGTTGGCGCCTGCCCTCCGTCGCCGGGGCCGACGAAGACCTTACCGCCGGTCCGTTCCAGCAGGGTCCGGGCGATGAAGAAGCCCAGGCCCATGCCGCCCTGGCTGGGGGCGATGGTTTCGGGGACGGGCTCGGACTTTGTCGCCTTCTTCCCTTTCCGGCCCGGCGTGGCGGCGGCGACCGAGGCGGCGATCTGGGCCGACAGGGCCCGGCGCGCCTTGCCCTGGGGCCGGCTGGTCACATAGGGCTCGCCGAGGCGGGGCAGGATGTCGGCGGGGAAGCCGGGGCCGTCGTCCACAACCTCGATCTCGATGAAGCCGGCGTCGACGATGGCCCGCACCCGCACCTTCGCCGCGGCGAAGTCGGCGGCGTTCTCGACCAGGGTCGACAGTCCGTGCACCACCTCGGGCAGGCGACGGACGCGGGGCTCGGGCTCTCCTGAAGCCGTGCGAACCGAAACCTCGAACTCCAGGTCGAAGCCGCGGTGCGGCTCCACCACCTCTTCCAGCAGCGCCTTCAAGCCCACCTCGGCGAAGGCCGACTGACCCTCCTCGGGCGCCTGCGACAGGCGTTTGAGGATGTCGCGGCAGCGTTCGGCCTGCTGCAGGATCAGGGCGGCGTCCTCGGCGGCCGGGCCGTCCCGTGGCGAGGCGCGCAGCAGTTCCTTGGCCACCACCTGAATGGTCGCCAGCGGCGTGCCCAGCTCATGCGCCGCCGCCGCCGCCAACCCTCCGAGGGCCGCCAGCCGTTGCTCACGTTGCAGCACGTCCTGCGTCGTGGCCAGGGCCAGCTCCAGCTTCTCGGCGTCCGCGGCCACCCGCCAGGCATAGGCCGAGGTGAAGATCACCCCAGTCACCAGCGCCAGGCCGATGCCGAACTTGTAGAGCGGCGGCAGGTTCAGCTCGGTCCCCGCCTGCCATGGCAGCGGCAGGGAGACGAAAAACAGGCTGATCGTCGCGCCCAGCACCAGCAGCCCCATCAGCGCCGCCTGCCGCCCCGGCAACGACGCCGCCGCCACCGTCACCGGCGCGACCAGCAGCAGGCAGAAGGGATTCTGCAATCCGCCCGTCAGCCCCAGCAGGACCGACAGCTGCAGAATGTCGAATCCGAGGTGCGCCGCCGTTAGCCCCCCATCGGGCAGGGAGCCGTCGCTGCGCTTCAGTCGGGCGGTGGCGTTCAGGTTCATCGCCACACTGGCGGCGATGGCGGCCAGACAGCCCCACAGCGGCAGGTCGAAATGGAAATAGAGGGTGGCGATCCCGATCGTGGCGCTCTGCCCCGCTATGGCCATCCAGCGCAGGATGACGAGGGTGCGCAGGGACAGGCCCCGGCTGCGACGCGGCAGGTTCCGCCAGCCGGGGAAGCGGCCCGGATCGTACGGCGCGAACTGCGACGGGGACTGCGGCGTCAGCTGCGGCTTTTGGGGCTCTTGGGACAGGCTCACGCCTCTTCTATAGACTGGACACGCGCGGGCGTGCGCGTTTTCAAGGGGACCGTGATGCCGCGCCGATCCATCCTGCTGTTTGCCGGTGCCTGTATCGCCATCGCCGCCGTTCTTGCGGTCGGAACCATCGTGGTGGTGAACGGCCGCGACGACGTCGGATCGGCCTCGCGCCAGATCGGCTCCACAGGTCAGCCCGACGTCGGCGGTCCGTTCCAGCTGGTGAACCAGGACGGTCAGGCCGTCGACCAGACCCTGCTGAACGGCCAATGGTCGCTGGTCTTCTTCGGCTTCACATATTGCCCGGACTACTGCCCCACCACCCTCGGGATGCTCGAGGCGACCAAGCGGGCCCTGGGCGACCGGGCCGACGACGTCCAGATCGTCTTCATCTCCGTCGACCCCGAGCGCGACACGCCCCAGGCGCTGAAGGACTATCTGTCCTCGGACGGCTTTCCCGAGGGCGTCATCGGCCTGACCGGCACGCCGGCCCAGGTCCGGGCCGCCGCCGACGCCTGGCGCGCTGTGTACGAAAAGGTCGGCGAGGGCGAGGCCTATACGATGAACCACTCGCTGACGATCTATCTGATGGGGCCGGACGGCCGGTTCCGCAGCGCCCTCGGCCACGATCTGGGGCCGGCGAACTCCGCCCGGATCATCGAACAGGCCATGGCGCGGGGGTAGGAACCAACCCTTGTCATCCCGGACGCCGCGAACGCGGCGATCCGGGACGCTTGGGCTCAGGAATTTTCAACCTCCCGGAAGCTGCGTCAGCAGCTATCCGGGAGACAGGTCAGGGTGCGGCGCGGCGGCCGCCCGTCTCCCGGACAATCGCAGGCGATTTCCGGGAGCTCTTGCGCAAGGAACCCTGCCGTCCCGGATCGCCGCGTTCGCGGCGTCCGGGATGACAAAATCCGAAGCGAACATCCTAACCCTTCCGCCCCACCGCTGCCTGAAGCTGGAGCCGCTTCAGTTCGCGCATCAGCCTGTTGGCCTGGAGCTCCGGCATCATGCCCAGTTTGATGATCAGGGACGACAGCACCAGCACGGCCGCCGGGAGTCCCCAATGCAGGGCCGACAAGGGCGTCTCGGCCTCGAAGAACCGCCATCCCGCCCACAGACCGCTGACGAACAACGCCGCCTGCACCACCATCATAACGACATTGACCCAGCCGTTCGGACCTCCGAGCAGGCCGAAAGCCTGGCCGAAAAACCCCGGCTCACGGGCCGTCTCGCGGAACAGCGCCCTTTCCTCGTCGTTCAGGGCTTCCTCGATCATCCGGTCGATATCCTGCATCACACGTCTCCTTCCAGAACCGCGCGCAAGGTGCGGCGGGCATGCATCAGGCGGGTTTTCACCGTGCCCGCCGGCACGTTCAGGGCGACCGCCGTCTCGGCGACGCTCAGATCCTCGAGATAGAACAGGCCGACCGCGGCCCGCTGCGCCTCCGGCAGGGTGGCGAGCGCGGCCCGCAGCCGCCGGGCGGCGACGGGGTCGGTCGTCTCCGGCGCCTCCGCCTCGATCACGGGCTCGATCGCGACGGCTGCGGTCAGGTTGCGGTCCCGGCGTCGTCCTCCGATCTGGCGGGCGCAGCTGCGCGTCACGATCTGATAGGCCCAGGCCGGAAAGGCGCGCTCGTCAAGCAACCGCCCGAGTCCGCGGACGATCTCGACCCAGCCGTCCTGGGCGGCCTCCCGCGCCAGGTCGACGTCGCCGGTCAGACGCCAGGCATGCGCCAGCAGCTTCCTGCCCCAACGCCGGGCCAGCAGGTCGAACGCCTTGCGATCACCGGTGCGCGCGGACGCGACCAGATACTCGTCAAGAAGCTGCTCCCTGGTCCTCTCCATCGTCGGCTCGCCCCGTTTCGTATGAGAGGTGCGGACAAGTCGTCAGGCGGTTCAAGGAAATCGTGCGGGTTGGCATTCCTCCCCCATCGGGGGAGGGGGACCGCGTAGCGGTGGAGGGGCGCCAACCCAAGAAAGCGGCGCTTGTATCGGACGCCCCTCCACCACCCTTCGGGCGGTCCCCCGCCCCGATGGAGAGGAATAAATCTTTTTGCAGTGCGATGCGTTCTATGGTGCTCTGCCGCGTAACGGTCGGGCCGTATCAAGGATTCCATGCTCTATTCGCTTCACGAGCTCGCCTATCACTCGGCGACGCCGTTCCGGTTCGGGGCCCAGATGGCCCGCCAGTTCTGGACCTCTCCCTTCAATCCGGCGTCGGACACCGCGATCGGCCGCACGGCCTTCGCCTCGGCCGAGCTGTTCGAGAGCGTGACGCGCCGTTACGGCAAGCCCGCCTGGGGTCTTGAGACGATCACCATCGGCGACAGGCCGGTGCGGACCACCGAACAGGTGATCTGGTCCTCGCCCTGGTGCCGGCTGGTGCGGTTTGCCCGCCACCTCGGCGACCTGAAACGCGCGGGCAAGCCGACCTCGGCGCCGGCCGTACTGATCGTGGCGCCCCTGTCGGGCCACTACGCCACCCTGCTGCGCGGTACGGTCGAGGGCTTCCTGCAGGACCACGACGTCTATGTCACCGACTGGGTCAACGCCCGTCAGGTGCCGATGCTGGAGGGCCGGTTCGACTTCTTCGACTACATCGACCACGTCCGCACCATGCTGGGCGTGATCGGTCCTCGCGCCCACGTCATCGGCGTCTGTCAGCCCGGACCGCCGGTGCTGGCCGCCTGCGCCCTGATGGCCGAGGACAATGACCCCAACCGGCCCGCCTCCATGACCTTCATGGGCTCGCCGATCGACGCCCGCCTGTCGCCGACGGTGACCAACCAATTGGCCGAGGCCAAGCCTTTCACCTGGTTCCGGTCGAACATGATCCACACCGCGCCGTGGCCCTATCCGGGCTTCGGCCGGCGCGTCTATCCGGGCTTCGTCCAGCTCTACAGCTTCATGTCGATGAACGAGGACAAGCACGTCGACGCCCATCGTGATTATTTCGGCCATCTGGTTTCGGGCGACGGCGACGGGGCCCAGAAGCACGAGGAATTCTACGACGAGTACCTGTCCGTGCTGGACCTGACCGAGGAATTCTACCTCCAGACCATCGACATCGTGTTCCAGCAGCATCTGCTGGCGCGCGGCCTGCTGGAGCATCGCGGGCGCAAGGTCGACCTGACCGGCATCACCGACATCGGCCTGATGACGGTCGAGGGCGGACACGATGACATCTCCGGCGTCGGCCAGACCCAGGCCGCCCACACCCTGTGCACCGGCCTGCCGGACGCCAGGCGGGTGCTGTATGTTCACCCCGATGTCGGCCACTATGGCGTCTTCAACGGACGCCGCTTCCGCGACGACATCTATCCGCGGGTGCGCGACTTCATCGCGAAGAACGAGGCCATGAGTGCAGTACCGGAACGGGCAGCGGCTGCCGCTTGAGGGTCTGACAGCCCGGCTGTCGGTCAATCCCCGCGCGCGCAGGCTATCGATCCGCATCGACGCCCGCGCCGGCGAGGCGGTGCTGATCGCCCCGTCCGAGCGTAAACTGGCCGATGTCGTCGCCTTCGCCCGCACCAAGGCCTCGTGGATGCGGGAACGGCTGGCCGAACGCCCGCACGGTACGCCGCTGGAGCCCGGCGCCGCGGTCCACCTGTTCGGAAAGCCGACCCGGCTTGTCGCCACGGGCGGCGCCGGCGCGGCGCGCCTGACCGAAGACGCCGACGGCCCGCTGATCGCCTCCGGCGGCGAGGGCGAAGCCTATGCGCGTCGGGTGGAAAACCTGTTCAAAAGGGTCGCGAGAGAAACGCTCCAGACCCGAACCGATTTCCATCTTCGCACCCTGGGTCAGCGCCCGGTGAAGATGTCGATCGCCGATCCGAAATCGCGTTGGGGCTCGTGCAGCCCGCACAATCGCTCGATCCGCTACAGCTGGCGCGTGGTCATGGCCCCGCCCGCGATCATCGACTATCTGGCCGCCCATGAGGTGGCCCATCTGGTCCACGCCGACCACAGCCCGGCCTATTGGGCCGTGGTGCAGCGGCTGATCGGCGACCACCGCCCGCACCGCAAATGGCTGCGTGAAAACGGCCCGGCGCTCCACGCCGTTGGCCGCTAGAAGAACAGCGGCTCGGCCTTCTTCTCAGGCGGCGGGGTCGGTTCAGGCCGCTGGTCCGGCGGATCGCGCTGGGGCTGGGGCGCGGTCGGGCGCACCACGGCCGGCCCGGGCTCGTTGCGGCGCGGCGGAGCCGGCTGGCGTGGAAGCGGCTCCAGCAGGGATTCGTCCAGCGGATCGACCTCTGCGCCGCCCGGCGGACTGTCGCCGAACAGGTCGCCGATGCGGCCGATCAGGCTTTCGACCGGGTTTGGCGGCTGCCAGCCCTCGGGCATGGCCGGACCATTGGGAATGGCCGGGGCGTTCAGGCGCGGCAGGGCCGCCTCCATGAAGCTGCGCCAGATGGCGGCCGGCGACGAACCGCCGGTGACGCCGCGCATGGCGGTGTTGTCGTCCTTGCCGACCCAGACGGCGGTGACGAAGCCGCCCGTGTAGCCGACGAACCAGGCGTCCTTGTAGTCGGAAGTCGTGCCGGTTTTGCCGGCCGTGTCGCGCCCGGCGATCGCCGCCGACCGGCCGGTGCCCGAGATCATCACCCCGCGTAGCATCTGGTTCATATAGTACAGATATGGGTTCGAAATGGCCTGGATCGGCCCGTCGGCGCGCGACGCCCGCTGATAGATGACCCGGCCCTGCGGCGTCCGGATGCGGCTGATGCCATAGGCCTGGACGCGTTTGCCGCCATTGGCGAAGGCGTCATAGGCCTGGGCCATCTCCAGCGGCGAAACCTCGACCGCGCCCAGCGCCATGGCCGGCTCCAGGCCGATCCGCGAGCTCACGCCGAGCCGCCGAGCCGTGCGGGCGACATTGTCGCGGCCGATCTGGTCGGCCATGCCGGCGGCGATGGTGTTGGTCGACTGGGCCACGGCGTTGGCCATGGTCATCTCGCCCGCGAACGAACCCGAATAGTTGCGCGGCGACCAGTTGCCGATGCGGATCGGCGCGTCATTGACCCGCGTCTCGGGTGTGTAGCCGCTCTCCAGCGCCGTCAGATAGACGAACGGCTTCCACGCCGAGCCGGCCTGGCGGCGAGCGTCCGTGGCCCGGTTGAACTGGCTGTCGGCATAGGAGGCGCCGCCGATCATGGCGCGCACCCGGCCCTCGCCGTCCAGCGCCACCAGAGCCGCCTGCTGCACGCCCTTGGACCGGTCGCGGTCGAGGATGCGGCGCACCGACCGCTCGGCCTGGGTCTGCAGGGTCAGGTCGAGCGTGGTCTCGACGATCATGTCCTCGGTCGGTTCGCCGACCAGTTCGCGGATCTGCTTGTCCAGCCAGTCGATGAAATACTGGGCGTGCTGGGTGGCCAGGGTGCGCGAGACGCGGACCGGTTCGGTCACGGCGGCCGCGCGCTGTTCCGGCGTGATGACGCCGGCGTCGACCATTTCGTTGAGCACGACGGTCGCCCGCGTGGCGGCGCGCTCGCTCTCGGACACGGGCGAATAGCGCGACGGGGCCTTCAGCAGGCCGGCCAGAAGGGCGGCCTCGCCGACGGTGAGGTCCTTGGCGCCCTTGTCGAAATAGCGCTGCGAGGCCGCCTCGATGCCATAGGCGCCGGCGCCGAAATAGACGCGGTTCAGATAGAGGGCAAGGATCTCCTGTTTGGAGAATTTCATCTCCAGCCAGACCGCCAGCATCAGCTCCTGGACCTTGCGCTTCATGTTCTGGTCCGGCGACAAAAACAGGTTCTTGGCCAGCTGCTGGGTCAGGGTCGAACCGCCCTGGACTACGCGCCCCGCGCGCATATTGGCGGCCATGGCCCGGGTCATGCCGATCGGGTCAAAGCCCGGGTGATGATAGAAGCGCCGGTCCTCGATGGCGATGAAGGCCGCGGGCACATAGTCGGGCAGGGCGTCCAGATCGGCTGGCGGAGCCTGCTGGGTGCCGCGCACGGCGATCAGGGCCCCGTTGCGGTCCAGATAGGTGATCGAGGGCTGGCGATCGACATTGTACAGGGTCGAGGTGTCGGGCAGATCGCGCGCGAACACCGCGAAGAAGACCACCAGGAAGATGGCCCCCCAGACGGCCAGAACGGCGCTCCAGTACATGACGCGCTGCCACGGCGTGCGCGCCGATTTCGGGCCCGCGCCGCCGCTGCGTCCGAAGTTGAAGCCGGAACCCGCCATCAAACCCTCATCAAGCCGTGCCCGGTCTTAGCCGGTCGGGACGCGCACGGGAACGCCCTCACGCTCTTCACAGGACTGTGAGGGACGTTTCCGCCGAAACCATGACGCTTCAGATGCCTATTCTAAAAACGCGTTCACCTCGGCGGCGAACCGGGCGGGCTGGTCCAGCATGATGAAATGGGCGCTGTCGTCGATCCGGGTCAGGCGCGCGGAAGGCAGATTGGCGAACGAAGCGCGGTAGACGCCGTCGGCCATGTCGGTGGTCATCCGCGGATCGTTGAACCGGACGTAGAGGACGGTGGTCGGCGCAGTGATGCGCGCCAGCTCAGGCCGCAGGTCGGTGACGATCAGCTCGCGGAAGGCCGAGGCCGAAACCCGCTGGTCGCTGGTCCGGCTGTCTTCCAGCGGTCCGGCGCGCAGGGACTCGGTGTTGATCATGGCGACGACCTGGGCATCGGCCTGCTGCTGGTACTGGTCGCGCGGCGAGGTGGACATGCCGTGATAGATGCCGTCGGCCATCGGCGTGACGCTCTCGACCGTGGCTCCGGGAGCGCCGAACATCGCGCCCATGAACGGCACCATGTCGACGACCATCAGCTTGCCGACGCTATCGGGATGACGGGCCGCCAGCATCATGCCGATTGTCCCGCCCATGGAGTGGCCGATCACGGCCGGCCTGCTCAGCCCCCGTTCGGCGATGTAGCGGACCAGGTCCTCGGCGACAGGGGCGGAGACATTGCCCGTGGCGTTGTCCTCGGCCGCCGCGCCGGCGAAGCCCTGCACATGGATGCGGTGGACGCGGTAACGGCCCTTCAGCTCTTCCGTCAGACCGTCCCAGACGTGGGGCGACGAGGACAGGCCGGGAATCAGGATGACGTCGCCGACCGGATGCTCGGGTCCGTCGACGCGGACATGAAACCGGCCGGACTCGAAATCGGCATGGGCGTGACCATGACCCGCGGCTGCGGCGGGGGCCTGTTCCCGGGGTTGGCCATGGTCGCCGTGCGACTGGGCGAAGGCGGGCGCCGCGACGGCGAAGGAAAGGGCCCCGGCGAGGGCGGCGAGGGCGGTCATGGTCTTCATGGTGTGTGATCCCGATGGACGGGCGAACGCCCGCTGCTGTCCCTGGTCGTCACACAGGGCGTGAACAGATGCAGCCGGTCAAGACTTCACCGCTACAGCCCGCTAAACAGTGTCCATGAGCCCAGCCGACAGCGCCCCCGTTTCCTCGAAATCACCCGAAGCCAAGGCCCCGCCGACGGCCTTCGGCAAGGGATTTGTGCTGGACGCCTGGTATTTCGTCGCCCTGTCGCGCGACGTCGCGCCGGCCGCGCTGAAGCGCCATGAGTTGCTCGGCGAGCCGGTACTGATCGGCCGGACACGCGCGGGTCAGGTCTATGCGATGCGCGACATCTGCCCCCACCGCGCCGCGCCCCTGTCGGCCGGGCGGCTGGTCGAGAAGCCCGGCGAGGGCGAGACCATCGAGTGCTGCTACCACGGCTGGCGTTTCCGCCCCGACGGCGTCTGCGCCGCCATCCCCTCCCTGGTCGAGGATCAGCCCTATGAGGCCGACCGCATCCGGGTGCGGTCGTATCCGGTGCGCGAGAGCCAGGGGATGGTCTTCGTCTGGATGGCGTCGGACCCGCGCATCGCGCCCGATCCGGACCACGAGCCGCCGCTGTTTCCGGGCGTCGTCGGCGGCGGGGCGAAGATGGTCGAATGGATGGATTTCGACGCCCATGTCGACCATGCCGTCGTCGGCCTGATGGACCCGGCCCACGGCCCCTATGTGCATCAGCAATGGTGGTGGCGCTCAGAGCATTCGATGCACGAAAAGGCCAAGGCCTTTGAACCGCGCGAGCAGGGCTTCGCCATGGTCCGCCACGCCCCCTCGTCGAACAGCCGGGCCTACAGGATCCTGGGCGGAGCGCCGGCGACCGAGATCACCTTCCGCCTGCCCGGCTATCGCTGGGAGCATATCCAGGTCGGAGAGAAGCAGGTGCTGGCCCTCACCTGCCTGACTCCGATCAATGAGACCAGGACCCGGATCACCCAGATCTTCTGGTCCGACCACTGGGTGTTCGGCATCGCCAAGCCGTTCCTGCGCATGGGCGTGATCGCCTTCCTGAAGCAGGACGGCGGGATGGTGAACCTGCAGAACGAGGGCCTGCGCTATGACCCGGCCCTGATCTGGATCGACGACGCCGACAAACAGGCCAAATGGTACCAGCAGCTCAAGCGCGAATGGATCAAGTCCCGCGCCGAAAGCCGCCCCTTCGCCAATCCGGTCAAGGCCACGGTTCTGAGGTGGAAAAGCTGAGTCTCCTCCCTGTGGCGAAGCCATGGGGAGGGGAACCATGCGAAGCATGGTGGAGGGGTCGAGGGGATCGCATGCGATCCGACAACGCCGTCTCTACCCTTCCGTCACGGCGCGAAGGCGCGCCGCGCCACCTCCCCATTCGCTCCGCGAACAGGGAGGAGACAATTTCTACTGTCGCGAAAGCTGGCCCGCCAAGATCACGTCGATCTGCTTGCCGATCTGCGTCGTCAGCTGCTGCATGGTCCAGCCGTCGTAGGCGGCGCCGCGATAGTTGGACAGATAGGCGTCGTAGATAAGCTCGCTGAGCAGACGCACGTCAGCGTCCTGGCGCAGTTCGCCCTCACGCACCCCGGCCTGCAGGGCGTCGGAGACGACCATGACCAGCGGCTTGATGGCGGTGCGGGTGCGCATCTCGGCGGCGACGGGCTGGAACCACGAGCGGGCCACGACAGCCTGAACCAGCGGCAGCTGCTCCAGCGAGCTGTGATAGCCGGCGGTCAGGGCGGCCAGCAGACGGGCGCGCAGGGAGGTCTCGGCGGCGGCGGCGGTCTTCAGTGTCTCGGCCAGTTTCGCCAGGTCTTCCGACAGGACGGCCTCGAACAGTTCGGCCTTGTCCTGGAAATTGGCGAAGACGGCGCCCGTCGACATGCCCGCGCCCTTGGCGATATCGCGAATGGTGGCGGGCTCATAGCCACGCTCCGCGAACAGGGCGCGCGCGGCGTCCAGCACCTTCTGGCGGGTGCGGACCTTGGCGGCCTGGCGGCGGTTCAACCGGGGGGTCTCCCCCTCAGCGTCGTTGGTCTTGGAGGGGGTCAAGGCGATATCTCGCATGAAACGGGTACTCACTGGGCGGCGGCTGTGGACCGTCGTGGGAACTGAACGCCGAAGCGATGGAAAATCCGGGGCGGGCGCGAAGGCACGCAGACACATCGCCTGTCAGGCGAGAACGGGGCAATCATCACGCAACGATGACCAAAATGGGGTAGCGGGATTAACAGTCGGAATAGTCATGGGGTTAACGCGTCGCCGCCGCCGCTCCGTCGCTGCGGCTCAGCGACGCAGGTTGGAACGCAGGGCGCGCGGGCTGCGGACCGCGTCACTGCCGGGCATGGCCTCCTGAAAGATTTTGCGGAACCGGTCGCGCCGCTCGTGAATCGACGCCAGGACCAGACCCATGGGCACCCCCAGATCGACCAGGGTGTTCTCGGCCAGTTGCAGGCTGGCCTCGGTGGTTTCCGGCACGGCGTCGGTGACGCCAAGGGCGTACAGACGCGCGGCGTGTTTGTGATCCCGGGCGCGGGCGATCAGGATCAGGTCGGGCCGCAGCGAGCGGGTGGCGACCACCACTTCATCGACCTTGATCGGCGCATCCATGGTCACCACCACCGCCCGCGCCGTATCGATGCCACAGCGCTCCAGCATCTCGGTCCGTCCGGCGTCGCCATAGAAGACATTGGCGCCCTCGGCTCGGCCCTTGGTCACGGTCGTGGGGTTGGCGTCGATGGCCAGAAAAGCCTGACCGTGTTCGGTCAGCATCTCGCCGACCAGGCGCCCGACCCGCCCGAAACCGACAATCAGCACCTGTCCCGAGGTGGCCGACGGCGGCTCAAGGGCCTCGGGTGGGAGGTCGGGCGCAGCCGGCGCCGTGTGTTTGAGCACCCGGTCGGCGATGGCTGCCATCAGGGGGATGGTGAAGATGCTGATCGTTGCGGCGATCAGGACGGTCTGGGTGAAGGCGGGCGAGGCGATGCCCTCCACCAGACCGGCCCCCAGGATGACGAAGGCGAACTCCCCGGCAGGCCCCAGCACCAGAGCTGTCTCGATGGCTGACCGATGGTTCAGGCCCCACAGACGGGCGACGCCGAAGATGAGGCCGGCCTTCAGCAGCGTCAGCATGGCGGCCAGGCCGAACACCGCGACAGGATCTGCGGCCACCGCGTCGAGGTCGAGGCTGATGCCGACCCCCACGAAAAAGACCCCGAGCAACAGCCCCTTGAACGGTTCGATCGAAATCTCGACCTCGCGACGGAACTCGGTCTCGGCCAGGAGCAGGCCGGCGATCAGGGCGCCGAGGCTCATAGACAGGCCGGCGGCCTGGGCCGCCACGCCGGCGCCGACGACCACCAGCAGACTGGCGGCGATGAACATTTCCTGCCCCTGCCCCCGGGCCTTGGCCCGGGCGACGGAACGGAACATGGGCCGCAGCACCAGCCGACCCAGAACGACCAGCAGCGCCAGACCGATGGCGGCCGGGATCAGGGTGAACAGCGCCGGTCGCAGCACCGCCGGATCGAAATCGCCGCCCCCGACCCCGCTCTCGGCGAGCGCCGCCAGGACTGTGACGGTGATCAGGATCGGCGCCACGACCAGATCCTGGGCGAGAAGGATCGAAAAGGTCGCGCGTCCCGCGGTCGTCTTGATCCGGCCCCGCTCGGCCATCACCGGCATCACCACCGCGGTCGACGACAGGGCGAGGCCCATGCCCAGCACGGCTGCGGAAACCAACGGCTGTCCCATAAAGACGAACAACGCCGCCAGCGCCACCGTGCAGGCCGCCACCTGGGTCAGGCCGAGGCCGAACACCAGCTTGCGCATGGCCCGGAGCCGCTCCCACGACAGCTCAAGTCCGATCATGAACAGCAGGAAGGCGACGCCGAGTTCAGACAGGGACCGGATCTGGGTCGCGTCCGAGATGGTCAGCCACGAGAGCCAGGGCGCAGTATCCGCCAGCCGCGCCAGCCCGTCCGGACCCAGCAGTACGCCAGCGGCGAGGAAGCCCAGCACCGGGCTGATCTTCAGGCGGTTGAACAGCGGCACGACCACGCCCGCCGCGGCCAGGAAGACCACCAGATCCTTGTATTCGCCGCCGCCGCCGTGAGTCGCCATTCGTCCTCCGTCGGAGGTCAGCCTACAGGCTGAAACGCCGCCCCGTCTGGGTTTCCGTCGCACATGACAAATAATTCAGGCGACAGGGCGGAACCGGGGCGTAGGGTCGCCGCCGACGCTGTCCGACAGAGAAGCGAAGTCAAGGAAATCCCCATGAAGAAATTGCTCATCGGCGCCGCGCTCGGCGCCCTGCTCCTGCCCGCGTCCGTCGCGGTCGCCCAGGTCGGCGGCGAGGATCACGGCCACGCCTGTATCGACGAGGGCTGCACCGTCTTCGAACTGTTCCAGACCCCCGCCGAGGGCGCCACGGTCCTGGGCTACCAGGGCACGGAGGCGCCCAAATACGGAACGTGGGGCTTCAACCTCGACGGCCGGGACACCTCGGTGAGGCCGGGCGACAGCTTCATGCGCTACGCCAACGGCGCGGCGCTGGACCGGTTGCAGATCCCGTCGGACCGTACGTCCTACGGTTCGTTCAACCTGCTGCGTGAATTGTCGGACAACCGGGTCAAGGTGATGATCGACGCCCTGGTGGCGCGCACCGA
This sequence comes from Brevundimonas sp., assembly GCF_051860745.1. GTDB lineage: Bacteria > Pseudomonadota > Alphaproteobacteria > Caulobacterales > Caulobacteraceae > Brevundimonas. The sequence goes on from NZ_JBHYDN010000013.1 coordinate 40,500, forward strand.
CCTGTTGCCCGGCTCCGATGAGCAGAAGATCGCCGACGCCTACCGCTCCTACATGGACGAAGGCCGGCTCGAGGCGCTCGACGCCCAACCGCTTCAGCCCTATCTCGCCGCCATCCGCGCGGCTGAGACCCATGACGCCATGGCGGCCTACATGGGCCAGACCCAGGGCCGCGTGGGTGCGTCCCTCTTCGGCACGGGCATCTCGATCGACCAGAAGGCTCCCACCCGATACGTGGTCTCGACCGGCCAGTCCGGCATCGGCCTGCCCAACCGCGACTACTATCTGGAAGCCCGCTGGGCCGAGAAGAAGGCGCTGTACCAACTCTATGTCGCCCGCATGCTCGAGATGATCGGCTGGGCTGACCCGGTCGAGAACGCGGCCGCCATCGTCGCCTTCGAGACCCGCATCGCCGAGGCCCACTGGACCCCGATCCAGAACCGCAACCGCGACGAGACCTACAACGAATACACCATCGCTCAGCTGGCGTCGGAAGCGCCCGGCTTCGCCTGGCAGGGCTATTACGACGCAGTCGGCGTAGGCGAGGTTCCGCGGCTGATCGTCCGTCAGGACACGGCCATGCCCCGGATGGCGGCCATCTACGCCGAGACGCCGATGGATGTCATTCAGGCCTGGCAGGCCTTCCACACGGTCGACGATGCCGCGCCGCGCCTGTCGCGACGTTTCGTGGACGCCCAGTGGGAGTTCCGCTCGCGCGATCTGAACGGACAGCCGATGCAGCGTCCCCGCGACAAGCGCGGCATCAGCTTCGCCGAAGGCATGCTGGGCGAGGCCGTCGGCCGGCAGTACGTAGCCGAATATTTCCCGGCCGAATCCAAGGCCAAGATGGAAGAGCTGGTCTCCAACCTGCGCATCGCCCTCGCCAACCGCATCCGCAACTACACCTGGATGAGCGCGGAGACCCAAGCGGCGGCCCAGGAGAAGCTGGAGAAATTCACCGTCAAGATCGGCTATCCGAACAAGTGGCGCGACTATTCCGCTCTGGAAGTTCGCCCCGACGACCTGTTCGGCAACACCGAACGCGCCGGCCAGTTCCAGTGGAAGTATCAGCTGAACCGCCTGAACCAGCCCGTCGACAAGGATGAGTGGGGCATGACGCCCCAGACGGTGAACGCCTATTACAACTCGGCCAATAACGAGATCGTCTTCCCCGCCGCCATCCTGCAGCCGCCCTTCTTCGATCCGAACGGCGACGCCGCGGTCAACTATGGCGGCATCGGCGGCGTCATCGGCCACGAGATCGGCCATGGCTTCGACGACCAGGGCTCCAAGTCCGACGGCGACGGCGTGCTGCGCAATTGGTGGACGCCCGCGGACAAGGCCAATTTCGAAGCCCTGACCGCGCGCCTCGGCGCCCAGTATGACCAGTTCGAACCCCTGCCCGGCTTCCCCGTCCAGGGCGGCCTGACCATGGGCGAGAACATCGGCGACGCCGCCGGCGTGGCGGTGGGCCTCGAGGCCTATCACCTGTCGCTGAACGGCCAGCCCGCCCCGGTGCTGGACGGCGTCACCGGCGACCAGCGCTTCTTCTTCGGCTGGGCCCAGGTCTGGCAGTCGAAATACCGCGAGGATGCGCTGCGCAACCAGATCGCCACCGATCCGCACAGCCCCGCCGAGTTCCGCGTCATCGGCCCGGTCCGCAACTCCGACGCCTGGTACGACGCCTTCGACGTCCAGCCCGGCGACAAATACTACCTGGCTCCGGAAGACCGGGTCCGCATCTGGTAGGGCGTTCCACACGCTGAACGAAGAGGGGTCGGAACCAGCGCTCCGGCCCCTTTTTTTTCTTTCGTCATCCCGGCGAAGGCCGGGACCCAGCGGCGCCGAAGGCGATTTGTTCAGGCAGGATGTATCGAGCAGGCTTGTCCGCGACAGATTCGCGCTCGCGCGCGCCGCTGGGTCCCCCGGTCTGCGCCGCGAAGCGCGGCTTGCCGGAGGATGACGACAAGATGCAAAAAAGCCCGCCGCGGGGGATACATTCGCGACGGGCTTTCTTTCGCTCTTTGACGAGCGGACGTTTCCTCCCCGAAACGCCTCCGGGCCGCTGCTGCGCCGAAACGCTGCGCTTCCCGAGTGCGTCAGAAAGACGACATTTACCGTCTCAAGTCAATGAACGGGCGGGCGAAACCCGGGTTTTTCAGGACTAATCAGTGATAAGTCACGAAGCTGTGCGCGCCTGTTTGGCGATCCGGGCGACCGTGGCGACCAGCTCGGATCGGGGGACGATTTGCTGGCCCGGGCGTTCGGCTTTCCAGGCCTCATTGTCGCTGACGCCGGCGGCGAGAGCCCGGCCTGCGTCCAGATCCTTGACCGTTACCTGGCCGGCCGCGATCTCGTCGCCGCCCAGGATGACGGCGGCCGGCGCGCCGCGGCGATCAGCGTATTTCATCTGCGCCTTCATCCCGGCCCGGCCCAGATAAAGTTCGGCGGCGATCCCGGCGTTGCGCAGCTCGGAAACGGCGTCGAGATAGTGCTGCATGTCGGCGTCGGAGAAGACGATGACCACGACCGGCCCGCGCACCGCGTCCTCGTCGCCCCGTCCGGCGGCGCGCAGGGCCGAGGCCAGGCGCGACACTCCGAACGAGAAGCCGGTCGCCGGCAGACGTTCGCCGGTGAACCGCGCTACCAGGTCGTCATAGCGCCCGCCGCCGCCGATCGAGCCGAAGCGCACGGCGCGGCCCCTGTCGTCGACGGTGTCCAGCAGCAGCTCGGCCTCGAACACGGCGCCGGTGTAATATTCCAGCCCGCGCACGATGGTCGGGTCGAAGCGGACGGCCTCCTGGCTCACCTTCATGGCGTTCAGGGCCGCGTCGATGGCGGCGAGCTCGGTCAGGGCCGCCTCGCCGATTTCGCCCAGCCCCCCGACCCGCGCGACGGCGTCCAGCGTCCCGGCCCGGGTCAAACCCTCGGTCGCCACCGACGACAGGAAGCCCTCGATCGTCGCGATCACGCCGGACGGCAGACGCGCGCCCTTGGTGTAGTCGCCCGATTCATCCAGACGGCCCTCACCCAGCAGGGCGGCGACGCCCTCCCAGCCCAGCCGGTCGAATTTGTCGATGGCCCGCAGCGCGGTCAGCCTCTGGCCCCCGTCCTCGATCCCGCCCGCCTGAAACAGGCCGTCGAACAACTTTCGATTTGAAACGCGCACCACGGCCTGACCTGCGTCCAGACCGGCCACGCGTAGCCCCTCGCAGGCCATGGCGATGATCTCGGCGTCGGCCTCGGGCCGGTCCGAGCCGACGGTGTCGGCGTCGCACTGGACAAACTCCCGGAACCGCCCGGGACCCGGCTTTTCATTGCGCCACACCGGACCGAAGGCGTAGCGGCGGAACGGCTTGGGCAGGGTCTCCCAGCCTTGCGCCGCGAACCGGGCCAGGGGCGCGGTCAGGTCATAGCGCAGCGCCATCCACTGGTCGTCGTCATCCTGCAGGGCGAAGACGCCCTCGTTGGGACGGTCGGCGTCAGGCAGGAATTTGCCCAGGGCGTCGGCGTATTCGAACGCCCCCGTCTCCAGCGGCTCGAAGCCCCAGCGCTCATAGACCTCGGACACCCGCTGGACGAGACGGCGCTCGGCAATCAGGTCGCGACCCCGACGGTCGGCGAACCCCCTGGGATTGCGGGCTTCGGGGCGGGCGGGAGCGTCGGCGTCTGCGGTCATGCCCGGTCTTTAGAGGGACTGGGGATCAGGGACTAGGGGTTAGGGTTAGGGGGCGGAGGCGTCGATGGGCCGTTCCGATACATCCCCTTCCCTGATCCCTGATCCCTAGGCCTTCCTCAGCGGCACCATCCGCTTGTAGGTCAGGCAGCGCCAACCCCACTCCAGCGGGCCCATCTGGAACACCGACAGCCACAGCGGCGACCAGATCAGCTGGGCCGCCCAGACACCGCCGATGATCATCCACATCTCGGGCCAGCCGATCTGGCCGTACCAGCCCAGCCCCCGACCGCCATAGAAGATGGTGGTCATGATCAGGGTTTGGCTGAGGTAGTTGGTGAAGGCCATCCTCCCGGCGCAGGCCAGCGGCGTCAGGATCAGCTTCAGCCCGGACCGCGCCAGCAGGATCAGCAGGCTGGCGTAGCCGAGCGAGATGAAGGGGGCGAGGAAGCTGTTGTACGGCTTGCTCATCGTCTCGACGAACGGGAAGCCCGCGGCGACGAAGGCCGAGGTCTCCTGCCAGACCATCCACACCGATCCGGCTCCTGCGACGATGAACAGGCTGTAGACCCAGGCCGGCGAACGGCCGGCCAGGAAGCCTGACTTGTACAGGCCCATGCCGATCAGCATCAGCGCGATCGTCGCCGGCAGGAAGAAGATCAGCATCATCGGCACGACGGTCGGCCACATCGACATCACATGCAGGGTCACGGACAGGGCGTCGCCCTGGAATGGCGCGATCGCCTCCGCCAGCTTGGCCGGGTCATTGACCCACCCCGCCCCCTCCATCGCCTGTGTCATCGCCTCCGGCGGGGCGAAGGCCAGCATCGACATCATGCCGACATAGAGGCCCGAACAGATCACGTTCACGCTGACGCCCGTGATCAGCAGGGTGCGCGCGCTCCACGATCGCACCAGCATCACGAACAGGCCGGTCCAGGCGTAGAGCAGCAGGATGTCGCCGAACCAGAAGGCCAGGCCATGGATCGCCCCGAAGATGGCCAGCCAGAACAGACGGCTGCGCAACAGCTTGCCGCGCGCCTTGTCCGCCCGTTCGCCGCCGATCAGGAAGATCGAGGCCCCGAACAGCATGGAGAACAGGGTGCGCATCTTGTCCTGGAAGAAGACGTGCATGAACTGCCAGGCCTGCGCCGCCTCGGCGTCAAAGCCGGGCTGGATGCCGGGATTGGACGAGACCGACCAGGGCCAGGCGAAGGTCATGGCGTTGACCGCCAGAATGCCCAGCACGGCCAGGCCGCGGACCATGTCCAGACTGAACAGGCGGTCTGACGTGGCGACGGGCGCCAGTTTCGCGAGCGGCGCGGGCGCCACTGCGTCATTTGTCTCGGCGATGGCCATGACATTTCCCCCATCTTGGCGAGGCAAGCTTGGCCGAAGCGGCGCGGTCTTGAAACTGAATTCTGTGTAACGGGCCGGTCTGCGCGGTCAGGCCCCGTCGGGGTCGCTCATCAACCCCAGGCGGTCACGCACCTCGGGCTGGGGCCTGAAGGCGATGAAGGCGGCGCACAGGCCCGCCCACAGGGCATAGCTGACCCCGACCATGACGGCGACCGGCAGCAGGCCGACGCCATAGATCAGCAGGGTGGTCTCCGTAGCGCCCGCGGCCTGGGCGATCCCGCCTGCCTCGAACCAGCCGAAGACGCACAGAATGAGGGCGAACAGCGCCTGAAGCCCGGCGGCCAGCAGACCGCCATAGAACATGAACCGCCACACCACGCCCAGCCGCGTCGACGGCCGTCCTGTCCGCTCACGCTCTCGCCTCAGCAACCACAATCCCGCCGGCACAGCGATCAGGCCGATGATCAGGGCCACGAGCCGCGGGTCGATCTCCATCGAGGGCGCCCAGTTGTTCGGCGGCCAGATCAGGAGTGTGATCGGGATAGGCGGCCACAGGGCCCCGGCCACCGCCGCCAGCACCATCCGGTGCGGCTCGCGCCGCCACGCCACCCGTTCCTGCCAGGGAAAATCCTCGGCCTTTTCCGGAAACGGGATCATCGCGCCGGACTCACCGCGTCGGCGCCGGCGTCTCGCCGGAATAGTCGTAGAAGCCGCGCCCGGACTTGCGCCCCAGCCAGCCGGCCTCGACATATTTCACCAGCAGGGGACAGGGCCGGTATTTGGTGTCGGCCAAGCCTTCATGGAGCACGTTCATGATCGCCAGAACAACGTCCAGCCCCATGAAGTCCGCCAGTTCCAGCGGCCCCATCGGATGATTGGCTCCCAGTTTGAGCGCCTTGTCGATCGAAGCGACGTTCCCGACGCCTTCGTACAGGGTGTAGATCGCTTCATTGATCATCGGCACCAGAATACGGTTGACGATGAAGGCGGGAAAGTCCTCGGCGTTGGTCGTGGTCTTGCCCAGGGACTCGGCGAAGGCGACGGCCGTCTCATAGGTGTCGGCCGAGGTGGCGATGCCGCGCACGATCTCAACCAGTTTCATCACCGGCGCCGGCTTCATGAAATGCAGGCCGATGAACCGGTCGGGCCGGTCCGTGACCGAGGCCAGCCGGGTGATCGAGATCGAGGAGGTGTTGGACGCCAGCAGGGTGTCGGGACCCAGATGCGGGACCAGTTCGGCCAGAATCGACTTCTTGACCGCCTCGTCCTCGACCGCTGCCTCGATCACCAGATCGGCCTTGGCCGCAACTGCGAGGGAAGCCGCAGCGGATATGCACGACAGCGCTGCATCGGCCGAGGCCTGATCGGTCAGGCCGCGCTCGACCTGGCGGGCCAGGCTGGCGGCGATGGCGGCCTGCGCCTCGGGCACGCGGTTGGCGGCAGAGTCGTACAGCAGCACCTGATAGCCGCCCGCGGCCACAGCCTGGGCGATGCCTGCGCCCATCTGGCCTGCGCCGACGATGGCGACGGATCGGATCGTGGTCATGGAGTCCGGTTATCTGGCAGGCGGGAGGCCCGGTCGGAGCGGCACCTTAGGACCCCTGCCGGACGGTGCAAGGCCGGAACGCGGCGCGTGTCCCGAACCCGCCGTCCCGTGGCGCCCCGGTCGCATGATCGTCAGCCCAGGATCGAGATCAGATAGGGCGCGCTCATCCGGTTGAAGAGAATCCGCGCGAAATTGATCAGCAGCAGCACCACGATCGGCGAGATATCCATGCCGCCCAGCGGCGGAATGATCCGGCGGAACGGCTCCAGCAGCGGCGCGGTGACCCGGTCCAGAAAGTCGGCGACCTGGTTCACGAACCGGTTGCGGCGGTTAATGACGTCGAAGGCGAACAGCCAGCTGATGATGGCCGACAGGATGATCGACCAAATCAGGATCGAGAGGATCGTATTGACCAGCCAGACGATGGCGTAACCCATGAAGGGGCTCCAGAAGCGAAATCTGTTCCGCTTCTAGCGTGACCGCGTCCTGCGTCCAAGGATTCCGGCGTCCAACGATTCCGGCGTCGCAGGTTCAGCGACGCCAACCCCGTTGACACTCCCGCCCCGCCCCTCGTATGTCGCGCCCTCGCCTGCGCCCCATTGTCCAACGGGGTAAGGGGGGCCGTAGCTCAGTTGGTAGAGCGCGTCGTTCGCAATGACGAGGTCAGGGGTTCGACTCCCCTCGGCTCCACCAGGCGTTATCAAACAAGGACTTGGACCGACCCGGGCAGTGCTGCTACTCACAGCTGCTACGCGGGTGCTCCGGTGGCTGACGGCGTATTCGCGCTGATGCACCTCCTCCCGTGGGAGCAGCAGTTAAGGCTGGACCTCGCCGCCGCGGACCCTTCCAGCCCCATGTCGTCGGCGGCATGTTTTCAACGGAGGGGACGTTTCTGGAGCTTCACCGCGCGCAGCCTCAGCGCGTTCCCGATGACGCTGACCGAGGAGAGCGCCATAGCGAGCGCGGCCAAGGCGGGTGAGAGGAGCCAGCCGAACACGGGATAAAGCAGTCCCGCCGCTACCGGGATGCCGAGCGCGTTGTAGCCGAAGGCGAAGACCAGGTTTTGCCGGATGTTCCCCATCACCGCCCGAGACAGATGCCGCGCGCGGACGATACCTTGCAGATCGCCGCCCAGCAGGGTCACGCCCGCACTTTCAATGGCGACGTCCGAGCCCGCCCCCATGGCGACGCCGACATCAGCGGCGGCGAGGGCGGGCGCGTCGTTGACCCCGTCCCCCGCCATGGCCACGACCCGGCCCTGTGACCGAAGCTGCTGAACCACCGACGCCTTGTCCTGCGGCAAGACTTCGGCCTGCACCTCATCGATGCCAAGGCGTCGCGCCACGGCTTCGGCTGTGGTCCGGTTGTCCCCCGTCATCATGACCAGCCGCAGACCCGCCGCCTTCAGCGCGAGGATCGCGCCCGGGGTGGTCGCCTTGATCGGATCGGCGATGCCAATGATCCCGGCCGCCAGCCCGTCCACCGCCACGAAAATGGCCGTGGCGCCGTCATGGCGGAGCGCATCAGCCTCCGGCTCCAGAGCGGAGACGTCGATCGAAAGCTCACCGAGATACCGGGTGTTGCCCAGGGCCACCTGGCGGCCCTCGACTGTCCCGCGAACTCCGCGTCCGACCGGACTATCGAAGTCCGCAGCTTCTGACAGGGTCACATCGCGGTCCCGAGCGGCCCGGACGATCGCATCCGCCAAGGGGTGCTCGCTTCCGCGCTCAAGACTGGCCGAAAGACGCAGGATGTCCGCTTCGTCGAAGCCTTGGGCGGGCAGGATCGCCGTCACGGACGGGCGTCCTTCCGTCAGGGTGCCGGTCTTGTCGAGGATCAGGGTGTCGACCTTCTCGAGGCGCTCAAGCGCTTCGGCGTTCTTGATCAGGACGCCGGCATGCGCGCCTCGCCCCACCCCGACCATGATCGAGATCGGGGTCGCAAGGCCCAGGGCACAGGGACAGGCGATGATAAGGACCGAAACGGCGGCGACGAGCGCGTATGACAGCCGGGGCTCCGGACCAACCAGACCCCAGACAAGGGCGGCGAGCAGGGCTATCGCGATCACAGCCGGGACGAACCAGCCTGACACCGTATCGGCCAGCCTCTGGATCGGTGCGCGGCTGCGCTGTGCCTGGGCGACCATCTGGACGATCTGCGCCAACAGGGTATCGGCGCCGACCTTGTCGGCGCGCATGACGAAGGACCCGGTCTTGTTCAGAGCCCCGGCGACGACCCGGTCGCCGACTTCCTTGGTCACCGGCATGGATTCGCCGGTCACCATCGACTCATCGACGGCAACGCGGCCATCCAGGATTTCGCCGTCTACCGGGACCTTTTCACCGGGGCGGACCCGCAAGGAATCGCCGACAATGACCTGGTCAAGCGAGACATCCTCATCAACGCCGTCCGGCCGGACCCGTCGCGCGGTCTTGGGCGTGAGATCGAGCAAGGCCCGGATCGCGCCTGACGTCTGCTCCCGGGCGCGGAGCTCGAGGATCTGTCCGACGAGCACGAGCACCGTGATGACCGCCGCCGCCTCGAAATAAACCGGCGCACTTCCGTCAGACTTCAGGAAGGCGGGCGGGAACAGTCCGGGCGCCAGGACGGCCACGACGCTGTAGAGCCAGGCGACCCCAACCCCCATGGCGATCAGGGTAAACATGTTCAGGCGGCGGGTGCGCAGCGAGGTCCAGCCGCGCTGGAAGAAGGGCAAGCCGCACCACAGTACGACAGGCGTGGCCAAAGCGAACTGGATCCAGTTCGACAACTGTCCGGACAACAGCATGTGCAGGTTGGTCAAGTGCCCGCCCATCTCCAGCGCGAAGACCGGCAGGGTCAGAACCAGACCGACCCAGAAGCGGCGGGTGAAGTCGATCAGTTCATGGTTGGGCGGCGCCTCGGCGGCGACGGTTTCCGGCTCCAGCGCCATGCCGCAGATCGGGCACGAGCCTGGACCCTCCTGGCGGATTTCCGGGTGCATGGGGCAGGTGTAGATCGCGCCCGGGACGACGGGCTCCGCCTCCACGCGCGGGTTCAGATAACGCTGCGGGTCCGCGATGAACTTGGTCCGACACCCTGCCGAGCAGAAGAAATAGTCCTGGTCGTCATGGTTGGCTCGGTGAGCGGTTGTCGTCGGATCAACCGACATCCCGCAGACCGGATCCTTTACCGTGGCCGAGCCTGCGGAGGCTTTCGTCGAGCAGCACGAATGGCCTGCGGCGTGATTGTGAGGATGCGTGGACATGGCGCTTTCTCCGGCTGATCCGAGCGCGTAAATATACCCACTGGGGGTATAGCGCAAGATACCCTTGTGGGGTATATCCAAAACTCTGGAGGCGAGGCCGCATGCAAATCGACACGAAGCCCAAAATCCTTAACCGGCTGAGCCGGATCGAAGGCCAGGTGCGGGGCATCGCCCGGATGGTTGCGGACGACCGCTACTGCGTCGACTTGCTGACCCAGCTGCAGGCCGTCCGGGCCGCAGTGCACCGCGTGGAGACGGAGGTTCTGAGGGACCACCTCGACCACTGCGTGATGGGCGCGATGACCAGTGACGATCCCGTTGATCGGAAGGCCAAGGCCAGCGAACTGATCGAACTTCTGGCGCGGGCCGCTCGATAGACCCGACGGACCCGGGACCTAGCGGACGGCTTCGCGGATCTTGGGCTCCATGGAAGAAGTCAGAGTGGCGGACCGGGCCGGCAGAGGTCGATCGCCGCGTTCGCCGTTGTCTTCTATGTCGGCGATGAGGCGCTGCATGGTCGCGATCTCGCGCACCTGAGCAGCGATAATCTCATCGGCCAGTTCGCGGACGCGCGGATCGCTTATCCTGGATTTTCTGGCGTTGTTGATAGCGATGGAATGGTGGGGGATCATCGCGCGCATGAAGGCGGTATCGCCTACGAGCGTCTGATTTCGGTTCGTGTAGAGCAGCAGCGCGCCGAGTATCGCAGCGCCCGTCAGTATCGCGATTTTGGTTCGTTCGCCTTCATACATGCCCCACATGAACCCGAGCATGATCAACGTCATCACACAGCCCATAACCAAGGACGCGACCAAACGGTTTACGCTGAATGTTGCATGTTCCGGGCTGTAGACGAGCTGATACATCAGAACGAACATCACGACCGTGGACAGCGTGATCATCGCGGCGAAACGCCCCCAACCCATCTTCATCATACGCAACTCTCCTGACTATTCAGCGATCACCTTTGATACTTTGGGAACGTTATCGAGAGAGCGGCGGTTCCTGAGCGCTTCTCGTTCGCCGCCTTGGCATGGAGAAAGCCCGGCCCGTGGCTAAGCAGCCGCGATCATTCTTCATGAGGGATGGGCCAGCGCAGTGCGTAGAGAAGCTCAAGGCCGGAAGCGGCCAGATGTCTGGAGACTGAGTATGCGTCACTTCAATCCCACGCCCATCATCGCCGTCGCGGCAGTCCTCGCGTTCGCCGCTGGACCGGCGGCGGCGCACGCCCGACTGGTCAGCGCAACGCCGGCGCCGAACGCGACCGTGGCCTCAACCCGGACGCTGAGCCTGACCTTCAGCGAGCGCATGGCTCCCGCCTTCTCGGGTTTCGATGTCGTCAATGCGGCGGGCGAGAAGGTCGCGGTCCAGACCTCGGTCGCCGAGGACGGCAGGACCCTGACGGGAGCTCTCTCCCGCGCTCTGGCCGCCGGCGCCTACCGCGTCGACTGGCGCATCGCGACGAGCGACGGCCACCGCATGACGGGTTCCTACACCTTCACGGTGCGCTGACCGCATGCTCGAAGTCGCGGTCATCGCGCTCCGCTGGCTTCAATACAGCGGCGCCGTCGTCCTGCTCGGCGCGCCGCTGTTCCTGCTCTACAGCTTCAGGGGAGCCGACGGTCCGAACCTCGGCTGGGCCCGGCCCACGCTGATCGTCGCTGCAATTGTCATCGCCCTGGGATCGCTCGCCGCCCTGGTGGCCCAGACGGCGGTCATGGCGGGGTCGTTGAGCGAAGCCGTCAAGCCCGCGTCGTTATCCTTCATGGTCACGGGCACAGCCCTGGGCATGGCCATGGTCGTCCGGGCCGTCGTCGCCGTTCTTGGTCTTGTCGTGGTGGTTGCCACGAAGCCGGGACGGCTACTTTGGGGTCTGACGACTCTGGCCGGTCTGATCGTCGCCGCCAGTTTCGCCTGGACGGGTCATGGCGCAGCGACCGAAGGGCCCGGCGGGCTCCTGCATCTCGCCGCAGACATCATTCATGCGGTCGCCGCCGCCTTGTGGCTTGGCGCCCTGGCGGCGTTGACGACCCTGTTGTTGTGCCGCGCCGCGCCGGACGATGTCGCGATCCATCGCGCCCTGCACGGCTTCGCCGGTCTGGGGACCCTCGCTGTCGGTGTCCTGGTGGTGACCGGCCTCGTCAACAGCTGGTTTCTGGTCGGCCCCGCGCGGATCGGAGACCTGGGAGCCAGTCTCTACGGCCAGCTTCTGATCGGCAAACTCGTCCTGTTCGCCCTGATGCTCATCTTCGCGGCAGGCAACCGCTTCCGGCTCACGCCGGAGCTGGGCTCGGTCCTGGCGGGCGGAGCCGATCCTCGACAGGCGCTCCAACGGCTCCGGCGCAGCGTGGTCACAGAGACGCTGGTCGGGGCCATCCTTCTGGCCGTCGTCGCGGTGATGGGCACGCTCGCCCCGCCGTCGGCCCTGTGACGTAGCGAACGCGCCTAGCCGGGGGCGCGCGACGACCAGTGGATGTGGTGGATGCGCCAGCCGTCCGCGTGCCGTTTCAGGACCATGGTCTCGGTCGTCAGGCGATCCACGGCGCGGCCGTTGAACTGGCTCGTGGTGCGGCCTTCGCTGGTGATCCAGGCGAGGTCGCCTTCAGCCCAGCCCGATCTGCGCGCCATCGTCGCTTCAGACGCAGCAGCGAAGGCGGCGTCCGATCCCAGGTGATGGGACGCATATTCGTCCCGCGATCGTTCCGCGCCGCCCTCTTCGAAGATCATGACGTCCGGCGCCAGAAACGTCAGCGCTACGGCCGTGTCACCGGCCTTGAGCGCAGCGTGGAAGGCGTCAACAGCTGTGGCCGCGCCCGCTGCTTCCGCCGCGACTGAACCTGGGGCGTGGTCATGGCCGTGAGCGTGGTCCTGGGCGAAGGCGGGCGTCGCCGAAAGCACGGTCATCGACAGGGCGAGGGCAAGGGCGGTGCGGGACATGGCGGGCTCCGGGTTGTGGGTTAGGTGATCGGACTGCGCGGGATCTTCGTCAGGCCGGCTGGTTGTGGCGAGCGAACACGCGGGTTGCACCAGACCGGAGCACCAGCAAGGTCTCGTAGGGGTCTTGGTGCCCTTGTGGCGTTTCCATCCCCGGCGACCCCAGCGGCATCGCCGGCACGGCCAGACCGACCGCCGTCGGTCGCTCGGCTATCAGGCGGATGACGTCCTGGGCCGGCACATGACCCTCGACCAGGTAGCCGCCGACCAGCCCGGTGTGACAGGAGGCAAGCGCGTCGGGCAGTCCCCGACTGCTGCGGATCGGCTGGAGATCGGGAACAACGGTGACAGTTGTCGTGAAGCCCGCCTGGCGCATGTGGGCGATCCACCCGTCGCAGCATGGGCAGGTCGGAGTCTTGAATACCGTCAGGTTCCGCGCGGGTGCTGTCTGCGCGCAGGCGGTCCCGCCGACGCTCAGGAAAAAGCCTGCGCCGAGCAATAGACGACGGTTCAGTTGCGATCGCATCAGGTGCGTCTCCCTCCAGACCGGGTGCATGATCAGCCGGGTCGCGCCGACGTCATACTTCTATACGTCAGATAGCCTTCGACCCCTCATGAGGGCTATGCCGAAAAGGCGCGTATGACAAAACGGGGCGTGAAGCAGGTGCGCAATGCTGGATGACATTGATCGACTGATCGGCGGCGGCCGACACGATGGCGAGGCGCAACTCGCCGACCTGGAGGACAAGGTCTGGGCGAGCATCGGCGAACGCCACGACCGGACTCGCATGGGACAGGTCCGGGTCGCAGCCGTTGCTCTTGCGCTGGTCGTCGGCGTCACGAACGGAGGTTTCATGCTGCTGTCTCCCCGTCCGGAACCGTCAGAGATGCGTGTATTCACTGTATCAGCCGGTCTTTCGCCCCTCAGCGGCCTGGATGTCCGGGGATGAGCACCAACTGGAAGTCCATCGTCATCACGGGGGTTCTGGCGGCCCTGGCCAGCGGCGCGGCGACCTGGGCGAGCGCGACCTGGACAATGCGGGAGCGGCAGCCGACCAGCCTGCACAGCGTGGTCCATGAAAAGCTCGATCTGAGCGCGGAGCAGGATCGCCGTCTCGACGCCATCGAAGCCCGCTTCGCTGCTCGTCGCCCCGCGCTGGAGGCCGAGGTCCGCGCCGGCAATCGAGAACTGGCCGCCGCCATCGCCGCCAGCGACGGAGACTCGCCGCAGGTCCAGGCGGCGGTAGACCATTTCCACGCTGCAATGGGCGATCTCCAGAAGGCGACAATCACCCATGTCTTCGAGATGCGATCCGTGTTGACCCCGGCCCAGGCCGAGGTGTTCGACGCAGCGGTCGTCGACGCCTTGCGCCCCGACGCCGGCTAAGCGCGGCGCGTGGGGGCCGGACAAAGCATCGAGGTCCGCGCGGCAGGCGGGGACCGGGCCGCCTTCACCGCCCTGATGACCGCCACGAAGGCCGACCTCTATCGGTTCGTTCGCCGTTACGTCGGCGACGAGGCCGAGGCGCATGATGTGCTTCAGGAAGCCTATGCGTCAGCCTGGCTCGCCATGCGGCGCTATGATCCGGCGCGGCCCTTCGAGGTCTGGCTGCGCTCCATCGCCCTGAACAAATGTCGCGACTGGAGCCGTCGCCGAGCGGTTCGCCGCGGTGTGCGCGGGGTCATGGGTCTCGACGCGCCCGAGGCGACGGCAGTGGGCGACGACGCGCCCACGCCTGAGGCCCGACTGGATGGCCAGCGCAAGGCAAAGAACCTGCAACGCGCCTTGTTCGACCTCCCGGATGCCCTGAAGGGGCCGCTCCTTCTCGCTTCGCTCGAAGGGCGGTCTCATGCAGAGATCGCCTCCATCCTTCGCATCACGCCGAAGGCTGTGGAAACCCGCATCGCCCGCGCGCGCAAGAAGCTGTCAGAGGTCTTGGGCGGGGCTCCGCGCAAAGTCGCTTGACCTGGCCGTGACGGGAAGGTGCACAAGGCCGCGATCTCGATGCCTGTGGCGTCCTGCCGCAAGGGATACGCCGACGGAATGCGTATCTGAACGAACGGCTGAATAGTCGCCAAGGAATTTCTCGCCGATGTCGACCCCCCGCCTGGACCGCCGAATGCTTCTCCGGGGCGCCGTCGTCGGCGGCGGCCTGCTGGGGCTGCAAGGGCTTCTGCCCGCCTGGGCGCAGACCGGATCGGCGGGCCTCCGGTCGGACCTGCTGACGCTGACCGGGCCGAACATCGACCTGACCGTCGGTCACTCTCCCTTCACCGTGGGCGGGCGCACCGGCCATGCGGTGACGATGAACGGCGTACTTCCCGCTCCTCTGCTGCGTCTGCGCGAAGGCCAGAACGTCCGGCTATCCGTCGCCAACACCCTGGACGAGGACACCTCGATCCACTGGCACGGCCTGCTCGTGCCCTTCCAGATGGACGGGGTGCCCGGTATCAGCTTCCCCGGCATCAAGGCCCGCGAGACCTTCGTCTACGAGTTCCCGATCAAGCAGTCGGGCACCTTCTGGTATCACAGCCACTCGAACCTTCAGGAGGCGATGGGCCACTACGGTCCGATCGTCATCGACCCGGCAGGGTCCGATCCCGTCGCCTACGACCGCGAGCATGTGCTGGTCCTGTCGGACTGGAGCTTCATGCATCCGCACGAAATCCTGTCCAGGCTGAAGAAGAGCCCCGGCTATTTCAACCAGCAGCGCACCACTCTCGCGGGCCTCATGGACGGCAGCGACCGGATGAGCCTGGAAGAGCGCCGCATGTGGGGTTCCATGCGGATGGACCCGCGCGACATCCTCGACGTCAACGGCTCGACCTACACCTATCTGATCAACGGCCACGGGCCGCAGGAGAACTGGACCGGCCTGTTCCGTCCCGGCGAGCGGGTGCGGCTGCGCATCATCAACGCCTCGGCCATGTCGATCTTCAACGTCCGTATCCCCGGCCTGCCGATGACGGTGGTTCAGGCCGACGGCGAAAACGTGCGCCCGGTCGAGACCGACGAGTTCCAGATCTCGGTCGCCGAGACCTATGACGTGATCGTCCAGCCGACGGAGGATCGCGCCTACACCATCGTGTCCGAGGCTATCGATCGCTCCGGCATGGGGCGGGCGACCCTGGCGCCGCGCCTGGGCATGGCGGCCGAGGTCCCGCCGCTGCGCGAGGTCCCGAACCTGACCATGCGCGACATGGGCATGGGCGGAATGGATCACGGTGCGATGGCCGGCATGGACCACGGCGCCCCCGCGCAGGGCGCGGCCCCGGCGGACGACATGGCCAGGATGTCCATGGCCGGCATGAACATGCGCGACTCCGAGAACGCCCCGGCGGATATGGCGGTCGGCGTGGGCGTCGACGCGATCGCCATGGACCCCGCCAACCGCCTCGGCGAGCGACCGACCGGCCTCACGAACGTCGATCACCGCGTCCTCGTCTACACCGACCTCGTGTCGCTCACGCCCAACAAGGACCAGCGTCCGCCGTCGCGGACGATGGAAGTCCACCTGACCGGCAACATGGAGCGGTTCATGTGGGGCTTTGACGGCAGAAAGTTCAGCGAGCTGGTCGAACCGATCCGCTTCGAGCGGAACGAGCGGGTGCGGGTGACCCTGGTCAACGACACCATGATGGCCCACCCGATCCATCTGCACGGGCACTTCTTCGAACTGGTGACGGGCGGCCCCGCCGGGCATCAGCCCCTGAAGCACACGGTCAACGTCGCGCCCGGCGGCAAGGTGACCTTCGACCTGACCGCCGACGCGCCCGGCGACTGGGCCTTCCACTGCCATCTGCTGATGCACATGCATGCCGGCATGTTCAACGTCGTCACGGTGCGGCCCATGGACGGAGCCGCGTCATGAACCGCCTCGCCGTCGCCCTCGCTCCGCTGATCCTCGCCGTCAGCGCCTTCAACGCCCACGCCCAGGACCCTCACGCGGGCCATGTCATGCCGGCGACCCCGGCGCCGACACGACCCGCGCCTGATCCGGTCGTCAGACCTCAGACGCCCGCCGGGCCGGCGGCGCAGGACCCGCACGCGGGTCATGTCATGCCGCCCGCTCAGATACAGCCCGCAGCCGATCCTCACGCCGGCCACCAGATGCCTGCCCAGCCCGCGACCGTCGATCCCCATGCCGGTCACGACATGTCGACAATGGCGCCGCCCGCCCAGCCCGATCCGCACGCGGGCCACGACATGTCCACCATGACCCCCGCTCAGGTCGATCCCCACGCCGGGCATGATATGTCGACCATGAGCATGGGGCCGCCGGATGTCCCGACGAGCGCTGACAATCGCGGCCGTCCTCCGGAGGACTCGCTCCCGGCCGCCGCCCTGGGCGGCCCGACGCATGCCGCCGATCTTGTCTTCGGAGTTGGGGCGATGGCCGCCTCTCGCCGGACCTTGGTTCGTGAGAACGGCGATGTCCGCACCACGGCCATCATCATCGACCGCCTCGAGGCCGGCTTCGGCGACGATGGCGAGACCTGGCTCTGGGACGTGCAGGGCTGGAGCGGCGGCGACATCAATCGCCTCTGGTGGAAATCCGAGGGCGAAGGCGACTTCGACGACGGTGTGGAGGAAGCCGAGCTCCAGGCGCTCTATAGCCGCGCCGTGACGCCCTTCTGGGACGTGCAGGCCGGCGTGCGCCAGGACTTCCGCCCCGACGGCGAGGACACGACGCATCTGGTCCTCGGCCTTCAGGGGCTCGCGCCCTACTGGTGGGAGATCGACGCCGCCGCCTTCTTGTCGACAGAGGGCGACCTGACTGCCCGTGTCGAGGCCGAATACGACCAGCGCATCACCCAGCGCCTGATCCTCCAGCCGCGCCTCGAAATCGACGCCTCGGCCAGCGACATTCCGGAACTGGAGATCGGCTCGGGCCTGTCTTCGGTCGAGGCGGGCCTGCGGCTGCGCTACGAGTTCCGCAAGGAGTTCGCTCCCTATGTTGGCGTCGAATGGAGCCGCGCGTTCGGCGACACAGCCGACTACATCGAGGCCCGAGGCGGCGAGGCTGATGAAACCCGCTTCGTCGTCGGCCTCAAAGCCTGGTTCTAGTTGAAGGAGATTACCACATGATCCGCACCCTCGCCCTCACCACCGCACTGGCCCTCGCCGGGACAGCCGCCGCCCAGGACCCCCATGCCGGCCACCACCCGCAGGCTCAGGCTGCGACGCCCCAGTCCGGCATCATCACGGTTCCATCGAACGGCGCCATGACCCAGGGTTCGCCCGAACGGTTCACCGCGATCTTCCCGCACCCGATGTTGCTCAAGACCGTGACCCTGACCACCGAAGGTCAGGCGCCCATCGTCGTGACCGCGCCTGCTTCGCCCGCCGCCGCGACTGTCGGAGTGGCGTTGCCGCGCCTCGCGCCGGGAACCTATACTGCAGCCTGGACCGCCGAAGGAGCCGACGGCCACAAGATGTCAGGCTCCATCAGCTTCATGGTTCACTAGGAGAACGACGATGAAAGTTTCCACCCTGCTGGCCGCCGCCGGCGCGATCCTGACCCTGAGCGCCGGCGCGGCGCTCGCCGCTGAGGGCTGCGAGTGCTGCAAGGACATGGCTGCTGACGCCGCGATGTCCTGCTGTGACAAGATGAAGCCAGAGCCGGCGCCGGCGCCCACTCCGACTCCCGCTCCCGGCGCTGAGGAGCCCGCGCCGAGCGCACCCGGACACAGCCATCACCAATAAGGACGACGGTTTAGGCCAACTGCGAAGCTGGTTGGCCGCTGCCACCGTCCAGGCTCCAACGGGATAGGTCAAAAGAGCCGGCAGTTAAGGGTTCTTGTGGGGGGATCGCAGGCAGGGTGATCGGCATGTTCTCCCCCTGCGCACGCTGCTTCCCTGACCATCACCCGGGCGGGTGCGCGCCCTGAGGCGGTCATCAAACGCTGGCGACCGACCGCCCTGTTCGCGGCGCAGTTCGCCCTGTCCCACGCTTGCTGGCTGATCGCCTATCCCGTGGCGGGCCTGGTCAGCGCGGATTTGATCCCGGCGCAGCCCTTCTCATGCTGGGGGCCTTGTGCGCCACCGGCACGATCCTGGGTCTGCTGATCTGGCCGGCGCACGATCGAGACAACCTGCCCCACAGGCATGACGATCTTCCGTCCGACGACCCGCACCTGCTGGAAGGGCGCACAGTGGGAAGCGATACGGGCCGCGCCCACCCCTACGTCATCGACGACCGGCGCCACCGCTGGCTGAAGACGAGAGGATAGGCGCCCGAGCCTTCGTCAGTCGAAGATTTCGACGGCGGTATAGGCGCCGCGTGTCTGAAGCGTGATCGTAACGGTCTGGTCGCTTCGGTTGCGCCAGAACCACCCGTGCTTTCCGGTGAATGCCGCCGTCAACTGACCCTCGACCCGGCTGTCCGTGCCCTTGCCATAGCCATGGTAGGAAACCCCCTGACCGTCGCCGTGGGTGTCGAAATTGACGCGCTCACCGTCCGTGGACCAGACGAAACTGGCCGTGGCGTCATTGAGCATGGTCAGCTTGATCTCCGCGCCCTCGTCCGGCGCCAGCGTCAGCACCGTCCGATCGGTCCGGCTCGCCACGGCAGGAGCCGGCGCTGCCGGAGCGACGACCGTCTCGACCGGGGTCGGCGCAACCGACCTCGGCGCAGGCGGCGCTGCGGGTTCAGGGGCCGGTGCGGTCGGTTGAGCATTTGTCACGGCCAGAGGCGAAGCCGGTTGTGTCGCGACGGCCCCGGTGGTGATCCCTGCTTCCTCTGCCTTGGCCTCAGCGGCAAGTTGCACCTTGATGCGACCCATCTCAGTCAGACCGAACAACGAGCCCACCCGCGTGGGATCGACACCGTATTCGGCGGGGAGGACGACAGTCACGAGAAGGGCCGAGGCGACCACGACCGCGATCCCGGTCGATTTCAGCAACTGACGCGTCGAAGGCAGTTCGGAGGGGTCGGGTTTGTTGACGTTTTGCATGATGGGTCTCCGATCAGGCGACGAAGAAGCCGACGAGCTGATAGCCCGTCAGGATGAAACCAAGGGTCATCAGGACGACGTTGGCGGCATAGGCATGCCGCCAGAAGCCGGTCGTCCTTCGCCAGAATCCCATGACGATGAGGATGGCGCCGAGGGCCAGCAGTTGGCCGGCCTCGACCCCTATGTTGAAGGCGATCAGGTTTCCGATCAGCCCGTCCGACGAAAGCTCGAAGTCCTGGAGCTTGGTCGCGAGGCCGAAGCCGTGGAACAGGCCGAAGATCAGGGTCGCGGCCTTGGTGGAAGGCTGGAAGCCGAACCAGCGCTGATAGGCGCCGAGGTTGTCGAGCGCCTTGTAGACGACCGACAGGCCGATGATCGCGTCCACCAGATAGCTGGAGACGCTGATGTCCGTGAGCACCCCGAGCAGCAGGGTGGTGGAGTGACCGATGGCGAACAGCGTCACATAGATGCTGATCTCCTTCATCCGGTAGAGGAAGAAGATCACGCCCAGCAGGAACAGCAGGTGATCGTAGCCCGTAACCATGTGCTTGGCGCCGAGATAGACGAACGGCCAGAACAGGAAGCCCGACGTTTCCTGGATATAGCCCTTGTCGCCCTCGGCCACCCCATGGGCGAAGGCGGCCGTGAGCAGGCCATTCAGGAACAGGGTCAGCAGCCCGAGCACAAGAACACCCGCAGGGGTCCTCAACCAGGCCGCCACCCGATGGGTCGCGACGGTCATGCGTTACTCCGATTGAAGGGAAGACAGAAAAAGCCAGCCTGGCCGCGCGCCCTCGGGCCGTGGGGGTCGACCATGCACGAGGCTGTAGAGGGCGGGCAGGAGCAGAAGGGTCAGGATCGTCGAGGAAGATGATACCATCGATCACGACCGAGCACATCGTCCCGCTACCAGTCCCTGGTCGTGTTCCGGTCCTGTATTCTGGTTGGTCACGTTTGCGGGGGGCCACACACCTCCAGGACCGGGCGCGCGAACGCGCGTCTGCGCCAATCGTCTCCTGACGGCCTTGGAGGCGATGATGGAGAAGACGGTGATGAGCAGCGGTGAAGAGGGACCGTCCGAGGACCGCAAAGACCGGAATCACGGCTGCTGTAAAAATGCGCTATCAGGCCCAAAGCCGGTCCCCTCGGCTCCACCATCCTGCTTCACGCTGACGCGTTTCGCAGGACAGGTCCGGTAGCGCGAAGCAGGATGCCCTTCTGTGGCCGTTTCCCCCTCCCCCGTCCGCGTCGCCGCCCTCTACCGGTTCGCGTCCATCGCCGACTGCGAGGCCGTGCGCGATCAGCTCGAGGCCCTGTGCCGGCCGGACGTCCGCGGCACGCTGCTGGTCGCCCACGAGGGGCTGAACGGCACCATCGCCGGCCCCGAAGCCTCTATCGACGGCGTGCTGGCGGGCATCCGCGTCCTGCCGGGCTTCGCCGATCTGGACGTCAAATTCGCCGGGGCGGCCACCATGCCGTTCCACCGACTGAAGGTGCGGATCAAGCCCGAGATCGTGACCATGGGTCAGCCGGACCTCGACCCCGCCGTCAACGCCGGAACCTATGTCGCGCCGGACGACTGGAACGCCCTGATTCGCCGGCCGGACGTGATCGTGATCGACACCCGTAATGACTATGAGGCCGCCGTGGGCGCCTTCGAGGGCGCGATACAGCCCAATACGCGCGGCTTCCGCGACTTCCCCGACTGGTTCCGGGCCGAGGGGCGCGCCCTGCTGGACGGGTCGAACCCGCCGACGGTGGCCATGTATTGCACCGGCGGCATCCGCTGCGAAAAGGCCACCGCCTTCCTCAAGGCCGAGGGCGTGCAGGACGTCTTCCATCTGGAGGGCGGCATCCTGCGCTACCTCGAAACGACGCCGGAGGCCGACAGTCTTTGGCAGGGCGAGTGTTTCGTATTCGACGAACGGGTCGCCGTCGGCCACGGCCTGACCCCCGGCAGCCACAGCCTGTGCCGGGGCTGCCGCATGCCGGTCAGCGAGGCGGGACGGGCCTCCCACCGCTACATCGAGGGCGTCTGCTGCGACCGGTGCGCCGACAGCCGGACCGAGGCCGACCGCGCCCGCTATCAGGAGCGGGCGAAACAGGTGAAGATCGCCGCGCGCCGCGGCCTCGCCTATATCGGCGCGGTTCAGGCGCCGTCCGAAGACTGACTACTGATCCTC
The DNA here is from genome assembly GCF_051860745.1 of Brevundimonas sp. Taxonomy (GTDB): domain Bacteria; phylum Pseudomonadota; class Alphaproteobacteria; order Caulobacterales; family Caulobacteraceae; genus Brevundimonas. The sequence continues at coordinate 62,400 of NZ_JBHYDN010000013.1, forward strand.
GTCGAACTTGCGCGCCACCAGATCGGCCAGGCCTGCCACGGCGGCTTCGGCTTCCGCACCCTCAGCCGAGATGTCGATGGTGCAGCCGTTGCCGGCGCCCAGCATCAGCAGGCCCATGATCGACAGGGCGTTCACAGTGACGCCGTCGCGGGTGACGTGGACCTCGGCGTCGAAGGTCGAGGCCAGTTTGACGAATTTGGCCGAGGCGCGTGCGTGCAGACCGCGGGTGTTGCAGATGTTCGCGGTCGCGGTTGCCGTCATTTCTCGCCCTGAAGCACCCAGCTGGCGACCGAGATGTATTTGCGCCCGGCGTCCTGGGCGTGGGCGACGCAAGCCTCCAGCGGCTCGCGACCGCGCACGCTCGCCAGTTTGATCAGCATCGGCAGGTTCAACCCGGCGATGACCTCGGCGCGCGTCTCTTCCATCACCGATATGGCCAGGTTGGAGGGCGTGCCGCCGAACATGTCGGTCAGCAGGATGACGCCGTCGCCGTCATTGACGGCCGCGGCGGCGTCGACGATGTCGCGGCGGCGCCGCTCCATGTCGTCCTCCGGCCCGATGCAGATGGCCGCGACCCCGCGTTGGGGTCCCACCACATGCTCCATGGCCGCGAGAAATTCGGAGGCCAGCCCCCCGTGGGTGACAATCACCAGCCCGATCATGAAGGCTTCACCAAGACTTTCGCCCCCGCATCCGGCCGCCCTTGAGCGCGCCGCAAGCCGGGCGGAATAGCCCAAGTCCGCGTCGGGTTAAAGCGGGGCGATGGCCGCCGCGACCTTTTCGACCGCGGAGGCCTCGAATCCGGCCAGCCGGAGCAGGGGCACGGACCGGCCTGCGAGATTGCGCGTTTCGGGGTCCGGCAGCCGTTCCGGAGGGGATTCAACCAGATCCACGGCCAGAACCAGCCGCGCGACGCCACGCAAGCAGGCGCAGATAACCCCGACGCCGCGAGCCTCCATCCGTCCCCGGATCGTATCCGGCGCGGTGGCGTAGAGCCCCTCTCCCGAGGCGAAGACATGGACATAGTCGTCCGCCACCAGCCGCCAGCCACGCCCGATCAGCCGCAGGGCCAGGTCGCTCTTGCCCGCGCCCGACGGTCCGCTGATCAGGATGGCGCGCCAGCCGATCCCCGGCCCCCATTGCGCCACGGCGGTGGCGTGCAGCGGCAGGGCGGCGGTCATGTGCGCCGGCCCGCCGCCGGCGCCGTGGGCAGGGCGACCTCGAACCGGGCGCCGGCGACGCCGCCCGCTGCATCCGTGCGGTTGGCGGCCCGGACCTGGCCTCCATGGGCCTCGACGATCTGACGCACGATCGACAGGCCCAACCCCGAATTGGCCCCGAACGCCGTGCCCCTCGGGCGAGCTGTGTAGAATCGTTCGAACACCGTCTCGAGGTTGTCCGGCGGAATGCCCGGCCCGTCGTCGTCGATTCGCACCCGAACCGGTCGGTCCGGGTCGATATCGTCGCGGCCCAGCGACAGCCGCACCGTACCGCCGGGCGGGCTGAATGAGCGGGCGTTGTCGATCAGGTTGCGGAACACCTGCCCCAGCGGCCCGTCGCGGCCCACGATCTGCACGTGATCCCCCGTCGGCGCCTCGAAGGCCACATGCGCCTCGCCCGGCTTCAGCCCGGACTCATAGACGCCGACGATCTCGGTCAGCAGCTGGGTCAGGTCGATGGCGCGCGGCCGGTCGCGGTTCAGTTCGGCGTCCAGCCGCGAGGCGTTGGAGATGTCGGTGATCAGCCGGTCCAGACGCCGCACATCCTGTTGCAGCAGATTGGTCAGCTTTTCGCGCTGGGCCGCCGTCTTCACCAGCGGCAGAGTCTCCAGCGCCGAACGGATCGAGGTCAGAGGGTTCTTGATCTCGTGCGAGACATCGGCGGCGAAGGCCTCGATGGCGTCCATCCGGTCCGACAGGGTCTCGGTCATGGTCTCCAGCGACCGGGCCAGGTCGCCGATCTCGTCCTTGCGGCCCTCGAGGTCCGGTAGTGAGATCGCGCGGGCGCGTTGCAGCCTCACCTCGTCCGCCGCCGCGGACAGGCGCATCACCGGCCGCGCCACGAACAGATGCATCATCAGCGAGCCCAGAAGGTTCACCGCCAGCGCCACCAGGGCGAAGGGCATCAGGGCCCGGCGCTGGGCGTCGAGGGTCTCGTTGACGTCGCCGGCCTCTAGCGTCAGCACACCGAGAACCTGCTGCACATGTCGCACCGGGACGGAGACGGACACCACCCGGTCGCCGCTTTCAGACCTGCGCAGCGTAGCCTGGGGTTCGCCGTCCAGCGCCAGTTCGACCTCCGCCCGCAAAGCCGCCCGGGCGTTCTCAAGGTCGCGGCTGTCGCGACTCACCGCTGCGGTATCGGGCGGCGGTGCGGGTGTGCCCGCGGGCTGGGCCGGCGGCAGGGCCTGTCCGGAGATCGCCTCGGTGACCTCATAGCTGTCGGCGATCAAGGTCCCGTCGAGGTCAAACAGTCTCGCGCGCTGGCCTGCGGGGATGAAATTGTCCCGGAGCCACCGGCTGGCCTCGATGTAGTCGAGGGAAGGCGTCGGCGAGCCCCGCGTGACGCCGATCTGGGGCTCGCCAAGCACCTGCACCAGCAATTCCCCCTGGGCGGCCAAAGTCTCTTGCCGCGACTCGATCAGGCCCCGCTGCCACTCGTTCAGCAGCAAGGCGCCGACGAACAGGATCAGCAGGCTGAGCAGGTTCAGGGCGAGAATCAGCCCGCCCAGCCGCGACCCGCCGAAGCGTTTCAGGCGACGGCGGGGTTCAGCCTCTCCCGGCGGGAGCGGATCAGCTTTCGCGATAGCGGTATCCGACGCCATACAGGGTCTCGATGGCGTCGAACTCGGGGTCGACCACCCGGAATTTCTTCCGCATGCGTTTGACGTGGCTGTCGATGGTGCGGTCATCCACATAGACCTGATCGTCGTAGGCGGCGTCCATCAGGTTGTCGCGGCTCTTCACGAACCCGGGCCGCTGGGCCAGGGCCTGCAGCAGCAGGAACTCCGTGACCGTCAGCTTGACCGGCCGACCTTCCCAGGTGCTCTCGTGGCGAGCGGGGTCCATCGACAGCTTGCCGCGCTTGATCGCCTTGGTGGAGCCCTCGCCCGAGGGCTCGGGCTCGGCCCCGTCGGCGCCGGTCCGGCGCAGCAGGGCCTTGACCCGCTCGATCAGCAGCCGCTGGCTGAACGGCTTGTGGATATAGTCGTCGGCGCCGAGGTTGAAGCCGAGGATCTCGTCGATCTCCTCGTCCTTGGACGTCAGCATGATGACCGGGATCTGCGAGGTCTGACGCAGGCGGCGCAGCACCTCCATCCCGTCCATGCGCGGCATCTTCACATCGAGGATGGCCAGATCGGGCGGGCTGGCTTCCAGGGCCTCGAGGCCTGAGGCCCCGTCGTGCCACGCCGTGACCTTGTGGCCATGACTTTCCAGCGCCAGCGAGACGGAAGCGACGATGTTCTCGTCGTCGTCGACCAGGGTGATATTGGCCAAGTCAGGCTCCTTGCAGACGGATCGTTCGCCATCTCAACGCGCGGCAAGCGGTACCGTTCTAAAACATCGTGGAGAGATTACGGCGGAAAACATGGGCTGCGCCGCCTCAATGCGCAACGAAACCTGACCTTAAAGCCTTGGCGCCACGCTGGGAGCGCAAAACAAGAGCGTTCCATGGCTGGCCCCGTCCACTACGAAGTCTACATTCGCAAGACCGCGCCGGCTCCCTGGAGTCTCCAGATGGCGACGGAGGACCGCGCCCATGCTGTCCAGACCGCCGAGGACATGCTCTCCGACAACCGCGCCGCCGCCGTGCGCGTGACCAAGGAGACGCTCGACCCGGACACCATGGAATTCAATAGCGTGACCGTGCTGACGCGCGGCGCGCCCGAGGTTCTGCGAAAACGGGTCGTGCCGGAGGATCAAGCCGGACCGCGTTGCTCCGCGCCGCAGGATTTCTACACCCCTCATGCCCGCGAGTTGATCGGCCGGGTGCTGGAGGATTGGCTGGGGCGCAACGGCGTCACCGCCTTCGAACTGCTGCACCGCCCCGACCTGGCCGAAAGGCTGGAGGCCTCGGGCGTCGAGCTTCAGCACGCCATCCAGAAGATCGCCGTGCCCGAGAGCCAGGACGTGGGCCAGCCGGTCCATGATCTGATGCGCCACTATCAGAAACTGTCGGACCAGGCCCTGGAGCGCGTCGTCGCGGCCGGGCGGCGCAGCCTCTTCCCAAGCCTCGAAGACTGTTCGATCGCCGACATTGCCCATCGTATGGCCGGCCAGCCGGACCGCGCCTTCATCATGGGCGGGGTCGTGTGCGGCGCCCTGACGGGCCTGCGCGGCGGCCGGCTGCGCCTCGACCGGCTGATGGATCTGGCGGAACGCGCGCCCATGGACGGCGCACCCCACGCCATGGTCATGGTGCCGATCGAACAGCTGCTGTGCGAGATGCTGGGGGCCCGGACCAGCCTGGCCGACGTGCTGGGGCCATCCCTGGATCAGGGGGCCTCGCTGGCCGCCGTGGTCCGCATGGTGGCGCCGCTGGAGATCAACGCCCTGATCGCCCAGGATCCCCGACTGGCGCTACAGGTACCGGCCGTCGACGGCCCCGCCGCCCGTCTTGGCGCCCGGCTCGAGGCGGGGCAATTCCCCCTGCTCTCCGCCGCCCTGGCCCGCATGGTCCTGCGCGAACTGATGAGCCCTCGCCGCCTGCGCCCCAACGACGCCGCGGGCGAGATCGATATCCTGCGCACCCTGGCGATGACCCTCACTGTCACCGCCGGTCGACTGCTGACGCTCGACGAGGTTCAAACCGCTTTCAATGAGCGCTCCAAGGCCATTGTCACCGCGGATTTCGTCGCCGCCTACGTCAAACCCTGCACCACCGTCCTGTGCGAGGCCGAGGCCCTGACCCGGCTGTGCGAGAACGTCACCGGGATCGGCAACAAGCGCTCCGCGGCCCGCTGGCTGTCAGCCTGCGTCGGCTCCCTGCGTTTCGAGAGCGAGATGCGGGCCCAGTCCGGAACCCAGACCGCGGCGCAGAAGCTCGGCGTTCTGGCCGGGTTGCAGCGCGCCGTTCGCGCCTGCGGCCTGACAGAACGGGACGATGAGGAAATCAGCGCCGCCATCGGTACGGTTGGAGGCGCGGTCGAGGCCGAGGCCCGGATCGTCATGATGCTGGCCCGCTCGCCCGCCCCGCTGCTGCAAAAGCTGTCGGTGCTGCTGCGCCTCGCCGCCGGAGAGACCGCGCCACTGGGCCCCGCCGCCGATCGCGCCAAGGCCGAAGCGGTCAAACTGTTCCGCGCGCCAGAATCCCGCGCTGTCCTGTCGGCCGCGCCGGAAGCCCTGGCTCCGCTGAAGGGACTGATGCAGGCCGCCGGTCTCGCGGCCTGAGAGTATCAGCTGCCCGTCAGTCGAAGATGTCGAAGATGCTGTCGCGCTTCTTTTTCTTGTAGCGGTAATCGTCGTCGTCGCGGCTGCGATAGCGCTCGTCGCGGTGGGCGGGTTGGGCGCCCCAGGGTTGCTGGGGCGCCGGCTGCTGCGGAGGATAGGGCTGGACCTGCGGCGGCGGCGCGGCCTGGGGCGCGGAGGCCCGGCCGTCCTGGGCCGCCGATTCCATCAGCTTCTCCAGTTCGCCCCGATCCAGCCAGACGCCGCGGCAGGTCGGGCACATGTCGAACTGCACGCCGCCCCGCTCCAACGTCTGCATGGCGGCGTTGTCATTGGGGCACATCAGCAGCGGCATCGGCGTCTCCTGTTCGGGTCAGGGGGTACAGCTAGGGGCCCGCTCCGGTTCCGCCAACGCGGCGATCAGCCGCGCCGGCGTCGGCTTCAGCCCGGCGCCCCGCCGGCCGCCGCGATCCAGGCGTCGACCTGATCTTCCAGCACCTCCAGCGGCACCGAGCCCGAACCCAGCACCACCGCGTGGAAGTCGCGGATGTCGAAGCGTCCCCCCAAGGCCGCCTCAGCCCGCGCGCGCAGCTCCATGATCTTCAACTCGCCGATCTTGTAGCTGGTCGCCTGCCCCGGATTGGTCAGATAGCGCTCGACCTCCTTGACGATGTCGCGCTCGCTCAGCAGCGAATTCTGGCGGAAATATTCGATCGCCTGTTCGCGCGTCCAGCGTTTGGCGTGCAGGCCCGTATCGGTCACCAGGCGCACCGCTCGCCACAGCTCGGTCGAGAGCCGGCCGAAGTCGGAATAGGGGTCCTCATAGAACCCCATCTCCTTGCCCAGCCGCTCCGAATACAGGCCCCAGCCCTCGGAATAGGCGCCGTAGCCGCCGAAGCGGCGGAAGCGCGGCAGTCCCTCCATCTCCTGGGCGGAAGCGATCTGGAAATGGTGGCCCGGCGCCCCCTCGTGATAGCTGATGCCCTCGATCTGGGGCTTCAGCACCTGGGTCATGTCCGACAGGTTGACGTAATAGATGCCGGGCCGCGATCCGTCGGGCGCCGGTGAATTGTAGAAGGCGATCGAGGCCGTCGCCTCGCGCCAAGGCTCGACCGCGCGGACCTCCAGCGCCGATTCCGGCAGATCGCTGAACCAGCGCGGCCCCGCCTCCATCACCTGGGCGATGAAGGCGCGGGCGTCGGTCAGATACTCCTCCTTGCCCTCCGGGGTGTTCGGATACTGGAAGCGCGGATCGCTCTTCAGCCAGGCAAACATCTCCTGCAGCGAGCCGGTGAAACCGACCTGGGTCATGATGGTCTGCATCTCGCCCTGCAGCCGCGCCACCTCGGCCAGGCCGATCTCGTGGATCTGGTCCGCCGTCAGATCCGTGGTGGTCGAGAGCCTCAGGCGGGCGTTGTAGAAGGCCTCGCCCTCAGGCAGCCGCCAGACCCCGGCCGCATTGTCCGGCATGGCCGCGGCCTGGGCCCCGACCTCGGTCAGGGCCGTCAGCACGCCCTCGTATCCGCGCCGCCACGGTCCCGTCAGCGCCGCCCGCCCCTCGGCCAGCAACCGCTCCTTCGTCGCCGCATCCGCCTCCAGCCCGCCGACCTTGCGCTGGAAATCGGCCCAGACCGGATTGTCGGCCGAGTCGTCGAACGGAGCGCCCGAGATGATCGCCGCCGTATTCGCCAGCGTGGGTTCGAACACGAATACTGGCGAGATCACCCCCGCCGCGGCCCGCGCCCGCAGCGTGGCCGAAATCTCGCCCATCACCCGCTCGGCCTCGACCAGCCGGGCCACATAGGCCTCGGCGTCAGAGACGCTGGTGACGCGGTGGTTGTTGATCATGAACACCGGCAGGCCCGTGGTCGGATTGCCGTTCGCCGCGAACTGATAGCCCCAGTCCCGCCAGCGGTTCGACAGCCGCGCCTGCTCCACCCCGTATTCAAACAGCCGCCATGACAGCCGGCTCTCGTCGCTCAGGGTCTGCGGATTGAACTGGTCGTTCAGCTGCAACAGCTGCCGCTCGGCCAGAGCCAGCCCCCGCGCCGCCGCCGCGTCGGTGGCGTCGTCCAGCTTGTCGTAGTCGGTCCTGATCCCCAGCGACGTCATCGTCTGCGGGCTCAGCGCGATCCGCTCCTGGAAAGCCTGTTCAAAGAAGGCCGCCAGCCGTGCGTCCTCGCTCTGGGCGGCCGCCGGAGCCGCATGGCCGGCATGTCCGGCGTGAGGGTCCTGCGCCGAGGCGGCGGCGGGCGCGACGGCAAGCAGGGCCACGGCGCAGACGGTGGAGACGAGCAGATGGCGCATGAGGACCCCCGGGTTCACTGAGGCGGCGACCATCCCCGACCCGGCGCCGGGGCGCAAGTTACGGACGTGTCAGGTCGGCCTGGAACCCGCCGCGCCCCTAGAATTCCCGCCAGCTGTCGCCGGGGTCGCGTTGGCCGGGGTCGATGCTTTGCTGGCCCCAGGCGACGATCATCAGCAGCTTGTGGCTGCGGATGCGGAATTCGCCGGTCATGGGCAGCACGGCCCCCAGCGGGGACCCTGTCTTCGGGTCGTAGAGGAAGCCCGAGAATTCGGCCACGCCGACCCGGTCGCGGCGGCTGTAGATCGACAGCTCCGGGATCGAGACGACGTTGAAGGTGTCGTTGATCGGCACCCGCATGTCCGGCAGGCCGACGACGCGGCGCATCTGCTCCAGCGACAGGGCCCCGGCGCGCAGCTCGAACACGGCGTCGGCCTCGGCCTTCGAGGCGACAAGGGCGTATCCGGCGTCGGACAGGGCGGCGCGGACGGCGCTGATGGCATAGGCGGCGTTCTCCGCCTGGAAATATGTCGCGTCGACGAAGACGCGCGATCCGGCCGGGACGGGCAGGGTCAGGCCCTCGACGGCGCGGTCGGCGGCGCGGGCCACCAGCAACTGTTCGGTCGCCGTGCGCGCCGGATAGGTCTCGGATGTCGAAGCGCAGGCGCCCAGCAGCAGGGTCAGGCCGATGGCGGCGCGGGCTCGCAAGATCACCAGCTCCCGGTGTTGGGCATGGAGATCCAGGGCTCGACAGGCGCCAGGGCGGCGCCCTCCTGCAGCAGCTCGATCGAGATGCCGTCCGGCGAGCGGACAAAGGCCATGTGGCCGTCACGGGGCGGGCGGTTGATGACGACACCGCCGTCCATCAGCCGCTGGCAGGCGGCGTAGATGTCATCGACCTTGTAGGCCAGATGGCCGAAATTGCGGCCACCGTCATAGGACTGGGGATCCCAGTTGAAGGTCAGCTCGACCTCGGGCGACCGCTCTGTCTCCGAACGCACGCGGTCCGCGGGCGCGGCGAGAAAAACCAGGGTGAAACGCCCGGCCTTATTCTCCATCCGCCGCATCTCCGCGAGACCCAGCAGGTCGCGCCAGAAGCGCAGCGAGGCGTCGAGGTCGGTCACCCGGACCATGGTGTGCAGATAGCGCATAGGGAAATCCATCCTGGGGAGAGGCGGGAGGCGGCCTCTATAGCGACCCTTCGCCGCGACCGCGAATAACGGAGGGTTTCTGCGGGTGCGCGCGCCGCCCCGGACTGCTAGACGCGACCTTCGGCCTTTCCGGAACACATATGCTTCGCAAGCTCTACGACTGGGTTTTCGCCCTCGCCCGCAGCAAGCACGCCACGCCCGCGTTGGCAGTGGTGTCCTTCACCGAAAGCTCCTTCTTCCCCATACCGCCCGACGTCATGCTGGGGCCGATGATCCTGGCGCGGCCGGACCGGGCCTATTTCTACGCCGGCGTCTGCACCCTCGCTTCGGTGCTGGGCGCCATGCTGGGCTATGCGATCGGCTATTTCCTGACCGACGTCGGGATGATGATCCTGACCTGGCTGGGCAAGGCCGACACCTTCGAGGCGTCCAAGGCCCTGTTCCAGCAGCACGGCGCCTGGGTGATCCTGATCAAGGGCCTGACTCCGATCCCGTTCAAGCTGATCACCATCGCCTCGGGCATCTTCCAGTTCAACTTCCCGCTCTTCGTGGGGCTGTGCGCCGTGACCCGCGGCGGCCGCTTCTTCGCCGAGGCCTTCGTGCTGAAGCGCTGGGGTCCGGCCATGCTGGAAATGGTCGAGAAGCGGCTGGCCATGTGGAGCATCATCGGTCTGGTGGTGCTCGTCGGCGCCATCGTGGCGGTGAAGCTGCTCTGATCGGGCCAGCCTCATCGACGCGGCGATCAGGCCCGGCTATGAACGTCGTCCGATGAGAGGCGTGTATCGAATCCTGACGCGGTGGTGGACCGCCTTCGCCCTGGCGGCCTCGCTGGCCCTGCTGGGCGCCGCGCATGCGTTCGAGCGATTCGAGGGCCTCGCCCCCTGCAACCTCTGCCTCAAGCAGCGCGAGGTCTACTGGGGCGCCGTCGCCATCGCCCTGGTCGCCACCCTCTGGCATGTGATCAGCCGGGGCAGCCGCGGCACGCCGCGCATCGCCGCCTTTATGCTGGCTGTCGTCTTCACCACCGGCGCGGTCACCGCCGTCTTCCACATGGGCGGCGAGATGAAATGGTGGGACCTGCCCGCGACCTGTTCCGGCGGCGGCGACATCAACCTGGAAAGCCTGGCCGCCCTGGCCCTGGGCACCGGCCCGATCGAAAAGGTCGTCGTGTGCGACGCGGTGACGTGGCGCTTCCTGGACCTGTCCATGGCAGGGTGGAACGCCCTGATCTCGACCGCCCTGGCCGTGTTCAGCCTACTCGCCGCCAAGAGGCCCAAGGATGCCAGAGCCCCTCGCAACTGATCCGGCGGCCAATCGCCGTATCCCCTTGGCCCGACCCGGTCAGGGCGCGAGCCGGCGCCGTCGCGCCGAGATCCTGCGCGTCGATCACGCCGGGGAATACGCCGCCGTCCACATCTACCGCGCCCAGCGGGCCGTGTTCGAGCGGCGCGCGGGCCGCGAGGCCGTCGCGGCCGACATGGGCGGGATGCAGGCCCAGGAGGCCGTCCACCTGGCCCGGTTCGACGCCCTGCTGAACGCCGAGCGGGTGCGGCCCACGGTGATGACGCCGGTTTGGCGGCTGGCGGCCCTGGCGCTCGGGACCGGCACGGCGCTGATGGGCGAGAAGGCCGCCCATGCCTGCACCGAGGCGGTCGAGAGCGTGATCGAGGAGCACTACGCCGACCAGATCGCCGAACTGGCCGACCGCGATCCGACTCTGGCCGCCGAGCTGTCGGCCTTCCGCGACGAGGAACTGGCCCATCACGACCACGCCGTCGCCCACGGCAGCCGCGAGGCTCCCGGCTACGACCTGCTCAGCGCGGTGATCAAGGCCGGTTGCCGGGCCGCCATCAAGGTCAGCGAACGATTCTGATCTCCCGCCGGGTTGCGAAGCGCGACCCGTCCGGCATATGTCGCCCAAAGCCCCACAGGAGAGCCTGGTGTTGTTTCCCGTCGTCTTGTTCGCTTCCCTCGCATTGATCCAGCAAACCCCCGCTACCGCGCCGACACAGCCCACCGCGGAGGCCGTTCCCGCGGCCAACGCGACACGACCGGTCGCGGAGCCGGCCCAGGTCTGCCGGACCGAACCCGTCACGGGCTCGCGCTTCGGCCGTCGGGTTTGCCGCAGCGCGGCGCAGACCGAGGAAGATCGCGCCGCCAGCCGCGAGATGCTGCGCCAGATGCAGGGCGCACGGGTTCCGCCGTCGGGCTGACCCTCAGCGCGCGAGGCTGAGGGCGAGCGGCTCCGGCGCAGCCGGGCTGAAGCAGGGCGGCGAACCGCCTCACGCGGCCTTCCGTCGCCGGGCCGGGGCTGCCTTGGGTTCGCCCTCGAACAGTTCGGCCAGCTTCTCGATCATCACCCCGGCCAGTTGCTCGACATCGACGATGGTGACGGCGCGGCGGTACCAGCGGGTGACGTCATGGCCGATGCCGATGGCGATCAGCTCGACCGGCGAGCGGGTCTCGATCTCGGCGATCACCTGCCGCAGGTGCTTGTCCAGATACAGGGCGGCGTTGGCCGACTGGGTCGAATCGTCGACCGGCGAGCCGTCGGAAATGACCATCAGGATGCGCCGCGCCTCGGTCCGGCCCAGCAGCCGCTCATGCGCCCAGGTCAGGGCCTCGCCGTCGATGTTTTCCTTGAGCAACCCCTCGCGCATCATCAGGCCGAGGCTCTTCCTGGACCGCCGCCACGGCGAATCCGCCGACTTGTAAATGATGTGGCGCAGGTCGTTCAGCCGCCCCGGACTGGCCGGTTTGCCGGCGCTGATCCAGGCTTCGCGCGCCTGCCCGCCTTTCCAGGCCCGGGTGGTGAAGCCGAGGATCTCGACCTTGACCCCGCACCGCTCCAGCGTCCGCGCCAGAATATCGGCGCAGACCGCCGCCACCATGATCGGCCGCCCGCGCATAGAGCCGGAGTTGTCCAGCAACAGGGTCACCACAGTGTCGCGGAACGGGCTTTCGCTCTCGGCCTTGAAGCTGAGCGGGCTGGTGGGGTCGGTGATGATCCGGGTCAGGCGGGCGGTGTCCAGAACCCCCTCTTCCAGATCGAAATGCCAGCTGCGGTTCTGCTGCGCCATCAGCCGGCGCTGCAGCTTGTTGGCCAGCCGCGCCACCACCGAGGACAGGGCCGTCAGCTGCTGGTCCAGCAGGGCGCGCAGCCGTTCCAGCTCATTGGGATCGCACAGATCGGCGGCGTCCACGACCTCGTCAAAGGCGGTGGTGAAGACGCGATAGGCATCGACGGCGCGACCGTCGTCGGCGGTCTGCTGACGGTTGGGCAGGGAGCCCTCGTTGACGTCGGGCCCGTCGTCCGAGGCTTCGCCGTCGGGATCGCCCGCTGATCCGTCCGGCCGGGCGTCGCGCTCGTCGCCCTGGCTCTGGTCGTCGGCCGAGCCGTCCATGGTCTGGCCTTCGCCGCCGCCGGCGTCGTCTTCCTCGTCCTGATCGTCGGCGGCGTCGGGCGACTGGGGATCGGCGTCGTCTTCGCCCTGTTCGTCGGAAGCGTCATCGCCACGCCCATCGCCGGGATCGAGGTCGAGCGCGCGCAACACGTTCTTCAGTCGGTCCGCGAAGGCGACCTGATCACCCGCCACCTCGGCCAGGGCGTTCAGCCTGGCGCCGGCCCTGGCCTCCATGTCCGTGCGGACGAGGTCCAGCATGGCCCCCGCGCCGTCGGGCGCACGCTGGCCGGTCAGCCGCTCGCGCACCAGCAGGGCCACAGCCTCGGCCACCGGCACCCGCTCGGCGTCGGTGGCGCGCAGGGCGCCCATCTTCTCCAGCCGCGTCAGCAGGGCCGCGCCCATATTGGCCCGAACCCCGGCCAGCGACTGCGAGCCTATGGCCTCGACCCGGGCCTGCTCCACCGCCTCGAACACCTCGGCGGCGCGGCTGTCGATCGGGCGGAGACGGGCGTGCAGAGCCTCGTCGTGATTGGCCAGCCGCAGCGCCAGCCGGTCGGCCTGACCACGCAGGGTGGCGCTCTCGGGTCCGCCCGGATCGCGAGGCGGATGCGGCAGGGTCAGGACGCCGTTGGACAGTCGCGGCCCGTCCGAGCCGAACACCACCTCCAGCTCCGACTGCTCCGCCAGCGCCCGCGCCGCATGGGCGAGGGCGCGTTTGAAGACGTCTGCGGGGGTCTCGGCGGCGGCCATAGGGTTCGTTAGCGTGTCCCGGTGCGTGGGTGAAGCGTCTCCGGCCGGATGCGGTGGAGAGGAAGAGGGCATGGATCAACGCTCTCCGGCGGAACCGCCGGAAAGTCGGGGAGGGCGCGGGGCGGCCGGGCCTCGCCCGGTGCTTTGATTGTTTTACCGTTTCGACGAAGCAGACCTGCCCCGCGCAGCCGTTTTCCACGCGCCCCGCCGGCTGGCGGCCGTTCTCGGGCCTCACCGGCTGCCCGGCCCGCCCTTGCGGGAAGACCGGACGGCGGAACGTGCTGACTGTGTCAGTAGCGGTTCCATCCCCAGGCGCGCGGCGAGCAAGCAGAGGCCATCCATCGACCTCCACGAGGACCCCCGGGCTCTCCTCCGCCCGGGCTTCATCGCTCGACCACAGCCCGCCGACATCGAGGAACGTGGATCCGACGCCCTCCCCACCGACGGGATGGGGCGGAGTCTAGGCCGGGGGCCATCTGTGGCGGGATAGGGACGCTGCATTTTTTGAAAGGCGAGCGGAGTCAGGGGGTTGGCGGCGCGCGATATGCTGGCAATCGGCGGATTGTCAGCACAGTTCCTGTCTCCTCCCTGTCGCGCAGCGATGGGGAGGTGGCGCGGCGCACCTTG
>NZ_JBHYDN010000014.1:0-71449 GCF_051860745.1 Brevundimonas sp.
CAACTACCTCGTCAACTCCGGATACGGTTCCGTGTGAACGAGTCCCGCTCTAGCCGCCTTTCGGGATCGATTTCGTCGCTTCCAAGAGGATAGGCCATGCCCGACAACAAGCTTTTCTGAGACGGCGATCAAGGAGCTCCTGCTTTACCAAATTGCCCCTTTCGGACAGCTTGCTTGTTGGAGGCGCCCATGCCCGAACCCGCTTCCAACAAGCAAGCTCAATTCGCAAGCGCCCCGAAACCATCGCCGCGGCCCTTGCCTTCACCTGCCTTATAATCGGCCTAGGCTATGCCGCCTTCGGCCTGTGGACCTCGCTGATCTTCTCATCCGGGTTTCTGGGCGGCTTCCTGCTCTGGCTCACGGTCGGCGGCACCGTGAACTACCGATCGATCCGCGCGCCCTACTGGCTGACGCTGGCGCTGTTCGCGGTGCACGGGTCGATGAAAAGGTCAGCGGCTTCTTCGCAGCGCTTTCCGGCATCACGGGCGTCCAAACGCCCGCCATCGCCTCATGGCCAGTTGTCGGTCTGATCCTGACATCGGTCGGCGCCTGGCTGCTGGTCCTGCCTCTAGTGAAGCGGGGCTACGCGTTGGGCGACTATCTCGCGTGGACCTTCTTCGCCGCCATGGGGATCACCGAACTGTTCCACTTCGTGTTCCCGTTCCTCGATGGCGGCGGCTTCAGCTACTTCCCGGGGATGGCGAGCGCCGCGGTGCTCGCCGCCGCGGCCTGGTGGGGGATGGCGCGGCTGGTTCGGCCGGGGCGCCGGCCCACCAGCGGTGGAGCCGCTTCACCCTGGCCTGCGCGAGGGCGGAGCCCTTAGTTCTCAAGCGGGGTTCAACATCGTCGCGGCGGTTGGGGCGCTGCGGCGTTCCCTCGTGCTACGCTTCGCTCATGCTTCATTTGCTTATCGACACCTGTGTCTGGCTCGACCTGGCCAAGGATCACCGGCAGCAGGCGACCTTGGCCTGCCTGGAGGCGCTCATGGAACAGGGCCAGGTCGCCCTCATCCTGCCGGAGACGGTTGTCGAGGAGTTCGGACGCAACAAGGAGCGGGTCATCCGCGAGAGCGGCCAGAGCCTTTCGAGCCTCTTCCGTCGGGTGAAGGACACCGTGGAACGGTTCGGCGAAGAAGGCACCAGGATGGACGTCGTGCGTCGGCTCGACGAGATCGATCACCGGGTCGCGACGCTGGGCGAGGCCGCCGTCGGCGCCGTCAATCGCATCGAAGCATTGTTTGCCGCCAGTACGCCGATCCCGGCCGGCGAGGGCGTCAAGGTGCGGGTCGCGGATCGAGCGATCCGGGGACAGGCGCCTTTTCATCGCCAGAAAAACTCGGCCAACGATGCCATTCTGATTGAGCACTATCGAGACGCGATCGACGAGCTTGTGCTTCCGGATCGGGCCGCGTTCGTGACGCACAATATCAAGGACTTCAGCGAGCCGTCGGGCGACAGCCGACGTCCCCATCCGGATCTCGCGGACCTGTTCGGCGAGGATTCCGTCTATTCGATCAGCCTCAGCGAAATGCTCGGCGCGTTCGCTCCGGAGCTGCTGGAAGAGGTGCGCTTCGAGACTGAGTGGTCGTTAGACTATCGCAGACTGTCGGAGATCATCGAGGCGATGGACGATCTCACCGACAAGGTCTGGTACAATCGGCACTGGGGCCTTCGTAACCAGGTCGCAAGCGGCGAGATCAGTGTCGTCGAAGACAGGGACTATCCGGTCGGTCGCTACCCGCAGGACCTCATGTCACGCCAGACTTGGGAGGGCGCCCTCGCCGCGGCCAAGAAGGTCGAAGCGCGCCGACCTAATGACCTAGGCCCCTGGACTGACTTCGAATGGGGCATGATCAACGGCAAGCTGAGCGCCTTGCGATGGATGTTGGGCGATGACTGGGACATGCTCGATACCTGATCTGTAGGCAGTGGCTCGCGTTTCACGCCCGTCGGGCGATTCCGCCATGCCGCGACACTCCGCCGGTCGCCAAAGCCTTCAGCGCCATTCATGGTGCCGACACGCTTCACTGACCGAGTCCCTGACGTGATCCAAACCCACCCCGCCTGTTCCCGCCGCGCCTTGCTGATCGCCCTTCCCGCCATCGCCATCGCCGGCCCGGTCCTCGCCGCACCCGACAAGCGCCTCACCGCCTACAAAACCCCCTGGTGCGGCTGCTGCGGCGGCTGGATCGCGCACATGCGCCAGGCCGGCTGGAGCGTCGAGGTCGTCGAGCGCGAGGACTTGGCGCCGATCCGGGCCCAGCATGGAATTCCGGACCGGCTGGCCTCCTGCCACACGGCGGTCGTCGGCGCCTACGCCATCGAGGGTCATGTGCCGGCCAGCGACGTCGATCGGCTGCTCCGGGAACGCCCGGCCGCCAAGGCGTTGAGCGCGCCCGGAATGCCGGCTGGCTCCCCGGGCATGGAGGCCGCGGGACGCGAACCCTATACGACCGTGCTGATCCTCAACGACGGCTCAACCCGGGTGTTCGGCCGGCACAACGGCGCCTGACGCCCTTGGCGTGGCCGGCGTCGCCGCCTGATCCCCGACCGTCCGCGTGGAGGGGAAGGATTGAGCCAGGTCTGGACGGGGCGGTCGAACCCGTAGCGGAACACGGCGGCGCCGACGAAGGCGCCGACGAAGCCGACGGTCCACAGCGCCCAGCGGGCGCTGGACGACAGGGCGTCATGACCCAGGGCGTCGAGCAGGCCGAACCAGACGATGCGGCTGACCTCGTTGGTCGGGAACATCGAGAACGACATCAGGGCCAGATGTTCGATCAGGCGCGACGGCCTGAGCACCGGAACGGAGCCGGGTCTCGGCCTGCAAGGTGATCGAGGTGCTGCACGATCATGATCTGTGCGCGGCGGAGGATCACCGGGCGTCCATCTGGCCGGCGAGGACCTCGACCAGGTCCCGGAAGTCCGGGGTATCGTGCAGGAAGACGGTCACGACCTCACGCGGCCTCCAGCGCCTGGCTGAGAAGCCGCTCGGCGCGCACGGATCCGAAATCCCGCGCCGCCTTGAACAGGCGCGCGGGATTCATGCGCCGGGCGCGATCCAGGGCGCGCGGTAGGACCTCGGCGCGGGTCTCCGCGAGCCGGTCGAGGTTCTGCAACAGATCGACGAGGAGGACCTCCTCGGTCAGCTTGGCCGGGACCGAAGACTTCTTGCGGAAGTCATAGACGCGACCACCCAGATCGAAGCGGCCGTGGCGTTTGAGATTATAGACCACCGGCTCGTTGTAGAGCTGGGTCGTGCCCACCCCGAGGCCATTGAAGGCGTTGGGCGAGACCATCAGGAAGCGGTCGTCCTTGAGAAAGCTCTCGACGAGTTTCTCCGGCTTGGCCGGGGCTTTTCCGAACCGCGTCTTTCGCGGCGCCAGATAGAGACCGCCCGAGACCTTCTCGAGACGTCCCTCCTCCACGAGCTGGCGCAGATGCCGATCCACGGCATTGGACCATTTCTCGAAATCCTGGCGACGGTAGACCTGACCGGGCCGCAGTCGCCTTTTCACGTCGTTGAGCGCGGACATCATCAAATTCCTTCGCGACCGACGTAGGAAGCGATCCGGCATCATGCAACGATTTTGATTTAAATTCCATGCAAATTGAACGGACCCGACTTCAACGGCGACATCGGCCGTCAAAGCCCTTCGGATACCAGAACCGACGCGGTAACGTCATGGAACTCGGCTAGGCGCATCCCTCCCGCAACAAGCGTCGAAGGAAATCCCATGGTCCGCATCATCGGTCGACTGATCGCCGTCCTCGTTACTGGCTCGCTTCTGATCCCGACCTCGGCCCTGGCCTGGGGGGCGCGGGACACCGGCTGATCGGCGGCCTCGCCTATGCGGAGCTAACGCCGCGGGGCCGGGCCTTCGTGGACCGGCTGATCGCCACGGCGGACCAACAGGAGGGCGCCGGCGTCTGCCCGGTCGCCTCCCTCGCCGACGCCTCGGTCTGGGCGGATTGCGTCCGCGGCGGCGGTCTCGCCAGCTTCGGCTATATGCGCGCGCTCCACTATGTGAACACGCCGATCCATGAGGCCGCGCCGACTGGACTGTTCTGTGCCGACGGGAACTGCGTGACCGGCGCCATCCGCAAGGCCGAGGCCGTTCTCGCCAACCCGGCCGCCTCGGACCTGACTCGCCTGCTGGCGCTCAAGCAGCTCGCCCATTTCGTCGAGGACGTGCACCAGCCGCTCCATGTCGGCGAGAACAGCGACAAGGGCGGCAACGACGTCCAGATCACGACCTTCCCGGGCGGACGTGCCCGCAATCTGCATTCACTGTGGGACGGCGACCTGGTCGCTGCAGCGGTCGGACCGAACCGGGAGCGGATCGCTGAGGTGCGGGACCTGATGCGCGCCCATGCCGCCGCCTGGCGGGGACAATCGATCGAACACTGGGCCCTGGAGAGCTTCCAGATCAGCAAGACCTACGCCTATCCGGACCTCGCCTCCCCGCCGACCGCCAACCAGGGCGCGGCGAACGGAGGCCAGATCAGTCCGGCCTATGTCGAGGGCGCCGAACCCATCGTCCGCGAACAACTCGCCAAAGCCGCCGTTCGGTTGGCCGAAGCCATCAACCGCGCGGCATCCCAGGCGTAGCGGCGGCGGACGGCGAGCGCTCAGGCGCCCGGCGCTCGCTCCACAGGTCGAGATCGGCTTCACGACCGATCAGGGCCAGGCCCGAGGCGATGGATTCGAACTCGCCGCCGGTCTCGATCTTCGCCGGGTCAAAGCGGCGATGGAAGATGTTCCGCACCGCCGGAACGAAGGAGGTGCCCCCGGTCAGGAAGATGCGGTCGATCTGCTCCGGCCGTAGCCCGGCCTGATCGATCGCCTGGTCGACCGCGCCCTCAATGGCGGCCAGTTCCGGCGCGATCCACGCCTCGAACTCCGACCGCGCGACCGGCCGTTCGATCCGGACCGAGCCGGCGACGAAGGAGAAGTCCGCGGTCTCGTCGCGCGACAGATCCAGCTTCAGCCGGGAGACCGCCTGATAGAGGGCGTAGCCGTGGTTGTCGTCGAGCACCTCGACGAGCCGGTTGATCTTGTCCGGCTCCAGGGCGCTCCTGGCCAGGGCGCGGATGTCGCGCATGTCCCGGGACGCCCGCAGTAGAGCCAGCTGATCCCAGCGCGCGAAGGCGGCGTAGTAGCGCTGGGGGATGGGCAGGACCTTGTCGAAGGTCCGATAGTCCCCGCCCTTGCCCAGTTCCGGAGACACCACCTGATCGATGATCCGGTAGTCGAAGGCGTCGCCCGCCACGCCGACGCCTGACCGGGCCAGCGGCGTGGAGCGAAGGCCTTGGGGCGTCGGCTCGAAGCGGACGATGGAGAAGTCGCTGGTGCCGCCGCCGAAATCGGCGACCAGGACGACAGCCGCACTGGTCAGTTTGCGGGCGAAGAAGAAGGCGGCGCCGACCGGCTCATAGGCATAGCGGATGTCGCTGAAGCCCAGCCGGGCGAAGGCGGTCTCGTATCGCTCGAGCGCGAGCGCGGCGTCGGGCGCGCCGCCGGCGAAGGTGACCGGCCGGCCGACGATGACCCGCGGGGGCATGGCCTGCATGCCGGGACCGGCGTGGTGGCGAAGCCCCAGCAGGAAGGCCGACAGCAGATCCTCGAACCGGTAGCGCCGGTTGTCGATCACCGTTTCCGTAAAGGCCGCGCTGGCGGCGAACGTCTTGAACGACTGGATGAACCGGGTGTCGAGCGGGTCCTCGACATAGGCGTCGATCGCCCACGGCCCCGCCGCGACCACGCGCTCCGGCGGCTGGCCGCCGACTCCGGGATGCAGCTGGAAGCTCAGCGTGGAGCGGAAGGCGGTGAGGTCGCCGCCGGGCGCGGCGAGACGCAGGACGGATACCTCGCCGTCCGGTCCCGTCACGGCGACCACGGTGTTGGTCGTGCCGAAGTCGATGCCGATCGTGGCGGCGGGATTGGAGGTCATGGGAGGAGTCCGCTTCGCGTGGGGCGGGGCTTCTAGCCGAGAATCCCGGTGAATGCCTCTTCATTGTGCGGCGGTTCTGGAAGCGCACCTAGAACCGAAGGCCGTTCTCGCCTGAGACTGAGCCGCCTCCCCCGACCGAACTGAGCACGCGCTTAGAGCCCAAAGGCCTGCGATGCGCCAAATGCGGAAGTTGGCGGCCCTGCATGAAACAGACCTCGAAAGGACCGAAGATCCGAAGGCTTTGGAAGTTGCATAACTTACTCATATTGCCTAATTTGCCCATGGAGAATCAACATGAGCGCCGCAAACCCGTCTCGGACTGACCGCACCGCGTTGGCAAAAGCGATCGAGAGTAAGGTCGAGAGGATGCCTATGGCCGATCTCTTGGCGCTCGCTTCGACCCTCAATGTGCGCGTTCCCGTCGCCAGGCAAACCAAGCGGCGGAGCGAGCCCGCCAAGGCTGAGCGCCGCGCGGTGCCAGAGGAACGTGTCCTACGCGGCGGCGGCGTCGGGCCCGTGGTGTCAGCGGCCGAGGGCGGCCGGCTTCTCGACGCAATCGCGGTTGATGTCGCGTCGAAGGATTGGATCGAAAGCGACGTCCTTGGTGCCGGCGCTCTGGTGGCTTGGCTGAGCATTTCACGCGGCACACTCGACAACTGGCGCAAGGCCCGAAAGGTTCTCGCGCTGCGGAAGGGGCTCCGGAACTTCGTCTATCCGACACGTCAGTTTTACCGGTCGCGGCCGCTGGAGGGACTCGATCTCGTCGCGGAGCATTTCGCCACCCCAGAGGACGCCTGGGAGTGGTTGGTGGCGCCAAATCGGATGACGGGTGGGAAGCCGCCGATCGAGGCCTTGCGCGATGGCGAAGCGCCAGCGATCGCGCGAGCGGCGGCCGGCGCCTATGACTACGCGTGAAGATCCCCGAGGCGAAACTTCGCGAGCGGCTCTACGCCGCCCGACTGGATGATTGGGTGCGTATCCTTCCCAGTCGGCATCGCGCGAGCCCGGTCGGCGCCGGCTTTGGCTCTAGCCGCTTCTCGAGCCCGTCGGACGCTTTCAAGGTGCTGTACGCGGGGGACAACTTCGCCACCGCCTTCGCCGAGGCGGTGGTCCGCGACCGCTTTGAGGGCAAGTCCCGGCGCTTCCTTTACAGGCCGCACCTCGACCAGCACTGTGTGGCCGCCATCGGTTCGAGCCGGGAACTCGTGATGCTCGACCTCAGAGGCCCGGCCGCATATGAGCTCGGCGTGGATACGGACGTCAGCCGCGCCCGCGACCACACCGCGGGACAGGCCCTGTCCGAAGCGGTGCATGCAGCCATGCCCGACGTGGACGCGATCCTGTTCGATTCCCGACTGACCAGCGGCACCTGCGTGGCAATCTATGAGCGCGCCTTGCCGACGCTGTCGGCCAACCCACCGATCGGTCTGTTGCAGGGCGCCCTGCTACCCGCGGAGCTCACCCGGCTTGAGATCACCGTCCGTCGCCAGCGCGGGTACGCGCCATGACGGTACCTTCGCCCGAGCCGGTGGCCGAGGTCGCCCCGCTGCAAATCCTGTCGCCGAAGCGCAACAAGCGCCTGCAGACCGGGTGGGAAGGTTTCTTCCCCTACTATGCGGGCTATCCAGAACTCTTCGCGCGCGAACTGCTGCAGAGCGCGAACCTGCCGCGCCACGCGGTCGTCCTCGACCCTTGGAATGGCAGCGGCACGACCACCTATACCGCCAGCACTTTGGGGCTGAGCTCGATCGGCATCGACCTCAACCCGGTGATGATCGTGGTGGCGCGGGCGCGCCTCTTGCCCCCGAGCGAGGCCGACCACCTACGGCCCCTGGCGGCGACGATCCTCTCCCACGCGCGCGCCCAGCCTCCCACTCTGGCGCCGGACGATCCGCTGCTGGGGTGGTTCGACCTCGCCACCGCCAGCTTCATCCGAGGCATCGAGCAGAACATCCGCCGTAGCCTGGTCGGCAGCATGACCAAGTCGCCGGACGGGGTTCACCTCGACCGCATCTCCGGCACCGCCGCGACCCTCTATGTCGCCCTCTTCGCGGCCTGTCGCCGGCTTGTCGCGCCGTTCAAGTCGTCGAACCCCACCTGGCTTAGGGTCCCGAAGGCAGCGGAAGCCCGCATCACCGCCTCGCCAGCGGCGGTCGCGCGCCTCTTCGGCGGCAATGTCCGCGGCATGGCCGACGCGCTGGGCGCGAAGCGGGACGCCGACCAGCTCGTCGACGACCTGCCGCGGCTCGGCGACTGCCGAATCAACCTGTCGAATACGACCACGATGGAGCTCGCGCCAGCGAGCGTGGATTTCGTGCTGACCTCCCCGCCTTACTGCACGCGGATCGACTACACCGCAGCGACCCGGATCGAACTCGCGGTGCTGGGCCCGTTGCTCAGCAGCAGCGCCCGGGCGCTCGGCCGCCAGATGATCGGCTCGACCTTGGCGCCCCAGGCGCCGATAGACGTCGATGAAGCTTGGGGCGCGACCTGCCTTCAGTTCCTCGGCGCACTGCAGGCGCATCCCTCGAAGGCGTCGCGCGGCTATTACTACCGGACCCACCTCGACTATTTCGACAAGATGTCTCGCTCGATGGCGCACCTCTCGCAGGCGTTGAAGCCGGGCGGGCGGGCGGTGCTGGTCGTCCAAGATTCCTACTACAAGGACATCCACAATGATTTGCCGAAGATGATCGAGGAAATCGGCGTCCACCATGGTCTGGAGCTGACGCAGACGAGCGCCTTCCACCTCAAATCCATGTCCGACATCAACCCCGGTCGCCGGTCCTACACGCGACCGTCGGGCGCCACCGAATCGGTGCTCTGCTTCTCGAAATAGCGGTCGCCGCGCCGCGCCTCGAACCGCCCGGCGCACCTGAAGGCGTGGCGCTGCATGCCGCTAGACCACGCGGACAAGCATGGTATTGCGTGGAAGAGCGTGGAAGCCTATATTGAAATCATGTCTCGCCCGCTTTCCATCTCCGACCAGCTTGCGCGCAACGCGAAGCGCCAGCAGGACGCCTACGCGGCCCTGACCAAGGCGCTGGCGACCAGCGACCCTGCCGGCCGGGAGCGGGCCCAGGCGAAAATCGCCGAACTCACGGCGGACTATCAGCGCCTATCCGACGCCCTGCGCTTCAGCGAGCTGGAGGCGCGCGAGATCGCCACGCCGCGCGCACGCAAGCCCGGGAAGCCCTTGCGCGAACTGGCGCTCGACGCCTTGGACGACCTGGGCGCGCCCGCGTCGCCGGCATTGATCGCCGACTTTACCGACGCCTTAACCGGCACGCGCCCTTCGCCATCTCGGTTCGCCAGCCTGCGCCGAGACGAGGAGAATGCGGCGCGCCGCAATCCCGCCGCTCGGCCCGCCTGGGTCGTGCCCGCCATCAGCGCTCAGCAGTTAACGGCCATTCCGCGCCTGCTGACGAGTTCGACCTGGGACTTGGAGCGGCGCATCATCGGCTCGCGCAGCATCCGCGCGGACAGCCTGCGGATCGCCATCAGCCTGACTGGACGCCTCGCCCACCTGCGCGAGGCCGGCGCCGGCGAGGCCAAGAACATCGAGCGGCTGCTGTTCCCGTTCGCCCGGTCGATCCCCGGGGCGATCGAGCACGCCCAGCCTATGGAGCCGGACCGCATCATCGAGGCCGCGCGCGGTGAGCTGAGCTTGATCGAAGATGCCGACCTCGAAGAACGGCGGGCGGCGGCGGCGAAGCTGTCATCCAGCGGCCTGCACGTGAAGCTCTGGGGCCGCCCGGTGCTCCTCGACACGACCGTCGCGGAGCGCGCGATCAGATGACGCCGGCCAATGCCCGCCTTTCCCGTCTCCGGGGCGGCCTCGACGCGGTCGAGGTCGGCGCGCGCGGCATTGAGAGCGTGGCCCGCAACGCCGGCTGCACGCGCCTGCGCGCGATCATCGTGGCCGGGCTGACGCCGAGCGCAGTGATCAAGATCGTCTTCCAGGGCGACGCCGACGCCATGTCGCCGTTCGCCATGGTCGTCAGCCAGAACTATGAGCGGCGCCTGCTGGGAAGCAGCGGCGCGTCCTTGCTCACCGCTTACCGCGAGAAGGGGATCTTGGCCCAGGGCGAGGTAAAAATCGCCGATGTCACCCAAGTCGCCGACGGCGATTCCCCGGCGGCCCGGGCGCGGCGAGTTCTTGAGACCCGGCGGTTGCTCGATCTGAAGCTGAGCGGCGACGCCCGGGCGCCGAACCTCATCTTGAACCCGCGCCTGCCTCTGGAGCTCGTCGGCGTCACCCACGCGGTCGAGCTCGCCTATCTAGTCGCCAGCGACGCCGACCCCTTCTACCGGGTGGGAGTGATCAAGTCGTACGCCGACCGGGGCGGCAAGACCGACACCACGGACATCCGCGCCGCCTGCCGGGAGGCGGCGGTTGGCACGCTCTGCCTGCAACAGCACATCGCCAGCCGCGGGGGCGACGCGGCCCTGGCCGGCGACCGGATCGATATGGTACTGCGCGCGCCCGGGTCGTTCCAGCCGCGCCTGTTCCCAGCGATGCGGGCGCAGTCCGAACTTGCGTCCCTAGTGCGGGCGCTTTCCACCGCGCCGGCCGACCTAGACGAGATCGAACGGATCCTGCCGGTGGGGGCGACCCTCGCCGACGCGGGGATGATCGAGCGGCTGCCCAACAACTATCGCTCGGCCTGCAAGGAACACTGCGCCTTGTGGGAGCGCTGCCGCGCCCAAGCGCTCGCCGCCGGCCAGCCGATCATCCTGGGCGATCTCGCCGCGGAGCAACTGGCGGCCGCAGGCTCCATCTCGCGCGCGATCGATCTGCTCGATGGGCGCGGCCGGCCGCCGGCCAACGAAGCCGAGGCCACGCTGTCCGCCGATCTGCGGGCTGCGGCGCAGCTGCTCGATCGGATCGCCAATGGCTGACCTCATCCACGTCGCGGCCCGGCTGCGGGCCCTGCAGAACGGTCGCGCCGTGCCGATCGTCTCGCAGCGGCAGGTGGTGATCCAGCCGCACGCCCGCATCCTGACCCTGCTGTCGATGGCCGGAGAGGACACCTCGGTCCACGCCGCCGCGTTCGGCGGCTTCGGCGAGCCGGCGCAGATCCATGTCATCGCCGACCCCCGGAGCCGCGACGACCAGTACGCCCTGCTGCGCTGGCTGCTGCCGTTCTTCGAGACCTACTACGCCCAATGCCGCGCGGACGGGACGTTCCCGCAGATTTGGGTGTCGTCGGCCGGCGCGCTCGGCCACCTCGATACCCTGGCAGACCGCCTGCGGTTCACCGACGAGCCCGACATCCAGCGCCTCGGCGAGCTCTGGACCTATGCCGGCGAGCGCTCCCCCATCGCCGGCCAGCAGGCCTTAATGAGCGCCAGCGGCGCGCTGCGGCTGCACTACGCCACCGGTCAACAGGAGGCCGAGGACGAACACCTCGCCGCCCTGTTGACGTGGATCGAGCCACCCTCGGGCCGGGACATCTTCGCCGCCGTCGCGGCGGCGGAGGGCCTGCCCATGAGCGTGAAGACCGATCCCCGCTTCGACCGCAACCAGCTGCAGCCGGCCGTCTCCGACTTCCACGGCGCGGCGACGCCGGAGGCGGCCGTGCGCCACCACGGCCGGATTCAGCAGATGCTTGAAGGCGTCATCCGGCCGATCTACACGGCCACACAGCGGGCCATCGCCCTGCTCAGCGCGCCGCGCTGGCAGGCAAACCCAATTCTCGATGAACTCGCCGACCAGGAGGCGCGTGAATTCGCGCGGTTCATGCTGGCGCGCGACGACGGCCATCGGTTGCCCTATCGGGACTCCGCCAAGGCCGGCGCCATCAAGATCGCTGCGCGGGAGCGGGCGGTGAACAACGTCGAGGCCGGCATGCTGCGCTATGATCACGCCGCGCGGGAGAAGGGGGTGAGCACGGGCACGGTGCTGCGCGCCCAGCTTGCCGACGTCATTGTGACCCATCCGAGATCGCGGGTGTACGAGTATGATCTCGTGCTTACCAGCCACCAGGACGGCCTGCACCTTCGCCTTGGCGATGTGCTCTGCACTCTGGATGGTGCCGCGCTATCCCTGCGGATCGACGAGATCGAGCGGCGCGGGCCCTTTACGTGGGTCACGGGTCGCGTCGCGCCGGGCAAAAGCCCCGGCAAAAACGCCGCCAAACGCCTGTCGCGGGGCGAGGTCTTGGATTTCGGACCCGGCGCGCCGAACTGGCACGATCTGGGCAATGTCTTGGCGCAGATGAGCACCCGGATGGCGAGCACGCCTTGGACGCACGGCGAGGCGCCGCCCCCGCCTGCGCGCGCGCCGCAAGCCGCGCCCGGCAACCTTCGCGCCGCGGTGGAGGGGTTGATATGAGTGAGGCCTTCGATCCCGCCCAGGCGGCGGACACGGCGCTTGATCGTGTGCTGCGCAGCCAGTGGGATGGCGAACTGGCGGTCGTCTTGCGCTCGCCGCCGGGTGCCGGCAAGACCGGCGTCGCCCAGCGGGTCGCCCTGCAGAGCGCGCTGCTGTTGAGCCAGCGCTGCATGGTGGTCACTCAGACCAATGAGCAGGCCTTCGACCTGACGCGCCGTCTGCTGAGCAACGCCCGGGGTCTGCCGATTCACATGTTCGCGAAGAACGACCTGAACCTGCCGGGCGACCTTGTCGGGGCCGGCAACTTGGTGATCGTCAACAAGCTGGAAGATCTGCCCTCCGAGGCCTCGATCACAATCGGCAACGCCGCCAAATGGTCGTGGATTCGCACGGGCGAGACCTGCTTCGACGTCCAGATCGTCGACGAGGCTTTCCAGCTTCCCGACTACAAGTTCCACCAGATATCCAACCTGGCCCCCCACCATGTGCTTATCGGCGACCCCGGTCAGATCGACCCGTTCGTCAATTGCGAGATCGAGCGGTGGCGTTGCGACCTGGCCGGACCCCAAGTGTCCTGCCCCGCTGCGCTCGTCCAGCGCCACCCCGGTGTGCTGCAGTTGAGCCTGCCGGTCTCGCGGCGGCTAAATGCCGACACCGTGCAGCTGATCCAGCCGGCCTTCTATCCGGACATGCCCTTCTCGGCGATGAGCCGCGATCGGTCGATCCAATTCCCGGTGGCGGGAGTGATGCCGTTCGATGCGGCGCTGGACGCCGTGGCCCAGGGGGCGTCCATCGTTCATGTCGAGCTGCCGCCACAGATCACCGGCGAAGCCGACGCGGAGCTGGCGCAGGAACTGGTCGCGTCGATCGAACGCCTGCTGCTGCGTCGTGCGCGGATGAGCGACGACGGCCACATCTCAGAGGTGCGGCCCGAGGACATCGGCGTGGTCTGCGCTCATGTCAGCCAGGTCAACGCCGTGCGCGAGCGCTTGGGCCCGTCCCTGTCCCGCGTATTCGTCGAGACGGCCAACCGGTTCCAAGGCATCGAGCGCCCCTTCATGTTCGTGCATCACCCCTTGTCGGGTCGGGCGGACGCCACGGCCTTCCACTTGGACGCCGGACGCCTGTGCGTCATGCTCTCGCGCCATCGCATCGGCTGCTGGATTTTTGGCCGCCAGGGCGTCACGGACCAGCTGACGCGCTTTGCGCCGGCCGGCAATCGCGCGCTTGGGATTGACGATGATCCGGAGTATCGCGGCTGGCGCGCCCACTTGACGCTGATGGCGTCCCTAGCGCGCGCCGGCCGTGTCTTCCCCGCCGTCCACGGCTTGGCTGCGTCTCACGCCGCGTGAGCCGCATGCCTTCCGGGCGGAATAGTTCGGACGCTAGATCAGCGTTTCCGAGAGACGCACCCGCCCGGCTTCGCTGCCCGCGGACCGGGCTTCTAGTACTTTTCGAGGCTGTCTGTCGCCTTGATCTCCTCGCCGTGCGGGAGTGGTGCCGCTCGCCTGAAAGCAGACTCCCCGATTGGCGCTTCGAGTCAGGAGCGGCTGTCAGCAAACCGCCGGCTGCGCCGCGAGGGCGCATCCAACAACACGCCCGGCAGGTCGTGCACCGCCATCCGGGTCGCCTGCACCTCCAGCTTGCGCAACGCTGATCGCGGCCCGACCCGCAGCCGCGCCGTGTCGGGGTGCTCATCAAGCAGTTCCTGCAGCATCATCCGGCTGGTGCTGTTGAGCCAGCGGCTCAGTTCCGGGCTCGGCCGCCTCCCCCGCCCGACCGCCGACCCGAGGATGAACTGCGACAACTTCTCCTGCTGCGCCCGCAGATGGCCGCGCATCAGCTTGGACCGGGTGATGTAGCCGGCGTTCACCCCGGGCAGCGAGTGGTTCATCAACAGGTGCATATCCACCTCCGAGACCTCGGCGGGCTGGCCGATCGTCCGGTAGGTCTGGCGCAGATCGTTGCCGTAGTGGCTGAGAGCCTCCCGCTTTTCCTTGTGCTCAGTCATGTGGCCGCAGGCCGCGTCGCTGGGGAACAGCCATTCCCGGCCGCTTTCCGGATAGATGACCGGCCCCAGGCGCCGCAGGCGGAAGATGGATTCCAGCATCGCGCGCGACAGCGGGACGTCGAAGGCCTTGTCGGCGCCGCCCTTGGGCAGGCGGATGTGCATGATGCGGTTGCGCAGATCGAGGTCCTCGACGCGCACGTTCTTCAGCGCCTCGGGCCGGGAGCCGGACAACAGGGTCAGCAACTGGAACTCCCGACGGACCGGATTGGGGATCAAGGCGGCCTGTTCGAACCAGGCCGGCAGGTCAGCGACCCCCATGGCGGTGTTCTTGCGCCGGTCCGGGTTCCAGTCGACCCCTACAGCGGGGTTCTCGGCGGGAAGCTGGCGGCAGGTCTTGCGGGCGTGGTTGTAGACGGCGCGGAAACTGCGCACGGCGCCGTTGGCGATGGCCGGTCCGTGGTTCTTGGTGAGGTAGTCGTGCCGGTCGGCCAGCAGCCGCGGTTTGTCCCCGATCTCTGACAGCGGCTGGTCGAGCCAGTCCGCGAACAGCCGTTCCATATGGTCGGTGTAGTTGCGGAAGGTGCCGCTCGCCCGACCTTTTCGCTCCAGATGGGAGGCGCGGAACCGGGTCCAGGCCTCACGCAGCGTCGGCACGCCGGCGTCCTCAAGCACCGGGATCGGCTTCTCGCGCGGCGGCCGGGGATCTTCGCCGCCGGC
Organism: Brevundimonas sp.; assembly: GCF_051860745.1. GTDB lineage: Bacteria > Pseudomonadota > Alphaproteobacteria > Caulobacterales > Caulobacteraceae > Brevundimonas. The sequence goes on from NZ_JBHYDN010000014.1 coordinate 15,019, forward strand.
GATGCGGGCCAGCAGCCCCTTGGCCTTGATGCGGGCTTCCCGAGCGGTCCCGTCGCCGACATCGGCGACCTTCATGCGGATGGTCGTGCGCGCCTTTCCGACGCGCAGGTCGGCCTGGATCATGAAGCTCTTGGTGCGGCTTCCGATGAGCACGAAGAAGCCCGCCGTCTCCGTGTCGCGCACCCGGTACTGGCCCTCGCGGGCATAGGCGAGATTCAGGATGTTGCGGTCGGTGAGGTGGAGTTTTGGATCGCTCATTTGCTGACTTTTGGGTGGGTTAGAACGGCGCTTTTGGGGCTGTTTAGAACGGTATTAGAACGGTGAAATTCGCCCCTGGAGTCATCTCGGGGCGCCTTCGCCGGACTGCGAAACCGTGCGAGATAACCGAATATTTGTCAACATGATCAATTGCTTGCATCGCGCTCTTGGCGGCGATCGGCGGCAATCGGAAAGTGGGAAATCAGGAGCTGTTAATCAGCGGGTCGTAGGTTCGAATCCTACCCGCGGAGCCACTCTCGGGAGTTTATCCCCTATAATACAGCAACTTGCTTCTACTTTTGTAGGGCGGACCCCACCGTAGACCCCACCCGGGCACGCCAGCTTCTTTCACCTTAAAGCGAGATTGATCGCTGCTGAAAATTTGGTGGATCGTTCTAAGAACATAGCTAATCGGATAGCTTGGTGTCCGCTTCCCGGCGCGATCTCCCTGACCGCTTCCGACCCCGAACCGACCTCGGCGAAGTCTGCTTCCGGCGCGCTGCTCTAATGTGCGGTATCCGGCAGGATGCAAATGACGGGACCCGACCCGTTGCGGACCTTCCGGTTGCATGTAACCGTGCGGCGAACGGGGACGCTACCATGAGCGCATTTGAGTTTGCTTTTACCGTGTTCGGACTGGTGCTGGGCTTGGCAGACCGGTGACAAGGGGCAATCAGGTGCCGTATCTTCAGCGATGGTTGTTTGGCGTCCTAACGTTCTCACTCATGACTGCAGCAGCCGCTTCTGCGACTGCGGAACCGCATATTCCCGACCCTGTCGTTACCGAGATCGAGGAAGTCCTGGTTACCGCGCAAAGGCGGCCCGAACACATCCAGGATGTTCCGCTGTCGATCATTGCGGTCTCGGCACAGACAATCGAAGCGCGCGGTGCGCACGACATCACCGGGCTGGAGCGCCTGGTGCCCAGCCTCCGCCTGGATACGAATTCGCAATCCGCAGGCCTGTCCCTGCGAATCCGTGGTTTTGGAGCGTTTTCCAATGCGGCGATCGATCCGAGCGTCGCGCCTTACATGGACGGCGTCTTCGTGCCTCGCCCGGGTGCGCTGCTCGCAAGATTTCTCGACGTCCAGAGTGTGGAGGTGTTGCGCGGGCCGCAGGGCACCCTGTTCGGGCGCAATGCAACGGCCGGCGCTCTTTCTATTCGAACCCATGATCCATCGGTGGACAGGGCAACCGGCAGCCTGTCGGTCCGACGTAGTTCATTCGAGGGCCAGGAGGTCCAAGGCGTCTACAACCTGCCCCTGTCTGAGACCTTCGCCCTGCGCTTCGCGGCCATCGGGGCATCAGATGGCGGCTTCGTTCAAAACCGGCTCGACGGTCAGACCTATGGCGGGTCTTCGACCATAGCCGGGCGCGTTTCGGCGAAATGGCTCCTCTCCAACGACCTGACCTGGATCCTGCGCGCCGACCATGCCGAGTTGACCGGAGACGGTGTCGTAGCGAGCGTTGTGGACGTTTCGACAGCCTCGCCCGGCCAACTCGCCAGCTACACGGCTCGTCTTGGCGGCAACACGCCCGTCCTGACCTTTCCGCCGACAACGACGCTAAACCAGCTGATCAAAAAATCGCGCCTGTCTGACAGGCAGAACGGCATCACCAGCGACCTCACCTGGCAGCCTGGCGGCGGTTATACCTTCCGTCTGATCGCCTCAGCGCGTGATTGGGCCAATGCGCAAAGCGATGGCGACGTCGTGTTCACCCCAAAGGACCTGCTCACGCGAGACTCGACGTTCGATAGCAGCAGCCAGAGCGTAGAGCTGCAGGTTATCTCACCCGAAGGCGCCCTGCTTGACGGACGGCTCGATTTCGTGGCCGGCCTCTATTTCTTCAAGGAAGACTACCGGATCAGTGAAGACCTAAACCTAGGATCGGAGTTCTGTGGCTTTGTTGTCGCGGTCGCCGCGCCGCCTCTTGTCGGACCCTGCAACGCCCGGCCGCGGATCAACGCAGCCACCAACGTCTTCGAGCAGGCCACCACCAGCAGGGCAGCCTATCTCCAGGCCACGTTCGCCGTCTCTCCAACGCTCGATCTCACTATTGGCGCGAGGCAGACAGAGGATGAAAAGTCGGGCCGCTTTGACCAGGCAATCATCAACCCGGCCGCCGTCATTATGCGGGCCCCCGAAAACGCCAATCTCGCCTTCTCAGACAGCCAGCCATCCTGGCGCGCAAACCTCAGCTGGCGCGCCGGCGCGAGGGTCATGGCCTTCGTCGGCTACTCGACCGGCTACAAGTCTGGCGGGCTGAACTCCGCCGGCGGCGCTGCTGCGCTGGGCGCGCGCCGGGTCTTCAATTCGGAAATGGCTCAAGACTGGTCGACGGGGATCAAGTCGCTCCTGTTCAACCGCCGTCTCCTGATGAATGTCACAGCTTTCAGAACGGAGCTGGATGACTTTCAGGAACGATCATTTGACGGCGTCAGTTTCGTTATCCGAAACTCCGGGTCAATCCGCGCCCAGGGGGTTGAACTCGAGGGTCAGGCACGCCCAACGTCGAGTATCGGCCTCGATTTTGGGCTTGCCTATCTGGACTCGACTTTTACGGACAACCGCCTCGCGCCCGGATTGCCCGCTTGCACCGGTGCGCCGGGATCCTGCCCCCTGACACAGGACCTCACCGGGCGGACGCCAGCGTTTGCTCCGAAATGGCAAGTCAACTTTGGCATTCAATATACGTCAAATCCTTTCATGAACGGGTTTTCTGCGCAAATCCGGGCTGACGCAAACTACAGTTCACGTATTCACTCTACCAATGATCTCAATCCGCAAGGTTTTGTTGATGAGTTTGCGACGGTCGGCGGTCGAATGACGATCGTAAGTCCGGACGAACGTTGGAATATCTCGCTCTACGGCCACAACTTGACAGATGAGCGGTACTTCCGGGCGAAGTTTCCCCAAGTGCTGGACATGGTGTTTGGCGTGCGTGTTCCTGCCACGGGCCATACCCTCATGCGAGGTTATGTCGGCACGCCCCGAACGGTCGGCTTGAGGCTTGCAATGAATTTCTAGGGGCGCCGTCCTGTTCGACAAGGGGCGGCTGTCTCGCCGTCGAACAGGACTAAGGCATGGAAGCGTCCGGCTTCGCCTGTGGGGGCGTCGTCGGAATGGTCAAGCGGACGGCGGTGCCTTGCTCAGTGCGTTTCACCAACAGGCGACCACCGAGGCGGCTCGCCCGACTGGCCATGTTACGCAAGCCGTTTCCAGTGCGGCTGTCGGAGATGCCGACGCCATCGTCTGCGAGTGATATTTCAATCCCTTCGTCGCACTCGCGCGCAGTCACTTCAAGGCACCCCGCTTGCGCATGCTTTATGGCGTTCGTAACTGCTTCCTGGACGATCCTCAGAATATCGAGGACCTGCGAGGATCCCAGCCAGGGCATGTGGGGAAGGCGATCAACCTTCCAGCGAAGGGTGATGCCGGCAGCACGCAACTGAGGCCCGGCCCGTTCGCGCCACGCGGCAAGTGCGAGGGTGAGATTACCACCATAGTCTTCCAGTGATCCGATGATCAGTCGCATATCCACAAGCGCGGATCGGGCATGTTTGGCAATCTCGGCGCCGCGCGGCGGGACTTCGCCAGCCAGCGCCAGCATCGACGCCAGATCGCCTCCCACGCCATCGTGCAGGTCCCGCATCAGGCGCACCCGCTCTGCGGAAATGGCCTCTGCTTCTCGCCTCGCGCGCAACTCCTCGTAGGATTCCGTAAGCATTTTCTCGGCGTAGGCGACCTGCCCCCGAAGCGTCTTGGCCGTATCGTCGAGTTGAGCCATTGCGCGCAGGAAGCGCAGGGTCATCAATGCGCAGATCATGACAAGCAGTCCGCTCATTGCCGAGCGTGACAGGAAGATCATGTTCCCGCCCACGGCCATCGCAGACAACCCGTCGTGGATTAGGAACAGTGTCCAGAAGGCCATGCCGATCAGGATCAACAGTGCTTCCAGATTCCCGCGGCGGGCTACTCGCCACAGAAACCACTGGCCGAGCAACGAATAACTCAGGACCATCGCCACCCCCCCCTGGATGACCAAGTTCGGCATGAAGACCGACGGATTGGCCAGGAACAAAAACCAAAGCACCGCCGGCGGGGCGGCAAACCAGAGGTGGACGCGTTTGGTTGGCAGTCCAGCCACTGCCCGCATGAACATCAATCCGGCGGCGGCTTCCCAGAGCGCCAGCATACCCCATATCGAATAGGGCCCGCCTCCGAGCCCGAAGTCGGGTATCAGCACCGACCCCACCAGGGCGCCCAGCAGAAGAAACAACGACAGCCAGCCAAATTCAGCCTGATGGCGGCGCACCGCCCAGATGAGGCCGAAGACCATCGCCAGCGCTGTTGCGCCACCGACGACAAGGGTTGGCAGGACGCTGGATGTGAACCAGCGGGCCTGGTACCTGAGGTTGAGAGCGGCTCGAGGGCCGGAAAGTACCGGACTTATCGCGATTGGTCGGCCCGGCGGAGCAATAAGGGTGATTGTGAACCGGTTTGTGCCGGGTCGTAAAACGTCGGGCCCGAGCGGAACGAACGCAGGAACATTGGTAAAACGCAGATTTCGCATGATATATTGTTCAGCAACCAAAACTGGGTGGCCGTTCGCTTCAACCGACATCGATCCAGTCACTGCGGGTATTAAAAGCGCCGCGCCGAGCGCTTCTTCCGGGCTGAAAACGGCCTCGAACTGACATCGAATGCCGTCCGAGCCCCTCCGTTGACTCGGAGAATAGGCCAAGGGCAGCCGGACGGTGGCCACGATTCCGGCCTCAGGCCCATTTCGGTCTGCGCACATCATGCTTCCGACTTCCGACGCGAGGTGCGCATGCCGCTGGTGCATCAAATTCATGGCGAGGCTGATCACCAGCAGCCCTGCCACCAGGAAGGCAAGAACGCCGACCAAGCGCCCCCGCTCACCCAACAAGGATCTTTGTCCTAGAATGTGATCAAGCCTTGCTGGATCGCCTCGTACACAGCTTCGCCTCGCGTCCCGACTTGAAGCTTGCGGTAGATCGCCTTGATGTGAGTTGGCACCGTGTTCGGAGACATTTCAAGCAGAGAGGCGATCTCATTGTAGGACAGTCCCTTGGCGATCCCCCACAGGATTTCGAGTTCGCGAGGGGTCAGATGAGGAACCTCAACAGCCGGCTTCATCGGAGCAACCAGAACCGATCCGATCTCACCGGCCCGCCTCAGAATAAAACGGGCGATAGACGGAGAAATGGGGGAGCCGCCTTCCATGACCTCAATGGCGGCCTTGTGAATATCCTCGGGCAGCGCGTCCTTGAGCAAATAGCCGGAAGCGCCCGCTGCGATGGCGGCGACTATCGTGGCCTCGTCGCCCAATATCGTAATGACCAATATCTCCACCTGAGGAGATTTTTCCCGAACCTCTGCCAAGAGACCGATCGCGATTCCGTCAGGCAGTTTGAGGTCGGAAACGATCAGGTCGGGTGTCTGGCTGGCGATAGCCGCGCGCGCCGTGGCGAGATCAGGAGCCTGAACGACCTTGAAGATTCCATGTTCAGACAAGGCAGCGGCCAGGCGGGCCCGGATGGGCGCGTCGTCTTCGATCAACAAAACCGTTTGCGGTGCCGTGGTCACCTCAGCGCCATTCTGCAACTTCATTCGGCAATATTAGCTCCGCTTGTTGAAAGGTTAATATCCCATGAACGGGGCATCCGGCGCTGATGCAGCAGACATCTGTGGACAGCCCCCGATCTGTAAGGGGTGCGTCCATTCCCGACGCAGGCCGCCTGCGTCGCGGGTGGCGGCGATCAGCGCCCAAACGTAACGCCCGGCAGCAAACTGGTGGCCTTGTACCATGTGCCTGCCGGTACCGCGCCCGGGATCCGCTTTCCGGCGAGTAGATCAGGTCACCCGCCTCCCTTGAATTGGGTACCCGATACCTAGGATTACTAACTTTTTATTAACATTTACAAATACTGCCCTCAGGGGAGGGAGCGTTTAGAGCGTTCCATCCCCACGGTTTCGCCCACGGCGAGATCCCATGGAGGGGAGGCGGCATGTCAGGTTCGGGAAGCTATTTGCGCCGCCATACGAGTGCACCGGGCGCTGCCGTACTGGGCATTCTGGCCGGCGCCTCCGTCTGGGTTGCGAGCCCTGCCGACGCCCAGGTCATTATCGAGGCGACGGGCCATGTGCCCGAGTCGTGCACCCTGACGGCACCGGGACCATTTACCCTTGGCGACCTGTCGGACACCGCGTCCCGGGCACTGGTCGTCAATGTGAACTGCAATACGCCCTGGACCTACTCCCTGGTTTCCGCAAACGGGGCCCTGGTCGCCGAAACCCCGCCGGCGCAAGTCTCAGGCGTATTCACTACCAGCCTGCCTTATGTGGTTCAGACCAGTTTCGCGACCGACGGAGCGCCATTCGGTGATTCAGGCCTGAACAGCGCCGCGCTGACGGCCTCAAATGCTGCGACCTGCGTCGCCTATGCCTCCGCCAGCTGTCCATTCGCCGATTCTGGTGCCGCCGTCTCGATCGACAAGAGCGGCAGCCTGAGCGTTTCGTGGACGACACCGATCAATCCGCTGGTGGCGGGGACCTATACCGACACCCTGACGCTCACCGTTCTGGTGATCTGAGGGGTGGAGGTTGCAAATCCCCGGATGTCCGGGGTTCGGCGGGCGTATCTCCGTTGGAGTAACAACAAAGGCGGAAGGCCATTGGCCCCTCGCCCGAGATAGGATGACAAGGATGAAAAAACTTCTCCTCGGCGCGGCCGCGGCCGCGCTATTGGCCGGTCCGGCTTTAGCGCAGACAGCCAACCAAACCGTCGCGGTAGGTGGAACCCAACCAAGCGTCTGCACGATGACGCTTGATTCAGCAACTGGTACCGGCTCCATGGCAGCCAGCGGCCTGACCTCCACGGTAACCTTCAACTCGGCCAATGCCGTCATAGCTGCCGGTCAGCTAACTGCGAGTTGGACCGGAATGTGCAACTATAACCACGCCTTTGGCCTGCGTTCTGCGAACGGCGGCATGGTCAATGCATCCGCCGTCAGCAATGCTCCAAGAAGCGGAAGCGGCACATTCGTGACCCGGCTCGGTTATACCGCCAACGCATCGTGGTCCACTCTCGACCTGAGTCTTGGTAACGAGCTGACGTTTCCCGATTCCAACCTTGCGGCCCCGGTTCCTGTCGTCGACACGGCCCGTACCTTCCAGTCGGCCCCTGTTGGCGGTGCCTCTCGGGGCCCCTTGGAGGTCATCCTTAATATTCCGGCCGGTACCCTGCCGGTAGTGGCCGGCGTCTATTCAGACTCCATGATCGTTCAACTTGGTGCGGCTATCTAGACACTTGGCCGGCGCTCCACCGGAGCGCCGGCCTTCTGGCCTGTTGTGGGGCAGGCTGGAGGCGGCCGATCCGGTCTCGGGAAGCTGTAGCTTCGTGAAGAAGATCGGTTTTGCCGCCCCGCCCATCTGGGCGGATGTGGGTCCGACGAGGCTGTCTCCCGGCCCGACTCACTGGTCTCCGGCGACAATCTGGACAGCCTCCTGATCGAGTTTCTACCGGGTGCGTGATGGCCCGTTCCGGGTCCGTATCCTTCAAAGAGAGTTGGTGGCGACAATGCATGTGTTCGGTCAAGAATTTGGGATGAGGGCGGGTTGGGCCGCTGCGGCTGCGGTCGCAATGACGGTCATGGCGGGCGCTGCCTGGGCTATGAGCGTGACGCCCGTGCTGATCGACCTCAAGCCCTCCGGCCGCATGGCCTCGGGCCAGATCCGCGTGGTCAACACTGGCCAAGCCCCGATGCCGACTGAGTTGAAAGCTCGTGCTGCCATCGTCGGCCCCGAGGGGACGGTGACCACCAGCGACGAGGGTATCGACGATCTGCTGATGTTCCCGCCTCAGGCATTGATCGCCCCGGGGGCGACCCAGGTGTTTCGGGTTCAGTGGGTCGGCGATCCGGATATCGCCAAAAGCAAGACGTTCATGGTCTCCGTCGCCCAGCAACCGGTCGCGTTGCCGGCCGGAACCTCTGGCATCCAGTTGCTCTACGAATTTCAGGTTGTGGTCAATGTTGCGCCCTTGACCGGTGAACCCAACCTGCAGGTGCTTGGAGCCGAGCTGATCACCGACGACCACGGCGTTCGACGTGCGGCCGTGACGGTATCAAATGACTCCAACGTTCACGGATATCTGTCGGGGACCAGTCTGCGGCTGGAACTGCGCGACGACCGGGGTGGGAGAGTCTGGAGCCAATCCTATTCCCCCGACGACCTGCGGGGGCGCGTAGGCATCGGACTGCTACAGCCCGGAGCGACCCGCCGCTTCGTGCTGCCTTTCGATCTGCCAACGGAGGGAACCAGCATCACGGCTGAGGTAAGTCGTGCAGGTCGTCGCTAGCACCTCTGTGTATTCGGGACTCAGTGCCAATACCGGGTCAACGGTCGAACCCGGACCGTGGACCCGGCCCGTGCCGCTAACGTTCCAGGAAAAGCGGGACCGGTTTCTTAGCCGCCATTTGGGCGGGCCGATGCTCCCCATCGAGGAGGCAATCGCCGCGACGCTGGCGGAGGCCGGAGCGGGTCCGTGGTTTGGGGCCGCAGAGGTGGTTGCGGTCCCCGGCCAACAGAGCGCCGCGTTTAATGCCCAACTGGCCTCGACGGTCGCGGTTTCGGCGCTGCTGCTCGCCATGACTCCAGCCGGGCTGGTGCTGGCCGATCCGAATTTTCGTGGAGCGATCGGCGATGCGCTGCGGATTCCTGCAGCGTTCCTTTCCGACCTGGCCGAGCCCATTTCCCAAGCCGTCCAGGCCATCGCCATCCCGCCCAGCCGGCCGACGGTCACAACCCCGCCCCCGAGCATTCTGGCGCCGCCTGATACCGGGCGCACCGATGTCGTCGAACGCCCGGGGCGGATTGAGATCACCATGCCGCTCAGGATCGGGACTGCTTATGTTGGAGAACTGACGGCGGGGATCGGTCCCGAGAATATGGTCGATCTCTCTCGCGACCGGCTGCTCGTCCTGTTGGAACCCCTGGCCAGTCGCGCCACTTTGGACAAGCTTCGGGCGATGGGGGAAACCCTGACGCTTGCGGATCTCCAGGCGCTGGGCCTCGGCGGCGTTTACGATCCGGCCCTGCTTGAAATCACGATCGACCTCCCTGTCAATGACCAGCAGCTTCGCACGATTGAGCTGTCATCCGAGCTCGAGGCACCGACTGGCCGGGTCGAGCGACCCGCAAGGTTTTCCGCCTGGCTGACCTGGCGAACGGCCCTGGATTATGTCCATGCGGGCGGTTCGACCGGTCTTGCCCGTCCTGTCTTCGATCTCACTGGTGCTGCCCGCGTTATGGGTGGGGTGGTCGTGGAGGTAGAGGCCTTCGTCGACACGTCGCTGGCGGCAGCCGACATGTTTCGTCGCCGAGCCACCCGGTTCGTTTATGATCAGCCCGAACGCGCGCGGCGGTGGGTGCTGGGCGATATCCGACCGGACGTTCGTGGCTTTCAGTCCTCGCCCGACATGGCCGGCCTGTCGGTGACGCGTTCCTTTGGGATGCTGGAGCCGGGCCGCAACATCCGTCCGCGTGGACAGGGCACCTTTTCCCTGAGCCAGCCCGGGTCAGTTCAGTTTTTCGTCAACGGCCGTCCGGTTCGTCAGATGGACCTCCAGCCCGGACGCTATGACGTCCGGAACTTTCCCTTCGCCGCGGGTCAGAACAATGTTCAGGTCGTGGTCGAAGACCCCACCGGCCGGCGCGAACTATTTTCGTACAACCGTTTCTTCGACCAGCAACTGCTCGAGCCGGGCCTTGCGGAATACAACCTCGCCGTGGGTATCGCAGCGCCGTTCGGGAACGGGCAGCAGGACTACCGGACCGACCAGTTCATCGCCACAGGTTATTACCGACGCGGCGTGACTGACAGCCTGACGTTGGGGATCAACGGCCAGGCCAATATGAACGGCGGAATGGTTGGCGCCGAGGCCCTGTGGTCGCCGGCTTTGGGCGTGGTCAGCGCCCAGGCGGCCGTTTCCAACTTTGACGGCAGGACCGGCTGGGCGGCGCAATTGAACTATCAGTGGCAGAGCCCGACCGAGGAAGGTCCGCGCCAGACCTTCGCCGCTTCGGTTGAGGCCGTGAGCCCCTATTTCGACTCGATCGGAAACGCGAATGAGTTTCCTACAATCGGTCCCGGGTCTGTGAACCCAAGGGCGGTCGATGTATCCCTTGCCTACAGCCGTCAGTTCGGCGACCGGACGGTCCTGAACGCGGACGCAGGTTATGTGGTCGGTCGTGAAGGCGGACAAAGCGGAGCCCGAGCGAGACTGGGCTTTTCACGCCGACTGGACCGGGTGTCAAACCTTTCAGTCGAAGCGCAGTATGACCAACTCGACCGCCGCGGCAACAACTATGGGGTCTTTCTCACCTATAGCCGGCGCCTGGGTGCCGGCCAGTTCTTCCGCGCTTCTCATGACGCGAATCAGGAGCGCTCCAGACTGTCGTACCAACGCAACCCATCACGGGGGTACGGAGGCTATTCCGTCGCCGCGGACGTTGAGCGAGCTCCTGGAGAAACTTCGCTCAATGGCTCGGTGTTCCGGACTTTCAATCGTCTCGAAACCAATCTTTCTCACAGAGCCACATTCGACGAGACAACCGGCGAGGTCAGCAATCAACGCACGTCGCTGAGACTGGCGGGTGCGGTGGCCTATGCCGACGGAGCCGTTGCTGTTGGGCGCCCGATCTATGACAGCTTCGCCATCGTCACCCGGCATTCGACCCTGCGCGGGGCCCAGGTGCTGGTCGATCCGACCCCCGACGGGGGCTCCCAGTCTCGCACAGATCGTCTTGGCCCGGCCCTCGTCTCGGAGGTGTCATCCTATTCGCGCCGTAACCTGCCGATCGAGGTCGAAGGTGCGGATCCCGGCTATGACCTCGGCTCGGGCTCATTTGATCTGCGGGCCCCCTACAGGGCCGGGTACCGCCTCGTGGTGGGTTCGGACTATTCAGTCTCGCTGATTGGTACCCTTCTCGACCGCGACTTGCAGCCCGTGGCTTTGCTGGCGGGGCGCGCCATCGACCTCAGCGATCCTGATCACGCGCCGATTGAGTTGTTCACCAACCGGGCGGGTCGTTTCTCCGCCCAGGGCCTGAGGCCCGGGCGCTGGCGCATCGAGTTGGGCGACGGACCGCTCGTCTACGAATTTGACGTGCCGGAAGGCGAGACCTTCATCCGCCTGGCGCAACCTCTCGCGCCGATAGGGTCAGGTCGATGAAACGTCCTTGCGAATATGTCCGCTGGCTGGCCGCGCTGATGTTTGTGGCATTGGTGTCGAGTCAGGCAACCAACGCCCGTGCGGAGGCGTGCTTTACTGTCTCTACAACTCCTGTATTCGTTATGTACAATCCTCTGTCGGCCACTGACAGCCTGACACAGTTTACCGTTACCGCAACGAACAACTGCCCTTCTGACACTCAAATAAGATTTGGTTTTGCCAAAGGTATGGTTGAGCTATCAGGCGCCAGTTCGGTACTTCCGGGTTACCCGCTAGGATTTGTTTCGACTGTTCATCGAAATTCTAGACCGGAAGTTGTAATAGATCTGAATACATCCGCGTCGGGGAGAACTGGGACTACTTTAACTCTAGCGAATGGCCAGAGTGCATCTCGAACTCACACGTTAACTATCGCAGCGCGTCAATCAATTGCTCCGGGAAGTGATATACCTTTCATCGTTTATGCCGCTAGCCCGGATGAGGTGATCAACCTGGAGCAAGTGGGGACGCTCAACGTCGTGAGCGGATTCATGATGACCGTCGCTGGTGCCGGGAGTAGCGGCCTGCTGGATTTCGGCGTGCTGGATGTGGATGAACCGGTTCAGAGCGTCAACATTCACGCCCAGGCGACCGGTGCCTATCGCGTCACCCTGGCATCCGAACAGAGCGGCGTGCTTCGCAACACTGCGGCCGGCGCCGGCAGCTATACCTTACCTTATGCCGTGACATTGGGAGGGGCGCTGATCAGCGAAACGACGCCCTATCAAGCCTCCACCACGAGCGGAACCATCCTCCTTGACCAGGGGACGGCGATCCTGCCGCTGATCATTGATCCCGACACGAGCGGCGTAGCCGGGCTCCGTGCTGGAATTTACAGGGATATTCTGACCCTGACGATCTCCGCCGAACCCTGAGGGCGCGGGCGTCAATGGGCGGGAAGTTGGTGCCCGGGTCCGCTCGTCGTCTTCAGACCGTGTCCGCCTCCAACCTGAACCGGATGGAGGTGATCGGCTGGGAACCGGGCCGGTAAGCGATGTTCCGAGTCAGGATTGCCGGTCCCTCCACCTCGGCCACCACCGTGCTGCCGTTCGGATCGAGAGCGATTTCGTCGCCGTTCAGGATCAATGCGCCGGGCGCGCCGGTCGGTGTATATTCTACAACTACCTGATAGCCGGTCCCCGAGTTACAGAACTCCCGCACCGAGCCGAGATTAATGATTCCGTCCGGCCGAAACGAGATCGCCGCCGTGTAGTCGGCTCGGCAAACCAGAGGAACATAACCGCCGAGCGTCAGTGACTGACTACCGTTGGCGGGGTCCGCTCCCGCGCTTGCGGGAATGCTGGCGACTACTAGCGCCAAGATCAGTCTTTTCATCAGGTGACCCTTTAGTATTCAGTAGGGAAACCTATCGTGGTGCGATTGAAACGGCGTGAATGAACCTGGGTAATAAAGAATAAATAGCCCGGCCATCTCCAGGAAGCCGATTGCATCCTTTACCCGGCAACCGGAGCAAAAGGTGTTGGATCACTGAGCTTGCGAGCCTGGAGCCTATGACCGGGTTCGACCCTTCTCGGAACCTCGGAAGGTCTGCTCACGGGTAGAAAGCCCGAGCGGCGACTTCGAGAGTAGGGCCGCAAGGTGGGCGCCAAGCGTGAGAATCAATCCACTAGGGCTCGGCCCAAAACAGGTCTCGCACCTGTTCCATGTAGGAGCCCCTCGGGAGGTGGACGTGGGGCCACAGCCCGATGCTCTCCCACAGGATAACCGTATGCCAAGTCTTCTCTCGGGAAGCGGTGACCTCACAGAGGCCGCTTCCCGAGAGGAACGCTCGACACGTCTCCCACATAGGGCGCTCCGATTGGAGCGCCCCTACGACGTAGAATGACTTGTTACCCTTGAACGTCCCCGGCCTGAAAACTGTCCAACCGCCGCCCTCCATCCGGGCTTTAGCTAGATGTGAGCTCTCAATAGGTTGTCCATCCGGTCCGGGCCGGGGAAGCTGGAGTTGCAGACTTCAGAGACTCCCCTGGAGGACCGAATGAACGTGCATGAGAATGCCCGGCTGACGGCGCATAGTCGAGCCGAGCTGGTGCGGCGGGTGCTGGATCAGGGCCAACCCCGCAGGGTCGTGGCGGCGGCCTTCGGCGTCGATCCCAAGACCGTCGGCAAGTGGGTGAACCGGTTCAGAGCCGAGGGCGCGGCGGGTCTGGCGGATCGTTCGTCGCGTCCGCACCGACTGCGAGCCCCGACCCCGCCCGAGGTCCAGGAGCGGATTATCGCCCTGCGCCGACAGCGGTTCACCGGCCAGCAGATCGCCCGCGACGCCAAGGTGTCGCCGGCCACCGTCAGCCGGATCCTGCGCCGCGTCCGTCTCAGCCGCATCCGCGACCTGGAACCGCCCGAGCCGGTCCGCCGCTACGAGCGCGACCATCCCGGGGACATGATCCACATCGACATCAAAAGGCTCGGCCGCTTCGACCAGCCCGGCCATCGCGTCACCGGCGATCGAACCGGACAGTCCAACGGGCGCGGCGTCGGCTGGGAGTTCGTTCACGTCTCGATCGACGACGCCTCGCGCATCGCCTTCAGCCAGATACTGCCCGACGAAAAGGCCGCCAGCGCCGTTCCCTTCCTGAGGGCGGCAATCGACTATTACGCCGGCCTCGGCGTGACCGTAACCCGGGTCATGACCGACAACGGCTCCTGCTACAAAGCCTTCGCCTTCCGCGACGCCTGCAAGGCTCTCGGCCTGCGGCACATCCGGACAAGGCCCTACACCAAGACCAACGGCAAGGCCGAGCGCTTCATCCAGACCGCCCTGCGGGAATGGGCTTACGCCCAGAAATACCAGAGCTCCGACCGACGCGCCGCCGAACTGCCGTTCTGGCTGCACCGATACAACTGGCATCGACCCCACGGCGGCATCAAACTACAAACGCCCATCAGCAGACTCGCCCTCAACGAGGACAACCTGTTGAGGCTCCACACCTAGCCTTCGCAGCTGCGTTTCGTTCGTTGGGCGGATCTCCACCTTGGGCGAGGATGACACGCGCCCCGAGGGCCGCGCGCCTAGCATCAACAAGCTTTACTGTTGGATAGCTACCAAGGCCCATTTCGCGACGCCTTCCCGAGCGCCTGAACCAGAATTGCCACGACCTTGTGCCAGTTGACTTCACGACAAGATACAGGTTCTCGCCGTCGCTGTGCTTCCCCGGTCTGGCGTGTTTGACCGCTAGGTCAGTCAGCTTTCCCATATCCAGACCCCACCGCAGACCCCACCCTCGAGGCCGCCTTTCATATAGATCAAGCTAGACGGTGGTGGACCCATAGAATGGGAAATGCCTTAGGCATCTGCTAGTTAGGAGAGGTCAAAAGACTACCGTGGACTCCTATGGACAGTAGGAAATCTACTACCCGCGGAGCCACTCTCTTCCCCACCACAGCGTCAGACCGAAAAAAAGCCCGACGCGAGCGCCGGGCTGAAGAAGTTCGGTGATGGTGGGTGTCCTCGAAGATGGAAGACATTCTTCCGTTGCCCTGAATTGGTTAATCGATCGTAAACCAGTCATCCCGCGTCCGGCAGCCAGGTCGTCTGCCGCCCGCCGGCCGGGCCGCTCCAGACCACGCGCCAGCCGGCGCCCGCGCGTTCGACCTGCGTCCCTGAGTCCACCCTCCCTGCCCCCTCGCCGGGCCAGATGAAGGCCCGTCCGCCGACGCGGATCTCATCCGGTCCCACGGATGGAGTCAGCACCAGGCTCCAGCGGCCTGAAGCGTCCGGCGTCACCCGACCGCTTTCGCCCCCGGCCTGAAGATCGATCGGCGCGCCCGCCGGCGCACTGCGGCCTGACACCAGCCGCATTCGGCCGTCGCTGTCGACTGCGCCCAGCGGCGGCGCGCGGTCCAGCCGCCGTGTCGCCCCGCCCGCACGCAGGATTGCTACGGGACCCCGGCCTCCCGCCACGATCAGCAACCATTCCGGAGCCGGGGCGGCGTCCTGACCCACCTGGGTCTCGGGACGCAGCAACAGGTCGCCGGCCGGAGCGGTCACGCGAATCTCGAACCGTCCCTGATCATCGGCCGCAGCGGCATGGGCCGGGCCGGAATCACTGCGCAGCACAACACGGGCGCCCGGCTCCGCCAGCCCCGAGAAGACCAGACCGCCCGGAATGCGCTGCACCGAACCAATCATCGGCGGGCGGGTCCATCCCCCCACCGCAGCCGGGACCCGGGCCTTCTCCGCCGTCGCAGGAGCCGGCGGAGAACAGGCGGCGTTCGCGACGCATATCAGGACCGCTATCGCCGCCTCGCCAAATATGGCCCGTTTCATCGCGTGCATCCGACCGCTAGGAGTATCGGTCCAGATAGCGCGCCGAGGCGGCCGCTGTCTCCCATCCGTTCCCGAGGCCCCATGTCTTCGCCTGTCGCCATCCAGCCCTTCGACGGACAGTCCGTCTGCCTGTTCTGCGGTTCGTCCGACCTGTCCGACCCGGCCTACACCGCCGCGGCCCGCGCCTTTGGCGAGCAGACGGCCAGGGCCGGTTGGCGACTGGTCTATGGCGGCGGCGGCGTCGGCCTGATGGGCGCGTCAGCCCGGGCCGCACATGAGGCCGGCGGCCGGGTGCTGGGCGTCATGCCCGGCTTCCTGCGCAGTCGTGAACGGCTGTTCGACGAGGTCGAGACCCTGATCGTGCCGTCGATGCACGATCGCAAGACGATCATGTACGACCAGTCCGACGCATTCGTGGTCGCCCCGGGTGGCGTCGGCACGCTGGAAGAGGTCATCGAGGTTCTGTCCTGGAAGCGGCTCGACCTCCACTCAAAGCCCGTCATCTTCCTGAATCTGAACGGCTTCTGGGAGCCGCTTCTGGCCGTCATGGAGCACAGCATCGCTGAGGGCATGACTCCCGCCAGCTTCCGCGAGGCCTGGGTTGTCTGTGACACAGTGGAGGCTGCGATCGCGGCCATGCAGGGGGCGGCGGACATGCCGCACTTGCAACATGATCGCCGATAAGTAATCAATGGTCAGTCAGTCGGCGTTCGTAGGTTTCTTTTAGATACGCACCTTGACGGTTGCGTAAGAAAACGGACATTGGCGGCGCGGGACGGATGACCGTCCCGCCAATCCGGAGACCTCCCCATGCGTGCTCTGCTCATTGCCGCGGCCCTGTTCGCCGCCGCCCCCGCCTTCGCCCAGGAGCCGGCCCCAGCCACCAGCGCCGTCCTCGCCGACGCCGCCCGCGCCCCGGCCGTCGCCACCATCATCGACGGCGCTTCCTGGCGCTGCGAAGGCGCCTCCTGCACCGCCAGCGGCGGCTCCAACCAGCCGGCCACCCGCGCCTGCCGCCGCGTCGTCGCCCGCTTCGGCCCGGTGTCGTCGTTCAGCTACAAGGGCGTCGTCCTGTCGGCCGAACAGATCGCGGCCTGCAACGCATAGGCCTTGTCGGATCGAGAAGGCGGAGCCTTCTGACCACGGCCCAACATCAAGCCGCGTCGGGTCGAGGAGGCGGAGCCTCCTGACCGCGGCCCGAATGAAACGAGCCTGAGGGCGGCCTGGGCCGACCTCAGGCCGTCTCGCCGCTCAGCCGTTTGACGATGCGCTCGCGACCGATCATCGGCGCGAGCGTCGCCATGTCGGGGCCGTGCGCCTGACCGGTGATCATCATCCGCAGCGGCATGAACAGGGCCTTGCCCTTGGCCCCGGTAGCCTCCTTCACGGCCGCCGTCCACACGGGCCACAGCGTCTCATCAATGACCTCGGGCAAGGCCGCCAGGGCCGCTGCCGCAAAGGCCGTGTCCTCGATCACGGGCGTGACCGGCCCGCGCACGATCGCCGCCATTTCAACGATATCTCCGAACTTCTGAAGGTTGCCTCGCACCCCGTTCCAGAAGGCTTCACCCAGATCGGCGTCCAGTTTCGCCAGCCGCGGCCGGGCCGTCGTATAGTCCATCCCGTGCAGCGACTGGGCGTTCAGCCGGTCCAGATCGGCCGTGTCGTAGCGCGCCGGCGACCGGCCCATCTTCGAAAAAGCGAAGCCGGCGCCGAGGGCGTCGATCGAGGTCCCGACTTCCAGCGGGTCTGAAGTCCCGATCCGGCCCAGATGGCTGGTGATGGCGATCGGCTCATAGCCCTGCTCGCGCATCTCGGCGATCGACAGCGAGCCCAGCCGCTTGGACAGGGCCTGGCCGTCGGCGCCGATCAGCAGCGGCATATGGGCGAACCCGGGCACGGTCGCGCCCAGGGCTTCGAAAATCTCGATTTGCGCCCCGGTGTTGGTGACGTGGTCCTCGCCGCGGATGACGTGGGTGATCGCCATGTCGATATCGTCCACGACCGATGGCAGGGTGTACAGGAACAGGCCGTCCTCGCGGATCAGCACCGGGTCTGACATTGAGGTCGTGTCCACCTCGGCCTGCCCCCGCGACAGGTCCTCCCAGGCCACGCGGCGGCCATCCAGCTTGAAACGCCAGTGCGGCCGACGGCCCTCGGCCTCATAGGCCGCCTTCTCCGCCTCCGTCAGTTCCAGCGCGGCCCGGTCATAGATCGGCGGCAGACCGCGCGACAGTTGCACCTTGCGGCGGCGGTCCAGCTCTTCCGAGGTGTCGTAGCAGGCGTACAGCCGGCCCGCGGCCTTCAGCCGGGCGGCGGCCTCCTCATAGCGGTCGAACCGCTTCGACTGGTTGTAGCGCTCGTCCCAGACCAGACCCAGCCAGGTCAGGTCGTCTTCGATCCCCTGTTCGAACTCGGGTGTGGACCGCGCCAGATCGGTGTCGTCGATGCGCAGCACGAACCTGCCGCCCTGTCCTTTGGCGAACATCCAGTTGACCAGGGCGGTGCGGACATTGCCGACGTGCAGCTTACCCGTCGGCGACGGGGCGAAACGGACCTTGACGGACATGAGGAGACCTTGAAACGCGAGGCGCGTAGGTCGCGCTCCGCACCCCTCAAGTCAAGGCGTCGCCGCCGGATCAGTCGTCGCGGTGGACCCGTTCACGGCGCTCGTGCCGTTCCTGGGCCTCGACCGACAGCGTCGCCGTGGGTCGGGCCTCCAGCCGTCCGAGGCTGATCGGCTCGCCGGTCTCCTCGCAATAGCCGTAGGAGCCGTCCTCGATGCGGCGCAGCGCTTCGTCGATCTTGGAGATCAGCTTGCGCTGCCGGTCGCGGGTGCGCAGCTCAAGCGCACGGTCGGATTCCGAAGACGCCCGGTCGACCAGATCCGGATGATTTTCCGTCTCGGCCTTCAGGTTGACGACAGTCCCCTTGGACTCGCGAAGGATGTCATCCTTCCAGTCCGTCAGCTTGCCCTTGAAATAGGCCAGCTGCCGCTCATTCATGAACGGCTCGTCGTCGGACGGCCTGTACGCGGCCGGCTCGACGATCACAGACGCCAATGCGGTCATAATCGCACTCACGGTCTTTATCAGCGCCCCCCTGTGGCGCAGCCCTGCCTATAGGGATGGCGAAGAGTCGCGGCAACAACACTCGCGCGAGCGTGACCCGTGAAGCTGAGAGTCCGTTCGCGACCGTGACATTTCTTCATCACCCGGCGCTCGCCGATCCCGCTTTTTCAAGGGATTTCGGAGACTTATGCTGCACTGCGGCGTAAATCCGCCTTGGCCAGCTCCACCGCGGCGCGCAGATCGATCTGGTCGAGCAGGTTGTTCAGTCCCGCGTCAGCGTCAACCGGACGTTCTTCGCGCAGTGTCCGCGTCAGCCGGTCCAGTGCGCCGTCGCCCGCCTCGCCCATCAGCAGGGCCAGTTTCAGCTCCTCCAGCCGGTCCAGCAGGCCGCCGCCGCGCCGGATCGCCCGCCGCCGCCGTTCGGTGACGTCGTCGACCCCCTGCAACGCCATCAGGGCCGAGACATCGGTCAACGCGGACGGCGCGGAGGCCGGAGTAGTGACGCCCGCGCTGGCGGCCGAGCCGGCGAACGACACCGAAAAGCCGCCGCTGGCGCGTGCGGCGCGGGACCCCTGGGCCGAGGACGGTCCGGACGGGCCTGTAACCTTCATGGCATGCGACTCCAGCACATGCCGGACCATTATCGCCGCCGCGTCACCGCTTGGTTAACGGCCCGGCAGTTTCTGCCGTGATCGCCCGACCTGGAACCCACCCAATCACTGTTTTTGCTACACTTTTCCCTTGGCACGTCGCTGGCATGACACGGGACGCAACAGTTCGTGGACGCCCCGCCTATGCAGAAACTGCTCGCTTCCCTCCTGACCGCCGCCGCCCTGGCCGGATTCGCGTCTCCGGCCCTGGCCCAGTCACGGATCAAGGACATCGCCGCGGTCGAGGGCGTCCGTTCCAACCAGCTGGTCGGCTACGGCCTCGTAGTCGGGCTGAACGGCACCGGCGACAGCCTGCGCAACTGCCCCTTCACCCGCCAGTCGCTGGAAGGCATGACCGAACGGCTGGGCGTCAACATCCGCGGCGCCAACGCCAACTCCAAGAATATGGCCGCCATCATGGTGACGGCCGAACTGCCGCCGTTCGCCACGCCCGGCGCTCGAATCGACGTCAGCGTGGCTTCAATGTGCGACGCCAAGAGCCTGCTCGGAGGCACCCTGCTGGTGACCAGCCTCCAGGGCGCCGACGGTCAGGTCTATGCGGTCGCCCAGGGCTCGATCCAGACCGGCGCGGTCTCGGGCGGCGGCTCCTCCGGCTCCTCCGTCACCCGCGGCGTCCCCACCGCCGGCCGCATCGCCTCGGGCGCCACGGTCGAGCGTGAGACCGGCTTCCACCTCGCCAATATGACCGAGGTGCGGCTGACCCTGCGCAATCCCGACTTCACCACGGCCCAGCGCATGGCCGCCGTGATCAACCAGATCTATCCGAACTCCGCCCTGGCGGAGAACGGCACGGTCGTCGCCCTGCGCGCGCCCGGCCAGATGGGCATGGCCGGCTTCATCAGCCGGGTCGAGAACCTCGAGGTCATGGTCGACTCCCCGGCCCGCGTCATCATCGACGAGGTCAATGGCGTGATCGTCATGGGCGACGCGGTCCGCGTCTCCACCGTCGCCATCGCCCAGGGCAATCTGACCATCTCGGTGCAGGAGACGCCCCTGGTCAGCCAGCCCGAACCCTTCAGCCGCGGCGGCGAGACTGTCGTGGTGCCCCAGTCTGATGTGTCAGTCGAGGAGGAGCTGGGCCGCCAGATGCGGATCGTCGGCGGCGGCGCCTCCCTGTCCACCCTGGTCAACGGCCTCAACGCCCTCGGCGTCAGCCCGCGCGACATGATCAGCATCCTGCAGGCCATCAAGGCCGCCGGCGCCCTCCAGGCCGAAATCGAGGTGATGTGATGAGCGACCCGATCGTCTCCCCCGCCACCCTGCCCCCGGCCACGGCGCCGGCCGTCGTCACCGCCCGCATGCGCGAGACGGCCGAGGCGTTCGAGGCATCTTTCCTGTCGCAGATGCTCAAGCCGATGTTCGAAGGCCTTTCGACCGAGGCCCCCTTCGGCGGCGGCGAGGCCGAGGGCACGTGGCGCGGCTTTCTGGTTGACGCCATGGCCAAACAGGCCGTCCGCGGCGGCGGCATCGGCCTGGCCGACCAGGTCGTCGCCCAGATGCTGAAGATGCAGGAGCAGGGTCAATGACCGACGCCGCCACGCTGAACGCCACCGCCCGGGTCCGCCAACTGATCGACCTGACCACCCGCCTGACCTCCCGGCTGAGCGAGGAGTCAAAGGTCTTTGAATCACACCGTCCCCAGGACGCCGCCGCCGCCCTTGCCGGGACCCAGGATCTCGCCAACACCTACCGCCGCGAGTCAGCCCAGTTGAAGGCCAATCCCGCCTCGGTCGCCGCGGCTTCCGTCGCCGACAAGACCGCCCTGATCCGCGCCACCGAGGCCTTTGAGGCCGTGCTGTCGCGCCACTCCCGCGCCGTCGAGGCCGCGCGCATCGTATCGGAGGGTCTGGTCAGAACCATCGCCGCCGAGGTCGCCGGCCAGCGCGGCAGCCCCACGGCCTACGGCGCCTCGGGCAAGGCCAACGCCGGCGACGGCCGCGCCGTGGCCTTCAACCGCCAGGCCTGAGCCGGACACAGCTTCGCCGTCGGACGAGTTCGGCGTTTGATTGGGTGGAGGAGCGGCCTAGCCGCGCGGCGTGGTGTCGCGACGGGCGCGAACGCGGACCCGTTTGGGCCGCGGAAGGCTGAGGGCGAAGACGAGCGCCATCAGCGTGGCGGAAAGGCCGAAGCCGATTTCCAGTGCGCTGATCATCATCGTCGAACTCCAGTGATACTCACTCGAAGACCTCAAGATGCAGAGGAAGCGCCCACGGTGCAAGCCCTTTCAGGCCAACCTCCGTGGCGGGCGAGCGCCTTCGCGGGGTATCCCGGAATGGCGAAGAGCCTCCCGAGCCCCTAGATTCCAGGCATGCAGCCCGCCTCCGAAACCGAGTCCCCCGCCAGTCGTCGTGAGGCGATCGTCGAACAGATCCGCGCCGAAACCGGCATCGACGAACCCATGATCGCCCGTCTCGTCGACGCCTTTTACGACCGCGTCCGCGCCGATCCACTGCTCGGCCCCGTCTTCGCCGACCGGATCAAGGACTGGGGTCCGCATCTCGAGCAGATGCGCCTGTTCTGGTCATCCGTGGCCCTGATGAGCGGCGCCTATCACGGACGGCCGATGCCGAAACACCTGCCCCTGCCCGTCGACGCCCGCCATTTCGACCGCTGGCTGGAGCTGTTCGAGGCCACGGCCGCCGAAATCTGCCCGTCCGCCGCCGCCGCTCACTTCATTGAGCGCGCGCGCCGCATCGCGGAGAGCCTCGAACTGGGCATCGCCGGCGCCAACGGCGTGCTGCTGCGCAAGGGCGAGCGGTACCTGCGGCCGACAGAGCCGGCAACGCCGCCGATCTGACGCCGGACCCTGCTGACATTTGCTGTCAGCAGGCTTGATCCCCGCCGCCATGTTCTCACATTGTTCTTGCTGAATTCCGCGAATTGATCCCCATATAGCGGCGTCGCGCCGGACCCTCCCCGGCCCTGTCGCGTTCCCGGACTCCCCAGCCTTCAGGCCTCATGATCGAAAAGCACAACTTCATCCGCGTGCGCGGCGCCCGCGAGCACAATCTCAAGGGCGTCGATCTCGACATCCCGCGCGAGAAGCTCGTCGTCATGACCGGCCTTTCGGGTTCGGGCAAAAGCTCGCTCGCCTTCGACACCATCTACGCCGAGGGCCAGCGCCGCTATGTCGAGAGCCTCAGCGCCTACGCCCGCCAGTTCCTTGAACTGATGGGCAAGCCCGACGTGGACCTGATCGAGGGCCTGTCGCCGGCCATCTCGATCGAACAGAAGACCACCTCGAAGAACCCGCGCTCGACCGTCGGCACGGTGACCGAGATCCACGACTATATGCGTCTGCTGTGGGCGCGCGTGGGCGTGCCCTATTCGCCGGCCACCGGCCTGCCGATCGAGAGCCAGACCATCTCGATGATGGTCGACAAGCTGAACGCCCTGCCCGAGGGCGAGCGCATCCTGTTGCTGGCCCCCGTCGTGCGCGGCCGCAAGGGCGAATACCGCAAGGAGATGGCCGAGTGGCAGCGCTCGGGCTTCCAGCGGCTGAAGATCGACGGCGAATTCTACGCCATCGAGGACGCCCCGACGCTCGACAAGAAATTCAAGCACGACATCGACATCGTCGTGGACCGCATCGTCACCAAGGCAGGTCTCGAAAGCCGCTACGCCGACAGTCTGCAGACCGCGCTCGGCCTCGCCGACGGCATCGCCGTGGCCGAGTGGGCCAATGTCGCGGACGGCGAGACCGCGCCGCGCCGCCTGACCTTCTCCGAGAAATTCGCCTGCCCGGTCTCCGGCTTCACCATCTCCGAGATCGAGCCGCGGCTGTTCTCGTTCAACAATCCGTTCGGCGCCTGCCCGACCTGCGACGGCCTCGGGAACAAGCTGGCCTTCGACGCCGATCTGGTCATCCCCGACCGCGACAAACATCTGCACAAAGGGGCCGTGGCCCCGTGGTCGCGCGGCCCCTCGCCCCTCTATACCCAGACCCTGCAGTCGCTTAGCCGCCACTACGGCTTCTCGATGGATGTGCCGTGGCGCGACCTGCCGGAACAGGCCCAGACCGTGATCCTGCGCGGCACCGGGTCCGAGAAGATCAAATTCACCTATGACGACAACGCCCGTAAGTACGAGGTCTCCAAGGCCTTCGAGGGCGTGCTGCCGAACCTCGAACGCCGCTGGCGCGAGACCGACTCGTCCTGGGTGCGTGAGGAGCTGGGCCGGTTCCAGTCCGAGACCCCGTGCGAAGTCTGCCTGGGCAAACGCCTCAAGCCTGAGGCCCTCGCGGTCAAGGTCGCGGCCACCGACATCGCCGAGGTGTCCTGGCTGTCTATCAAACACGCCCACGAGTGGTTCACCGCCCTGAACGCCCAGCTGACCGACAAACAGCTGGAGATCGGCCGCCGCATCCTGAAGGAGATCACCGACCGGCTGCGCTTCCTCAACAATGTCGGCCTCGACTATCTCAGCCTGTCGCGCGCCTCGGGCACCCTGTCCGGCGGCGAGAGCCAGCGCATCCGTCTGGCCTCCCAGATCGGCTCGGGCCTGACCGGCGTGCTCTATGTGCTGGATGAGCCGTCCATCGGCCTGCACCAGCGCGACAACTCCCGCTTGCTGGAAAGCCTGCGCGGCCTGCGCGACCTCGGCAACTCCGTCCTTGTCGTCGAGCATGACGAGGAGGCGATCCTGACCGCCGACCATGTCATCGACATGGGCCCGGCCGCCGGCATCCACGGCGGCGAGGTCTGCGCCCAGGGCACGCCGGCCGAGGTCATGGCCAATCCCAACTCCCTGACCGCCAAATACCTGACCGGCGAACGCGAGATCGAACTGCCCGCCGAGGGCCGCCGCCCCATTGATCGCAAGAAGATGCTGAGGATCAGCGGCGCCACCGGCAACAATCTGAAGAACGTCACCGGCGAGATTCCCGGCGGCGTCTTCACCTGCATCACCGGCGTGTCCGGCGGCGGCAAGTCGACCTTCACCATTGAGACCCTCTACAAGGCCGCCGCGCGCCGGCTGCACAACGCCTCGGATGCCCCGGCCCCCTTCGACCGCATCGAGGGGCTGGAGCTGTTCGACAAGGTCATCGACATTGACCAGTCGCCCATCGGCCGCACCCCGCGCTCCAACCCGGCCACCTACACCGGCGCCTTCGGCCCGATCCGCGACTGGTATGCGGGTCTGCCTGAGTCCAAGGCCCGCGGCTACGGCCCCGGCCGCTTCAGCTTCAACGTCAAGGGCGGCCGCTGCGAAGCCTGCCAGGGCGACGGCCTGATCAAGATCGAGATGCATTTCCTGCCCGACGTCTACGTCACCTGCGACGTCTGCAAGGGCAAACGCTACAACCGCGAGACCATGGAGATCGTCTTCAAAGGCAAGTCGATCAGCGACGTGCTCGACATGACGGTCGAGGAGGCGGGCGGGTTCTTCAAGGCCGTGCCCTCGATCCGCGACAAGATGCTGACCCTGAACCGCGTCGGCCTCGGCTACGTCAAGGTCGGCCAGTCGGCGACCACCCTGTCAGGCGGCGAGGCACAGCGGGTCAAACTGTCCAAGGAGCTGTCGAAACGCGCCACGGGCAAGACCCTCTACATCCTCGACGAGCCGACCACAGGGCTGCATTTCGAGGACATCCGCAAACTGCTCGAGGTGCTGCAGGAGCTGGTCGACAACGGCAACACCATCGTCGTCATCGAGCACAATCTCGATGTCATCAAGGTCGCCGACTGGCTGCTTGATTTCGGTCCCGAGGGCGGCGACGGCGGCGGCGAGATCGTCGCGGTCGGCACCCCCGAACAGGTCGCCGCCAATCCGAAGAGCTGGACCGGCAAATACCTCAGGGACATCCTCGACCGCCACGAGACCCGCCGCAAGGCGCGGGTCGCGGCGCTCCGAAAGAGCGCCTGACCCCTCAGGCCGTGACCGGCGCCGCTTCCACGCCGTGGTCCCGGGTCCGGCCGCGCAGGATCAGCACGACCGTGCCCGTCAGCAGCACCGCGGTGGTGGCCAGACTGGCCTCCGGTCCGAAGGCTCCGCCCGTCAGCCACCATGCCGCGCCCGGAGCCGCCGTCAGGTCGGTGATCAGGGGCAGGCTGTCGATCTTCATCCCGGACACCTCCAGCCCGAAACCGAGGCCCAGCAGCCAGTTCCACGCCGCATGCCAGCCGCACACGCCCCACAGCGAGCCTTCGCGCACGGCGTAGAGACTGATGAACAGGCCGAACAGAACGATGTTGGCCAGGCCGACGTACAGCTCGTTCGACGGCTCGATATTCCCCGCATGCGCCAGGGCGAACAGGGCCGAGTTGGCGACGACGGCGATCCAGATCCCGTGGCGCGACGCGATCAACTGCATCAACCAGCCACGGAACAGCAGTTCCTCCGACGAGCCCTGGATGATGAAACCCAGCATCAGCGCGCCGATGGGCAGCAGGGCCGCGCCGACGGCGGCCGAGCCGAACGCCCCGGCGCCCTCGACCACATAGCCGCCCGCGGCCCAGATCACGCCGACCACGACCGTCAGGAAGGCCAGACCCAGCAGATACCCGCGGACGAACCGCAGCGGCCCCTTCGCATTGAGGCCCAGCGTCTCCGGCCCGCGCCGCTCGAACAGCCATACCCAGAGCAGGAGCAGAACCGAGCCCAGACCGAAGGCCGCGCCGAGCTCATAGACCAGCTGCGGCCAGCCGTCCGACCCCCCGCCAGGGGTGATGAAGCCTGCCGCAATGGCCGGAAAATACGCCCCCAACTGGCCGCCGAGCATGAAGACCAGTCCGAGAACGATCGCCGCGATCGTCCAGGTCCGCCGATGCCGTCGCTTGCGCTCGGCGTACAGTTCAATGCCGGTCATGCGGCGCTCCTTGTGAGGGTTCTGCGGACAGGAGTCCGTCCGGGCATGAGGCGACGACGGCGACGAATGGATGCGCCCGGCACAGGATTTGGTTCGGGACGGCTCACGGGCGGAGGCCGGCTTGGCCCCCTGCCCGCCATACTGACTAGTCGGACGCGCCGCCCTTCATGTCGCGGTAGGCCGCGGAGAACGGCGCATAGAGAACCGCGACCTGCAACGCCGACATGACCGCGTTGATCAGGATCCAGCCGGCGATCGCCGGCCAGGCCGACTGGAGGATGACCTGAAGGCTTTCGTCTTCCAGGCCCTTCAGCGCCGCTATGCCTCCCCCGGTCGCCAGTTGCAGCGGCATGGCCACCAGCGAGCCCAGCAGGCCGACGACGATGCTCATCACCCAGGCCAGCAACGCCATGCCCAGCAGGGGCCAGAAGCGACCCCTGGTGAAGCCGAAGGAGTCGAAAATGGCGATCCGCCGTTCGGCCATGGTGATCGGAATCGCGAGGCTCAGCCGCACGGACAGCCAGATGAACGCGCAGATCGCGGCCAGGATCAGCAGCACTACCAGCAACCACAGGGCCGGCATTTCCGCCGCCACGGTCATCCCGATCACCGCGCCGATGATCCCGCTTGTTACGACCATCAGCACCATGAAGACGATGAACAGAACCACCGACACGGCCAGCACCCGGACCTCGTCCATTCCGAGCCGCAGATAGCCGAAGGCGCTCTCGCCGGGTCGCAACACCGAGCGTGAGACGGCGGCGTAGATCATGGCGCTGGCGATCAGGCTGAGCGGCAACAGGACAGCGAACAGGAGGCCCATCATCTGGAATATGGGCGCGAAGTCTTCCAGCGACGGGGTCGAACCGGACTGTTCAAGCTGTTCGGTCGCCGTGACGAAACCGATCAGGTTCGGGCCCAGCAAGGCGAAGGCCCCGACCATGATCAGCCCATAGAACAGGGCCCAGAAGATCAGCGTCATGGGGCGCCGGCGCACAACCCTGAACCCCTCGAACGCCGCGTCTGTCGCTGAAAATGCCATCGAATCCTCCCGCCCGACTATCGGGCCAGTCTAGTTGATCCCGTCCGCTGTGCGAACGGCTCGTGTCAGTGAGCGTCTTCCGCCGCCGGCGCAGCCTGGGCGGACAACTGCCGGCAGGCCGAGGCGAAGGGCGCAATGCCCAAGGTGAGCAGAAATCCATAGAGTGCCGAAATGATCAGGGCGGCGACAGTGATCCACGGCCAGTTGGCGAGGAACAGCGCCTGCAACCCTGCAATCGGATTGTCCTCGATCGACGCATGGATCTGGGACCAGTCCATCCCCCCGGCCGTAATCGCCATGACCGCCATCCCGATGCCGAAAACGATCACTTCCGCGACCACGATGATCAGCAGGATCAGCAGCATCATGCCGAACAGCGCGCCGGTCCGGCCCCGGCCCAACTTCCAGCCCTCCTCGAAGGCGAAGGTCTTGTTGAGGACGCTGGCCGGCGCCATCAGGCTCACCCGCGCAGCACCCAGCCAGATCGCCAGAAACAGGCCGATACACATGGCCACAATGATCATCCAGTTGAACGGCTCGCCCAGCCCCCAGACCGCGAAACCGATGCCCACGCCCAGCAGGATCAGGATCAACGCCAGCAGGTAGAAGCCGACGACGATGGCGACGCCGACGACCGCGACCCTCAACTCGTCCATCCCCAGCCGCAGGGAGAAGAAGGACGTCTCGCGGGGCCGCACGACCGCCCGCATGACCGCCGTATAGACGATCACGGTCAGCACCAGCTGCAACAGGTTTAGCAGGGACGAAACCCCCTGCATCTGCATCATGTCGCCCATCATCGCGTCATGGATTTGCTCGTGGTCGGCGCCGGCCGCCGCGATGGAGGTGAACACCTCGCCCATCATCGGCAGGATCAGCGCCACGCTGGCCACCGAGGGCGCCACCATCAGCAGCCCCCAGACAAACACCGCAAGCGGTCGCCGCCGCATGAGGCTGAACGCCTCGCCGATCGCCGTCCCGATTGAAAATCCCGCCATTTCAGCCTCCCCAAGCCCAAGGCCAAGCTAGCCCCTTTCCTTCGCCCCCGCTAGAAGCCGCCTATGACGGACATCCTGAAGCCCATCCACGTCGTCGGCGGCGGCCTCGCCGGCTCGGAAGCCACCTGGCAAATCGCTTCGGCCGGCGTGCCCGTGGTCCTGCACGAGATGCGCGGCGTACCCGGCGTCACGACCGACGCCCACCACACGGACGGGCTGGCCGAGCTGGTCTGCTCCAACTCCTTCCGCTCCGACGACTGGGAGCACAACGCCGTCGGCCTGCTGCACGCCGAGATGCGGGCGCTCGACTCCATCATCATGAGTTGCGGCGACGCCCATCAGGTGCCCGCCGGCGGCGCCCTGGCCGTCGACCGCGACGGCTTTTCGCAGGCGGTCACGGCGAAGCTGGAAGCCCACCCCCTCGTCACCATCGTGCGCGAAGAGATCGCCGGCCTGCCGCCGGAGGAGTGGGACAATGTCATCGTCGCCACCGGCCCCCTGACCTCGCCCGCCCTCGCCGCCGCCATCCTCGACCTGACCGGCGAGGACGCGCTCAGCTTCTTCGACGCCATCGCCCCCATCGTCCACGCCGAGACGATCGATTTCGACATCGCCTGGCGTCAGTCGCGCTACGACAAGGAGGGCCCGGGCGGAGACGCCGCCGCCTACGTCAACTGTCCCATGAACAAGGAACAGTACGAGGCCTTCATCGACGCCCTGCTGAACGGCCCCAAGGCGGAATTCAAGGCGTGGGAGAATGTCCCCTATTTCGACGGCTGCCTGCCCATCGAGGTTATGGCCGAGCGCGGTCGCGAAACCCTGCGCCACGGCCCCATGAAGCCCGTCGGCCTGACCAACCCCCGCGACCCCCAGGTCAAGGCCCATGCCATCGTCCAGCTGCGTCAGGACAACGCGCTGGGCACATTGTTCAACATGGTCGGCTTCCAGACCAAGCTGAAGCACGGGGCCCAGGCCGAGGTCTTCCGCATGATCCCCGGCCTGCACGAAGCCCGGTTCGCCCGCCTCGGCGGCCTGCACCGCAACACCTTCCTCAACAGCCCCAAACTGCTGGACCGTCAGCTGCGCCTGAAGGCCATGCCGCGGCTGCGCTTCGCCGGTCAGGTCACCGGCGTCGAGGGCTATGTCGAGAGCGCCGCCATGGGCCTGCTGACCGGCCGCCTCGCCGCCGCCGAACGGCTGGGGCGCCCGCTGGAAGCCCCGCCCGTTCACACCGCCATGGGGGCGCTGGTCGAAC
Organism: Brevundimonas sp.; assembly: GCF_051860745.1. GTDB lineage: Bacteria > Pseudomonadota > Alphaproteobacteria > Caulobacterales > Caulobacteraceae > Brevundimonas. Next base: position 44,709 of record NZ_JBHYDN010000014.1, read on the forward strand.
ACATCACCGGCGGCCACCTCGACGGCCCCGGCGGCATCTCCAAATTCCAGCCCATGAACATCAACTACGGCCTGCTTCCGCCGCTTGAGGCGCCCAAGGTCGACGAAGCCGGCGTCAAAATCCCGCTCAAGGAACGCGGCCGGGCGAAGAAGCGGCTGATGAGCGTGCGGGCGATCGAGGCGCTGAAGGCGTGGCGGGACGCGACGTGATCCTGGAGCCCGCCAAGGTTCTCATCCGCCGCCGGATCACCGCGCTGTTCAACGACGCCGCAAAGGGCGAGCGGCCGATCCTGCGCCGGGCCGACGCCCTGTTCGCGACCGACTCCGTGGCCTGGCGGGTCAATGGCGACATCGTCACCATGATGATCGGCGGCGTCTCGGGCCTGCTGCTGCAGATGCTGCATCCGGCGGTGCTGGCCGGGGTCTGGGACCATTCAGACTTCCGCTCCGACATGCACGGACGGCTGCGTCGCACGGCCAAATTCATCGCCGTCACCACCTATGACCACGCCGAATACGGGATCGCCGCCATCGACCGGGTTCGGGGTATTCACGACCGGATCGGCGGGTTCCTGCCCGACGGAACGCCCTATCAGGCCGGCGACCCGACCCTGCTGGCCTGGGTCCATGTCACCGAGGCGATCAGCTTCCTCAACGCCTGGATTCGCTACGCCGAGCCCGGCATGTCGGCCACCGATCAGGATAATTATTTCGCCGGGATGGCGCTGGTCGCCGAGCGGCTCGGGGCCGACCCGGTTCCCCGCGACAGGGCCTCAGCGGAAGCCCTGATCCAGTCGATGCGCTCGACCCTGCGCGCCGACGCCCGCACCCGCGAGGTGGCCCAACTGGTGCTGAACCAGTCGGTCGGCGCTGCGCTGACTGACGCCGCCTCGGCTGTGATCATGCAGGCAGGTGTCGACCTCCTGCCCGACTGGGCCGGGACGATGCACGGCCTGAAGACGCCGCCGGCGCACGTGGTCCGCGCCGGCGCTCATGCCCTGGCCCGCACCCTCGGCTGGGCCTATGCCGGCTCGCCGAACCATGAGGTCTGGCCCGCCGAAGTAACGGTCTGGCCGCGCGACTGAAGGTCAGTCTGGCGTCGTGACGTCCATCCACTGGGCCGTGTCGGTGTACTGCTGGAACCGGGTGACCTTGCCGTCCGAGACTGTGAAAACATGGGCGAACTGGGCGTCCAGCGCCTCGCCCGTCGCCCGGTTGGCCCCGGTATAGCGGCCCATGGTCACCACCCGGTCACCGCTGACCAGATAGGTGACCGGCGTCACCACAAACCCCTCGTACTCGGCCCCGATCCGGGCGAACAGGCCCTCGAACACCGCGCCGGGACCATTGTAGGGATTGCGGTCGGCATAGGGGCCGCTCTCGGCCTCGATCCAGACCAGATCGGCGGCGAGCAGGCCGGCGATGGTGGCCCCGTCCCCGGCCCCGAAGGCCCGGTAGAGGCTCTCAACCACAGCCCGGTTGGCGGCGTCGCTCGCCGCATCGGCCACCATGACCGCCCGCGGCGGCTCCGCTGCTGACACAGGCGCGGCCATGGCGCCGATCGCCGCCAGGGCGATGATGGAGACAAGACGATTGTTCATGGGACTCCCCAGACGAGCTGTTCACGGATCACAGTTCGCTAGACCGCATCCGGTCTCCCGGCAATGCCTGCTTGCGCCCATCCGGTCGAGCCTCAGCCCGTGACGTCGCAGGATTCCCGGTCCGCACTGCTCAGTTGCAGGGCGCGCTCGGCCAGGAGGTAGTCCGTGAAATACTCGGGTGTGGGTCCTGTCAGCTCATAGACAACGCTGCATACCTGTCCGCTGACCCCGATGAATTGGGTTTGGATCAGCACCCGATCACCCACCCGGGCCAGCTCACGCTTGATCACCATCTCCCCGTCCCCCGTCTTCCCGGGAACAGATACGCGGCACGAAGCGAAGAGTTGCAGCGGACAGGTTGCGCCGTCCGTCTGTCAGGCTTGGATTCGCCCGCGGAGGATCGCCCAGACCAGACGCAAACGCTTCATCGGCTCGGGCGCGTCGGGCCGGACCAGGGCGGCATGGGCGACGGCGGGAAACGCCTCCGACGGCAACGCCCGCAGGCCGGCATCGGCGGACCGTCGCGCATCCCTCGCCGCCCCGGCCTGCCCGGTCTGCGCCAGTCCGCGCACCCGACCGGCCGCAATGACAGCCTCGTCAAAACCCGGCCCGGCCAGCACCCGGACCGCCGCCTGCATCGGCCCGACATAGAAGGCATCCAGATCGTGCGGTTCGCCATGCACCCGGCCGATATGGGCCTCGATCAGGGCGTCGAACGGCGCGCGGTCCAGCGCGTGGCGGGCCGCGACATCGGTCAGGGCCTCCAGCACCGGATGACCCATGCGCGCCACACCGGCGAACACCCCGTCCATCTGCTCGCGCCACCAGACGTAGCGCATCTCGGCCAGCAGCGGCTGGGTCACCCGCGCCGGAATGGCCATCAACTCGGCCTCGAAGGCGTAGAGCGCGATCAGGTCCGCCCGCAGCCGCTCGTCGACCACGAACCGGCTGGACAGCCACCTGTCGATATCGGCGGCGCGAACCTGGGCGTCGAGGGTTTCGCCAAACGGAACGGAGAAGGAATCAGCCAAACAGCGTCTGGTACATCGCCATCGAGGTCAGCATGGGCAGCGACAGCAGCAGGTTGGTGCGGCTGCCCAGCATGGCGATCCGGGCTGACTTCGCCTTCACATCATCCTCGGCCGGGACGATGCCCAGGGCCCGCTTCTGGTTCGGCCAGATGATGCCCCAGACGTTGAGGAACATGATGATGGCCAGCCAGATGCCGATCCCCATCAGGGTGTAGCCCTTCTGGTCCTCGGTCAGTCCCTGGACCAGGCCGAAGCTCAGGACTTCGGCGGAATAGGCATGGCCGCGCGCCAGCATGACGCCCAACCCCGCCAGCACCGTCACCAGCGCCGACCAGCGGAACCAGAACAGGGCCTCGGGCGCAATGTGCTTGCCGACTGCCGGTTTCAGCTCGGCGGGGATGTTGGGCATGACCCGGATCTGGACGAAGTTGAAATAGTACAGCAGGCCGATCCACAGGATGCCGGCCACGACGTGCACCCAGCGCAACGTCGCCTGCCAGAAGGCCTCACCAAAACCGCCCGACACCTGGCCGAAAGCGAGGATCATCACCCCCGCCAGCGCGATGCTCAGCAGGATGGTGGTGCGAAAGTTCGACAGCAGCTTGCCCATGGTCCGCCCCTCCCCGGGCGATTCGATAAGGGTGGACTGTAGACCCGGCGGCGAAGACAGCCAACGCCCCCGGTGGGTCGGGGTGATTAGTGGTTAGTGGTTAGTGATTGCAGCACATCTGTCGGCGGAAGGGCGGCGCGGACCGCGCCATCGCACCGGCGTCGGCCAACCACTAGCCACTAACCACTAACCACTAGCCACTCGCCACTCGCGGCCTACGGACGGCTGGCCATGCCCAGCTTGATCGGCCTGGCGTCCTCGTCCTTGGCCCCCCGCTTGATGCCCCAGAGCAGCAGAACCGGCGCGGCGACATAGACCGAGGAATAGGTGCCGACCACGATCCCGAAGATCAGGGCGATGGCGAAGGGCTGCAGCGGCCCGCCGCCCAGCACCGCCAGCACGCCCAAGGCGAACAGGGCCGTGACCCCGGTCATGATGGTGCGCGACAGGGTCTCGTTGATCGACAGGTCGATCAGCTCGCCCAGAGGCATCTTCTTGTACTTACGCAGATTCTCGCGGATGCGGTCATAGACGACGACGGTGTCGTTCATCGAGTAGCCGATCACGGTCAGGATCGAGGCCACGGCCGTCAGGCTGAACTCCATGCCCGTTATCGCGAACAGGCCGAAGGTCAGGATCACGTCGTGGAACAGTCCGATCACCGCCCCGAGACCGAACTGCCATTCGAAGCGGAACCAGATGTAGACCATCATCAGGATGATCGCGACGACCAGGGCCATGACCCCGTTGGTCAGCAGCTCGCCTGAAACGGCCGCCCCGACCGCCTCGGTGCGGGTGAACTGCACCTGGGATCCGAGGTCCGCGGTCAGCGCCGCCTTGGCCCGGTTGATCGTGTCGGTGGCGCTGACGCCCTCGATATTCCCGAACTTGGCCATCGCGTGATAGCGCCCGGTCGGGTCCGATCCAGGCACGGAATAGCTCTGCACCTGGGCGTCCGGCACGCCCAGCCCGTTCAGGCTGGCGCGAATTTCCGCGAGATCGACGGGCTCGGGCCGGGTCGACATCTCGATCAGATTGCCGCCCAGGAAATCGACGCCGCAGGTCAGGCCGCCGCATTTGTTGTCGGCCGGCCAGACGGTGAAGAAGATGGAGCCGATCACCAGCAGGATCGACAGACCACCGAACAGCCGGGCGTATTTGACGAACTGGAGGTTCGTCTTGATCGGCAGCAGTTTGATGAGGGGCCAGAATTTCGACATGGGCGACCTCACGACGCGATCGGCAGGGATTTGGGCCGCCGCAGGCGCAGCCAGAAGACGAGCAGCACCTGGGTGACCAGAACCGCGGTGAAGACCGAGGTCACCACGCCGATCGACAGGGTCCAGGCGAAGCCCCGGACGGGCCCGGCGCCGAACCAGAACATGATCAGCGCCGCCAGAATGGTGGTCAGGTTGGCGTCGACGATGGTCACCATGGCGCGGTTGAAGCCCGCATCCATGGCCGCGATCGGCGAGCGTCCGGCATTGGCCTCGTCCCGCATTCGCTCATAGATCAGCACGTTGGCGTCCACCGCCATGGCCAGGGTCAGGATCAGACCGGCGATGCCGGGCAGGGTCAGGGTGGCTCCGGTCATCGACATCGCCCCGATGATCAGCAGGCCGTTCAGCAGCAGGGCGATCACCGAAATGCCGCCGAACAGGCCGCCGTAGGACAGGACCATGAAGACCAGCACGCCGGCGAAGGCGATCATGGTCGCCAACTGCCCGGCCCGCACGGCGTCGGCGCCCAGCGAAGCCGTCACACTGCGGCGTTCCTCGACGGACAACGGCGCCGGCAGCGAACCGCCGTTCAGCAGGTTCACCAGCTCCGAGGCCGAGGCGATCGTGAAGCTGCCCTCGATGATGCCGCTGCCGCCGGTGATGGCGCTGTTGATCCGCGGGGCCGAAATCACCTTGCCGTCCAGGATAATGGCGAAGGGCCGGCCGATATTGTTCGCCGTGGTCTCGCCGAAACGACGCGCGCCCTGGCCGTCGAAGCGGAAGCCGATGGCCGGCTGGTTGCTCTGGTCTGTCGTGACATTGGCGGAGACCAGGTTTTCGCCGGAGACGATGACCCGGCGCTTGACCAGATAGGGCGTCACGCCGTCCTCGCCCATCAGCAGTTCGGCGTCGGGCGGCACGGCGCCGGCCAGGGCTTCCTGAATCGAATGCTCGACATCGACCATCTGGAAGGTCAGCTGCGCCGTCTGGCCGATCACCCGCTCCAGCTGGGTCGGATCGCTCTCGCCGGGCGCCTGCACCACGATCCGTTCCGCGCCCTGGCGGGTGATTGACGGCTCGCGGGTGCCGAGGCTGTCGATCCGGCGGCGCACCACCTCGATCGACTGGTCCACGGCGGTCGGGCCCATGGCCGTCATGGCCGCGTCGGTGAAGGCGTAGCGGATGCGGTTGTCGCCCTGGCGGGTCACGGTCCGGTCCGAGGCCACGGCCATGCCGCCGCCCAGCAGGTTACGCATGGCGGTGACGGCGGGTTCCATCTGCACGGGGTTGCTCAGGGTGATCACCACCCCATTGCCGTCGCGGACGATGCCGGCGACGGCGATCCGGGCTTCCGACAGGGTCTGGCGTGCATCCTCGCTGAGGTTGGAGATCCGCTTCTGGCGCATCGCCTCAACATCGACCTGCAGCAGCAGATACGATCCGCCCTGCAGGTCCAGACCCAGGTTCAGGGTGGGCTTGGGCAGCCATCCCGGCAGGGCTTCACGCTGCGCTGGCGACAGGGCGTTGGCGTAGGAAAACAGCAGCCCGAACACGAGCGACAGGGCGAGAAGGATAACCTTCCAGCGTGACATCTGAACCATGTGGGCGTTCCCGGACCTTTCAGAACGGCGTCAGGATTTGGCGATGGTCTTGGTGTCGTTGGCGGCCACCGCGGTGCGGTCGCGCACCTGGGTGATCATCTGCTTGACCACCGCGACGTTCACGCCCTGGGCGATCTCGACCATGGCCTGGTCGTTCTCGACGCGGGTGACCTTGCCGATCATGCCGCTGGACAGGACGACCGTGTCACCGCGCTTCAGGCCGGCGACCAGCGCCTGATGCGCCTTCATCGCCTTCTGTTGCGGACGGATCAGCATGAAGTAGAACAGGATGATCACGGGGACAAAGAAGATCAGGGTGCCGAACGGCCCCGCCATAAGTTCCGTCACGATAGTCTCCGCAAACGTCTGGAACCGCGTCAGGCGGCCCTTGAAAATGAGGCGCGGAAACTAGGGTGCGCCGCGTCACATTGCAACGCGAGTGTGTTCGCCGCGTCGCTTTGCGTTATCGGGGCAACACGGTCAGCGGATCGACGGCCACCGGTTGGTCGCCGCGCATCCGCCAGGTCTCGAAATGGATCGAGGGCCGACCGTCGCCGGCGGTGTTTCCCACCGTGCCGATCTGCTGGCCCGCGCGGATGTCGTCGCCGTCCCGCACCACCGCCGTGCCCAGGTGGCCATAGACCGAGCGCCAGCCGTCGCGGTGGACGATCAGCACCGTCAGCCCCTGCCCCGCCAGATCATCGCCGACATAGCCGACCCGCCCGGCCGCCGCCGCGCGGACTTCCGACCCCGCCGGCGCGCCGATGTTGACGCCGTTGTTCCGCTCGCCCAGCCCGACCGGACCGAACCGCCGCAGGATGTCGCCGCGCACCGGCCAGTCCAGCCCGGCCGTGGAGGCGGCAGGCGCGGGCTCCGCCGACTCACGCGGCGGAGGCGGAGGCGGAGGTGGCGTCCCCTCTTCGGGCACGTACACCCCGCTGGGCGACGGCCCGGTGGCGTAGGGATCGCCGCCGATGTCGACCGCGCTGGAGGGCAGAAGAATTCTCTGGCCCGGACTGATCGCCGCGCGCGGCCCCAGGCTGTTCAGGTCCATCAACGTCTGCACCGGCGTCTGGAAGCGCCGGCCGATGCCCGAGATCGTATCGCCGGGCTGAATCTCATAGGCCGCCCCGGCCGCAGCGGCTCCACCCGGGCGCGCGGGCGGCGGCGGGGCCTCGAACCCGTCAGAGGCCGGACCGGCCGCCGGTGTTTCGGCGGGCGCATAGCGGGGGCCGGTGTTGATCGGCGAACCGAGCGCCCCGCCCTCGATCTCGGCCACGGGGGCCGTAATGGGCGGCGGCGCCTCACGGGCGGGGTCGGTCGGACCGCGCACGCCTTCGCCGCTGGGGATCGGCGCGGCCGGATAGGCCGGCGCCCGCGACGGCGGCGGCGCGTCGCCGGCGTAAATCCCATAGCGCGGCTCGGTCGGATAGCTGGCGCAGGCCGTCAGGGTCGCCGCTCCGGCCAGCACCATCAGAGCCCTGATCGCGAATCGAATCGTCATGCCGTCTCCCGCCGCTCGGTCGCCGTCCCGGTGTGCCCCGACCGTCGCTCCAAGCCAACCCGTCAAAGGGCGCCAAAGTTGGGCGCGAAGGTTAACGGGACCGCCTAGCCTTCCTTTGCGGTGCCTTCAACCAGAGGCACGAACCGCACTTCAGCCAGGCTCTCGCGCTGGAAGCTGCCGTCCGGCTGGCCGACATAGCGGTGCAGCCGCTGCACCGAGGACCGCCCCACCGGACACACCAGAATGCCGCCCGGCTTCAGCTGGTGCAGCAGTTCAGTCGGCTCTCCGGGCGAGGCCGCCGTGACCATGATCCGGTCGAACGGCGCCTGCTCGGGCCAGCCCAGACCGCCGTCGCCGTGCCGCGTGATCACATTGTCGATCTTCAGCGCCTTCAGCCGCGCCTCGGCCTCGTTCAGCAGGCTGCGGTAGCGTTCGATCGAATAGACATAACGCGCCAGCCGGCTCAGCACCGCCGCCTGGTAGCCGCTGCCGGTGCCGATCTCCAGCACCCGGTGGCGCGGCTGCACGTCCAGCGCCTGGGTCATCAGGCCGACGATATAGGGCTGGGAAATCGTCTGGGCGCAGTCGATCGGCAGGGCCTGATCCTCCCACGCCTGATCGAGGAATTTCTCGTGCACGAACACCGCGCGGTCGATCGACTCCATCGCCCCCAGCACACGCGGGTCCGTGACCCCCTGCTGGCGAAGGCCGAGGATCAAGCGTCCGGCGCGGTCGTCTTTCAAGCTCATCGAAAGCCCTCCCCTCGAGGGGGAGGGTTGGGAGGGGTGGATGCAGGCTGTCTGGAGTCGCGCGCCAACGGGCTCAGACCTGCCAGGGTCGAAGCCTCCCGCGCCACAGCGGGATTCAGCCTGCCTCCACCCCATCCCCCGACCCCTTCCCCCTCGAGGGGAAGGGGAGATGAGATGCCCCCGCTCACGCCACCACCGTCTTCGGCGGCGCCCCGCCCAGCACGCCCTTCAGGTCGTGGATGCTCGGCGCATGCGTCAGGTCGATGTGCAGCGGCGTCACCGAGATCTTTCCCTCGTCCATGGCCCGCAGATCGGTCCCCGGCGGATGGTCGTGCTTCGTCCCGCGAAAGCTCATCCAGTAATAGTCGCGGCCCCTCAGGTCGGTGCGTTTGACCGCGTGCATCTCGCCGATGTCGCGAAAGCCCTGCCGCGTCACCTCGACCTCGGTCACCGCCTCGGGCGGGCTGGCGGGGAAATTCAGGTTCATCACCACCCCGTCCTGCCACGGCTGGGCCAGCAGGCGCGAAATGATCGCCGGGGCGAAGGCCTCCGCCGTCTCCCAGTGCGCCGTCACCTCATCGTGGAATCGTTCCAGCGACTGGCTCAGGGCGATGGAGCGGATGCCGAAGGCCATACCCTGCAACGCCCCCGCCACCGTCCCGGAATAGGAGCAGTCCTCGCCGACATTGTGCCCGCGATTGACCCCCGACAGCACCAGATCAGGCCGCTCAGGCATCAGGTCATTGACCGCCAGCACGATGCAGTCGGTCGGCGTTCCGGTCACCGCAAACCGCTTCTCCGACAGCTGGTTGACCCGCAGCGGCTCGGTCAGGGTGATTCCCCGCCCCTTGCCTGACTGCTCCGTCTGCGGCGCGCAGACCCAGACGTCGTCCGACAGGGTCCGCGCGATCCGCTCAAGGCATTCCAGGCCTTCCGCCTCGATGCCGTCGTCGTTGGTGAGGAGGATGCGCATAGAGCTCTGATCAGCCCTTAGTTCGCCGGCCGGATGCTGTCGGCCAGCAGCACCGTCTCACCGCCGCAGGCGTTACGCACGTTCGAGCCGCGGAATTCAATCCGGTGGTGCTCGGCCTGGTCCCAGCCGACGGTCGCGCCCGTGATCGTCACCTTCTGACCGTCCAGATCCTGAACCGCCTGGCGCATCAGGTCGCGCGAGGCGACGCCGGACAGGCAGGGCCGGGCGAACGGGCGCAGCACCTCAACCTCGCGGTCGTACAGCTGGAACTCGCCGTCCGTGAACCGCACCCAGCCCACTGCCGTCGTAGTCGCGGGGCTATCGACATCGGCGGCCGGCGCCGGGGCGAAGCCGGCCAGAAAGGCGCCGGCGGTCAGGGTCAGTATGGCTTTCATCTCGGCTACTCCTTGACTCCGCTCATCCCGGCGAATGCCGGGACCCGGATGGAATGACTCCATCGGTCGAAACAGCAAACCCATCCACTGATCCCATCCACCATCCTGTGATCTGGGTCCCGGCATTCGCCGGGATGAGCGGATAATCTATGGACCAATGTGCGTCATGCCCTTCGGCATATAGGGAACCAACGCGTCCGGAACCCGGATCCGCCCGTCCGCCTCCTGATAATTCTCCATCACCGCCACCAGCGTCCGCCCGACCGCCAGACCCGAACCGTTCAGCGTGTGCACGAACTCGGTTTTCTTCTCTCCGGCCCGCTTGAAGCGCGCATCCATCCGCCGCGACTGGAAGTCCCCGCAGTTGGAGCAGGAGCTGATCTCCCGATAGGTCCCTTGCGACGGCAGCCAGACCTCCAGATCGAAGGTCTTCTTCGCCGCAAACCCCATGTCGCCCTTGCACAGCAGCATCCGCCGATAGGGCAGTTCCAGCTTCTCCAGCACCGCCTCGGCGCAACGCACCATCCGCTCATGCTCTTCTTCCGAGTCTTCCGGCTTCGTGATCGAGACCATCTCCACCTTGTGGAACTGGTGCTGCCGGATCAGCCCCCGCGTATCCCGCCCCGCCGACCCCGCCTCGGCCCGGAAACACGGCGTCAGGGCGGTGTAGCGGATCGGCGTGGCCAACTCGTCCTCGGACAGAATCTGCTCACGGACGAGATTGGTCAGGGAGACTTCGGCGGTGGGGATGAGAAAGTGGCGGTCACGGAACATGCCCTCGGAAATCGCCGCGACTGCCGCGTCGGTGTCTCGCTGACCAAGCTCTTGGACGATTCCGGCCCAAGCCGCCTGTCGCTCCCCAGCAGGCAAAGCATCAAGGCGCGCATTTACCTCATCCGCCATCGCTCGGTTGCCGGTCTGGGCTTCCTTTGCGAACGCCTGCGGATCAAAGGCTCCGGCAGAGAAAATGTCCAAGTGAAACTTCGGCAACTGCCCCGTCCCGAACATCGCCTCGTCGCGCACCAGATACGGCGGATTAACCTCCAGATAGCCGTGCTCGCCCGTCTGCACATCGAGCATGAACTGGCCGATGGCCCGTTCCAGCCGCGCCAGCCCGCCCTTGATCACCGCGAACCGCGAGCCCGACATCTTCGCCGCCGCCTCGAAGTCCAGCAGGCCCAAAGCCTCGCCCAGATCGGCGTGATCCTTCGCCGGCCCGCCCTCGCGGGGCCGCCCCCACGGCTGGCCGACCAGCACATTTCCGGCCTCGTCCTCGCCGTCCGGCACATCGTCCGCCGCCAAGCTCTTCTGCGCCGCCAGCAGCCCCTGCGGTCCCAGCAGCTTCGCGTACAGCTCGCGCTCCTCGGCCTCCGCCGCCGCGATCTCGCCCTTCAGGCTCTCGACCTCGCCCTTGAGCCGCTCGGCCTCGACGAGGTCCTTCTTGCCCATCGCCGCGCCGATCAGTTTCGAGCTCTCATTGCGCCGCGCCAGCGCCATCTGCCCCGCCGTCTGCGCCGCCCGCAGCGCCGTATCCAGCGTCAGGATGTCATCGACCAGCGCCTGCGCCCCCTCGACCCCGCGCGACGACCAGCCGCTGACGAAGGCGGCGGGATGGTCTCGAATGGCGCGGATGTCGTGCATGGCTGGTCTCGCGGGGGAGGAAGCGATGCTCTAGCGGGCGCCACGGATTCCGCCAAGCGGCCAACCCGCCAACCCCTCTCGCTATCGTCATTCCGGGCGGAGAGACGCGCAGCGGCTTGGAGACCCGGAACCCGGCGGCGCCGCGACGGCGGCGAAACACCGGTGGTCCCGCTGCGCCTTCATCCCCAAACCGCGCTCCCGACAGGTTCGCGCTCTCGCGCGCCGCTGGGTTCCGGGTCTCGGCTTCGCCTCGCCCGGAATGACGATAGCGATTTTGGGGGCGAAGCCCTGCTCACAATCCCCGGATTGCCAGCACACCCCGCACCGCCAACCCACTGACCCCGCTGCGCTTTCAAAAAATACAGCGTCTCCAGCCCGCCTTGGGAAGCCAGTCCTCTACATTGCGCCTGCTCCGACGCGACGAAGGCGATTTGGACTCTTTGGACTCTTTAGACCGCGTTTTTTCGAACCCGAACGACCCCGGCTTTGGACTCTTTAGACCCTTTGGACCCTGCTTTTTTCAGATCAGCCCGCCCAGCGGCGAGCTGGCGCTCGCGTACATCCGCTTCGGCATCCGCCCGGCCAGATAGGCCTGACGCCCGGCGATCACCGCATGCTTCATCGCCGAGGCCATCAGGATCGGATCCTTCGCCGCCGCGATGGCCGTATTGGCGATCACCGCGTCGCAGCCCAGCTCCATGGCGATCGTGGCGTCTGACGCGGTGCCCACGCCGGCGTCGACCAGCACCGGCACCCCGGCCCCCTCGACGATCAGCCGGATATTGACCCGGTTCTGGATGCCGAGGCCGGAGCCGATCGGCGAGGCCGCCGGCATGATGGCCGCCGCCCCGGCCTCCTCCAGCCGCTTCGCCATCACCACGTCGTCGGTGCAATAGACCATGACGTCGAAGCCGTCGGCGACCAGCAGGTCCAGCGCCCGCAGGGTCTCGACCATGTCCGGATACAGGTGGGCGCTGTCCGACAGCACTTCCAGCTTGACCAGATTCCACCCACCGGCCTCGCGCGCCAGCCGCAGCGTCCTGACCGCGTCCTCGCCGGTGAAACAGCCCGCCGTATTGGGCAGGAAGGTGAACCGTTCCGGCTTGACGTGGTCGACCAGCATCGGCTGGCTGGGGTCAGACAGGTTGACCCGCCGCAGCGCCACGGTGACGATCTCCGCCCCCGCCGCCTCGGCCGCCGCCGCGTTCTGCGCATAGTCCGCGTATTTGCCGGTGCCAACGATCAGCCGGCTCGAAAAGGTCCGGCCGGCCACGGTCCAGGTGTCTTGCACAGAAGAAGAGGGACTAGCGTTCATCACCAAGGGGCCAACTTTCCGGTGCGAAGGAACGCCTCCGCGGTTTCAAGCAATGTCTTGAGATACTCCCGAGCATCATCTGCATCGGGATACTCCATACTCCAGGTTCGCGAGGACGCTCGGTTCAGAGCCCCTTTCAGAGAGCTGGTGGTGACGTTCTCATCGGATAGAACTTTCCGAATCTCGCCGACAGCGGTCGCTACCAGTTCAGGAGGTAAAGGCCCAATCAAGGGGCCGGTCGAGAACGTCATGCCTTGGCCGTCAGCGCGCCGGACAACACGATCCACTAGTGTCGACACTGCTCCATGCAAAGAATGTACAGCCATCAGCCCCCACCCACGAACTGCACCAGCTCGATCCGATCGCCGTCGGCCAGCGCCGTCGTGGCGTGCAGCGACCGCGGCACGATCTCCAGATTGCGCTCCACCGCCACCTTACGGACGTCCAGCCCCAGTTCCTCGACCAGCGCCAGAATGGTCGCCGCTTCAACTTCGCGGAGTTCCCCGTTGACCTGAAGGCGCATGCCGTTACGTCACTCTATTGCGCGTGACGGTTTGATAACCGCCACGCCTCGGCTAAAAGGCCCGTCCGATTCCGGTCGGGACCCGCAGTTCCACGAGCTCATGCCCGAACACACCGTCCTCTACGTCCTGAACGGCCCCAACCTCAACCTGCTTGGGGTGCGCGAGCCCGACATCTATGGCCGCGACACCCTGGCCGACGTTCAGGCCTTGTGCGAACAGGCGGCCTCCGGCGCGACCGTGGTCTTCCGCCAGACCAATCACGAGGGCGAACTGATCGACCAGGTCCAGGAGGCCCGCGAAAAGGCCTCCGCCCTCGTCATCAATCCCGCCGGCTATGGCCACACCTCGGTGGCCCTGCTGGACGCGCTCAGGACCCTGACAATCCCGATCGTCGAATGTCATCTGTCCAACCCGGCGTCGCGCGAACGCTTCCGGCATCGCTCCTATGTGTCGCCGGTCGCCGCCGGCGTGGTTTCGGGCTTCGGCCCGTTCAGCTACGAACTGGCCGTCAGGGCCGCTCTCCGGCTGGCGCAGGAACACCGCGCCACCGCCGACCGTTCGGTTTAGAAGGTAACAAGAGGCGACCCATGCCCCTATCAAAAACGCCCGAATCCAAGACGCCCGCCCCCAGGCTCAAGAACGAAGCCGAGATCGACACCTCGCTGGTGCGGTCGCTGGCCGACATCCTCAATGACACTGACCTGACCGAGATCGAGGTCGAGCGCGGCGAACTGCGTATCCGCGTCGCCCGCGAGGTGACCATGGCCGCGCCGGTCCACTACGCCCCCGCTCCGGCGCCGGTCGCCCACGCCGCCCCGGCCGCCGCTGCCGCGGCCCCGCTCTCCATGCCGTCTGACCCCGCGACCATCGTCGCCAAGGCCGGCGAAGAGGTGAAGTCACCGATGGTCGGCACCGTCTATTTGCAGGCCTCGCCGGAAGCGCCGCCGTTCTGCCAGGCCGGCGACAAGGTCAAGAAGGGCCAGACCCTGTTGATCGTCGAGGCCATGAAGACGATGAACCCGATCCAGTCCCCGCGCGACGGCGTCGTGAAGGAAGTCATGGTCGGCGACGCCCAGCCGGTCGAGTTCGGCGAGCCCCTCGTTCTGCTCGAGGCGTAAGCCATGTTCACCAAGGTCCTCATCGCCAACCGCGGCGAAATCGCCCTGCGCATCCACCGCGCCTGCAAGGAGATGGGCATCTCCACCGTCGCCGTGCACTCGGAAGCGGACCGCGGCGCCATGTGGGTCCGGCTGGCCGACGAGAGCGTCTGCATCGGACCCGCCCCGGCCGCCAAATCCTATCTGAACATACCCTCGATCATCGCCGCGGCCGAGATCACCGGCGCCCAGGCCATCCACCCCGGCTACGGCTTCCTGTCCGAGAATGCCCGCTTCGCCGAGATCGTTGAAGCCCACGGCATGACCTTCATCGGACCCAGGCCCGAGCATATCCGGGTCATGGGCGACAAGATCACCGCCAAACAGACGGTCCTCGAAGCCGGCATCCCCTGCGTGCCCGGCTCGGCCGGCGAGGTCGAGACCATCGAGGACGCCATCGCGGCCTCGAAGACCATCGGCTTTCCCTTGATCGTCAAGGCGGCCGCCGGCGGCGGCGGGCGCGGCATGAAGGTGGCCCTGACCGCCGACGATCTGGTCGAGGCCGTCCAGACCGCCCAGTCGGAAGCCACCGCCGCCTTCGGCAACGGCGCCGTCTATATGGAACGCTACCTCCAGAAGCCGCGCCACATCGAGCTGCAGGTCATCGCTGACAGCCACGGCAACGTCGTCCACCTCGGCGAGCGCGACTGCTCCTTGCAGCGCCGTCACCAGAAGATCCTTGAGGAGGCCCCGTCGCCGGCCCTGTCGGCGACCGAGCGCGTCGCCATCGGCGAGACCGTCAACAAGGCCATCGCGTCGATCGGCTACCTCGGCGTCGGCACCATCGAATTCCTCTGGGAAGACGGCGAATTCTTCTTCATCGAGATGAACACCCGGCTGCAAGTCGAGCATCCTGTTACGGAAATGATCACCGGCGTTGATCTGGTGCGCGAGCAGATTCGCATCGCTGCAGGCCTGCCGCTGTCGTTCACCCAGGCCGATGTGAGCTTCACCGGCCACGCCATTGAATGCCGGATCAACGCCGAGAACGCCGAGACCTTTACCCCTTCGCCGGGCACCATCACCGACTTCCACGCCCCGGGCGGGCTGGGCGTGCGGCTGGATAGCGCCATCTATGCCGGCTATTCGATCCCGCCCTATTACGACAGCCTGATCGGCAAGCTGATCGTCCACGGCCGCGACCGCGAGGAGTGTATCGCCCGCCTCAAGCGCAGCCTGAACGAGATGGTCATCGGCGGCATCGACACCACCATTCCCCTGTTCCAGAAGCTGCTACAGGAGCCCGACATCCTGTCCGGCGACTACGACATCCACTGGCTGGAGAACTGGGCCAAGCGCCAGAAGGGTGAAGGCTGAGCGACCCTGACTTCAGCGCCGGCGGCCCCTTTGGCGGCTTCGGCCCCGACGAACTGCTGAACTGCTACGCCACCGGCGTCTTCCCCATGGGCGAGACCCGCGACGACCCGCGCATCTTCCTCGTCGAGCCGGAGCAACGCGGCGTCATCCCGCTGGATCGGTTTCATGTCCCGTCCCGGCTGAAGCGCACGGTCCGCGCCGACGGGGTCTCGGTACGGGTCGACACCGCCTTCGACGCCGTTCTGGACGCCTGCGCCGCCACCGGGCCGGGCCGCGACGACAGCTGGATCAACGCCCCGATCCGCCGCCTCTATGTCGAACTGAACGCTCGCGGCCACGCCCACAGCATCGAATGCTGGCGCGACGAGACCCTGGTCGGCGGGCTGTACGGCGTTACCCTCGGCGGGGCCTTCTTTGGCGAAAGCATGTTCAGTCGCGAGCGCGACGCCTCGAAGATCGCTCTGGTGCATCTGGTCGCCCGGCTGAAGCGCGGCGGCTGGCGGCTGCTGGACACCCAGTTCCTGACCGGCCACCTCAGCCAATTCGGCGCGGTCGAGACGCCGCAGGCGGCCTATCTCAAACTGCTGCGGACGGCCCGTCTGTTGCGGCCCAACACCCGTTCGCTGTTCGACCCGATGACCGGGTCAGAGGCGCTGTTCTACGCCTTGCAGCCGACGATCCAGGCGTCATAGATCGGATGCTGCAGCCCGTTGATCGCGGGCGAAGAGGCGAACATCCAGCCTCGGAATATCTGGCGCGGTTCATTGATCTGGATGACGCCGCGCGGTTGCAGACTGACTTCCAGATAGGCCACGGCGTCCGCCACCTGCTCATCGGGCGCCGAGACCTCGCAGGCCCGGGCGGTGAAGATCAGCGTCCGCTGGAACCGGACCGGGCGGCCTCCGACCTCGACCTCGAACCGCATCGATTCGGCGGTGATCTTGTCGATGGCTTCGACGATCGCCACGCGGCGACGCTGGCGGCGGGCGGGTGCGGCCGGCGTATCAACGCGCTTCTCCGGCGCCTCCTCAGCCTTCTCTTCCTCGACTTCCTTCTCCCCGGCTTCGGCGATCACGATGGGCGGCGTGACCGGGGTCACGGCGATCGGCGAGGCCGGCGCCGGCGCGGCTTCCGGCGCGGGCTCAATCGGCGGAGCCTGGGATGTCGTCTGGCGGTTGAGGGCAGCTGTCGGGTCCTGGATCGGAACCGCGTCCTGGGGCAGGTCATTGAGGGCCGAGGCCAGAACCCCGCCTGACGCCAGAAGCGCCGCCGCGGTCACGCCCGCCAGGATCGCCCCGCGCAGGGTCATTCTGGACGCCAGGCTTCGTAGTCGCCGGTCGCCGGCGGCCGCACGCCATCGGCGGCGAGTGAGCCTTTCGGCCTCCAGGCCATTGGGGTGCCGGTCAGATTGGGCAGATGATCCTCTTCCCAGGCCCGGCGCGGCAGGGGCTGATCAGTCGGCAATTCGTCATAGGTGTAGTGCAGCCAGCCATGCCAATCCGGCGGCACTTTCGAGGCGTCGGCATAGCCGTTGTAGGTCACCCAACGGCGACGGCGGCCATCATAGCTCGAGCTGTCGCGCGACAGGTAGTAGCGGTTGCCGAACTCGTCCGTCCCCACATGCTCACCGCGCTTGGCGATGGTGAAGAAGGTGCCGATGGTGGCGCCGCTGGTCCAGCCGAAGATCCTGCCTAGCACGTCGGGAATCCACTCACGCTCGGTCGCCCGGCGGGGGCCGGGGACGCTGCCGCATCATAGAAAGTGGCGAAGCCGGCGTCCAGCACCGCGCGAGCCCCTTCAACCTCAACATCTTGGGGGTAACCACCCGCGGACACGCCAGATTTATTGCCGCGATACCCGGCGTGCCGCTAGTCTGGCCGAAAGGCCACGTCGAGTCCGCCGCATGCGCTTTCCCTTCGCCTCCCTCGCCGCCGCGATGCATCGACCCGTCCGCGAGATCGAGCGCGCGGACCGGATCGTCGCCGTGCGCGCGCCTGAGGGCTGGACCGATGTCCAGGTCGAGGCCTGGCTGGATTGGGCCGACGCCGAGGGTCTGACGACGGACGGCGAAGATGCCCTGGCCGAAATTGCGGTCGCCTGGAGCCGACGTCTTGGCCCCGACAGGGCGGGCGCGTTGGCGGCGACCATGCTGCTGGGGCTCGCCTCACCCGCCAGGACATCGGGATTCGCCGTCGGTCTGATCGATCTGTCGGAACCCGACGCGGCGCGCAGACTGCGGGCGGAGTCGGCTCTGCGACGAGGCGAACGACTGACCGCCGGCGCCGTCGAAGCAGTTGCCAAGGCGCTGGAGCGCGTGGCCGACGCGGTGTCCCGCTGCGAAGGCCCGCGTGTGGACTGCGCCGACCCCCGGAGAAATCCCTCCCTGGCGCGGGCAGCGCTCGCCGCGCGTCGGACCGGGGCGGCCGACGCCGACATCGTGCGCGCTATGCAGGGCGAGCGATTCGACGTCGCCTCCCTGCCCCTTGCGCCGTCGCCGCCCCGTCTGGCGCTCGCCGACCGCGCCATGATCGCCTCCGGCGCGCCGGAAGCGCTGGCGGCGGCCGAGGCCGCCCTGGACGGCGACCTGATCCTCACCTTCGATCCGGAGACAGCCGAAGCCCTGTCGGACGCCAGGCGGGCGCCGGCGGTTCTTCTGTCCCTTCCCGCGCTGGAGAAGGTCGTCGGAACAGAATTCGAACCGGCGCTCCGGAATCTCGTGCGCCTCTGGACGACAGCTCTCACGGATGGCGGCGCCACAGTCGTGGCCTTCGGACTCGGCGGTATGGCCGATCTCGTGCTCAACAGCGCCTCTCCTGCAGAGGTGTCCCGCGCGGACCAGCTGGCGGAGCTGGTGCGTACGGCGGCAGGAGACGCTTCGGCCGCTCTCTTCGTCGATGACCTGGAGGCCGGCCTTCGGCTGGGCCTGTCGCGACTCTCGGTCTTCGAGACCTGGCAGACCGTGGACGGCGGCGTCGCACGGCGCTTGCGGCCCTCCCTGGCCGCTGCGATCGAACGACACAATGGCGACGTCGAGGCTGCTGAACGCCGCCTGTTCGGTCGCCGCACCCTCGTCGATGCGCCGGGCGTCGACCATACAGCCTTGCGAGCAAGGGGCTTTACAGATGTGGAGCTCGAAGGGCTGGAGCAGGCGCTCGCACAGGTCGACAGCCTCAACGACGCCTTCCGGGCACCGGTGTTGGACCCCGGCTTCGTGCGCGACGTGCTGGGCTTCGACGGCGCCGTGGGTGATCTGTTGCCGCAACTCGGCTTCTCCGTCGAGGAGGTCGCCCTCGCCGAGGCCTGGGCCTTTGGCCATCCCGATCTGGCGGGCTGGGACGGCGCTCCAGCGATCCTTGAGCCCGTCTTGTCGGATCCTGCCGCCTTCGAAGCGGCGCTTCGCGCCGGGCTGGAAGCCGTCAGCGCGATCCCCGACACGGCGCCGACGGTGATCGACTGGCGCACCACGCCGGCGCAGGCCGCGCGTCTGCTGGCCGACGCCGCTCGGGACGGGCGGCGCGCCATCCGGCTGATGCGAGCCGCACCTCCTGCGGGACCGCTGCTCGATCTGGTCGAGCCCGATCCGGCAGCCCGACCACGCCGCTGGGAACCGGAGACCAGGGCCGTCGAGAGGGTGGTGGAAAAGGTCGTCGAGCGGGAGCGCACCCGCCGCAAACTGCCCGATCGCCGCAAGGGCTATATCCAGAAGGCGGCCGTCGGCGGGCACAAGGTCTATATCCACACCGGCGAATACGAGGACGGTGAACTCGGCGAGATCTTCATCGACATGCACAAGGAAGGCGCCGCCTTCCGCTCGCTGATGAACAATTTCGCCATCGCAATCTCGATCGGCCTCCAGTACGGCGTGCCGCTGGAAGAGTTCGTCGACGCTTTCATCTTCACCCGGTTCGAGCCCGCCGGAGTCGTGACAGGCAATGACTCGATCAAGTCCGCGACTTCGATCCTCGACTACATCTTCCGCGAACTGGGCGTGTCCTATCTGGACCGTCATGAACTGGCCAACGCGGAGCCCGATCCGCTCAGCGGCAACGGCCTGGGCACGCTGGAAGGCGATGGCGACGCACCGGAAGCTGTCCCTGCCGCCCGGTTCATCTCCAAGGGCTTTGCCCGCGGCGCGGCGCCGGACAATCTGGTCGTCCTGCCCTTCGGCCAGAAGCGGGAGGCGCCGGTCACGTCCCATGCATCCACCGAGGCGGTCGCCTGTCCGGCCTGCGGCGATTTCTCGTTACAGCAGCGCGGCGCTGGATGGATCTGCGACACATGCGGGGCAGCGCCGTCGATGCAGGGTTGATCAACGATTTGGCGCCATGATGCTCTGCGTCAATCCACCTACGACGCCGTGACCGGAGCCCGCCATGAAGCCGATTCTGACCGCAGCCGCCGTCGCTGCACTTGTCGCCGTCGCCCTCCCCGCTGTCGCCCAGAACGCGGTCCAGATCGCACGGGTGCGCGCCGGCGCGAGCTGTTCCGGCTGCAACCTGTTCCAGGCCCCCCTGTCGGGACTGGAGGCGCGCGGCCTGAACCTGTCGGGTGCAAGACTGCGTCAGGCGGATCTGAGCCTGACTGTGATGAACCGGACCCGCTTCTCCAACGCCGACCTGCGGGACGTCCAGGCCTATGGCGCCGTCTTCTCCGGCTCGAATTTCTCGGGCGCCAACATGACCAACGCCAGCTTCGTGGGCGCCCATCTGGACGGCGCGGCCTTCTCGGGCGCGACCCTGACCGGGGCCAATTTCTCGGGGGCGTCGCTGCGGCGCGCGACGGGCCTGACCCAGGCCCGACTGAACCGGGCCTGCGGCGACGAGGCGACGCAACTGCCGGGCGGCCTGTCGATTCCCCGCTGCTAGAAGGCCTCGGACCTTACAGCGAATTAAGTAGGGTTTGCCGATGTTTGAAGTCATGAAAGGGGCGTGAAACAGATGGCTTCCCCCCTGTTCCGTCGCCTCTCGACCGTCGGCCTCGCGCTGGGCGCCGCGATGGCGGCCCTCGCCGCCGCGGGTTCGGCCAGCGCCGAAATCCAGTTCCAGTTCCAGTACCAGGATCGCGACGTCGCCCGGATGGTGTCGCTGGGCGGGACCTGCCACCGCTGCGAACTGTCCGGCCGGGATCTGACCGGCGCGGCCTTCACCGGCGCGATCTTCACCAACGCCACCCTGGTCGGCGCCAATCTGCGTGGTGCGGAGCTGAGGGGATCAAATTTCTCTGGCAGTGACTTCAGCCGTGCTGATCTGTCAGGCGCCGAAATGGTTGGCGCCAACTTCACCGGGGCCAGTTTCGCTGGCGCCGACCTGTCGGGCGCCGAGGCCATGGGCGCGACCCTGGTGCGGGTGCGCCTGACCGGGGCCGACCTGACGGGCGCGGTCCTGAACGGCGCCAATATGAACGGCGCCGTCCTGACCGGCGCGGACCTGGAAGGCGCCGAGGTGAACGCCGCCACGCTGGCCAACGTCAACGCCCGCTCGGCGGACTTTTCCGGGGCGGAGATCGCGATGTCCAACCTGTCGAACGGCGACTTCCGCTCGGCGGACTTCAGCGGCGCAACCCTGAACGGCGCGCGCCTGACTGGCGGCAATTTCGCCGGCGCCGACTTCGAAGACGCCGAGATGAACCGCACCGATATCCGCGGCGCGGACCTCTCGGGCGCCCGCGGGCTGAGCCAGACGCAGATCAGCCGCACCTGCGGCGACGGCGCCACCCGTCTCCCCGGCCGATTGACGGTCCGGGTCTGCCGCGGCATCAGCGGGGTGCGGATCGCGCCCCCGACCCCGCCGGCGCCGCCGGTCCCGCCGCGTTCGCGCAACCTGGTCGTGGCCAGCGCCGACCGCTGACCTCTGTCGTCAGACCTTGATCGGCAGGGCCGCACGGATGTGCAGTTCCTTGTACTGACGCTCGGCCGCATCCGACGGCGCGCTCATCAGCAGATCCTGGCCCTGCTGGTTCAGCGGGAAGGCGATGACCTCGCGGATGGCGGTCTGGTTGGCCAGCAGCATGACGATGCGGTCGATGCCGGGAGCCAGACCGCCGTGCGGGGGCGCGCCATAGCGGAAGGCGTTGAGCATGCCGCCGAACTGGTCCTCGACCACCGAAGCGTCATAGCCGGCGATCTCGAAGGCCTTCAGCATGATCTCGGCCTTGTGGTTCCGGATCGCGCCCGAGCACAGCTCATAGCCGTTGCAGACGATGTCATACTGGTAGGCGAGGATGTCGAGCGGGTCCCTGGTCGTAAGGGCCTCCATCTCGCCCTGCGGCATCGAGAAGGGGTTGTGCGAGAAGTCGACCTTCTTCTCTTCCTCGCTCCACTCGAACATGGGGAAGTCGACGATCCAGCAGAATTTGAACTCGTCGTCCGAGATCAGGTTCAGGTCCTGTCCCAGCTTGGTGCGGGCGTTCCCGGCGAATTTGTAGAAGACGGACGGGTCGCCGGCGGTGAAGAAGGCGGCGTCGCCCTTGCCCATGGCCAGCGACTTCATCAGGGCGTCGGCCGCCTCGGCGCCGAGGTTCTTGGCGATCGGGCCGCCCCAGCCGCCCTGGTCCTCGGACCAGAAGATGTAGCCGAGGCCGGGTTGGCCCTCGCCCTGGGCCCAGGCGTTCATGCGGTCGCAGAAGGCGCGCGAGCCGCCGGTCGGCGCCGGAATGGCCCAGACGGCGTTCTTCGCGTCGCCGGCGAGGATCTTGTTGAACAGGCCGAAGCCGCCGTCGCGGAAATGGTCGCTGACGTCGGACATCTCGATCGGGTTGCGCAGGTCCGGCTTGTCGGTGCCGAACAGGGCGATGCTCTCGCGATAGGGGATGCGAACGAAGGGATAGGGATCGACCGTCTTGCCGTCGGCGAACTCCTCGAACACGCCGTGCATGACGGGCTCGATGGCGGCGAAGACATCCTCTTGCGTAACGAAGCTCATCTCGACGTCGAGCTGGTAGAATTCCAGCGAGCGGTCGGCGCGCAGGTCCTCGTCGCGGAAACAGGGGGCGATCTGGAAATAGCGGTCGAAGCCCGAGACCATGAGCAGCTGTTTGAACTGCTGCGGGGCCTGCGGCAGGGCGTAGAATTTGCCCGGATGCAGGCGCGACGGCACGAGGAAGTCGCGGGCGCCCTCGGGCGATGAGGCCGTCAGGATGGGAGTCTGGTATTCGAGGAAGCCCTGACCGACCATGCGCTGGCGGATCGAGGAGATGACGCGCGAGCGCAGGACGATGTTCTTGTGCAGGGTCTCGCGGCGCAGGTCGAGGTAGCGGTGCTTGAGGCGGATGTCCTCGGGGTATTCGGGCTCGCCGAACACCGGCAGCGGCAGTTCGGCCGCTTCGGACAGGACCTCGACGCCGGTGACGCGCAGCTCGATCTCGCCGGTGGGCAGGTTGGGGTTCACCACCGAGCCTTCGCGGGCCACGACCTCGCCGTCGACGCGGATGACGCTCTCGGCGCGCAGGCGTTCGACGGCCTCGAAGCCCGGGGTCTCGGGGTGCAGCACCAGCTGGGTCAGGCCGTAGTGGTCGCGCAGATCGATGAACAGCAGGCCGCCGTGGTCGCGCTTGCGGTGCACCCAGCCGGACAGGCGGACGTTGGAGCCCGCGTCGGTCAAACGCAGGGCGCCGCAGGTGTGGGAGCGGTAGGCGTGCATGGTCAATTCGTCTTGGATTACGGGCCGCAAACGGCGCAATTCGGGAGGCCGGAAGGGCGCATCATCGCCCCGGAAAGTCAAGGTTTGCGGGGTCCCGAAAGCCATGCCGGAATCCGGCCCGGCTGAAAAATGCAAATTCCGCCACTCTCGAGACATTCGACCTCCCGTCATCCCTTCCCTTGCGATCAAAACACGGCGGCGCGTCAGAAACGGACGGAGGCCTCAGGATGGCGCAGACGCGGCATGTCAGGGGCCGCGAACACGGGCCGCGCGAAGGTCCGGGCCGCAGGGCGGCTGCCGACGCCCGAACGCCCGGAACGCGGTCACAGGGGGCGAGAGTCCCGCTTTCCGGTCCCCGAAAGGGCGGGCGGTGGAGAGCGGGAGTCCCGTATCGGGCGTGTCCACAGGCGGATGACCTTGTCCACGGAGCCTTGAGGAACCTGGGTTCTGGTCTGCTATGATGAACGGGATGACCACCCGCCCCTCGCCCGCCGATCAGATGCGACTGCCGTTGCAACGCGACCTGCCCGAGGGGGCCGAGGGCTTCGTCGTGTCGGACTGCAACCGGACCGCCGTCGAGGCCCTGGCGGACTGGCCCAATCTGATCGGCGGCGCAGTGGCGATCTGCGGGCCAGCGGGTTGCGGCAAGAGCCGGCTGGCGCAGGTCTGGGCCGAGCGGGTCGGGGCGGTAGCCATTCACGGGGCCGAGGCCGCGCTGATCGATCCGATGGAGCTGGAGGGACGGCCGGTGCTGCTGGACCCGGCCCGGGACGTCGACGACGAAACCCTGTTTCATCTGATCAACCTGGCCCAGGCGCCGGGCGGAGCCCTGCTACTGGTGGCGCGATCGGCGCCGTCGAGCTGGGAGGCGGCCCTGCCCGACCTGCGCTCGCGGCTGGACGCCATCCGGACCTACCCCGTCGAGGCGCCCGACGACGCGGTCCTGTCGGCCATGCTGGAGGCCCGGTTCGCCGAACGCGGCATCCGTCCGCAAAAGGACGTCATCCCCTATCTGCTGCGCCGCATCGACCGGTCGGCGGCGGCGGCGGCGGCTGTCGTCGAACGGCTGGACGCCCTGCACAAGCCGGTGACGCGGGCGCTGGCGCGGGCGGTGGTGGAGGGGGCGGAGGAGAGCGGGGAGTTGTTTGAGTGAGGCTTGCTGGAGACGGGCGTTTTCCGGTTGCTGGAAGCGGACCGGTTGGATGTCGCTTGAGGGTGGGAAGGCGGACCTATCGGTTTAATCAGGTTAACGCAGATATGAGTATTCGCCCACGAGCCGGGGAGCCAAGCCCGCGGCTGGCTCGTCTGAATTTGCAGCCGAACTGACCGCCAAAATGGGGGTTCCGAGTACTTCCGCTGGCTTGAATTTCGTCAACTTGACAGCACCCATTGCCGGGCTTCAGGGTTGGGGCCCGCACCTGCTGGGCATGGGCCAGCCGATACTACACGCGCTAGGCTGAACCCCGGCCTCGACTTAGCGGATTCTCGCGATACCATCGCGAGCTTCAGGCGAATTCTCTGAATCGGAAAGCTGTGCTACAGTCCCGCCCGTCTGTTCGCCGGGGTTTCGTTCGGTGCGATTCCGAACCCCGCAACTGGAGGATTGGCCTTGAACCAACCAAAATCGGACACTGCGACCGGAAACCGTGGGGGGGCGATGACGGGACTATTCGCATCACCGATTCGTGCCTGGAATGGCGATGCGCCTTTGGGCCAAGTGTTCTGGGGCTATGGCGTTTTTATCAGTGCACTGATGATAACGGCGTTTATTTATGCGTTCTACCGCGATGGCGTCTGGGTACAGGAAATCCTGCTCATTGCATTCTTGGCCTACACGGTATGGATCCTGACCGCGATCTGGCGGTGTTCGGCGGCCGGCACGTCAGTCTGGCATATGATCGCAAGGCTGCTCACCATCACCTGGGCGGCCAACACCCTCCTCGTCACGGGGTTTCTACAGTTGAACCTGCTGGAGACCGCGCTCGGCCTATGAAGGCCGTGCCACGTCCCGGCCCGTCTCAGAATGTATTCGCAGGCCTCGCCACACAGAGCCGGCAAGCGCGCTCGCGGTTACTGCCCAGGCTGCCAGGGCGACCCAGACCATAGCCTCGGCGATGGTCTTCAAAGCGGCGATCTCTGACGCCAGTGAAAGCCGCAGGCTCGCCAACGCATACATGCCAAGCGGGAAGACGAGGCTCCAGAGCATCGGTGTGTAGACCAGCGGCGCGCGGTGCACCCCATGTTTCCAGATGCCGAACAACAGCAGCAATGGAATCCACCATGTGGCCCAAGCCCACATGATCAGGGTCACGCCGTCGATAAACGGACGCATGGAGATCAGGAACGGGACGCCGGTGTCACTCATGATCAGGACCGAGCCGGCATTGGTGCTGATCGCGGCTGCTCCCATGATCACCCACACGAGCGGGGTAATATCCTTCGGCCCCACATCGAAGAAGAAAATACGGTACGCGAACAATGTGATGAAGATGCCGTAGAGTCCCAAGCCCACGCCCCACAGCATGTGGATGAACACGAACAGCAACGGCGCCGCGTCCCCTTGCGCAGGGACCAGGGCGGCCCCCAGAATAACCAGAGACTGCGTTCCCACGATCGCGATCAGCCAACCGCCGTGGACCACATTCGCGCCTTGGGCCGTATTGAGAAACGTCAGGACTGCAAAACTGAAATAGATGAGACAAAACCACAGGACGAGGGCGAAAATCCACAGGGCCAGGGCGACCTGACCGAACCCGCGCAGATTCATGCCGATGCCGAGCACATCGCTACCGGCCACAATGGTGAAGAACGCGAAGACGAGAGCCGGATTGGTAAGGTCGGCCCAGAGCGCCGTCCTGAACCGCAGAACACGTATCACCGTCAGCAGTACCAGCCAGGCGTAGGCGAACACATTGGCGGTGAAGAGAAGGTTCGAGAGCGCAGGCTGGCCCTCGAAATACAGGGTGTTGGAAATGATGCCGGTGGCCATCACCAAGGCGAAATAGCCTGGAAACAGGTCGCCGACCTGATCGCTTAGCCAGGCCGTGCACCGTTGCGCCCAGGCTGACCCGGTGACCACGCGTCTAGACTGCCTGGGAGACATCAGCGTTCATCCCTAAATCGCGCCGTAACCGCCATCCTCATTTCACGCCGCGTCCGTCTGGATATGAGGTCTGGGTTGACCATCCGCACTGCGCAAACTCGCCGATTGATTGCGATTGCTGCATCGTACGGCTCCCCCCGCCTGCAGTTTCAACCGCCACCATAGCAACGATAGCGACCGACCGGCATGATGATTGTCAAGCTCCGGCGCTGGCAGTCCAATGACAACTTGTCTCCACATGGCTTCGGATAGGGCGCGGCACTGAGACTAGCTACAGAGGTGGTGACTCCCCTTCGGCTACTGACGTCTGCAACTGATGCTGTGGACGGCTCTCCACCCCTGCGGGAGCATAGGCTCCTGCTGA
>NZ_JBHYDN010000015.1:0-60591 GCF_051860745.1 Brevundimonas sp.
CAAGGTGCGCCGCGCCACCTCCCCATCGCTGCGCGACAGGGAGGAGACAGGAACTATGCTGCCAATCCGCCGATTGTCAGCATATCCCGCGCCGCCAACCATCTGATTCTGCACGCCTTCAAAAAAATACAGCGTCCTTATCCCGCCACAGCTGGCCCCCGGCCTAGACTCCGGCCCATCCCGTCGGTGGGGAGGGCGTCGGATCCACGCTCCTCGATGGCGGCGGGCTGTGGTCGAGCGATGAAGCCCGGGCGGAGGAGAGCCCGGGGGTCCTCGTGGAGGTCGATGGATGGCCTCTGCTTGCTCGCCGCGCGCCTGGGGATGGAACCGCTACTGACACAGTCAGCACGTTCCGCCGTCCGGTCTTCCCGCAAGGGCGGGCCGGGCAGCCGGTGAGGCCCGAGAACGGCCGCCAGCCGGCGGGGCGCGTGGAAAACGGCTGCGCGGGGCAGGTCTGCTTCGTCGAAACGGTAAAACAATCAAAGCACCGGGCGAGGCCCGGCCGCCCCGCGCCCTCCCCTCACTTTTCCGCGGAAACGCCGAAGAGCGATGACGCACGCCTCAACCCGCGCTAAACCGCCGCCGAACCTTCAGGAGCCCTGCCCATGACCGTCACCGCCCGCCTCGCCGAACTCGGCATCAGCCTGCCGGAACCCGCCAGGGCCGTCGCCAACTATGTGCCCTATGTGCAGACCGGCAACCTGGTCCACATCTCGGGCCAGCTGTCGAACGACGCCGCGGGCGGGATCAAGGGCACGGTCGGCGACGACGTCACCCCGGAACAGGCCCAGGCCGCCGCCCGCATGTGCGGCGTCAACCTGCTGGCCCAGATCAGCGCCGCCCTCGACGGCGATCTCGAGCGCGTCGTCCGCGTCGTCAAACTGGGCGGCTTCGTCCAGGCCGCCGGCGACTTCATCGCCATTCCCGCCGTCATCAACGGCTGCTCGGACCTGATGGTCGAGGTATTCGGCGACAAGGGCCGCCACGCCCGCTCGGCCGTCGGCGTCTACAAACTCCCCCTCGGCTTCGCGGTCGAGGTGGACGCCATCGTGGAAGTTCGCTGATCGGTCCTGTTGCGGACATATTCCGCTCATCCCGGCGAAAGCCGGGACCCAGTGCTTTGGGTGAACGGTGCAGCCTGATGCGTACAGCCGCCAATCCCCGAACGCCGGCGTCAAGCTGGACAGAACCGGGTCCCGGCTTTCGCCGGGATGAGCGGAATTGAGTTTCCAGATCCAGGTCCACAACCGGGTCGCCGACATAGGCCGCGAGGCCTGGGATGCCTGCGCGGCTCCCACCGGCGACCCGTTCGTCTCCTTCGACTTTCTGGATGCTTGCGAGACCTCCGGCAGCGCCGTCCCCGCCGAGGGCTGGGCCGGCCGCCACCTCGCCGTCCGCGACGCGACTGACCGGGTCCTCGGCGTCATGCCTCTCTGGCTCAAGGGTCACAGCCAGGGCGAATACGTCTTCGACCACAGCTGGGCCGATGCATACGAGCGCGCCGGCGGTCGCTACTATCCCAAGCTGCTGGCTGCCGTTCCCTTCACCCCGGTCACCGGCCCGCGCTTCCTCGCCCATCCCGGGGCTGACGCCGCCACGGTCCGCCAAGCCCTGCTGCAGGGCGCGATCGCCCTCACCGAACGGCTCGGCGTCTCCTCCCTCCACGTCAACTTCCCGACCGGGGACGACTGGACCGCCATGGGCGAGGCCGGCCTGCTGCAACGCCAGGACATGCAGTACGTCTGGCGCAACGACGGCTATGCGACCTTTGACGACTTCCTGTCGGCCCTGTCGTCCAGCCGCCGCAAGACCATCCGCCGCGAACGCCGCGAGGCCCGGGCCGGGCTCGACATCCGCGTCCTGACCGGCGCGGACATCACGGAAGCGCACTGGGACGCCTTCTTCGCCTTCTACATGGACACCGGCGAGCGCAAATGGGGCCGGCCCTATCTGACCCGCGACTTCTTCAGCCGCCTCGGCGCGACCATGGCCGACCGCATCGCCCTGGTGATGGCCTTCCGGGACGATGTCGCCATCGCCGGGGCGCTCAACCTGATCGGCCGCGACGCCCTCTACGGCCGCCAGTGGGGCGCATTGGAGGAGGTGCCCTTCCTCCATTTCGAGCTCTGTTACTACCAGGCCATCGAGTTCGCGATTTCGCGCGGCCTGTCCCGCGTCGAGGCCGGAGCGCAGGGCGAGCACAAGATCGCCCGCGGCTACCTGCCCTCCCCCGTCTTCTCGGCCCATTTCATCGCTGACCCGGCGCTGCGCGAGCCGGTCGCCTGCTATCTGGAAGGTGAACGGCCGGCGGTCGCGGCCGAGATCGACGTCATGACCGCCGAGTTGTCGCCCTTCCGGAGGGGCGAATGACGTCTCAAGTCGCCGCCGCGCGCTTCGGATCCTCGCCGATGAACCAGCCCGCGATCCAGCTGACGATGCCGGTGACGACCGCCGCTCCGATACCCGCCCACAGGCCGTCGACCACGAACCCGCCCAGCAGGCTGGCCACCAGTCCGATCATGGCGGCGTTCACCACCAGCAGGAACAGGCCGAAGGTGATGATGGTCAGCGGAAAGGTGACGAAGGTCAGGATCGGCCGCACCACGGCGTTGGCGATCCCCAACAGCAGGGCCGCCGCCAGCAGTGATCCGTTGGACAGGAAATCCACCCCGTCCACGACCCGCGACGACAGCCACAGGCCGAAGCAGGTGACCAGAAACTGCACGATGAAACGAAGCATGGCTCTCTCCCGACTCGAGCGGCACAATAACGCGAAACCGCGCGCCGGGCTCCCCGTTTCCGCCGCCGGTTGCTACGGTGTGGGCGAGCCACGGAGCCCGCGATGAGCCTTCACCACGCCTACGATCCCGACAATATCTTCGCAAAGATCCTGCGCGGCGAAATCCCCTCGGCGAATGTCTGGGAGGACGAACACGTCCTGGCCTTCATGGACGTCTTCCCCCAGTCGGAAGGCCATGTCCTCGTCATCTCGAAGACCTCGACCGCCCCCTCCCTGCTTGAGATCGAGCCCGAGGCCCTCGATCGCCTGACCGCCGCCGTCCAGCGCACGGCCCGCGCCGTCGAAAAAGCCCTGTCGCCCGATGGCTTCCAGATTATGCAGCTCAACGGTGAGGCCGGAGGCCAGACCGTCTTCCATCTGCATTTCCATATCATCCCGCGTTGGACGGACCGGCCGATGAAGGGCCATGGCCACGCCCCGATGGCCGACGCCGCCGTCCTGCGCGCGCTCGCCGACCGGATTGCCGCCGCGCTCGACTGAACACTGTTCCTTGACCACTCGCCTGTCAGGCGTAAGCATCACCCGACGGCGACACATCGCCGGCCTTGGGAGGGCGCAAGATGACCGCGAAATTTAACTGGCTTGGCATTGTCGTGGCGACGGTGGTCGCCTTCTTCATCGGCTTTCTCTGGTACGGCCTGATCTTCGCCGAGAAATGGATGGCCCTCACCGGCGTCTCCGACGAAAGCGGTGGAGATCCGATGTGGATGATGCTGGGTCTGGTCCAGACCTTCATCACCATGGTCGGTCTGGGCTGGTTCATCGCCCGTGACGGCGCCGCGAGCTGGATGGGCGGCCTGAAGATCGGCCTCGTCGCCGGCGTCGCCTTCGCCCTGATGACCTCGGCCTATGGCTTCATCTACCAGACCAGCCCCATGGGCCTGCTGCCCATCGACTGGAGCCATCTGCTGGTCGTCTATGCCGTCGGCGGCGCCCTCATCGGCGGGCTGCGCATGAAGCCGAAAGCCTGACGCGATCTTGAAGCAGGGGCGGTTTCCCGTGCATCGTGCCGATCATGGCGCTTCTGTACGGCGATCCCGCTCCCACCTTCGCGACCGCTGGAGTCAGCAATCCCCGCTACGTCTTCGACGCGGCGGCGGGCCGTTATCTGCTGTTGGCCATTGTTCCGGCTGGTCCGGCGGTCGCCCGCGCCCTCGCCACGATCGAACGGCAGCGCGCGGCCTTCAACGACGCTCACGCCAGCGCCTTCGTCGTCATTGTCGGCAAGGACAAGGGCCGCAGGAAGCGCGAGAACAGTCTCCCCGGGCTGCGCTTCCTGTTCGACGAGGATGGCGCGGTCGCCGCCCTCTATGACGCCGTTGACGCTGAACGCTGGTGCCTGGTCGACCCGGCCCTGCACGTCATGGCGATCGTCGGGGCGGACCAGGCTGCCGCGCTTGTCGACCGGACTCCGACCCTGCCGCCGCCCGGACGCCACGGCGGACCCGAGGGCTCCGCGCCTGTGCTGTTGACGCCGCGCATCTTCGAACCCGCCTTCTGCGAGCAACTGATCGCCCTCTACCGCGGGATCGGGGGACAGCCCTCCGGCTTCATGCGCGAGGTGGATGGCGTCACCACCCTGATGACGGACAAGGACCACAAGCGCCGCTCGGATGTGCTCATCGAGGATGAGACGCTGCAGAAGCAGGTCGTCGCCCGGCTGACCCGCCGCCTGCTGCCGCAGATCCAGAAGGCCTTCAACTTCAAGGCCACGCGGATCGAACGCTATCTGGTCGCCCGCTATGACGCCGAAACCGGCGGCTTCTTCCGCCCGCATCGCGACAACACCACCAGGGGCACGGCCCACCGGCGGTTCGCGGTCTCGATCAATCTGAACGCGGACTATGAGGGCGGCGATCTGCGGTTCCCCGAATTCGGGCCGCACACCTGGCGTCCCCCGCCCGGCGGTGCGGTGGTCTTCTCCTGCTCGATCCTGCACGAGGCCATGACGGTCACGAAGGGCGAACGGTTCGCCTTCCTGCCCTTCCTTTATGATGAGGCGGCGGCCCAGGTTCGTCAGGCCAACCTCAAATACCTCGACCCGGCCCTGACCGCCTAATCGGCCCGGAACTGGAGCTCGGCCAGACGGGCGTACAGGCCGCCCTGGGCCATAAGCGACTGGTGCGTGCCTTCCTGCACCACCCGGCCGTCCTCCATCACCACGATCCGGTCGGCCCGCAACACGGTGGCCAGACGGTGGGCGATGACGATGGTCGTCCGGCCCTGCATGGCCTGATCCAGCGCCGCCTGCACCAGCCGTTCGTTCTCGGCGTCCAGCGCCGAGGTCGCCTCGTCCAGCAGCAGGATCGGGGCATCGCGGACCAGCGCCCGGGCGATGGCCATCCGCTGACGCTGGCCGCCCGACAGGCTCTTGCCGCGTTCGCCAAGCGGGGTATCGAACCCTTCCGGCAGGGCTTCGACAAAGCCCAGCGCCTGCGCCTCTTCGGCGGCGGCGCGAACCGCCTCGTCGCTGGCGTCCTCGCGTCCGAAGCGGATGTTTTCGCTGGCGGAACCCGAGAACAGCGGCGCCTCCTGCGACACCCAGGCGAACCGGCCGCGCACCGCGACAGGATCGGCGGAACGCACATCCACCCCGTCCACCGAGACGACGCCGGCCTGCGGATCGTAGAATCGCAGCAGCAGGCGGAAGACCGTGCTCTTGCCCGCGCCCGACGGCCCGACCAGCGCCACCGTCTCACCCGGCCGCACCGTCAGCGAGAAGCCCTTGAGCGCCGGCAGGTCGGGTCGTCCCGGATAGGCGAACTGGACGGCGGACATCGAAACCTCGCCGGTTGGCGGCTCGGGCAGGACCACGGGCGTCTCGGGCGGGCGGATGGCCGCCTCGCTGCGCATCAGTTCGTCAATCCGCTCCATGGCCCCGGCGGCCTTCTGCACGTCGCCCCAGCTCTCGCCCAGCGCCCCGACCGCCCCGGCGGCGAACACCGACAGCAGCACGAACTGCAGCAGGGCCCCCGGCGTCATCCGTCCGGCGATCACATCCTGGGCGCCCAGCCACAGCACCAGGGTCACGCCGCCGAACATCACCACGATGATCATGGCGGTCATCAAGGCCCGCGCCTTCATCCGCACCAGCGAGACGCCGAACGCCGCCTCTACCGCGGCGCCGAAGCGCTCGATGGCGCTGGCTTCGCGCCCGAAGGCCTGCACCGTCTCGATCGCGTCCACGCTCTCGCCGGCGAAGCCAACGGCGTTGGCGAACCGGTCCTGAGAGGCGACCGTCAGCTTTCGCACCGTCCGCCCGAACAGGAAGATCGGTCCCAGCAGCAGCGGCACCACCAGCAGCACCATGCCGGTCAGCTTGGGACTGACCACGAACAGCAGCGCCGTCCCGCCGACCAGGGTCAGGAAATTGCGCAGGGCGAACGACACCGAGGTCGTCAGCAGGGTCTCAACCAGGGCGATGTCGGTGGTCAGGCGCGACAGCACCTCGCCCGTCCGCATCGAGGCGTAAAAGGCCGGGTCCAGCGTCAGGATCCGCCCGAACAGCCCCTTGCGCAGGTCGGCGATGACCCGCTCGCCGGTCTTGGTGACGAAATAGTAGCGGACCGCCGTGGCGAAGCCGAGGAACAGGGCGTTGGCGCCGAGCAGCAGGAACCACAGGTTCAACTGCGCCCCGTTGTTCTCGAATCCATTGTCGATCGCGCCGCGGGCGGCGGCCGTCAGGGCCAGAGAGGCGGCTGTGGACATGATCAGCCAGAACCCGGCCATGGCGACATGGCCCTTGTGCCGCATCGCATAGGGGAACAACCGGCCGAGCGGGCGAACGTCCCGGCGCCGCTCCCGGCGCTCTCCGGCCTCGCCCATCTGTTCGGCCAGTTGGGCGCCCGCGCCGGGTCGTCCCCGGATGTCGGCGGCGGCGTCGGGATTGGCGGTTGCATCTGTCATGGCGCGCGCCTCTTGCCCCGGAACGGCCCCCGGTGTAAACGCCGCCGCTCATTCCCGCCCCAAATGGCGGGATTTCTCATTTTCGCGCTCCGACGGTCGGCATCGTCATCGCGCAGAGACCGGACCAGGACCATGAAGGCGGATACGCACCCCGACTACCACTTCATCACCGTGACGATGACCGATGGTACGACCTATCAGACGCGCTCGACCTACCAGAAGGAAGGCGCCGTCCTGAACCTGGATATCGATCCGTTGACCCACCCGGCCTGGACCGGCGGCAACCAGCACCTGCTGGACCGCGGCGGTCGCGTTTCGCGCTTCAACAACAAGTTCGCCGGCTTCATCAAGAAGTAGGGCTGTTCCGCGCGGGCCGGGCTTTCGGGCCACACCCTGCGGCAAGACGACCACAAAGGCGTCGGTCTCCGGACCGGCGCCTTTCTGTTTGCCCGGAACGCCGATAACATGGTGGCGTTGGCTTCGGGGGCGTGGACGTGGGGTCCCGTGTCGAAGCGGGCGAAGAGATCTTGACGATGAATCGACGGCAACTGGGACTGGGCGCGGCCGTGTCGGCTTTTGCGTCGACCATTGGACTGGCGGCCCGGGCCCAGACCCGCGACCCGGGCGCTGTCGCCTTCTATGACAGCTTCAACGATCAGCTGGCGCGCCTGCCGGCGACGATCCAGCCCGATGTCCGCGCCTTCTATGAGTTGAACGGCTGGCGTCCCGTCTGGACGCCCGAACGCCTCCGCGCACTCCAGACCGCCGCCGGCCGCGCCGAGCGCCATGGTCTTTCCCAAACCGACTATTTCGACTTCGAAGCCCTCGCATCGGCGCCCGACGCCGCCGAAATGCGCACCACCGCCGCCGCCATGGGCTATGGCCGGGTTCTCGCCGAGGGCCGGGTTCGCCCCGAGACCGTCGAAGACCTTTGGGAGATGCAGAAGAACCGCGTCGACCTGCCCGTCGGGCTGAACGACGCGCTCGCCCAGAACCGTCTTGTCGACTGGTTTGAAGGGCTGGCTCCGACCGACATCGGCTATTCCAACCTTTCCGCCGGCTATGTCCGCTATCGTCGCCTGATTCGCGACGGCGGCTGGCCCGCCTTCCGTCAGGGCGCGACCATCGAGCCGGGCATGAGCGATGTCCGCATCCCCGTGCTGATCCAGCGTCTGGTCGCCGAGGGCGACTTGCCCGCCGCCGACGGCGCACGGCTAACCGAAATGGGCATCGTCTATGGCCCCGAGCTCCAGGCCGCGGCCCGCGGCTTCCAGGCCCGCCACGGCCTTGTCGCCGATGGCCGGCTCGGCACCGGCAGCCAGCGTTCGCTGTCGGCTTCGGCCGAGGACCGCGCACGCCAGATCGCTCTGAACCTGGAACGCCGCCGTTGGCTGAAACGCGAGGTCTCGCCCGAGCGGATCGAGGTCAACACGGCCGCCGCCATCATGGTCTATTGGAAGGACGGCCGCCCGGTTCATTCGAACCGTGTCGTCTGCGGTTCTCCCAGCAACCAGACGCCCAGCCTCGAGAAGCCGTTTGCCTCGGTCGTGGCCAATCCGCCCTGGTATGTCCCCGCCTCGATCGCCCGAAACGAGATCCTGCCGCGCGGCCCCGGTTATCTGGCCAGCCAGAACATGTACATTTCCAACGGCACGGTGATCCAGCGCGCCGGCCCCAACGCGGCCCTCGGCTATGTGAAGTTCGAGTTGCGCGACAGCTACGCCATCTTCCTGCACGACACCCCGTCCAAGGCCGTCTTCAACCTGGCCATGCGCCAGCGCAGCCACGGTTGCGTGCGGGTCCAGGGCGCGGTCGACTTCGCCCGCCTGCTGCTGTCCCCCGATCCGGTCCTGCTGGAGCAGTTCGACAACGCCCAGGACACGCGCGAGACCAAGCGTATCTCAACCGGTCGCGAGATCAGCGTGCGCCTGCTGTACTGGACCGCCTTCGTCGACGGCCAGGGCCGCGTCGCCTTCCGCGAGGATGTCTATGAGCGGGACGCCAAACTGGCGGAAGCCCTCGGCATCGCCCTCAGCCTGCCCAAGCCGGTCGATGACGGCGCGCGGGTCGCGAACGACGTCGGGCCGTAGGACTTCTAGATTCGGAACGCGGCCGTCAGCCTGTCCAGCTGGCTCTGCACCGGATTGACCGCGTCCTCTTCGGGCTCGTCGAGATACATGCGCCGATCCAGATGCAGGACCCGGTCGTACAGTTTTTCGGTCCGCACCAGATACTCGACCAGGGCGATCGGCAGTTCCGGATGGCTGACTCCGGTCGCCGCCGTGCGGTCGGCCAGGCGATAGCGCGCCTCGCAGGCCGCCTCAGCCGTCATGTCCCCCTCACGCACGGCCCGCTGAACCAGCAGCCATGAGGCGATCTGCATCAACCGGGTGGTCAGCTTCATGCTTTCGCCGGCGTAGAGCAGGGCCGTGGACCGCGACAGCAGCTTGGATTCCCGACGCCCGTCGCCGTCCAGATAGGATGCGGTCTCCTCGACCAGCTCCATCCCCTCCCGGAAGGTGCGGTCGAACAGTTCTGAACGCGCGAAGTCGTCCACGACCGCGGCGCGGCTGCGGCCCCCAGGCGAAAGCATCGGGACGTCAGTGGGCATGAACTCAACCAGACTCATGGGACAGGCGCATCCGTATCACGACCGGCACGGCATGGCGCGGCGCTTCCACGGTGTGCAACGGCCATGCCAGACGGAGGGTCGTCAGGGCTATGGCCGGAAATTGAACATGGCGTCGGCCGCATTGCGTTGCGACGACTTGCCTTCGATAGCGGCGTTGGAACGGTCGATCTCGGCCTGCAGCCCGGCGATCCGCTGTTTCAGGTCCTCGACCGAATAGCCGTCCAGATCCTCGCGCGTAAGGGCGATCAGAGGGGCTCCGCGCGCCGGACGGGGCTCCAGATCCTCGAACATCGCCGCCTCCTTCGTGGTCATCCGGTACGCAACAGCCTATTTCAACGCCCGGATACGGACGATTGCAAGAACGGGGCAGGTGAATGCGGGTAGTCGAGATCGCGGGCGATTCCGGTTCCGCGGAGTCCCTGGTCCTGACCGAACGTCCCGATCCGGTCGCCGGACCGGGCCAGATTCGCATCCGGGTCCGGGCCGCCGGGATCAACCGGCCCGACATCCTGCAGCGGATGGGCCGCTACCCCGCCCCGCCCGGCGCATCGGACATTCCCGGTCTGGAGGTCGCGGGAGAGGTCGATCAGGTTGGTGGCGGCGTGACGCGCTGGTCCGCCGGAGACCGCGTCTGCGCCCTGCTGGGTGGAGGCGGCTATGCGGCGTTCGCCGTCGTTGTCGCCCGCCACGCCCTGCCCGTCCCGAGCGACATGGATTTTGTCCAGGCCGCCGCCCTGCCCGAGACGGTCTGCACCGTTTTCGCGAATGTCTTCGAGTCCGGCGCCCTGAAGGCGGGCGAGACCCTTTTGATCCATGGAGCCACCAGCGGCATCGGGGTCACCGCCATCCAGATGGCCAAGGCGGCCGGCGCGCGCGTGATCGCCACCTCGCGCGGGGCCGCGAAGGCCAAAGCCGCGGGCCTTCTCGGCGCCGACCTCAGCCTCGACGCCGCCGCTGACGACATGGAGGCGGCAATCCGGACCTTCGGCGGCGCCGACGTGGTGCTGGACATGGTCGGGGCCGACTACGCCGCCCTCAATCAGGCCGCGTTGAATCCCTTCGGTCGCTGGGTGGTGATCGCCACCCAGTCGGGCGCGCTGGCGCAGGTCGATCTGGCCCGGCTGATGATGAAGCGGATCAGCCTGACCGGTTCGACCCTTCGGGCCAGACCCGCCGACGAGAAGGCCCGGCTGATAGCCGCTGTGGAGGTTACAGCATGGCCCTGGGTCGCCGCCGGCGCGGTCCGGCCGCCGGTTGAGGCGACCTTCCCGCTGGAACAGGCATCGGCCGCCCACCTCCGGCTGGAGGCAGGCGGCCATGTCGGCAAGATCGTGCTGACGACCTGAAGGGCTACCAGCGACCGCCGCCGCGAACCGGGCGCAGCGACGATATGCGGTCGTTCATGCCCCAGCGCTGCAGGTTCCGGACATCATCCCGGAAGGTCTGGCAGTGGCCGCGATAATGGGCGTCCGTGCAGGCCTCCCACTCGCCCCGGAACTGCATCGACGAAATGGCGTCGTTGAAGCCGGTGTTGGCCAGGTTCGGCATTTCATTGTCGAAACGGAATGAGGCTCCACGGAAATTCGCGTCCCGGAAGATGGTGACGGAGTTGCGACCACCTCCCCAGCCGCCGCCGGGCCGATCCGGACGATCAGGACGATCGGGCCAGCCACCGCCGCCCGGACGATCCTCATACTCTCCGCGGTTTGGGCCACAGACCAGCAGGCCGTCACGGTTGCGAATCTCGTAGTCGGAGCAGCGGTTCAGCTCGATCGAGGTGCCGCGGATCTGCCCACGGTTGTTGCGGCAGTCGGCATAGAGCCGGCCCCGGTTCACATATTCGCCGCTGCAGCTGTCGCGATAGTCGCCGCGCGGCGCGACCCGCTCGGGACCGCCCGGGATCTGCGGAGCGAACTCCTGTCCGGCGCCGGTGACGACCGCCGCGGCGGCCAGCATTTCGATCAGCATGGAAGTTCCTCCCAAAAAACGTTCTCAACGCCCAACGCGTCTGTGCAGCCACCGTTGCGGAGCCAGGATGAACCTTGGCTGTACGCGCTTGTCGGGTTCCGTTTTCTTTTCTGGCGAATGGGACTATATCGCGATCATCAACGCCCGGTCGAAAGGCCGGGCGCCGTCGTATCCAGAGCCCGGTTTTCGGGCTCGAACAAGCACCGGAACGCCCCCATGACCGACATCCTGATGCCCAAGGCCACCGCGGTCTGGCTGGTCGACAATACCTCGCTGACCTTCGAACAGATCGCCGATTTCTGCGGCCTGCATCCGCTGGAAGTGCGCGGCATCGCCGACGGCGACGTGGCCCGGGACATCCGCGGCGCAGATCCGCTGGTCAACGGCCAGCTGACCCGCGAAGAGCTGGACAGGGCCCAGAACGATGAGGCCTACCGCATGCTGGCCGTGGTCAGCCGCCACGCCGAACTTCTGAAGGTCCACAAGGCGCCGCCGAAATATACGCCGGTTTCGCGCCGTCAGGACCGCCCGGACGCCATCATGTGGTTCGTCCGCAACCACCCCGAGGTGACCGACGCCCAGATCGCCAAGATGCTCGGCACCACCAAGTCGACCATCGAGAGCGTGCGCAACCGCACCCACTGGAACAGCCCCAACATCAAGCCGGTCGACCCCGTGACCCTGGGTCTGGTCGGCCAGCTGGCCCTGGACGAACTGGTCAGGAAGGCCGCGGACAAGAAGGCGAAGGACGACGCCAAAAAGGGCGGAGCCACCCTGCAACCCGTCGACGCCGCTGCGGAGCCTGCCGAGCCCGAGTTCGTGCCGGAAGCCCGCGAGCGCCGCGGCGCCGAACCGACCGCAGCCTCGGTGTTCGGCTCCAAGGACTGAAGCATTCCTCCCCCACCGGGGGAGGGGGACCGCGTAGCGGTGGAGGGGCCCCTCCGTCTCGCCGGCTCCGCCGACGATCCACCTCCCCCATGGGGGAGGAAAGAAAAAACGGCCCCGGGATCGCTCCCGGGGCCGTTGTTCTT
Organism: Brevundimonas sp.; assembly: GCF_051860745.1. Taxonomy (GTDB): domain Bacteria; phylum Pseudomonadota; class Alphaproteobacteria; order Caulobacterales; family Caulobacteraceae; genus Brevundimonas. Next base: position 12,338 of record NZ_JBHYDN010000015.1, read on the forward strand.
TCGGGAGGCCTCGCTAATGCGCCGAGGCCTCCAGGCTGGTGATTTGTTCCTTGAGCCGGAGCTTCTGCAACTTGAGCTCCCTTACGCGAAGCGAGTCCGTGGCCGGGTGGGTCGTCTCCTTCCGGATGGTCTCATCCAGGTTGCGGTGACGGTTTCCCAGTTCGCGGATACGAGCTTCGATGGTCATGGCTTGCGCCTCCATGTCTAAGGGACCAGTACAGTCAGCGCCGGGTCTGACCGGCTGTAGAATCACATTCCAGTGAACTGCCGACCGTCCTGATACGGACCACCCTGGAGCCCGAATTGGCCGAAGATGTGAACAGAGCCGTACGGAACCCTTCCGGCCCCACGCCCCCCAGACTGATTGTTGGAATTTCCGGAGCGTCCGGCGTCACTTACGGGGTCCGCGTGCTGGACGCCCTGCGCGAACTGGGCGTCGAGAGCCATCTGGTCGTCACCCGGGCCGCCCTGCTGACCCTGTCGCAGGAAACTGACCATTCCGCCGACGACCTGCTGGCCCGCGCCGACGTGTCGCATCGGCTCAATGACGTCGGCGCCTCGATCGCCTCCGGGTCGTTCCGGACCATGGGGATGATCGTCGCCCCCTGCTCGGTCCGCACCATGAGCGAGATCGCCACCGGCGTGACCTCGACCCTCCTGACGCGCGCCGCTGACGTGGTGCTGAAGGAGCGCCGCCCGCTGGTGCTGATGGTGCGCGAGACGCCCCTGCACCTGGGCCACCTGCGCACCATGACCGCCCTGACCGAGATGGGCGCGGTCATCGCCCCGCCCCTGCCCGCCTTCTACGCCCAGCCCGCCTCGATCGCCGAGATGGTCGATCAGTCCGTCGGGCGGGCGCTGGACCTGTTCGGCCTCGACTGGTCCGCCGTGCGACGCTGGGACGGCCTCAAGGGACCATCGGCGGAATGAGTCTGTGGGACTGGGCGCTCATGGCATACGCCGCCGATGGAGTCGCCGACGCCTGTCTGGAGCTTCAGGACGCCGCCGGCCAGAACGTGCCCTTGCTGCTCTGGGCCGCCTGGTGCGCCCGCACGGGGCGCGTCCCCGATGAGGACGCCTTCGAGGCCGCAAGCGACACCGCCCGGGCCTGGCAGGAGACCGCCATCGCCCCCCTGCGCGCCGTGCGCCGCGCGCTGAAGCCCCGCGCCCCCGACCTCGACGACGCCGACCGCGAAGCCGTCCGGGCCCAGGTCAAGGCAGTGGAGCTGGAGGCGGAGCGCCGCCTGCTGGCCGCTCTGGAGGCCCTCGCCCCCGGACCCTCCAGCCCGCCGCAGCCGCCGATCGATACACTGGTGGCGGCGGCCCGCGTCTGGTCGCCGATGACTCCGCGCGCCGGACTGGTTCGGCTGGCCGACCGCCTTCCGGCCTGACGCGACGCACAGTATGATCCCCCGACAGGGCCCGACATGAACGACGACGAACCTTTTCTGAGCGAAGAAGATCTGGCGCTGCACGCCCGGCTCAAGGTGCTTCAGCTCGAGCACGCCGACCTCGACGCCTCCATCGAGGCCCTCGGCCACATGCCCGTGCCGGATCAGCTGATGATCGCGCGCCTGAAGCGGAAGAAGCTGACCCTGCGGGACGAGATCACCAAGATCGAGGACCGCATCCTGCCCGACATCATCGCCTGAGGGCCGCGTCAGCGACCCTTCTTGCGCACCCACATGGCCGCGTCGGCCTCGGCCAGCCAGACCTCCGGATCCGTGTGGCCGGCGAAGGCGCGGACGCCGAATGAACCGCCCAGCGGCGCCTGCTCCCCGGCCCAGACGAATCCGTCGGCCTCCAGCGCGGCGGCCAGACGTCGGGCCTTGTCGCGGCCCTCGTCGAGACCGGCGTTCAGCATCAACAGCCCGAACTCGTCCCCACCCAGCCGGCCGACCGCGTCCGATTCGCGCAGATTGGCCCGCAACAGATCGGCCACATGCACCAGGGCGGCGTCGCCCGCTGCATGGCCCAGTGTGTCATTGACGTTCTTGAAGCCGTCGAGATCGAGATACAGCAGCACCGCCGGCACCTCATGCCGCTGGCAGAAGGCCATGGCGCTGCGCATCGCCGTCACGAAGCCGCGCCGGTTCAGGGCCGGCGTCAGCACGTCGTGATCGGCCGCCGCCTCGGCCGCCTCGGCGCGCAGGCGCAGGGCTTCGACCTCGGCGCGCAGGCGCTCGATCTCGGCTTGGGGGTCGATGACGGCCGCGTCGGTCACGAGCAGAGAAGGCTCCCCGGCCGGCGACTCAACACGTCCGGCCACCTGTGAGCCTAACGCTGTCGGTTGCGGGCGCAACGCGAGTCCTGTATCGCGCCGCTTTCCCGCGAAAAGGGCGCGCATCCATGACGACCGGGACACCACCAGTGGCGATCATCATGGGCAGCCGCTCCGACTGGCCGACGATGAAGCACGCCGCCGACGCCCTCGACCGGCTGGGTGTGGCCTGGGACGCCCGCGTGGTCAGCGCCCATCGCACCCCCAAACGCCTGTTCGACTTCGCCACCGGCGCCCGCGCCGCGGGCTTCAAGGTGATTATCGCCGGCGCCGGCGGCGCCGCCCACCTACCGGGCATGGCCGCCTCGATGACCGAACTGCCGGTGCTGGGCGTGCCGGTCGAATCGAAATCCCTCAAGGGCATGGACAGCCTGCTGTCGATCGCCCAGATGCCCGGCGGCGTGCCGGTCGCGACCCTGGCCATCGGCGAACCCGGAGCCAAGAACGCCGGCATTCTCGCCGCCCAGATCCTGGCTTTGTCGGATCCGGTCCTGGCCGGACGGCTGACCGCCTTCCGCGAGGCCCAGACCGAGGCCGTGCACGAAACCGTCGAGGACTGAGTGGCCCTGACGCTCAAAGCCTCGCCCCTGCCGCCCGGCTCGACCCTCGGCATCCTCGGCGGCGGCCAGCTGGGGCGGATGCTCAGCCAGGCCGCTTCGCGCCTCGGCTTCAACGTCGTCATCCTCGACCCCGAGGAGAACAGCCCGGCCGGCCGGGTCTCCCAGGGGCAGATCGTCGCCGCCTATGACAATCCCACGGCCCTGACCGTTCTGGGCCAGACCTGTCAGGCCGTCACCTTCGAGTTCGAAAACGTCCCCGCCGGCTCGGTCGAACGGCTGGTCGAGGGCGGGGCCGTCGTCGCGCCCGGCCCTACGGCGCTGGCTGTGGCCCAGGACCGCGTCGACGAAAAGACCTTCCTCAACAGCGTCGGCGCCCCGACCGTGGCCTTCGCCGCCATCGACACCCTCGAAGAGCTCCGTTACGCCGTCGACCGACTGGGGACGCCGGCCCTGCTGAAGACCCGGCGCGAGGGCTACGACGGCAAGGGACAGGTCTGGATCAAGGCGCCCGCTGAAGCCGCCAAGGCCTGGAAGACGATCGGCGAACGCCCGGCTATTCTTGAAGCCAGGGCTTCGTTCCAGCGTGAACTGTCCGTGATCTGCGCCCGCGGCCGGGACGGGGCCGTCGCCATCTATCCGCTGGGCGAGAACATCCACAAGGGCGGTGTCCTCAAGACCACCCTCGCCCCCGCAAAAGTCGATGCGAAGACGGAGGCGCGCGCCCACGCCATCGCAGCCGCCATTCTCGAGGGGCTGGACTATGTCGGCGTCATGGGGATCGAGCTGTTCGACCTCGGCGCCGGCCTGCTGTTGGTCAACGAGATCGCGCCGCGGGTCCACAACACCGGCCACTGGACCCAGGACGGCTGCGTCTGCGACCAGTTCGAACAGCACATCCGCGCCCTCGCCGGCTGGCCGCTGGGCCCGACCACGGCCCATGCCCGGGTGGAGATGATCAATCTGCTCGGCGACGACATCAGGAAGTGGGAAGCTCTATCCGCCAAGCCCGACGCCCGCCTGCACCTCTACGGCAAGGCCGAGGCCCGCAAAGGCCGCAAGATGGGCCATGTGAACCGGGTCAGGGCGCTGTAGTCCTTTTGCTATCGTCATTCCGGGCGGAGAGGCGAAGCCTCGGAGACCCGGAACCCAGCGGCGCCGCGGCGGCGGCGAAACACTGCTCTAAAAATACCCGACGCCGGGGCTCCCGACAGCTTCGCGCTCCCGCGCGCCGCTGGGTTCCGGGTCTCCGCTGCGCTTCGCCCGGAATGACGATAGCTATTGAGGAGCCTTCGCCCCGTACCGCATCCGGCTCAGCACATCCGTGACGTTCTTCAGCGGCGCGTCGAAATCCTTGCCGGCTTTCCACTTCTCGAAGGCCATCACGTTCTCGATCCGGGCCGCGACGAAAGCTTCCGCAGCCTCGCGCCCGTCGAACCAGCGCATGGTCAGGGCCGGGATCAGGATGCCCGACAGGATCGCCCGCTTGGAATAGTGGTTCCAGTCGGTCGCCGTGTCCCCGGCCCAGTTCCACAGGTGGTCGGCGCTCTCCCAGGCCAGTTTCAGCCCCAGATCGGCGTTGGGCGGCAGGGCCAGGAAGGCGGCGCAGCGGCGCGTGGCCTCCAGATCGGTCGCCCCGGCCTCCATGCGGGCGGAGACCGCCGCCGCGATTCGCTCGCGCATCTTCAGCGACTTCGCATCGACCTCGCCCAGTTCAGCCAGCGCCCGGTCGTCATGTCGCCGCGACAGCAGGGCCGCCAGATCACGCGCGCCGTTGGGCAGCAGCAGTTCCTCGTCGCCCAACGACAGGCCGCAGGCGTCGCAGGCCGCGCTCACCATCCGGCTGTTCCAGCCCAGCCGGGGCGCGAGGGTCAGGGCGGCGTCCAGCACGGTCTGCTCCATGCGGTCGGCCCAGTCTCCCTGGGACGGGTCGTTCGACAGGTGTGGCGCATCGGTCATGGCGACAGCATATCCCCGTCCGGCGGGCGTTTCGAGGCTTGAGATAGACGCGCGACGATCTGGACAGGCGGGGGGCGAACGTGTATCAGCCCGCCTTCATCCGCGGACCCTGTCTGCCGGACCGAGATTTTATTTGTCTGCCCGTCTCCCTTTCGAGGTGCGCGGCGGGCGGCCAAAGGAGAGTTCAACCTGGTACAGATTTTCGTTCGCGATAATAACGTCGATCAAGCGCTCAAGGCCCTCAAGAAAAAAATGCAGCGCGAAGGCAGCTTCCGCGAGATGAAGCGCCACGTGCACTACGAGAAGCCCTCGGAGAAGCGCGCCCGCCAGAAGGCCGAGGCCGTGCGCCGCGCCCGCAAGCTGGCCCGCAAGCGCATGCAGCGCGAAGGCCTGCTGCCGCCGCCGAAGCCCCGGGTTCCGGGCGTGGGCGGCCCGAGCCGCGGCTAAACCCCGGTCGACACCGAACGAACAGATCAAGGGCCGCCCCGGAAAACCGGAGCGGCCCTTTTCTTGCCTTGCTATCGTCATCCTCCGGCGAGCGTAGCGAGACCGGGGGACCCAGCGGCGCCGAAGGCGATCTGTTCAGGCAGGCTGTAGCGAACAACGGCGCTCCCGGCAGGATCGCGCTCGCGCGCGCCTCCCCCGGTCCGAGCTTCGCTCGGCCGAAGGATGACGATGGGTCCCCCGGTCTGCGCCGCGAAGAAGCGGCTTGCCGGAGGATGACGACAGCTTGTGCCCTATTTTCCTCCGCCCCGGATCGCGCCCGCAAAGCTCTTCCAGCTCAGCTTCACGTCGGACAGCGCGCCCGCCCGGAACGCCCGGCCGGCGATCCAGACCATGAACAGGGCGAAGGCGAACATGCCCGCCATGGTGCCGACGACCTCGATCATCGGCGGCTCGGACGGCGCCCGGGCGCTCATCAGGAAGGGGGTGAAGAACGGCACCCACGACAGGATCTGCACAAGCGGCGCGTCGGGAGTCCGCAAGGCCATCTGCATGACCAGCAGGGGAACGACCAGGATCATCATGATCGGCCCCATCAGGGTCTGGGCGTCGCGCGGAGTCTCGCAGAAGGCGCCTATGGCCGCGAACAGCACGGCGTACATCAGATAGCCGCCGATGGCGTAGGCCGCGAAATAGCCGAGCATCCCGCCTTCCAGCAGCACCTCGCCGATCATGCCCGCGTACTGCGGCAGGCCCGTCATCAGACCGATCGCCCCGATCCCGCCCCAGACCAGCAGGACTGTGGTGGTCAGCATGGCCACGCCCAGAACCTTTCCGGTCAGGATTTCGGTCGCCGAGGCCGAGGACAGCAGGACCTCAAGGATCTTGTTCGCCTTCTCCTCCATCACGCTGTTCAGCAGGATGGAGGCGCCGGTGATGATGAGCGACCAGAGCAGGAAACCCGACATAAGGCCGATGATGCCGGGCAGCTGGTCACGGAACGACACCTCCCCTCCCGTCGCGGACTTCGGCGACAGAGCCGTCACCGTCGGACGGAACCGTTCGGTCTCCTCGACCACGACCGGGTTGATCCCGGCCTGCTCAAAGACCTCACGCCGGTTGGCCCCCTTCAGGGCGTCGCGAACAAAGTCCTCGACGGTGTCGTCCGTGGCCCGACGGGTCCAGACGCGGGCCGTGGGCTTGCCGTCGATGCGGTTCAGCAGAACCACCGAATCCAGCTGGTCGGCCTCGGAGACATCATCTCCGAGATAGCGTCGCGCCAGCGCCTCGCGCGGCTGGCCCGGCCCGGCCGCGACCAGCTCCGCCGGCGCGGCCACGATCCGCAGACGCAACCCGCCCAGCCGGTTCAGAGCCTCTCCGGCGGCGGACGCGCCCGCCTTGCCGCCCTGCTTCTCAGCCATCGCAGCGGCTTCCTGCTGCCGGACTTCGCGCCGTTCACGCTCACGCCGAACAGCGTCCTGGACGGCCGCGGCCAGCCCCTCGGCCTGCGGACCTTCTTCCAGCACGACGACGTCGCGCGCCGGTTCTGAAGACATCATCAGGGCGGGCAAGGCGCCGCCTAGCACGCCGAAAATCGGCAGGGCCAGAAGCGACAGCCAGAAGCCCACCGTCTTGGCGTAGGCGGCGTACTCACGCCGCGCGATCAGCAGGATGCGTTTCATCGGGCGGCCTCCGCGCCGGTCTTCACCGACTGGTCGATATCGGGATTGTCGCCGGTCAAGCCGATAAAGGCGTCGTGGAGGCTGGGTTCGCGCAGCTCGAACCGACGCACATCCAGCCCGCCGAGGAAGGCGGCCTTGAGGGCGTCCTGACCCCGACCGCCCTGACCCAGCGCCGCCTTGAGGACGCGCACCCCGTCATGCTCGGACACCACCTCGACTGCGCTGACGCCGGGCAGGCCCGCGGCCTGTTCCGGCGCAATGGCGCCTTCCAGTTCCAGGAACCGCGGCGTTGTCGACCGGGCCTCGTTCACCGTGCCTTCGAAGGCCTTCTGACCCCGGGCCAACAGCACGACCTTGTCGCACAGCCGCTCGGCATGCTGCATCACATGGGTCGAGAACAACACCGTCGCCCCGTCCGTCGCCAGTTGGCGGATAACCGCCTCCAGCCCCTGCTGGTTGACCGGGTCCAGTCCCGAGAACGGCTCGTCGAGAATGACGAACTCGGGCCGGTGCACCACCGACGCGATCAGCTGGACCTTCTGGGCCATCCCCTTGGACAGCTCCTTCATCTTCTTGTTCCTGGACGCGCCCAGCCCCTGGGCGTCCAGCATTTCGCGCGCGCGCCTGCGGCCTTCGCCGGTCGGCAGGCCCTTCAGGGCGCCGAAGAAGGCGATGGCGTCCACCGGCGTCATCTTCTTGTAGAGACCGCGTTCCTCCGGAAGAAAGCCGATCCGGTCACGCACCTTGCGGCCGTCATCGGCCCCGAGAATGCCGATTCGGCCCGAGGTCACTCCCTGCAGCCCAAGGATCATGCGGATGGTCGAGGTCTTGCCGGCCCCGTTCGGGCCCAGGAAGCCGCAGATGGTGCCCTTCTCGACCTGAAAGCTCAGATCGCGCACGGCCTGGAAGTCGCCGTACCGTTTGCTCACCCCTTCGAGCGTCAACGCCGCCGCCATGATCTCTCCCCTGCCCGTCTCTGTTCCACTCAGGACTAGGTGTGTAAAGGACGTTTGACAAGCGGTCTCGCACCCCCGATGCCCCGTTGTCATCATTTCCGTGTCATGTTCGCCGACACGAGTCGCGCGTCCGATGAAAGCGTGAATGCCCTACGAAGTCTCTCCCTCACCCGTGGCTCTCCAGGCCGGATCACGCCTGTGGACGGCCGGCGCCAGCACGGGGATCGCCATCGCGGTGCTCGTCGCTCTGGCCGTCTATCAACCCGGCATGGCCCCCTGGCTGCTCGGGGGCGCGGCCCTGATCGGCCTCTCGGCCTGGATTCTGAATCGAAGTCCGCCTGCCTCGGCCCGGTCGACCGACGCGCCCGGCCTCGCTCCGTCCGAGGGGCCGCTGGAAGCCGAAGCGACCCTGCTGGAGAGCGTTTTCGAGGCCCTGGCCGACCCTGTCCTCGTGGTTTCGGGCGGCGAGGCCGACGACATCGCCGGGCGTCGCATCGTCCTGGCCAACGCCGCCGCCCGCGACCTGCTGCGCATCCAGCGCGAAGGCGGGCTGCTGGTCCCGGTGTTGCGCGACCCGGCGGTGCTGGAGGCGGTGGACGAAGCCCTGTTCGGCGGCCTGACCCGCACCACCGACTACGCCGGCGTCGGCGCCCAGACGCGGCACTGGCGGGCGGTGACCCAGCCCCTCGCGCAGGCGCAGTCAGGACCGCTGGCTCTCGTCATCCTGCGCGACGAGACCGACGTGCGCCGCATGGAGCTGATGCGCGTCGATTTCCTGGCCAACGCCAGCCACGAACTGAAGACGCCGCTGGCCTCCCTTTCCGGCTTCATCGAGACGCTGAAGGGCCACGCCCGCGACGACCCCAAGGCGCGTGACCGCTTCCTCGACATCATGGCCACCCAGGCCGACCGGATGAGCCGGCTGGTCTCCGACCTGCTGTCGCTCAGCCGGATCGAGCTGAACGAACACATCCCGCCCGCCGGCCGGGTCGACCTCGCCCGCGCCGCCGCCGATGTGGTCGATGCGGTCAGCGTGCTGTCCGCCGACCGCAACGTCGTCGTCCAGCTGGAAGATCGCGACATCAGCGCGCCCGTAAACGGCGACCGGGACGAGATCCTGCAGGTCGTCCAGAACCTCGTCGACAACGCCATCAAATATTCTCCCGCCAGCGGGACGGTCGAGATCCTGATCCGGCCCGACATCGCCCTGGACGAGGCCGCAGCCCCCTGGTCTGGCGGCAATCGCGGCGACGGGGCGACCCGGCTGCCATTGGTCACCCCGGACCGCGAGACAGGCCAGCGCTTCGCCGCCGTCACCGTGCGCGACCACGGCCCGGGCATGGCGCGCGAGCACCTGCCGCGCCTGACCGAACGCTTCTATCGCGTCGAGGGCCAGAAGAGCGGCGAACGCCAGGGCACCGGCCTGGGTCTCGCCATCGTCAAACATATCGTCAACCGGCACCGCGGCGGGCTGACGGTCGAGAGCGCGCCGGGGCAGGGTGCGGCCTTCACCGCCTACTTCCCGGTCGCCCCGCGCCGTGACGCCGTGACGCCTTCGTGACACGAGGCCCGCCCGAGGCCTCACAGCGTAACAGAACTGTCATGGCGCCGTCGTAATCCGCTGACCATTCCGGGGCAGTTATCGCCCCGGGGCGAACCGGGCGACCGGGCGGCCCGATTCTGCTCTCCCGGACGTCCATGACCTGGCTTTTCCTGCCGATCCTGATCGCCGCAGCCGTCGCCGCCTATGTCGGCGGCCGGACGATGGCGCGTCGGCGCGGCCTGGCTCTGCCCGCCGGAGAACGGTCCCATTCCCGTCCGGGCCAGCACGGCGCCTACGCCCTGATCTGGACCACGGTCCCGGCCCTGATCGTGCTGATGGCGGCCTCTGTCTTCTCGCCCGATATCGAGCAGCAACTGACCGCCTCTGGCGCGCCCGAGGCAGTGCAGCAGCTTGAACCATTCCGCCGCGAGGCCTTCTTCGCGGACGCCCGCGCCGTGGGCGACGGCAGGGCCGCGGTGCAGATCTGGCCCGCGCCCTACGCCGAGCTCCTGCCGGCTGAGGGCCGTCGCGCCGCCCGCATCGGCCAGATGCTGGACCTCGGCGGCATCGTGGGCGCTTCGCTGGCGGCGTTGGCGGGCGCCCTGTTCGTCTTCAGCCAGATCCGCCCCGGCATGCGAGCCCGCAATCGCGTCGAGGGGTGGATCATCGGCCTGATGTTCGCTTGTTCGGCCGTCGCCGTCCTGACCACCGTCGGCATCATCGCCTCGCTGATCTATGATTCATTCCGCTTCTTCGCCTCGGTGCCGATCACCGAATTCCTGTTCGGAACCCAGTGGAGCCCCCAGACCGCGATTCGCGCCGATCAGGTCGGTTCGACCGGCGCCTTCGGCGCCCTGCCCCTGTTCGCAGGCACCTTTCTCATCATGCTGATCGCCATGGCCGTGGCCGCGCCGGTAGGGCTGTTCTCGGCCATCTATCTGTCGGAGTACGCCGGACCGATCTTCCGCGCGACGGTCAAGCCGGTGTTGGAGATCCTCGCCGGGGTGCCGACCGTGGTCTACGGCTTCTTCGCCGCCCTGACCGTCGGCCCGGCCTTCCGCGAATTCTTCAACGGCCTGGGCGCCCTGATGGTCGGCGGGCCGCTGGACGGTCTCGGCCAGTATCTGATGCTGGTCCAGAATCAGATGGCCCTGGTCGCCGGCGCGGTCATGGGCATCATGCTGATCCCCTTCGTGTCATCCCTGTCGGACGACATCATCAACGCCGTGCCGCAGAGCTTGCGCGACGGCTCCTACGCCATGGGCGCGACGAAGTCCGAAACGGTGAAACGCGTTCTGCTGCCCGCGGCCCTGCCCGGCGTCGCCGGCGCCATGCTGCTGGCCATGTCGCGGGCCATCGGCGAGACCATGATCGTCACCATGGCCGCCGGCCTCGCCGCTCGCCTGACCCTGAATCCGCTGGACACCGTCACCACCGTCACGGTCCAGATCGTCACCCTGCTGACCGGCGATCAGGAGTTCAACAGCCCCAAGACCCTGTCCGCCTTCGGCCTCGGCCTGACCCTGTTCCTCGTCACCCTGGCGCTGAACATCGTCGCCCAGCGCATCGTCCAGACCTACCGGCAGCAGTATGACTGAGACGCCCGTCACCTCGAAAATGCGCGCCGAACGCCTGCGAGCCGGGCTCAAGCGCCGATACGCTCGGGAAGGGCGGTTCAAGCTTTACGGCCTGCTGGCCATCGGCGTGGCCGTTGGTTTTCTGCTGCTGCTGCTGGGCCGGATCATCGAACAGGGCCACACGGCCTTCTACACCCACAGCCTGACCGTGCCGGTCTATATGGACCCGGCCCGTATCGACCGCGGCTATCCGCAGGGGACCAATTTCGAACTGCTGGTGGCCGAGCAGCAACTGGTGCGGTTCGGCGTCGCCGACGATGCGCCGGGCACGCAGGCGACCGCCATGCGCGGCCTGTTCTCGTCCGAGCTGAAATACGTCGCCGCCGACCGGATCCGGTCCAATCCCGGCCTGATCGGCCAGACTGTGCCGATCGCGGCCCCCGTGTCCGACGACGCCGACCTGTATCTGAAGGGCGAGATTTCGCGAGACACGCCAGCCGACCAGCGCCGCCTGTCCGATGTCCAGATCGACTGGCTGGACCGGATGAAGGCCTCCGGCCAGGTCGCCGTCCACTTCAACACCGGCCTCTTCACCAGGGGCGACTCCACCGAGCCGGAGCTGGCCGGGGTGCTGGGCGCCGTGGTCGGTTCGGCCCTGATGCTGCTCGTCACCGCCTTCATCGCCATTCCGCTGGGCGTCGGCGCGGCGCTGTACCTCGAGGAGTTCGCGCCTCGTGGACGGATAACCGACCTGATCGAGGTCAATATCAACAACCTCGCCGCCGTGCCCTCGATCATCTACGGCCTGCTGGGTCTGGCCCTGTTCATCAACTGGATGCACCTGCCGCGCGCCAGCCCGCTGGTCGGAGGTCTGGTCCTCGCCCTGATGGCCCTGCCGACCATCATCATCGCCACCCGCTCCTCGCTGAAGGCCGTGCCGCCCTCAATCCGCGAGGCGGCCCTGGCCATGGGCGCGTCCAAGACCCAGACGGTGTTCCAGCACACCCTGCCTCTGGCCATGCCCGGTGTGATGACCGGCGCGATCATCTCCATGGCCCACGCCCTTGGCGAGACGGCTCCGTTGCTGCTGATCGGCATGGTCAGCTTTATCCCGGGCATTCCCGCCGCGATCGGCGAACCCAGCGGGGCCCTGCCTTCGCTGGTCTATATCTGGGAGAACGCCTCGGAGCGCGCCTTCCACGAACGGACGGCCGCGGCCATCCTCGTCCTCCTCGCCTTCATGATCGTCATGAACGCCGGCGCCATTTTTCTGCGGCGGCGGTTTGAACGCCGGTGGTAAGAAAATGAAGTTCAACCTCTTTCGCGCACCGGACGGATCGGAGGGCGGGGGCTCAGGCCCCGACACGCCCGTGATCGCCGCTCCGCCGGTGGTGCACAGTTCCGCGCCCATGGGACCGACCAAGATCGCCGCCCGCGACGTCTCGGTCTTCTATGGCGACAAACAGGCGCTCTACGACGTCTCGCTGGATATTCCGGACAAGACGGTCACCGCCCTGATCGGTCCTTCCGGCTGCGGCAAGTCGACCTTCCTGCGGACCATGAACCGCATGAACGACACCATCCCCGGCGCCCGCGTTGTCGGTCGGATCGAGATGGACGGCGAGGACATCAATGCGAAGTCCGTCGATCCCGTCCTGCTGCGCGCCCGTGTCGGCATGGTGTTCCAGAAGCCCAATCCCTTCCCCAAGACCATCTACGAGAACGTCGCCTACGGCCCGCGCATCCACGGTCTGGCCGCTTCGAAATCCGAGCTGGACGGCGTGGTCGAGGCCTCGCTGAAGCGCGCCGGCCTGTGGGAAGAGGTCGCCGACCGCCTGCACTCTCCCGGCACCGGCCTTTCGGGCGGACAGCAGCAGCGGCTGGTCATCGCCCGCGCCATCGCCGTGGAGCCTGAAGTCATCTTGATGGATGAGCCCTGCTCGGCCCTGGACCCCATCGCGACGGCCAAGATCGAGGAGCTGATCGATGAACTGCGCGAACGCTACTGCATCGTGATCGTCACCCATTCCATGGCCCAGGCCGCCCGGGTCAGCCAGCGCACCGCCTTCTTCCACATGGGCAGGCTGGTCGAGACTGGCGACACCGAAGACATCTTCACCAATCCCCGCGAGCGGCGCACGCTCGACTACATCACCGGCCGTTTCGGCTAGGACCGCCCGCATGCCCCAGCACACCGTCAAGGCCTATGGCGACGAACTGAACCAGCTGACCGCCGAGGTCGCCCGCATGGGCGGCCTGGCCGAGGCCCAGGTCGCCGACGCCGTCGATTCCGTGGCCCGCCGCGATGTCGCCCTTGCCCGCGCCGTGGTTGATCGCGACGCCCGGCTCGACGCCATGCACCGCGACATCGAGCGCAAGGCCATTCGCCTGATCGCCCTGCGCCAACCGGTCGCCTCGGACCTGCGCCGCACCCTGGCCGCGATGAAGCTGGCCGTCGATCTGGAGCGCACCGGCGACCTGGCCAAGAACATCGCCAAGCGGGGCCTGATCCTCGCCGAGGGCGAGCCGATGCAACCCCTGACCCGTTCGATCGAGCGGATGGGCAAGCTGGTCTCCATGCGGCTGCGTGACGTGCTGGACGCCTACGCCGCCGCCGAGATCGACCGGGCCATCGCCGTCTGGAACACCGACGACGAGGTCGACGAGCACTACAACGCCCTGTTTCGCGAGTTGCTGACCTATATGATGGGCGATCCGCGCACGATCACCGCCGGGACCCACCTGCTGTTCATGGCCAAGAACCTCGAGCGGATCGGCGACCACGCCACCAACATCGCCGAAACCATCTACTACGAGATCACCGGCCAGGAGTTCGCGGGCGAGCGCCCGCGCTGGAACCCCGACGCCGCCGAAACCGCTCCCGAACCGCTGTCGCCCGCCTGAACCGGAGACCACGCCCGTGCAGCCCTATGTGTTGGTCATGGAAGACGAGGACGCTCTGGCGACCCTCCTGTCCTACAACCTTGAGAAGGAAGGCTATCGCGTCGTCGTCGCCTCCGACGGCGAAGAGGGTATGCTGCAGATCGAGGAGCGTCTGCCGGACCTGGTGCTGCTGGACTGGATGCTGCCCAAACTGTCGGGGATCGAGGTTTGCCGCCGCATCCGTGGCAAGTCCGAGACGCGCAACATGCCGATCATCATGCTGACCGCGCGGGGCGAGGAAAGCGACCGCATCCGCGGTCTGGACACCGGCGCCGATGACTATCTGACCAAGCCCTTCTCGATGAGCGAGCTGATCGCCCGCATCCGCGCCGTGCTGCGCCGCATCCGGCCCGGACTGGCCGACGACCGGCTCAATCATGGCGACATCGTCATCGACCGCGTCGCGCATCGCGTCCGCCGCTCAGGCCAGGAAATCCACCTCGGCCCCACCGAATTCCGTCTGCTGGACCACCTGATGCAGCACCCGGGCCGGGTGTTCAGCCGCGAGCAACTGCTCGACGCCGTCTGGGGCTCGGACGTCTATGTCGAGGCGCGGACGGTGGACGTCCACGTCGGCCGCCTCCGCAAGGCCCTGAACGTCGAGGGCACGGTGAATCCGATCCGGACGGTGCGCTCGGCGGGGTATTCGCTCGATCTGGGGGGCTGAACTCAGACATCAGGCGGCGCGGCAGACAAAATTGCAACACTCGAGCACGACGTCGAGGAATAGCGGATCCCTCTGGCAACGATGTCGGCCTGACGCCCGTTGCCTATATTCGGTCGGCGCCACCGACTACGACCTTGTACATTCGGCGTCCGCAAAAGCTCACGATGCACGCCCTCCTTGCAAAGTCCGACGAAATACTGGTCTCGGCCCTGCGGTGGCTGGATCAGGGGGAAGCCGCGCTGCACGAGGCCCTCGAGGCGCTCCCCGTGCCGATCTACATGACCGACCCGGACGGACTGGTGTCGTTCTTCAACGCGGCCTGTGTCGGGTTCGCCGGACGACTCCCGGCGGTCGGCAAGGACCGCTGGTGCGTCACCTGGAAACTGTACACGGAAACGGGCGACTTCCTGCCGCACCACGAATGTCCAATGGCGATGGCGATCGCCTCCCGGGATCGAATCCGGGGCGTTTGCGCGGTCGCTGAGCGACCAGACGGAACGCGGGTGGTCTTCACGCCCTTTCCAACCCCCATCCTGGACAGCGACGGCGTTCTCATCGGGGCCATCAATCTGCTGCTCGACGTCACGGATATTCGGCAGATCGCGGAACTTCAGACCCAGGCCCAACGGTGCCGCCGGCTCATCGCCGGATTGACCGATCCGCAGACGATCCACGCCCTGCGGACTTTTGCCGAGGAGTGCGAGGCCAAGGCGGCCGAACTTGAGGCAGGCCTGCCGCTGTTGCGAGCGCCGGCCGCCGCCTGACGTTGCGGGACGCCGGGTCGAACATTCCCGCCTTCACACCGACTGACAAGCCGCTAGAGTCCATCCCTCAGTTCAGGGAGCCCCCCATGCGCCGTCGCACCTTCCTTACAACCCTGCCCGCCGGAGCGCTGTTGGCCGGAACAACCGCCGCGACTGCCGTGAGCGCGCCCTCTCCCGCCGCCGCCCGTCCCCGCCAGACCACTCCCGCCGATCCCTTCGCCGGCGTCGGCCCCGGCAACCGCAACAGCGGGGTCCAGTTCGTCGGCCGTTCGACCGTCTGGGGCCAGCACGGCGCCGCCGCCACGGCCCATCCGCGCGCCACCCTGATCGGCATCGACACCCTGAGGCGCGGCGGCTCGGCCATCGATGCGGCCATCGCCATCAACGCCGCCCTCGGCTTCCTCGAGCCCACCGCCAACGGCATCGGCGGCGACGCCTTCTGCATGATGTGGGACCCGGCCCAGCGAAAGGTCGTCGGCTTCAACGGTTCGGGAAACAGCCCGCGCGGCCTGTCGCTGGAGACGGCGCGGTCGAAGAAGGCCGAGGACGGCTACCTGCCCCCCTATGGCGCGGTCACGGTCAATGTTCCCGGCACGGTCGACGCCTGGTGGAGCGCGCATCAGCGCTACGGCAAGCTGCCGTGGAGGGACGTTCTGCTGCCGGTGGCCGAGCTGTGCGAGGAGGGCGTGCCCATGCCCCAGCTGATCGCCTGGTACCTCGAGCGCAACATGGCCAATTTCGATCGCCGCTCCGCGATCATCGAGGAGAACGACAACCGCAAGAAGGTCTATGCCCGCGACGGCCGCACCCCGGCGGTCGGCGAGGTCTTCGCCAACCCCGACCTGGGCCGCACCTACCGCCTGATCGCCGAGGGCGGCCGCGACGCCTTCTATGACGGCCCGATCGCCGACCACATCGAACGCTATTTCCGCCGCATCGGCGGCTGGCTGACTCGCGCCGACATGGCCCCGCACCGCACCGAATGGGTCGAGCCGATCCGCACCGGTTACCGCGGCGTCGAGGTCTATGGCCTCGGCCCCAACACCCAGGGCCTGTCGACCAATCAGATCCTCAATATCTGTGAACAGTTCGACCTCAAGGGCATGGGCTTCCAGTCCGCCGCCTCGATCCACCATCAGGCCGAGGCCAAGCGGCTGGCCTTCGAGGACCGGGCGAAATGGTTCGCCGACGAGCGCTTCAGCCGCACCCCGGTCGAATATCTGAACTCCAAGGCCTACGCCGCCGAGCGCGCGCGGCTGATCCGTCCCGACCGGGTCATGGACCGCGCCTTCCCCGGTGACGCGCCGACGCAAGGCGACACCACCTATTTCAGCGTCGCCGACAAGGACGGCATGATGGTCAGCTGGATCCAGTCCAACTATCGCGGCATGGGCTCGGGTCTGGTGTCCGACGGCCCCGACGGCGCCACCCTCGGCTTCATGTTCCAGGACCGCGGCGAACTGTTCAATCTCACCGACGGCCACCCCAACGTCTATGCGCCGGGCAAGCGGCCCTTCCACACCATCATCCCCGGCTTCGCCTGCAAGGACGGAGAGCCGTGGATGGCCTATGGCGTCATGGGCGGCGGCATGCAGCCGCAGGGCCAGGCCCAGATCATCATCAACATGGTCGACTACGGCCTCGACCCGCAGGAGGCCGGCGACGCCCCGCGCTGGCAGCATGAGGGTTCCTCCGAACCGACCGGCCATCCCGCCGAGGGCGTCGGCGTGCTGCATCTGGAAACCGGCGTCCCAGCGGCCTCGAAGGCGCAGTTGGAAGCCATGGGCTGGACGCTGGGCGGCCCCAACGGCGGCTTCGGCGGCTATCAGAATGTGGTGCGGCAGGCGAACGCGCGCGGGCCGTGGACCTATGGCGCGGCGTCGGAGATGCGCAAGGATGGGCTCGCGCTGGCCTATTGAGATCCCACCAGACAGCGATCCGCCTCCCGCGGGACAGCCCCGGGGAGGCGGTACGATACTTCACCACGGCCGCCGTCAGCGGAAGGTGCGGCTGGTGGCCGAGCCCCGCATGAAGGCCAGGATGTCGGCGTTCTCGATCCGCAGCTGATTGTTGGCCGCGTTCGAGTCGTCGTTGCAGTTGTTGCCGTCGATATAGATGTCGGGATCGTAGCTGATCGAGACGTCGACATGGCCGCCGAACTCGAAATCATCGAAGGCGTTGTTGATGTAGGGCGACGAGAAGCGGAGCATGGTTCCGCCCGCCGCCGCGCTGCCCGGCATGACCTGATGATTGCGGTACGTCCGGCCGGTGTTGCCGTTGTGGGCCGCCAGGTGAACGCCCTGCTGACGCGGTCCCGAACTCCAGGCGCTGCGGCCCTGGTTGACGATCTCGTAGCTGACGCTGACCTGACCGCGACGGCTGCCCTTGGTCAGGGTCACGCTGGCGACGGCGGGATTGACCTGACAGCGCGCTGTTACACCCGGAAGGATGCGCGGCATGGCGCCGGCCGGCAGCCGCGGGGCGGCCTGTATTCCGGACGGCAGACGATCCTGCGCCACGGCGGCGCCGGAGACGGTCAAGGCGAAGGCGCAGACGGCGCCGATTGAAAGGGTATTCATGGCAGTTGCTCCTCTTGGGTCCTGAATGGCCCGAAGCGAGGAGTAAACCGCGTTCGATGAACGTCGTCGGGAGCGCCGCGTTGTGGCGCGTTCATGTTCGCAATGAGGCGAGAAAGCGTCGTCCGTCAGGCCGCCGCGATCTCGTCCGGCTCGAGCTCATAGACCGTTGCGCAGTATTCGCAGGTCACCCGGATCTTGCCGTCGGCCTCGACCATGTCGGCCCGCTCGGCCGGATCGAACGACGTCAGCATCCCCGCGATCCGCTCGTGCGAACAGCGGCATTGCGCCACCAGCGCCCGGGCGTCCTCCAGCCGTACGCCATCCTCGTGGAACAGCCGGAACAGCAGGATCTCGGGCGTGATGGTCGGGTCCAGCAACTCGTCGTCGGCGAGGGTCTGGAACAGAGCCCGCGACCGGTCCCAGACCTCCTCGGTCGAGCCGCGCACATCGTCGCCGGCGATCAGCTGGATCAGCGCCCCGCCGGCGCGCCAGCCGACGCCCGCGTCGGTGACCACCGACCCGACCGCCAGCCGCACCTTCGTCGGGATCTGTTCGGACTGCTGGAAATAGTGCTCGGCCGCCAGCGACAGGCTCTCACCCTCGATCGGGGTGATGCCCTGGGTGCGCTCGAAATCCGGTCCGCGATCCAGGGTCATGACGAACACCCCCTGCCCCAGCAGCGAGCGCGCGCCCGGCCGGGCGAAACCCTGGGACGCCGCGGCGACCTCGTCCTCGTCGAAGCGGCAATAGCCGCGCATATGACCGTCGGTGTCGTAGTCGGCGACGACATAGCGCACCGGCCCGTCGCCCTGCGCCTGAACGATCAGCCGGCCTTCGAACTTCAGGCTGGAACCGACCAGGGCCGCCAAGGCGCAGGCCTCGCCCAGCAGGGCCGCCACCGGCTCCGGATAAGCATGGGCCGACAGGATGGCGTCGATGGTCTCGCCCAGCCGCACGATCCGGCCGCGCACGGGCCAGCCCTCGATCTGGAAGGCGGCGGCCAGGTCGTCGACGGGCGCGGCGGCTGTATCGTGCGCGTGATCGGTCACGGGCGGTCCTCGGAAAACGGCAAGAGACTGGAAGCGCCGTCAGATAGGCGTCCATATCGCGAATGGTAAGGCCTGCGTGCTACAGCAGGAACCGGCGGGGTTTCGGTCCCGTTCCAGCAGCCCGATACGAACACACCGACCCGGCGGTTTCATGACCAAAGCGACGCTCAAACCCCTGGACGAACAGTCCATCGTCATCACCGGCGCCACCTCGGGCATCGGGCTGGCGACGGCGCGGCGCGCGGCGCGGGCGGGGGCCTGCGTCTTCCTGATCGCGCGCGGCGAAGGCGACCTGAAGACCCTCACCGAAGAACTGCAGGCCACGGGCGCCCGCGCGGCCTGGGCTGTCGCCGACGTGGCCGACCATGCGGCGCTGTCCGTGGCGGCGGAGAAATGCGTGCGGCTGTTCGGCGGCTTCGACACTTGGGTCAACAACGCCGGCGTCTCGATCTACGGAGCCATCAGCGTGACCTCTCTCGACGACCAGCGGCGGCTGTTCGAGACCAACTACTGGGGCGTGGTCAACGGCTCGCTGGTGGCGGCTGAACATCTGCGGCTCCGCGAGGGCGGCGGGGCTATCATCAATGTCGGCTCGATCCTTTCGGACGCGCCCCTGCCCATCCAGGGCGTCTATTCGGCCTCCAAACATGCGGTGAAGGGCTTCACCAATGCGTTGCGCATGGAGCTGATGCGCGAACAGGCCCCGATCACCGTCAGCCTGGTCAAGCCGGCCGCGGTCGACAGCCCCTACAGCAAGCACGCGCGCAACCTGACCGGCTACGCGACCCAGAACCCCCAGCCGGTCTATGCGACCCATGTCGTGGCCGACACCATCCTGTATTGCGCCAGCCACCCGATCCGCGAAATCACCGTCGGCGGCGGCGGGCGGCTGATCGCCAGCTTCTATTCCGTCCTGCCCGGTCTGGCGGAACCACTTTTCGCCCGGTTCGCTCCTTCCCTGATGCGGGACAGGAGTTCCGCCTATGAGCCGTACGACGACGGGCTGTACGACCCGAGCGAAGACGGCCTCGCCGAAGAGGTTCACTATCCCATGGTCCGCCAGTTCTCCGCCCTCGCAGAAGTCCGCAAACACCCCGGCATCGCCAGCGGCGTCGTCGCCGTCCTCGCGGGCATCGGCATCGCCGCCCTGCTGCTGAGCCAGCGCAGCGGCCCGACCCGGTATGAGCGCCTGCGGGGCCGGATCGACCCGCGCGGCTGGATTGATGCCGGCGCCCTGCGCGATCGCTTCGGCGATCTGGCCGAGACCGTCCGACACAGCCTGTCCGAAGCGGGCGAGCGAGCCTCCGACCTCGGCGGCGACGCCCGTCATCGCGGCGAGCAAATCCTCCACGACGCGCAACATTCCTCACGCAAGGCGTTGAAGAAACACGGCAAGACCGCTCAGCGATATGCCCATGACGCGGGCGCCTACGCCAAGGACCACGCCAAGGAAGGCGGCGCCCTGCTGGCTCTCGCGACGATCGCCGCCGCCATCGGCGCCGCCGCCCTCGATGTCCGCCGTCCCGACAGCCGCATTCGCAGCCTCGGCAAGTTCTAGAGTCGCACCACTCTCTTATTGCTGCAACTGCGAAGGTCGGCCAAGGTCGGAGCATGGCTGACTCGACCACCTACGTCTTCGATTTCGACTCGACCCTCGTGCGTATCGAGACGCTGGAGGCGTTGGCCGACATAGCCCTCGCCGGCGCGCCGGACGCCACGGCGATCCGGGCCCGGGTCTCCGCCCTGACCGATCAGGCCATGGCCGGCGATCTGCCCTTCGGCGAGGCCCTGCATCGCCGTCTGGCCCTGCTGCCCCTGACCCGGGACCATGTCGCCGAACTGGCCGGTCGCATCCTCGACGAGGGCACGCCGTCGGTGCGCCGCAACCTGCGCTTCTTCCGCGAGAACGCGGGGCGGATTGTCATTCTTTCGGGTGGATTTCGCGAGGTCATCGCCCCCCTCGCCGTTCATCTTCACGTCCCGTCCGAGCGGGTGTTGTGCAACGACCTCGTCTATGACGCCGAAGGCCGCGTGACCGGCGTCGACGAAACCAATCCCCTGTCCCGGGCCGGCGGCAAGCCCGCCGTCATCCGCGCGCTCGGCCTGACCGGGCCCGTGGTCATGATCGGCGACGGCTGGACCGACGCAGAGGTGAAGCTGGATGGCGCGGCCGACCGCTTCCACGCTTTCACCGAGATCGTCCGCCGCGAGCGGGTGGTCGCCGCCGCTGACGCCGTGTCGCCGTCGATGGACGAATTCCTGCACGCCGAGGGTCTGTCCGGCCGCTGGTCCTACCCCCGGAGCCGCATCCGCATCCTGCTGCTCGAGAACATCCACCCCGCCGCCGTCGAACGGCTGGAGGAGGCCGGCTATTCGGTCGAATCGCTCAAGGGCGCGCTGGACGAGGACGCCCTGATTGAGGCCGTGCGGGGCGTCCATGTGCTGGGCGTCCGTTCCAAGACCCAGGTCAGCGCCCGCGTTCTGGAAGCCGCCGACCGGCTGATGGCCGTCGCCGCCTTCTGCATCGGGACCAACCAGATCGATCTCGACGCCGCCGCCGGCCGCGGCGTGGCGGTGTTCAACGCCCCCTATTCCAACACCCGTTCGGTGGTCGAACTGGCGGTCGGCCTGACCATCGCCCTAATGCGCGACGTCGCCGACAAGTCCGCCGCCATGCACCGGGGCGAGTGGAACAAGTCCGCGACCGGCTCGCGTGAGCTGCGCGGCAAGACCCTGGGCATCGTCGGCTACGGCGCCATCGGCTCGCAGCTGTCGGTGCTGGCCGAAGGGCTGGGCATGCGGGTGGTCTTCCATGATCTGACCGAACGCCTGGCGCTCGGCAACGCCCGCCGGATGAGCTCGCTCGACGCCCTGCTGGCCGAGAGCGACGTGGTCAGCCTCCATGTCGACGGGCGCACGACCAACACCGCCCTGATCGACGCCGCCCGACTGTCGCGCATGAAGCCGGGGGCCCTGCTGCTGAACCTGTCGCGCGGCCATGTGGTCGATGTCGGAGCCCTGGCCCAGGCGCTGGGATCGGGCCGTATCGGGGGCGCCGCCGTCGACGTCTTCCCCGAGGAGCCGGCCACCAACGCCGATCCGTTCGACAGCCCCCTGCGCGGCCTGCCCAATGTCATCCTGACCCCGCACATCGGCGGATCCACCGAAGAGGCCCAGGAAGCCATCGGCGCCTTCGCCGCCGAGCGTCTGCTGGCCTATCTGAACCGGGGCGACACCACCTTCTGCGTCAACCTGCCCAATGTGCAGCTGGCCGAGGTCGACGGCGCCCATCGCATCCTGCACATCCACCGCAATCAGCCGGGGGTGCTGGCCGAGCTGAACCGCGCCCTCGCGGCCGCCGGTCTGAACATCCTCGGCCAGCATCTGAAGACCGACGAGCACACCGGCTATGTCATAACCGACGTCGACCGGGACTACGATCCGGAGGCCCTGCAGAGCCTGCGCAGTGTGGCCGGAACGCTTCGGTTCCGGATGTTGCACTAGAAACCTTCCCCGGCGGCATCTTGCGCGCCCGCCAAACGCGCGCACAGTGTTCCGCAACGGTCGCATGATGACGGCCGAGGGAGGATCATCGATGTCTCGTTTCCTGTGCAACGCGGCGCTTGCCGTACTGACTGTGGCCGCCGCCGGCGGTGTCGCCTCGGCCGCCAGCGCCCAGACCTACAGCCGCCTGGTGGTATTCGGCGACAGCCTGAGCGACAACGGCAACCTGTACGCCGCCACCGGCAATACCAGCCCGACTTCACCACCCTATTTCCAGGGACGGTTCTCAAACGGCCCGGTGTTCACTGAACTGCTCGGCTTCAATGCCGGACGTTCGGCGGCCGGCGCATCCGTGACCGGGAGCATCAACTACGCCTACGGCGGCGCGCGGACCGATTCATCAGCCTTCCCTCCCGGCATGCGCAATCAGCTGCTGGGCTATACGGGCGCCGGCGGCACCTTCCGCTCCACGGACCTGGTCAGCATCCTCGGCGGCGCCAACAACATCTTCCAGGGCCTGCCCGCGGCCGGCGCCTCTGCGAACCCGACCGGAACCATAACCCCTGTTGTTCAGGCAGCGGCGGCTGACATCAATTTCCTCGTCAACAGCGTCGCCGGCGCCGGCGCGGGCACCATTCTGGTCGGCAACCTGCCCAGCCTCGGGATCACACCGCAGTTCCGCGGCACCGCCGCCGCTCCGCTCGCCGATTTTGCCGGCACCTCGTTTAACAGCGCCCTGCTGAGTGGGCTGATGGCCACGGCCGCCGCGCGACCGGGGTCCAACATCATCCTGTTCGATCTGTACAAGATCGGCGCTACGCTGGCCGCCAATCCGGCGGCCTTCGGCCTGACCAATGCGACCGACGCCTGCTTCAACGGCATCACGGCCTGCGCGACCCCGAACACCTACCTGTACTGGGACGGCGTACACCCGACGGCGGCCGGCCACCAACTGATCGCCCGACTGGCCAACGACTACCTCTACTATGGCGACATCGGCGCCCAATCGACCGTCCAGGCCGAAACCGGCTTCCGCCAGCGTGAGGATCTGCTGGATCTCGCCAGCGAGGGGATGTCCGGCCGCGCCGACTGGCAGGCCGGCACCAACCTGACCTTTGGCGCCATCGCCGACAGCGTCGAGACAGACGCCCGCGGCTCCGTGGCCGCCGCCGACGCCACCGGCTGGGGCGGACGGGTCGGGCTGGACCACGTCATGTCGCCCAATGCGCGCTTCGGCTTCGCCGGGACGTTCCGGACCGCCGAGGTTGAGGCCGGGGCCATGGCCTTCGACGTCGAGACCTATGCCTTCGACATCTACGGCGGCTGGCGCTCGGGCGGCCATTTCGTCAACGCCACGGTGGGCGGTTCGGTCGACCACTATGACGACATCACCCGCGTGACCTCCCTGGCGCCGATCATCCATACCGGCGAGACGACCGGCGGCAGCGTCGGCGCCCGCCTCCAGGGCGGCTTCTGGATGGACATGGGCGGCATCGGCCTGTCGCCCCGCGTCGCGGTCAACTACGTCTCGACCGACGTCAACGGCTATATCGAACAGGGCCCGGCGGCCCAGTACAGCTACCAGGACCGCACGGTCCAGGCCGCCAGCGGCGAGTTCACGCTGCGGGCCGAAGGCGGCGGCGAAGGCATGAGCTTCTTCGTCGAGGGCGGCTATCGCGACAGCTTCGGCGACGGCAGCGACGCAGTTCGCACAGGCATCGCCGCCAACCCGGCCCAGATTCTGGCCCGCCAGATCGATGATCCGTTCGGCGGCTCGCTGATCGCCTCGGCGGGCATCGAGGCCGACATGGGGCCAGTAAAGATGACCTTCGGCTACCGCGGCCGCTTCGGCGACACCGCCAACAGCCATGTGGGCGCTCTCACCTTCAGCCTGCCGCTCCAATAGCGGCTCACTCCCGCTAACGAAGCAGGGCGCGCGGCTTTCGGGTCGCGCGCCTTTTCGTTCCCGGCCTGCGACGACCTGCCGCCCCTGCCCGCCCCAAAGCAGCCCCATGGAGTCTTAGAACGGCGCTCTTCCGGTCGCTGGCCGCAGTGTGTCGCTCGTTGCGGCCGCCGGCGCCCCCTCCCGCTCGTTTGAGCCGAAGACGGAGCTGACGCCGCCATGCGACGCCTGTTGCCGACCGCCCGGTCGTTTCTCATCCATTCAGGCCAGGCCGCCAGCCTTGCCGGCGTCGCCGTACTGGCGATGGCCGCCGCGCCCCTGACCGCCCCCCCTGACTCCGCCCCGGTCGAAGCCCTCGCGGTGCCTGAAGCGCCGCCGATGACCGCCGTGGCCGAACCGGCGGGGCCGGTCACGCGGCTGATCTCCTTCGAGGCGCCGGTGCGGAACTATGAAATCAACTCGCCGTTCGGCCTGCGCCGCCTGCCGGGACAGGCCGCCCGAAACCACGCGGGTGTCGACATCGCCGCCCCGCGCGGCACCGGCGTCTATGTCTCGGCCGAGGGTTCGGTCTTGCGCACCGGCTATGAGCCCGCCGGCTACGGCCGATTCGTCGAGATTCGCCACCCGAACGGCATGACCACCCTGTACGGCCACCTCAGCCGTCTGGACGTGGCTTCCGGCGATTCCGTCGAGGCCGGTGCGCGTATCGGTCTGGTCGGCTCAACCGGCCGTTCGACCGGCCCTCACCTGCATTTCGAGGTGCGTCGCGGGGAACGCCAGGTCAATCCGGTCAAGGTCATGGGCCGCGCCTTCGAAGTCGTCGTGGCCGCCTGACGACAAGCGTGGCTGTCGCCCACGGTTTCTTCACCCCTTGGCTCCAGAATGGCCATTCGAAGGGGGCGTCTTGGACCGGATTCTCTACTGCATCGCGTTTGAACACGACTGGCGCTGGACGCTGGCCGCCGGTTTGACCTGCGTGATCGGTATCGGCACGGCTCTGCGTCTGCTGGTCGAGGCGAAGGAGATGTCCGGCCGCCGACGCCGCCACACGTCTTTGCTGGCGGCCTTCGTCGCCGGGCTGGCGATATTCTCGACCCATTTCCTGGCCATGCAAGGCTATCAGCCGGGTGGCGAGATCCGCTACGGCGTCTGGATGACCATTGGCTCGTTCGCCACGGTTCTGGTCAGTTTCGCGGTGGCCGCCGCCATCGGCATGACGCTACCGGGGCGGGTGCACCGCGCCCTTGGCGGAGTGCTGGCCATGGCCGGCGTGTCCGCCATGCATTTCGTGGGCATAGCGGCGATCGAGATGTCCGGCGCGATAAGCTGGCGGCCGGAGCTGGTTGTTGTCGCCGTCGCTGCAGGGATGACCATCGCCGGTCTGGCGGGGGCCTTCGTCTACGGCCCCGATCTGAAGCGGCTGATCGCCACCACGATATTGGGCGCCGTTGCGGTGGTCGTGCTGCACTTCACGTCCATGAGCGCCATGACGATCAGCCCTCAATCCGCAGCGCTGACAGGCGCGACCGTCTCGGGAACCGTCATGACGGGCGTCATCATCACCATGGTGGCGGGAATCGTGGGCATCGCCTGCATCGTCGCCTGGACGGGCTGGGTCAGCCGATCGAGCGCCGTGGGCCAAATCCGCGAGGCGATCGACGCCATGCCCGACGGCCTGGCCTTCTACGACGCCGACGATCGACTGGTGCTGTGGAACCACCGCTATGCCGAGATGAATCCCGAACTGGCCTCGACGCTGAAGGCCGGCATGACCTTCCGGGAGATCATCCGGATCGGTCTGGAGGAGGGTCTCTACGCTGACGCGCAGGGACGACAGGCCGAATGGATTCAGGAACGTCTCGACTCCCGTCGGGCCCTGACCACCACCATGGAACAGCGGATCGCGGGGGACCGGTGGCTGAGGGTCTCCGACCGCCGTACGGCGGCCGGCGGCATCGTCACCGTCTGCACCGACATCACCGACCTGAAGAACGACGCCCGCGCCCTGGCCGAGGCGCGCGACGTCGCCCAGTCAGCCAACAGCGCCAAGAGCCAGTTCCTGGCGAATATGAGCCACGAAATCCGCACGCCCCTGAACGGCGTCATCGGCATAGCCCAGGCGCTGGCCAAAACCTCCCTGTCGGCCCAGCAGGAAGAGATGCTGGAGCTGATCCAGTCCTCCGGCCTCACGCTACAGGTTTTGCTCAGCGACATCCTCGACCTCGCCCGGGTCGAATCCGGTCGTCTGGAACTCGCCAACGACGCCTTTCATCTCGGACAAGCCGTCCGCGAGGCGGCGCAACTCTATGAGACCTCCGCGGAGGCGAAAGGGCTGCAGTTCTTCGTCGAAATCGCCCCTGAAGCGGACCGCTGGATCCTCGGCGACGTGGTTCGCATCAAGCAGATTCTGACCAACCTCGTGTCCAACGCGGTCAAATTCACAGGAACCGGCTTCGTCAGCCTGACCGCCGCCCCCGGACCGGACCGGGCCGGCTCGCCTACGCTGCGTTTCTCGATCGAGGACACCGGCATCGGCTTCGACAGCGACACCCGCGAGCGCCTGTTCAGCCGTTTCGAACAGGCCGACGGCGCCATCACGCGCCGCTTCGGAGGGTCCGGCCTGGGCCTCGCCATCTCACGCCAGCTGGCCGAGTTGATGGGCGGCGATCTGGACTGCGAAAGCGAGCCGAGCGGCGGATCGGCCTTCATCCTGACCATCCCCTTCAACGCCGCCGAAGCGCCGGTCGCGGCGCCCGGCGTGGTCCTCCAATCGGCGGACGACGAAGCCGCCATCATCCGCGTGCTGCTGGCCGACGACCATCCGGTGAACCGGAAGGTCGTCGAGATGATCCTGGCCCAGGCGAACGTCGAACTGACCTCGGTCGAGAACGGCGCCGAGGCGGTTCGGGCCTGCCGCGACGGCGACTTCGACATCGTGCTTATGGACATGCAGATGCCGGTCATGGACGGCCTGACGGCGACCCGCGAGATCCGGCTGAACGAGGCGGCCATGGGTCTGGCCCGCACGCCCATCGTCATGCTCACCGCCAATGCCCTCGCCGAACATATCGCCTCGGCCGAGGCCGCGGGCGCGGACCGCCATCTGGCCAAGCCGTTCGACGCCGCCGAACTGCTCGAACTGGTGGCGACACTGCCCCATGCCGCGGCGGCTTCGCTCGCGGCCTAGCAGCAGCCCTATTCGTAGCCGTGCGCGGCCTCGTTGATGACCTGGGAGGGCATCCGCGAGAAGTCGACGCTGACCGGCTGGGCCGCCTTGGCGCGGAAGGTCTTGATGACGTGTTCGAGGCGACGACGCGCCTCGCGCTCGGCCTCGGTCCCCGGGTCCAGATTCAGCGGGGCGAGGCAGAAATCGATGATGGCCGTGGGGCTGTTCAGGGGTTGCATGATCTCTCTCCTGCCTGGTCAGGCCGCCACGAACTGGGCGGTCTCGGTGGAATCCTTGAGGGCGGTGGTCGACGACTGGCCGCTCGAGATGACGGTGGCGACCTGGTCGAAATAGCCGGTGCCGACCTCGCGCTGGTGGCGGGTGGCGGTGTAGCCGGCGGCCTCATTGGCGAACTCGCGCTGCTGCAGCTCGGAATAGGCCGCCATGCCCCGGTCGCGGTAGCCATCGGCCAGTTCGAACATCGCATTGTTCAGGCTGTGGAAGCCGGCCAGGGTCACGAACTGGAATTTGTAGCCCATCGCCCCCAGCTCGCGCTGGAATTTGGCGATGGTGGCCTCGTCCAGCCTGGCCTTCCAGTTGAAGCTGGGCGAACAGTTGTAGGCCAGCAGCTTGCCGGGATGCTCCCTGTGCACCGCCTCGGCGAAGCGGCGGGCGTCGTCGAGGTCCGGATGCGAGGTCTCCCACCACAGGACATCGGCATGTTTGGCGTATGACAGGCCACGCGCGATGCAGTGGTCCAGTCCGGTACCGGCCTTCAGGCGGAAGAAGCCCTCGGGCGTGCGGCTCTCGCGGTCGATGAAGGGCTGGTCGCGCTCGTCCACGTCCGAGGTGATCAGCTGGGCGCTCTCGGCGTCGGTGCGGGCCACAATGAGGGTCGGGGCGCCCATGACGTCGGCGGCCAGACGGGCGGCGATCAGGTTGCGCTCATGCGCCTGGGTCGGGATCAGCACCTTGCCGCCCAAATGGCCGCACTTCTTCTCGCTGGCCAGCTGGTCCTCGAAATGGACGCCGGCGGCGC
Organism: Brevundimonas sp.; assembly: GCF_051860745.1. GTDB lineage: Bacteria > Pseudomonadota > Alphaproteobacteria > Caulobacterales > Caulobacteraceae > Brevundimonas. Next base: position 40,951 of record NZ_JBHYDN010000015.1, read on the forward strand.
CCGCCTCGATGAAGGCCTTCATGATCTCGAAGCTGTTCAGCGGCCCGCCGAATCCGGCCTCGGCGTCGGCGACGATGGGCACGAACCAGTCGCGCCTGGCCCCGCCCTCGGCGTGTTCGATCTGGTCGGCGCGTTGCAGGGTGCGGTTGATGCGGCGGCACAGCTCGGGCGCGGCATTGGCCGGATACAGTGACTGGTCCGGGTACATGGCCCCGGCGGTATTGGCGTCGGCGGCGACCTGCCAGCCCGACAGATAGATGGCCTTCAGCCCGGCCCGGACCATCTGCATGGCCTGATTGCCGGTCACGGCGCCGAGCGCATTCACGAACGGCTCGTCGTGCAGCAACTCCCACAGCCGGTTGGCGCCGCGCTCGGCCAGCGTATGGGTGATCGGGATCGAGCCGCGCAGGCGCAGGACGTCTTCCGGCGTATAGGGCCGTTCGATGCCGTCGAAACGGCCGACCGGGGACGGAACGAGGTGGGCGAAGCTGGTCATGTCGGTCTCGGCTCGGGAGGGCGGACATCGCCGCGGGTCTCGAGGAGCAGAACACGCGCCAGTCACGAATGACACTTCAGTCGCCACGACATTCGGGTCATTCAGTCATGATGTGACATAGACCGTTAAGTCATTTTGTGACTAACTGCGGGCATGGACGCCGCCGCTGACCGCAAGCTGTTCCTTGGAGGCCGCCTCAAGCGGCTGCGCCGCGATCTGGCCCTGACCCAGACCGCCATGGCCGGCGATCTGGGCGTTTCGCCCTCCTATCTCAACCATATCGAGCGCAACCAGCGCCCGGTCACCGCCCAGCTTTTGATGCGGCTGGTCGCTGCCTATGACGTCGACCTGCGCACCCTGGGCCAGTCCGCCGGCCCGGCCTCGGAGGCCGAGCTGGCTGAGGCCTTCGCCGACCCTCTCTTCCAGGGTCTGGCTGTGCCGCGCCACGAGATCGTCCAGCTGGCCGAGGACCAGCCCGCCGCGGCCGACGCCCTGCTGCGCCTGTACCGCGCCTTCTCCGACCGCCGCGCCCGCGACGGCGCCGAGACCGGAGGCGGCGACGACAGCCCCGCCGACTGGGTCCGGGAGTACGTCCAGTCGCGCCGCAACCATTTCCCCGAACTGGACCTCCTCGGCGAAGCCTTGGCCGGGGCCCTCGCCGCCGACGCTCCCGGCGAACCGTTCGAGACCCGCGTGCGGGCCCGCCTCCAGACCCGGCACGGTCTCACCGTCCGGACCCTGCCCGCCGAGGTCATGGTGGAATGGACCCGCCGCTACGACCCGCACCGCAAGCGGCTCCTGCTGTCCGAGACCCTGGGCCCCTCGTCCCGCGCCTTCGCCGTCGCCTTCCAGCTGGCCCTGTCCGAGCATGACGCCGAACTCACGGCGCTGGCCGGCGCCGCCACGACGCCCGACGAACCCACCCGCCGCCTGCTCAAGGTCTCCCTGACCAACACCCTCGCCGCCGCCATCCTGATGCCCTACAGCCCGTTCCAGCGCACGGCGGAGGAGACCGGCTACGACCTCGGTCGCCTGCAAGCCCGCTTCGGCGTCAGCTACGAACAGGCCGCCCACCGCCTGACCACCCTGTCGCGGCCGACGGCGCGCGGCGTGCCCTTCTTCCTCATGCGGGTCGACCAGGCCGGCAACATCTCCAAGCGGTTCGCCTCCGGCGCCTTCCCCTTCTCCCGCTTCGGCGGCGCCTGCCCACGCTGGCGGCTTCACAGCGCCTTCCGCACGCCGGGCCGGGTCATCACCCAGATCATCGAGACCCCGGACGGCGGCCGCTGGTTCACCCTCGCGCGCACTGTCGACCGGCAGGGGGCAGGATCGTCCTTTGGCGCCTTCACCGAGGGCCAGGATCTCGCCATCGGCCTCGGCTGCGAGCTGAAACACGCCCACCGCCTGACCTATGCCCGCGGTCTCGATCTGACAGCGCCCGAGGTCACCCCCATCGGCCCCGCCTGCCGCCTCTGTCACCGCCACCCCTGCGCCGAGCGCGCCGCCCCGCCCATCGATCGGCCGCTGGTGGTGGATGACTGGGCCAAGTCGGTCAGTCCGTATCCGTTTCTCCCTCAGTCCCCCTGACGTCTGTTCAGCACAGCTCCACGTTAACGCCGAAGGCACCAGTCCCGATGTAGTCAGGGCGCCGAGGGAGAGTAAGACTTGGCGTTCAGCAGTTTCCATCTCGGGTTCGACGCGGAATTTGATCAATCCGCTCCGGCCACGCGAGCCAAGACCGTTGAGCGAGTGCTGCTGTCGGTCGCTGTTCTTCTGGTTTCCCTGGCGCCGGTCGGCGGGCTGGCGGTCAGCTGGTGGGTTGTTTCGGTCATTGCCGAGGTCATGCTCTGGCGGTCGACCGATCCCGAATTTATGGGACGCCGCCCTGGCGCTGCGCGGGCCCTCAGGGTTGCAGCCTCGGCCGTCGCCGCAAGCGCCTGGGTATTCTGCGCCCTGCTGATGTGGTTCGCCGGCACTCCCGTCTCAACCCTGCTGGCCATCGCCCTGCTGGCCGCCATCGCCCTCTACATCATCGCGTCCTGCCACGAGACGCCGATCCATATGATCGCGGCGGGTACGCCTCCCGCCCTCGGCCTGTTGTCGCTGCCGCTCTGGCTGTCCGGCACTTTGACGGACCGGATCCTGCTGGGCCTGTCCATGGCGCTGCTGGTCTCGTTTGGGGCCAGCTCCGCCATCCGCTCCTACAGGGCTCACATGCGCCTCAAGCAAACGGCCGAGTTGCTCGAGGAGCAGACCCACAAAGCCCAGGCCGCCAATCGAGCCAAGAGCGAATTCCTTGCAAACATGAGTCACGAAATCCGCACGCCGCTGAACGGCGTACTGGCGGTCAGTGACGCCCTGTCACTCACGTCTCTCTCCGCCCAGCAGCAGACCATGTTGGGTCTTATCTCGTCGTCGGGGCGGGTGCTGCAGCAGCTGTTGTCCGACATCCTCGATCTTGCGCGGATCGAGACTGCGCGGATGGAAATCCACCCGGCCCCCTTCGACCTGTCAAGGGCGGTGCAGGACGTCGTTCAGCTGCATGCGGCGATCGGCGAGGCCAAAGGCCTGGAGATCGTTCTTGTGCTGGACGACGAGATTGACGTCCAGGTGCTCGGCGACGTGGTCCGGTTCAAGCAGGTGCTGACCAATCTGATTTCCAATGCGATCAAATTCACCGAGACGGGTCACGTCCGGGTGACCGGCTCGCGAGAGATGACGAAGGGAGCGCCCCGCTTCCATTTCTCGATCGAGGATACGGGCGTTGGCTTCGACGCGGAGAGCGCAGAGCGAATGTTCAACCGTTTTGAACAGGTTGACAGCTCAATCACGCGGCGGTTTGGCGGCTCCGGCCTCGGCCTGGCGATCTGCAGCGAACTCGTCGCACTGATGGGGGGTGAGATCTTCTGCAAGAGCGAGCGAGGACGGGGCTCGACCTTCAGTTTCGTGGTTCCGCTCGAACCTACGGCATCAACGGAAATCCAGCCCGAACCCGCGGCGCCCATGGTAGCAGCGCTACAGGGACCAGCACGCCGGCTCCGTGTCCTTGCCGCGGATGACCACCCAACCAATCGGAAGGTTGTGGAACTGGTCCTGTCCCAGGCGGACGTCGACCTGGTGCTGGTCGAGGACGGCGCCATGGCGGTTGAAGCCGTTTCCAATCAGTCCTTCGACGTCATCCTCATGGATATGCAGATGCCCGTCATGGACGGGTTGACGGCGACCCGGGCGATCCGCGCCATCGAGGCCGCCGGGACGCGGGCGCGGACTCCGATCATCATGTTGACCGCCAACGCCCTGCCCGAACACGTCGCGCAGGCGACGGCCGCCGGAGCGGACCGCCACATGGCCAAGCCGCTCAACGCCGCCGAACTGCTGAACGCCCTGGGCGCGCTCGAAGGCCCGGGCCCGTCCGGGATGACCGAGGTCGCCTGAAGGGCTGCCCGCCCGAACCATTGGAGGGCCTGTCGGCTTGCGCGGCACAGGGTCACACGGGACGCCCGTTCAGGAGGTTTTCAGGGCCCGGGCGGCCGCCTCGAGTTCGCCCTTCATCACGTCCTTCAGCCGCGCCGGGGCGACGATCTGCACCTGATCTCCCCAGCTGAACAGATGCCAGGCCAGTTCCCGCATACCACTGGCCCGGAACCGGACCTCAACGCCGCCGTCCGCCCGATCCTCGACGGTCTGGGTCGGGTGCCAGCGCCAGGCCCGGGCCTCGGCCGCGCCGCCCGGCGTGACCCGCAGCACCACATCCTCGATCTCGTCCTGATAGATGCCGAACGACTGGCTGGCGAAGGCCTGCAGGTCGAAGTCCGCGGGCGGCGAGGCGACGCCGTCCTCGGCCCGGACCGCGCTCATGCGGTCGAGGCGGAAGGTCTGGATCCGCCCGCTCTCCCGGTCGGCGGCGACCAGATAGTTGGCGCGGCCGAACATCACCCCGCACGGCGCCACGCTGCGCCGCCGCGCCTCGGCTCCCGGCCGGCTGTAGATGAAGCCCAGCGGTTGCCCCGCCAGGATCGCCTGCCGTATCTCGGCCAGCACCGCCTCGTCCGCCGACGGACGTGGTCCGGCCTGGACCGCGATGGTCTCCGCCCGCACCAGCGCCTCGAGGTCGGGGGCCAGCCGGTTCAGGGTCGTCGAGCGCATGGCCGACTTCAGCTTGCGCTCCAGCCCTTCCAGCGCCGCTGCCCGGCCGGGTTCGCCCGCCGCCCGCAATCCCTGCGCCGCCTTGCTGAGCTCTACCAGCTCGGTCGTCGTCGGGGCCTGTTCAAAGGCCGACAGGCCGCCGCGGATGCGCCAGCGCTTGTTGGGAGGGTCTGACACCTCCTCGGCAGCGGGATAAAGGGCCAGGACCGCATCCCGCATCCGCTCCGCGGTGCGACGGCCGACGCCGCTTTCCTGCGCCATTTCGTCCAGGGTCAAGCCTTCGGCGCTGGCGGCCATCCGCCGCGCCAGCTCGATCACCACGGCCGCCTTGTCCTGTCTCATGGAACCGAAGATCGCATACGACCGTTTTTGACGCAACGCTGCTCCATGGTGAGTCTCAACAGACACCCTCTTGCCGGAGACATCCCATGGCCCGCTCCTTCGCCCCCCACGCCGCCGTCGCCGCCAGCCGCTATCTGATCGTGCCGTGCGAGGCCGACGGCTGCGGTGATCTGGCCGTGATCTGGGACCGGCTGGAGGAACAGGTGATCGACGTCATCGACGCCCGCCTGTCGGCCCGCTACGCCGACGAGGACGCCTTGTGGGACGAAGCCCGCCCGGCCTTCGACCCGGCCGAAGACTTCCGCATGGCGGCCTGATCAGTCGTCGGGATAGAGCTTGCTCATGTGCGCCAGCGAGGCGACGGCCATTTCGCGCAGGACGCCCAGGTCGATCTGGTCCAGCCGGTTGACGTACATGCACGACACGCTGGTCTTCACCTTGCCGATGCGCGCGATCATCGTCTCCTGCCCCTGGAACCCGGACATGACGTAGACGACCGTCTGGGCCTTGCGCGGCGAGAACCCGAGCCGGGGCGCGTCGCCTTCATGCCCGCTGGCGTAGCGGTAGTGATACCGCCCGAAGCCGATGATCGACGGCCCCCACATCTTCGGCGGCTCGCCGCTGATCTCTGCGAACAGCGCGCACAGCGTCTCGGCGTCTGCGCGGCGTTGCGGGTTCTCGACGGCCGCGATGAAGTCGGCCACCGAGACCTCGGTCGGCTTGGTCCTGGCCTCATAGGCCATCGTCGCCCCTCCCCTCAGGCCGCGCCCCTCAACTCCGTGGCATGGGGCGGATAGGGGGCCGACGGTACAGGGCTGGGCGGCAGTTTGGCCAGAGTGCTGGCGAAGCCGTGGTTGACGTCGCGGTGGTGCGCCTCATCGGCCCGGACCTTGATCACCACGTCCCGCAACGTCGCGTCGGCCGGCAGCTTCCAGTAGTGGATGGCGATGGCCGGGGCCGGGATGTTGGGCGAGCGTCCCTCGTCGATCTCCTTCAGATAGAGGGTGTAGCTGATGACGGCCTCTTCCTCGAAATAGCCGACCACCCGGTGCGCCGTGCGCGACGAGATCAGGTAGAGCAGGAAGAAGCCGATATAGAAGACCGCCTGCGCCAGCTGGACCACCAGCCGCTCGAAATACGTCGGCCTGGCCACCTCGATGAAGGTCATCAGGTGCATCCGCTCGTTCTCCGCCTCCTCCATCAGGGTGCGGATCCAGCCCTCGTCGTCCCGCATCTCGCGCAGGCAGCGCAGATGCTGCAGCGTCGCCCCGACCATGCCGGGCACCGCCGCGACGGTCTCCAACACGATGGCCCGGTGGCCGTATTTCTTGGCGAAGAAGGTGTCGGCGCAGACTCTCAGGAGCTTGGTGAACCCGAGGGCGAACCGGTCGGAGAAGCCCTTGGGCTCGTGGTGGACGACGGGCTCGGCGTCCTTTTCTTCATCGAGGGCGCGGTCGTCGGGAGCGAGGATCTTGTTGACCATGGGGGTGGGCTTTCAGGCGCTTCGGCCCTGATGGGTCGGCACTGAACATCATAACGCGCCAGAGCCGTGAACAGCGCACACCCATTGTTGCAGGGGGCGGGCATGGTGACGCAGCGGGGTGTTCAGAGTGCCGGGCCACCTCCCCCCTCCGCTCATCCCGGCGAAAGCCGGGACCCAGTTCTGGACGTTCAAGCCGTGATGGGAGGCGAGGAGAAAAGACCGGGCCTGCCACCTTACAGGGACGCTGAGAATCCCAACAAACAGATCCCTGCGGCTCGGCAGTCGATTGATGCGCTCGTTTGGTTTGGCGATGACCAAACGGAACGGCTGATGCTCAACCAGTCGAACAGTGAGCGACATGCGCGTTGCGACACGTTGTTCGTGAAGCCCTAAAGCCCCTTCACGATCCCCTCGACCATCTTCTTGGCGTCGGCGAACAGCATCATCGTATTGTCGCGGAAGAACAGCTCGTTCTCGACCCCGGCATAGCCCGCCGCCATGCCGCGCTTGATGAACAGCACCGTGCCGGCCTTCTCCACATCCAGCACCGGCATGCCGTAGATCGGGCTCTGCGGGTCGGTCTTGGCGGCCGGGTTGGTGACGTCGTTGGCGCCGATGACGAAGGCGACGTCGCAGCTTGAGAACTCGCTGTTGATGTCCTCCAGCTCGAACACCTCGTCATAGGGAACGTTGGCCTCGGCCAGCAGGACGTTCATGTGGCCGGGCATGCGGCCGGCGACGGGGTGGATGGCGTATTTCACCTCGACGCCTTCGGCCTTCAGCTTGTCGGCCATCTCGCGCAGGGCATGCTGTGCCTGGGCCACGGCCATGCCGTAGCCGGGGACGATGATGACCTTCGAGGCGTTCTTCATGATGAAGGCGGCGTCCTCGGCCGAGCCCTGTTTTACCGGCCGGGTCTCGACCGCGCCCGCCGCGCCGGTCGCCGCGTCGCCGCCGAACCCGCCCAGGATCACCGAGATAAAGCTGCGGTTCATGGCCTTGCACATGATGTAGCTCAGGATCGCGCCCGAACTGCCCACCAGCGCCCCGGTGATGATCAGGGCGATGTTCTCCAGCGTGAAGCCCAGCGCCGCCGCGGCCCAGCCGGAGTAGGAGTTCAGCATCGACACCACCACCGGCATATCCGCCCCGCCGATGGGGATGATCAGGGTCGCGCCGAGGATCAGGGCGAGCAGGAAGATGCCCCAGAAGGCCCAGACCGCCGTCCCGCCCGAGGTGATCATCACCCCGATCAGGACCACGAGGCCGAGCAGCAGGCCGATATTGATCAGGTGCCGCGCAGGCAGAATGATCGGCGCGCCACTCATACGACCGTCCAGCTTGGCGAAGGCGATCACCGAGCCGGTGAAGGTGATGGCGCCGATGGCGAGGCCCAGCGCCAGCTCGATGATCGAAAGGGTTTTGATGCCGCTGAGTGGATCGCCGCTAACCTTCAGGATGTCGAAACTGTCAGGCGCATAGACCGCGCCGATGGCCACCAGACAGGCCGCCATGCCGACGAGGCTGTGGAAGGCCGCCACTAGCTGGGGCATCTGGGTCATCTGCACGCGGGAGGCGATCAGGGCTCCCGCCCCGCCCCCGACGACCACACCTCCGGCGATCAGGCCCAGGGTCATAGGGTCCAGCAACGGGATGGCTACCTGCGTCGCGGAGTCCAACTGGCTGCTGGTCCACAATGTCGCCAACGTCACGCCGACCGCCAGGGCCATGCCGATCATGCCGAAGGTATTGCCTTGCCGGCTCGTCTCCGGGCTCGACAGCCCGCGCAGGCTGAGGATGAACAGGACGCCGGAGACCAGATAGGCCAGGGCCGCGAAGGATGCATTCATGCGGTCAGTCTTCCCTCAATCTGATCGTCCGGGCGGCGGGCAGGCCGTGCGCGCCAGCCGCCACAGGGCGGCGGCGATGAACAGTGGCGCGACGAAGATCATGGCCCAGTCCCACATGCTCATCGGCTTTTCCTGGGCCACGATGCGCAGCAGGATGGAGGCGAACAGCAGCACCACCCCGCAGTCGAGAAAGCGCAGCTTGCGGATGGCGTCCTTTTCGCGGAGCCAGCTCCACAGCCACAGCCCCGCCCCGAGCCCCGTGGCGACCCAGGACGCGCCGACCGCGAGCTGGAGAGCGTCGAAGGTCACGCCTTGGCCGCCTCCACAGCCTTGGGCTTTTCCTTCTTGCGGTACATGGCCAGCATGCGCCGGGTGACCATGAAGCCGCCGAAGATGTTGACGCTGGCCAGGGTCACGGCCGCCACCCCCGCCCCCTTGGCGATCCAGCCGTTCGGCCCGGCGTCGCCGCTATAGGCCGCCGCCGCGATCAACCCGCCGACCACGATCACCGAGGAGATGGCGTTGGTCACCGCCATCAGCGGCGTGTGCAGGGCCGGTGTGACGCTCCAGACGACATAGTAACCGACGAAGATCGCCAGCACGAAAATGGCCAGCCGGAAGATGGTGGGATCGACGTGTTCCATACTTAGCTCCGCCCGTGAGTGCGCTGGAAATTCAATTTGGACTCCAAGTCGGCGTCTATCTCGTCGTCGGAAGCGGCTTTGACCCCCGGCGCTCCAAACTGCTCGCGGAGGACTGCTTCATCTTCGTTCCACTCACCCGGCGACACGTCACTTGCAATCGAATGTCCGGCAGCCTGCAAACGCTCATCTATCGACGCAAGAAGGCTCAGAATACAGGCCGAGGATGCGGCCGTGAGGAACACACCAAACGCCCAGCCGAACAGCACCAGTGCACTCCCGGCTCCATATGCTCCGAGCAAATTCAGGGCGGCAATGACCAGTAACAAGGCAGCCAAACACCCGACGACGAGCGTGCTCGTCGCTACGAACCGCGCAAGTTTTCTCATCCCCTCACCCCCTCATGCACCACGGCCCCGCCGTGCGTCACCGCCGACGCCTTGAGGATCTCGTCCTCCATATCCAGCGCCAGCGCCCCGTCCTTGATCATCAGCCCGACAAAGGCGACCAGGTTCTTGGCGTAGAGCGACGAGGCGTCCGAGGCGATCCGGCCCGGCAGGTTGGTATGGCCGACGATCTGCACGCCGTTGGCGGTGGTCACCACCTCGCCGGCCTTGGCGCCCTCGACATTGCCGCCCGCCTCGACCGCCAGATCGATCAGCACCGACCCGGGCTTCATCGTCGCCACCTGGGCCGCGCTGACCAGCACCGGCGCCGCACGGCCGGGGATCAGGGCCGTGGTGATGACGATGTCCTGTTTCCTGATGTGCTCGCCGGTCAGTTCGGCCTGTTTGGCCTGGTACTCCGGGCTCATCGGCTTGGCGTAGCCGCCGGCGGTCTGGGCGTTCTTGAACTCCTCGTCCTCAACGGCGAGGAATTTGGCGCCCAGCGATTCCACCTGTTCCTTGGTCGCGGGCCGGACGTCGGTAGCCGTGACCACCGCCCCCAGCCGCCGCGCCGTGGCGATGGCCTGCAGCCCCGCCACGCCCACGCCCATGATGAAGACCTTGGCCGGGGCCACCGTGCCCGCCGCCGTCATCATCATCGGAAAGCCCTTGCCATAGGCCCAGGCCGCCTCGATCACGGCGCGATAGCCGGCGAGGTTCGCCTGCGACGACAGGGCGTCCATCACCTGCGCCCGCGAAATCCGCGGCACGAACTCCATGGCGAAGGCGGTGGCGTTCGCCCCGGCCAGAGCGGTCACCGTCTCCTTGTCGCGATAGGCGTCCAGCAGGGCCACGACGATCGCGCCCGGCTTCAGCGCGCTGGTCTCCTGCGCCGTCGGTCCGCGCACCTTCAGCACGATGTCCGCGCCCGACAGCACCGCCTTGGTGTCCTTGGCCACGGTCGCGCCGGCGGCGGTATAGTCCGCGTCCGGAATGGAGGAGCCCGTCCCGGTCCCGGCCTCCACCGTCACGGTCGCGCCCATGGCGACGAATTTCTTCACCGTTTCCGGGGTGACGGCGCAGCGCGTCTCGCCGTCTCGGCGTTCGCGGGTCACAGCGATGGCGACAGCCAAGCGAATCCCTCCGTCATCTCTCGACGGACGACGTTAGGCTTATCCGGGAGGGCGCGTCAAAGAGCGCGCGTCAGCGCGCCTAATGCGCCTTGGGCGAGGACTTCAGGAGGAAGAACCCGGCTGCCAGCAGCACCCCGGTCGAGATCGCGGCGGGGATGAAGCCGCCGCCCGGCTGGAACCAGATGGTCAGGAGCAGCAGGGTCGCCGAGATGATCAGCGAGCCCCATTTGGTCAGGCCGACAAAGGCGTCGAACGTCGACTCCTGCTCGCTGATTTCCTGCGAACCGCGGACGTAGTCGTCGGAAGCGTGGTGCGGGTCGGCCATGATCGGGTCCGGGAATCTGGAACGGCGGGTGGCGTCCTTATAGCGAGCCCTGCGTAACGCTCAAGACGTCCGGATCAAATCGCCGTCACTCCAGGGCGGTCAGGACGTCGCGGGTGAAGGCGATGAAATCGAACCGTTTGCCGGTCGGGTCCTCGCCCCGCCGGACGATGACGATGTCGCGGCTCGGCACGATGATCACATACTGTCCGCGGTTGCCGTTGGCCGAGATCGTATCCGCCGGCACGCCCTCCGAATTGTTCATCAGCCAGAAGGTCGCACCATAACCCTGGGCGCCGCCCGGCTGGGGTCCCGACGGACGCGAGACATAGTCGCGCCAGCCCTCGGGCAGGATGCGTTCGCCGTCGGCCACGCCGTCATTCAGGTAAAGCCGGCCAAACCGGGCCAGGTCGCGCGCCGTGGTCCACACCTGACTGGATAGCATGTAGTTGCCGCGCCAGTCGGTCTCGGCCCAGGTGTCGTACATGCCCAGCCGCCGAAACAGCTCGGCCGGCGGATGCCGCTCGAACGTCGGCGCGATCGACAGCACCGCCAGCAGGGTGTCGTTGTTGGCGTAGCGGTATTGCGACCCCGGCGGCGCGATCAGCGGCCAGGTCGTGGCCTGTTCGTCGATGCCCACACCGCCGAAATAGAGCGCGTCGGTGCGGTTTCCGGCGGTGTCGCTGGTCAGACCCGAGGCCATCCGCATCAACTGATCGAGGGTGATCGCCGCGCGCGGATCGCCCGCCCGGCTCCAGTCAGCGATGGCGGCCGGGCCGTTCACATCCGCCTCGCCGCGATGGACCGCCGCGCCGATGATCGTCCCGGCCAGCGACTTGCCCACCGACCAGGTCCGCTGTGGCGTGTCGACGCCGAAGCCCATGCCGTATTCCTCCGCGACCAGGCGGTCGCCCTGAAGCACCAGCACGGCCGTGGTGTTGGCGCCCTCGCCATAACGGCCTTCGAAGGCCCCTTGGACGGTCTCATTCAGAAGGGCCGCATTGCCGCTCGGGTCGGCCACGACGAAAGGCTCGTTTACCCGCACGCCCGGCGGGAAAATCTCCGGGCTCTCACCTGTCCAGCCCACCGGCTGAATGGCGCACCCCCGGCCCGGCGAGAAGACGGCCACTCGCGGCGGCATGGCCTCGTCCCACGGCACAGACACCTGCCACGCGCCGATCTCGACCGGCATCTCCCGCACAATCGCGTCGATCTCGGGATAGACGCCGACCAGTTCATTGGCCTCAACGCTTTCGAGCGTCCGTGACCCGCCCGCCGCCTCGGCCGTCTTCAGGGCGCTGCAGACCGTCAGGGCCTTGTAACCGGCGGCCATGGCGCGGACGGCCGGCGACGGCGCGGGCGCGGGGGTCTGGGCGTGAGCGGACAGCGGGAGAGCGAGCAAGGCCGCGGCGAGGATCAGGGTGCGCATGGCGGGACGCTCGCGCGTACAAACCGGCCCGTCAACGCCGCGCGTCAGACCAGCGCCTCGAACCGGTCGATCAGCCCTTCCAGCCGCTTCGTGCCGATGGTCCAGAACGCCGGGTCCCGCGGGTTGAGGCCGAACGGCGCCAGGGCTTCGACATAGCCGCGCGATCCGCCGCCCGCGAGCAGCTCACGGTACAGCGGCGTGAACCCCTCGGGATCGCTGGCCCGCGTCTCCATCAGCGCCGCCACCAGCAGGTCCCCGAACGCATAGGCGTAAACATAGAAGGGCGAGTGGACGAAATGGCTGACATAGCTCCACCAGTGTTCATAGCCGGGGTTGAGCGTGATCGCCGGGCCCAGCGAGGCCGCCACCTCCTGCATCCAGATCTCGCCGATCCGTTCGGCCGCCAGCTCGCCCGCCGCCCGCTCGTCGTGAAACCGCGTCTCAAAGCGGTGGAAGGCGATCTGGCGCACCACGGTGTTCAGCCCGTCCTCGATCCGGCCGGCCAGCAGACCGCGCTGCTCAGCCTTGGGCGCCGTCTTCAGCAGCCGGTCGAAGGTCAATCCCTCGGCGAAGATCGACGCCGTCTCGGCCAGGGTCAGCGGCGTGTCGGCCAACAGACTGCCCTGCCCCGCCGCCAGCGTCTGATGCACCCCGTGCCCCAGTTCATGCGCCAGCGTCAGCACGTCACGCCGCTCGCCCATCCAGTTCAGGAACACATAGGGATGCCGGTCAGACGTCACCGGGTGGGCGTATGCGCCCGACTGCTTGCCCGGCCGCGCCTTGCCGTCGATCCACGGCCGGTCGAAGAAGCCCCCGGCCCGGTCCGCGAACTCCGGCCCCAGGTCGGCGAAACTCTCCAGCACCAGCTGCTTGCCTGCCGCCCAGTCATAGCCGCGCGGGGCGCTGGTCTCGATCGGGGCGTTTCGATCCCACTGGTCCAGCTTCGCCCTGCCCATGGCCCGGGCTTTCAGCGCGTAATAGCGGTGCGACAGGTTTGGATAGGCGGCGGCCACGGCCTCGGCCATGGCGTCCACCGACTCCCCGTCGACCTCATTGGACAGGTGACGCGCGTCCGCCGGTCGTTTGAAGCCCCGCCATTTGTCTTCCAGCACCTTGTCCGCGGCGACGGTGTTCATCACCAGCGCCATGGTCTGCGTCCGCGCCGCCAGCGCCTCGTTCAACCCCTCGGCCGCCGCCTTGCGCCGGGCCGCCTTGGGATCGGACAGACGGTTCAGCGCCTCGGACAGGGTCAGCTCATCCTTGCCCGCCTTGACCTTCATCGCCGCCAGCGTCTCGTCGAACAGGCGCGGCCACTGGGCGCTGATCGGGCCGCGCTCGGCCAGAAAGGTCTCCAGTTCGTTGGACAGTTCGTGCGGCTTCATCGCCCGCACCCGCCTCAGCCACGGCCGCCAGCGCGCCGCAGCCGGATTCGCCCCCAGCGCCGCCTCGATCTCGGCCTCCTCCAGCTGGTTGACCTCAAGGGTGACCCAGACCGTCGGCGTGGCGATGGCCGTCAGCTTCTCCCGCACCGTCGCCTCAAAGCCCTGGGCGGCGGCGTCATTGCGGTCCGTCGATGCGGTCAGGAATGAATAGGCCCCCAGCGCGCCGAGAATGTCGGACGCCTGCTCGTACAGGGTCACGGCCCGGTCCAGCCGCTCGCCCAGCGTTGCGGGCTCGCCCCGCGCCGCGACCAGCCGACCTTGCAGCGCATTCAGCTCGTCGACCATGCCGCGCGTGCGGGCGAGGTCAGTCTCGATGCGGGCGTCGTCGCGCGAGGCGTACAGGTCGGACAGATCCCAGACGGGGGCGTCCAGCGGATCGGTCGGGGTCTTGCAGGGTGCGTTCATGCCCTCCGTTGTGGGGATGGCGGCAGCCCGACGCAACGGTCAGCGCCGATGCATCATGTCGAGACCCTCGAGCGTGAACGGCTATTTGCTACGGCTGGCGCTGGCCGGCTCCAGACCGGCGCCCTCGCGCATACCCTCACGCATTTGCCGCTGCTCCTCCGGGGTGCAGCCGTAATGCTGGCACATCCGCGTGGCCATCTTCTCCAGCAACTGCGGCACCACGGCCATAACGGCCCGATTGGCTTCCGGCATCACCTCGACCGACTTGCTTGCGATCAGACGGCCCATCGGGGTGTCAAAGAAGGCAACCAACGCGGTCAACTCCTCCTCGGTGAAGGTAGCGGCATAGACCGGGACCATTTCCGTGATCATCTGCGGAACCATGTCGGCGGTCAGTTCGGCGGTCAGGCTCAGGATGAAGCGCCGTTCCTCGTCCGGCAGCGCCTGCATCGCGCTATCGTTCTCGAACTCCGCGCCGAGCATCTCGTGAACCACGCCCTCGAACTGGTCGGTCATCATCAGATCGAGATACTGACGCGCCAGCGCCATCCGGCGTGGAGACGGCGACGTCATGGCCTGTTCGAGGGGCTGGGCGGCGCTCGGCGCGGCCGGAACCGTGACGACCGCCAGAACCGCAGCCACACAGACAACAATGAAACGCATGCTCACCCCCTGCTGGATATGATCACTCAGGGCTGCTCGCCGCACAACCCCCGATCACGGCCGAAAGGCGCGGATGATCTCGGCCAGATCGGCTTCGCCGACACTGGCTGCGGCCTGTTCCGCGGACATCCAGACCCGTTCGCGCTCGGCCTTTTCCTGCCACGTGCCGTGCTCAACCCGCACCTCCAACGCATGGACCGCGACCACACACCAGCGCGGCGCGCGGCGCTTCAGAATTTTCAGATAGCGGAAGGTTCCGATCGGCGCGTCAGTCACCACCCCCTCGACCCCGGCCTCTTCCAGCGCCTCCTGGGCGGCGGACTGGGCGTCGGACCTGCCGGCCATCCGTCCGCCCTTGGGCGTGACCCAGCGGCGCGTCTCCCGTGAGGTGACCAGCAGTATCTCAAGCCCGTTCGCCCCTGCCCGCCACGGCAGGGCCGCGACCTGGCGCCGTTCGGTCGGTTGGGTGCGGATCGCCGGGTTCGTCATCAATGCAGGTCGGTCCGGGCCGGTGGAACGGGGTCGAACAGAACCGTCCGTTATCGGAAGATTCCATGCAAACGAAAACGGCGGCGGAGATCGGTCTCCGCCGCCGTCGTCTTCAGTCTGCCAGGCCGATCAGGCGTTCAGCGACGCCGGGTCGATCTTGAAGCCCGGTCCCATGGTCGAGGACAGGGTGATGCGCTTAACGTAGGTGCCCTTGGCGCCCGACGGGCGGGCGCGTTGCAGGGCGTCGACATAGGCCTTCACGTTGGCTTCGAGGGCTTCCTGGGTGAAGGAGGCCTTGCCGATGCCGCCGTGGGCGATGCCGGCCTTCTCGACGCGGAACTCGACGGCGCCGCCCTTGGCGTCCTTGACCGCTTGCGCGACGTTCGGAGTCACGGTGCCGACCTTGGGGTTCGGCATCAGGCCGCGCGGGCCCAGCACCTTACCCAGACGACCGACCAGGGCCATCATGTCCGGGGACGCGATGACGCGGTCGAAGTCCATGAAGCCGCCGTTGATCTTCTCGTACAGATCCTCGGCGCCCACGATGTCGGCGCCGGCGGCCAGGGCTTCAGCCGCCTTGGCGTCCTTGGCGAAGACGGCGACGCGAACGTCACGGCCCGTGCCCGACGGCAGATTCACGACGCCGCGGACCTGCTGGTCGGCGTGACGCGGATCGACGCCCAGGTTGACGGCGATCTCGATCGACTCGTCGAACTTGGCGGTGGCGTTGGTCTTGACGGCGGCGATCGCCTCGGCGAAGCCCATCGGGACCAGCGTGTCGCCGGTATGGGCCTTGGTGCGCTTGGTTTGCTTGGCCATGTGCTTAGCCCTCCACGACGTTGAGGCCCATGGCGCGAGCCGAGCCTTCGATGATCTTGGTCGCGGCGTCCAGGTCGTTCGCGTTCAGATCCTTCATCTTCTTCTCGGCGATCTCGCGCAGCTGGCTGCGCTTGATCTTGCCGGCCACTTCGCGGCCCGTCATTTTCGAGCCCGAGGTGATGCCTGCGGCCTGTTTGATGAAGTGGGTCGCGGGCGGGGTCTTGGTGACGAAGGTGAAGCTCTTGTCCTGGTAGACGGTGATCACCGTCGGCAGGGGCGTGCCTTTGACTTCCTTCTCGGTGCGGGCGTTGAACTCCTTGACGAAGCCCATGATGTTGACGCCGCGCTGGCCCAGCGCCGGCCCGATCGGGGGCGAAGGCGTGGCGGCGCCGGCCGGCACCTGCAGTTTGATATAGCCCAGAATCTTCTTGGCCATTGGTCTCTCCTTACAGTGGCCCTGAACTCAATCAGGACCGGTGAGCCGTGGTCGTGGCATGGCTGCCTCCCACGGATTTATGCGGGCGAACCCGCACCGCCCCTAAGAGCGAGGCGCGCGTTTAGCGGAAACTCAGGCAAAATACAATCCGCTCATCCCGGCGAAAGCCGGGACCCAGTCCTGTCCAGCTTGACGTCGACGTTTCAGGACAAGCGTGCAGCGCCATCCGCGCGGATCGATCACCCAAAGCACTGGGTCCCGGCTTTCGCCGGGATGAGCGGATCAAGCTTACGAAGCGTTCTTCTCGACCTGATTGTATTCCAGATCGACCGGGGTCGGGCGGCCGAAGATGGACACGGCCACGCGCAGGCGGGCGTTGTCCTCGTCGACGCTCTCGACCTGGCCCTCGAAGCTGGCGAAGGGTCCGTCGATGACCTTGACGGTCTCGCCGATGTCGAAGCGGATGGTGGGCTTCGGACGTTCCACGCCCTCCTCCACCTGGCCGATGATGTTCTGGACTTCCTTCTCGGACACCGGCAGCGGCTTGGTGCCGCCCGCGGCGCCCAGGAAGCCTGTGACCTTCGGCGTGTTCTTGACCAGGTGATAGGCGTCGTCGGTCATCTCCATCTTCACCAGCACATAGCCGGGGAAGAATTTGCGCTCGGAGTTCACCTTCCGGCCGCGGCGGATCTCGACCACGTCCTCGGTCGGCACGAGGATTTCAGAGAAACAGTCCTCAAGGCCCTGCTGGCGCGCCTGATCGGTCAGGTGCTGGGCGACCTTCTTCTCGAAATTCGAATAGGCGTGGACGATGTACCACTTGTGCCGGGGATTGGCGGCGGGCTTGGCGGGGGCGGCGTCGGTCATGGGCGTGTTTCCTACTGGCCGATCGCGAGGATATAGCGCGAAGCCACAGACAGACCGGCGTCGACCACGAAGAAGAAGATCGCGGCGATCACGACCATGATCAGCACCATCACCGAGGTGATCCAGGTCTCCTTGCGGCTCGGCCACACGATCTTGCGCCCTTCGGCGCGGACCTGGCTGATGAACTGCGGAATCGAGGTGCGCTTCTTCGGCGCGGCCATCTCGGCCGCCACGGCGTTCCCGGCGATCGCCGGCTGGACGGGCTGGGTGCGGCGCCCCGAGGGGCTCTTGGCCTTGGCCATGGTCTTCTGGTCTCGTTTCAACTTGCTGACGGTGCAGATGGGGACGCGCCCCGTCAGTGAAAAGTGGCAGGAGTGGAGGGACTCGAACCCACGACCCTCGGTTTTGGAGACCGATGCTCTACCAGCTGAGCTACACTCCTAGGTTCCGGACAAAACTATAACGCGCCGGAGGGTCTCCCCCAGGCGCGCTCGGCTTCGCCAGACCGCGGCGTATGCCCGACCGCGCGGGGGTTTTCAAGCGGCTTGGGCGCTAATCCTCGTACTGTTCGGCCACGGCCCGGGCCTCGTCCTCAGGCTTGACCACCTGTTTGAACAGAAGTTTGTCGATGCGGCGGTCGTCCATGTCGATGACCTCGACCTCGAACCGGCCCAGCTGCAGGATTTCGCCCTCATTCGGGACCCGCGACAACTGGTGCAGCACCAGGCCGGCGATGGTGTGAAAGCCGTCGGCCTCGCCGAAATCCTCGCCCAGCGCGTCAGCCAGTTCGTCGATGTCGGTCTGGCCGTCGACCAGCCAGCTTCCGTCCTCGCGCAGGCGCACATTGACGTCGGCGTCGTCGTGACCCTCGTCGAAGTCGCCGGCGATCATTTCCAGCAGATCGGTCGCCGTCACCACGCCTTCGAAGGCCCCGTACTCGTCGACCAGGAAGGCCATATGGACCTTGGAGGCCTTCATGATCCCGAGCGCCTTGAGCACCGAGGTCGACTGCGGAATGAAGGCCGGTGTCTGCACCAGACGCTCGACGTTGAACTCGCCGTTGTCCAGCAGGCTGTCCAGCAGGTCTTTCTTGTGGATGACGCCCAGCGGATTATCGACGTCATTCTCACGCGCCACCACAATGCGTGAATAGGGACAGGTGCGCACCTCCTGCCGCAGCTGTTCCTCGCTGTCGTCCAGCGCGATCCAGAACACCTCGTGGCGCGGCGTCATGGCCACCCGGATGGGGCGGTCGCCGAGGCGCAGGATCTCTTCGATCATTTCCTGCTCTTCGGGCTCGATCAATCCCGACGCCGTACCCTCGGCGATCATCGTCTCGACCTCCTCCTGGGTGACGTCCGAGCCGTCGCGGTCCTTGACGTTCATCAGCTTGAGAATGGCGGAGGTCGAGGCGGTCAGGACCACGACGAAGGGCTTCAGCACGATGGCCACGGTCGAGATCGGCGCCGCCATCTTGGAGGCGATGGTTTCCGGAAAGATCAACGCCAGCCGCTTGGGCACCAGTTCGCCGACAATCACGGAGACATAGGTGATGAAGACGATGACCAGAACGGTCGAGAAGATTTCCGTATAGGCCGCCAGCGCCGGGAAGGCGCCTTCCAGGATGAGGTTCAGCTCGCCGGCGATCGCCGCCTGGCCATAGGCGCCCGCGGCGATGCCGATCAGGGTGATGCCGACCTGCACGGCCGACAGGAAATGGGTTGGCTCCTCGGCCAGCTTCAGGGCGGCGCGCGCGCCCCGGTCGCCCCGCTCGGCGCGGCTTTGCAGCTTGGATTTGCGGGACGAGACGACCGCCAGCTCGGTCATGGCGAACAGGCCGTTGAGCACCACCAGGAGCAGAACGACGACGATGGCGAAGGCTAACATCTAGGGGGGTCGAAACCGGCGCGGCGCGACAGTCGGCGTCCGCAGGCGGGATGATAGGGGGATTTCGCCCTCGCCGCCACGGTTTCCTTGGCGATCAGCGCGTGCGCCCGACCTCGACGCCGCCATAGCCCCCGCGCGAGCCGTCGTCCGGCATGGCGGCACAGGCCGACATGCCGATGAAGGTGCCGATGAACAGGCCGATCCGAAGCGCGCGCCGCATGGTTACTGAATCCCTAACGTCCGTAGTGCGAACGTAAGGACCTTGGGGCGGTTCCGCGCAAGCGGCTGCACGAGGATGGGGCGTCTTAACCGTCCTTCTCCCCTTGCGGGAGAAGGACGGCGCACAAAGCAAAACGGCCCCCGGATCGCTCCAGGGGCCGCTCTGTTCGTTGGCTGGCTCGGCGG
>NZ_JBHYDN010000016.1:0-54788 GCF_051860745.1 Brevundimonas sp.
CCCGCCGCACGTTGATGGCCCTGGCGCCAGACGCCCTCCCCCGCGACGGGATGGGCAGAAGGATAGGCGCGGCCCCAACCCGACGAACAATAATGTTTCCGGCGCAGGCAGGGTGTTGAACTGGCGGGGTATTTTGTCGGCAACCCGACTATGAGTTCGCGGATTGCCAGCACAGCGTCATGCCGTTTCCGTCCCCTCCCCATTCGCTGCGCGGACAGGGAGGAGACGCAAGGCGGCATCGGCCTTGCCTTCGCCGTCTCCTCTGCCACTGTCCGCCGTCGTTCTTTCCGGGAGCCCGCCATGATCCGCACCGTCCTTCTGACCACCGTCGCCGCTATCCTGCTGGCCGGCCCGGTGCTGGCCCAGACGCCGGATGCGGCTGGCGAGGCGCGGGCACGGCGAATTCTGGAGCGGACGCCGCTGATTGACGGGCACAACGACCTGCCCTGGGCGCTGCGCCAGAACCACGGCAATGATCCCCATGCCGTGGATCTGACGGCCAACCTCGACGCCTCGACCCAGTTGCACACCGACATCCCGCGTTTGCGCGCCGGCGGCATGGGCGGCCAGTTCTGGTCGGTCTATGTGCCCGCCTCGATGACCCCGCCCGACGCGGCGGTGGCGACCTTCGAACAGATCGACACGGTCAAGCGGCTGGTCGCCGCCCACCCGGACGTGTTCGAATTGGCGACCACTGCCGACGATATCCAGCGCATCCACCGCCGCGGAAGGATCGCCAGCCTGATCGGCATGGAGGGCGGCTATTCAATCGACGATTCCCTGGGGCTGCTGCGCGAGTTCTTCGATTCCGGCGCCCGCTACATAACCCTGACTCACTCGCGGACCACGACCTGGGCCGACAGCGCCACCGACGCGCCGAAATGGGGCGGGCTGTCGCCGTTCGGCGAGGACGTGGTGCGCGAGATGAACCGGCTGGGGATGATGGTCGATCTGAGCCATGTCTCGGAAGAGACCATGCTGGACGCCATGCGGGTCTCGGACGCGCCGGTGATCTTCTCCCATTCCTCGGCGCGGGCCGTGACCGCGCATCCGCGCAATGTGCCCGACAGCGTGTTGCGGCTGATGCCCGCGGACGGCGGGGTGGTGATGGTCACCTTCGTGCCGGGCTTCGTCTCCGAGACGGTGCGGACCTGGAACAGCGCCCGGTCGGCAGAGGACGCGAGGCTCAAGTCTCTGAACCCCGGCGCTCCGGCGGCGGTGACGGCCGGGCTGGCGGCCTGGACGACGGCGCATCCGGAACCGGTCGCCACGATCGCCGACGTGGTCGCCCATATCCAGCACATCCGCGACATCGCCGGGATCGACCATGTCGGCCTCGGCGGCGACTATGACGGCGTCGATTCCCTGCCGGTCGGGCTGGAGGGGGTGGACGCCTATCCTCGGCTGCTGGCCGCGCTGATGGCGAACGACTGGACCGAGGCGGACATCCGCAAGCTGGCGGGCGAGAACGCCCTGCGGGTCATGCGGGCGGTGGAAGCCGTGGCGGCGAGCAAGCGGGGCGAGCGGCCGGGGTTGGCTCAGCTGCCGGCGGCGGGGGCGCCGGAGTAGGGAGCAAATCACCCTCGTCATCCCGGATCACCGCTTCGCGGCGTTCGGGATGACTAAGGTGTTAGACCTCGCCGGTCTGCCGCAGTCCCTCCCACAGCGCGATCCCCGCGCTGACCGACAGATTCAGCGAGCGCGCTTCCGGCTGGATGGGAATCACCACCCGTGCATCAGCGGCCTTATGCACGTAGTCGGGCGCGCCGGACGGCTCGCTACCGAACAGCAGGATGTCGTCGGTCCGGAAGACGAATTCGTTGAGCGGCGTCGCGCCCTTCGTCGTGAACAGGACCAGACGTCCGGGTCCCCGGTCGCACTGGAAAGCGGCCCAGTCGGCGTGCCGCGTCATATGGCCCAGCGGGCCGTAGTCCAGCGCCGCGCGCTTCATCGCCCGGTCGTCGAAACGGAAGCCCGCGGGCTCGATAATGTGCAGTTCCACGCCGAAACAGGCGCTCAAACGGATGCAGGCGCCGACGTTCTGAGGAATGGCCGGTTGAAAAAGGACGAGACGCATTCTAAGGGCCTCATACGCGCGGCCCGGAGGCTTGTCGCGGCTCGAATTGCGACTGTTTCTCAACAAGCAGCGCGAATTGCGGCTATGGGCCGCAAAGCCGGGCCGGGCGAGTATCGCGGGAAGTCGCTCAGGAACGACAGCGTTGCAACGGCGGGTCCCAGGGGCTGCGTCGTCGGCGTCTCAGGAGAACGAATCGGTGGCTGAAGACCAGGGCGATCCGCACAACCCGGATCCCAACCGCAGAGACTTTATCCACATCGCGGCCGGCGCGGCGGCCGTGGGGGCGGCGGGCATGATGGCCTGGCCGCTGATCAATTCGATGAACCCGGCCGCCGATACGCTGGCGCTGGCGTCGATCGAATTCGACATGAGCAAGGTCCAGGAAGGCCAACAGGTCGTCATCAAATGGCAGGGCAAGCCGGTCTTCGTGCGCTACCGCACAGCCGCCGAGATCCAGGCCGCCGTCTCGACGCCGCTGTCGTCGCTGAAGGATCCGAAGGCCGACGCCGACCGCGTCAAGGCCGGCCACCAGCAGTATCTGGTCCTGCTGGGTAACTGCACCCACCTGGGCTGTATCCCGACCTTCGGCACCGGCGATTTCGGTGGCTGGTTCTGCCCGTGCCACGGTTCGCACTACGACACCTCGGGCCGTATCCGTAAGGGTCCGGCGCCCCTGAACCTCGTCGTGCCGGAGTACGCCTACCTCTCCGACACCCGCATCAAGATCGGCTGAGGGCGAGACCGATGAGCGATCACGAATCCACCTACGTCCCCAAGACCGGCATCGAGAAATGGCTCGACACCCGTCTGCCGATCGTCCGCTTCGGCGCTGACTATATGGCGCTGCCGACCCCGAGGAACCTCAACTACTGGTGGACCTTCGGCGGCATCCTGGCCCTCTGCCTGGTGATCCAGATCGCCACCGGCGTGATCCTGGCCATGCACTATGTGCCCAACACGGAAATGGCCTTCGCCTCGGTCGAGCGCATCATGCGCGACGTCAATGGCGGCGACATCATCCGCTACACCCACGCCAACGGGGCCTCGATGTTCTTCATCGCGGTCTATCTGCACATGCTGCGCGGCCTCTACTACGGCTCGTACAAGGCGCCGCGCGAGATGATCTGGATCATCGGCTGCCTGATCTTCTTCCTGATGATCGCCACCGCCTTCCTCGGCTACGTCCTGCCGTGGGGCCAGATGTCCTACTGGGGCGCCGAGGTGATCACCAATCTGATCGGGGCCATCCCGATCGTCGGCGAGCCGGTCCTGATCTGGCTGCGCGGCGGTCCGGCCATCGACAACGCCACGCTGAACCGCTTCTTCTCGCTGCACTATCTGTTGCCGTTCGTCATCGCCGGCTGCGTGGTGCTGCACCTCTGGGCCCTGCATGCGGCGGGCCAGAACAACCCGGTCGGCATCCTGATCCCGAAGGACCGGCAGGCCAAGGACACCGTTCCCTTCCACCCGTATTTCACGGTCAAGGACGGGTTCGCCATCATCCTGTTCCTGATGCTGTTCGCCCTGTTCGTCTTCTTCATGCCGAACGCCCTGGGTCACGCCGACAACTATATTCCGGCCAATCCGCTGGTGACCCCGGCGCATATCGTGCCCGAGTGGTACATGCTGCCGTTCTACGCGATCCTGCGCGCCATCCCGGACAAGTTCGGCGGCGTGGTGGCCATGTTCGGCTCCATCGGCGTGCTGTTCATCCTGCCGTGGCTGGATACGTCGAAGGTGCGCTCGATGCGCTACCGCCCGACGATGCGGACCTTCTTCATCATCCTCGTGATCGTGGGCCTGATCCTCGGCTGGTGCGGGGCCCAACTGCCCGACGCGCCGGTGATCGGGGACTTCAAGACCTTCATCCTGATCGACGGGGACCTGAACAGCTACCTGTGGCTGACCCGGTTCGCGACGGCCTACTATTTCGCCTTCTTCCTCATCATCATGCCTCTCGTGGGCCTGCGCGAGACGCCCCAGCCGATCCCGGCGACGATCTCCGAGCCGGTCCTGTCGGGCGGCGACGCCGAGATGAAGGGCTGAGCGGGACCATGACCCTCCATACGAATATCCGCGCCATGAAGAAGACCCTGGTCCTGATCGCCGCCGCCGCCGGCCTGACCTTCGCGGCCCAGCCCGCGCTGGCCGCCGGCGAGGCCCACGCCCTGCGCAACGGCGGCTTCAGCTTCGAAGGACCGTTCGGCAGCTTCGACCGGAACCAGCTGCAGCGCGGCTACAAGGTCTATCGCGAGGTCTGCGCCTCGTGCCACAGCATGGATCTGATGCATTTCCGCACCCTGGCCGAGCCGGGCGGGCCGTTCTTCGACGCGCATCAGGCCAGCCCCGCCGAGAACCGTTGGGTCAAGGCGCTGGCCAAGGAAGTGCAGATCGCGGACATCGACACCGAGACGGGCGAGCCGGTGATGCGCGACGGCACCGCCGCTGACCGCTTCCCTAACCCCTATCCGAACGCCACGGCCGCGGCCGCAGCCAACGGCGGGGCGGCCCCGCCCGATCTGTCGGTGATGGCCAAGGCCCGCCACGGCGGCGCCAACTACATCTATTCGCTGCTGACCGGTTACGCGGCCGTGCCGCAGGGCCTCCAGATCCGTCCGGGCCAGTACTACAACACCTATATGGCCGGCGACCTGACGCCCTTCATGCCCGAGGGCGCGCATGTGCCGCCTGGCGGCTTCATCGCCATGCCGAACCCGCTGACCGCCGGTCAGGTGACCTATGACGACGACACCGTCGCCTCGGTCGATCAGATGTCCAGGGACGTGGCCGCCTATATCGCTTGGGCCTCGGATCCCCGTCAGGTCCAGCGCAAGCAGACCGGCATCGGCGTGCTGATCTTCCTCTTCATCTTCGCGGGCATCACCTATCTGAGCTACCGCCGGATCTGGAAGGGCGTCGCCCACTAGGGCTTGCCGCCACCGATACCGAAATGACCCGCTGGCGCCCCGCGTCGGCGGGTTTTTCGTGCGCGCTTGTCTTTGTCACGAAAGTACTTTATAAGACAAAGTCAAAGGGAGATCCGACGATGAAACCGTTCACCTGCTTGGCGCTCGCCGCCGTCCTTCTGGCCGCCCCGGTGGCGGCCCAGGCCCAGATGTCCGCCTCGCCCAACGGCACCGAGGCCCAGCGCGCTGCCCTCGACCGGCTGGACATGTTGGATGGAGAATGGCGCGGCGCAGCGACCATCCACGGCCCGCACGGGACCATGACGCTGACGCAGACCGAACGGGTCGGCTCGATGCTGGGCGGCTCAATCAAGGTCATCGAGGGCCGGGGTTACGCCGCCGACGGCACGACCCAGTTCAACGCCATGGCGACGGTGTCGTGGGATGCCCGCGCCGGGCGTTACGGCTTCCGCTCCTACGCCCAGGGCCATTCGGGCGACTATGCCTTCGAGGTCACCACCGACGGCTTCCGCTGGGAGACGCCGGCCGGACCCGGGGCCAGGATCGAATATGTGGCGGTGGTACGCGACGGGACCTGGCACGAGGTCGGGACCTGGGTGGCCGAGGGCCAGCCGCGCCGTCCGATGATCGAGATGCGACTGACCCGGATCGGCGACACCGACTGGCCAGCGGGCGGGACGGTTGATCCGACACCCTGAGTCCCGGAAAATCCGAAGGCGCCGCGCATCGACACCCGGCGGGCGGCGCCCTAATGTCCCGGCCTCTGATTTCGGCTGAGGGTGTTCCCGTCCATGCGTCTGTTTTCGACTGCCGCCGTGCTTGCCGCCGGGGCCCTGATTTCCGCCTGCGCCAGCATGGGGGGAGGCGGGACTTCCGCCCCCGCCGCGCCAGCCGCGAGTATCGACGTCGCCCGTCTGTCCGAGCATGCGCGCGTGCTGTCTGACGACAGCTTCCAGGGTCGCGGCATCGCCACCCCGGCCGAGGACATGACCGTCCGCTATCTGAGCGAGCAGTATGCGGCGGCGGGCTTCCAGCCCGGCGGCCGGAACGGCTCGTGGACCCAGGACGTGACGCTGAACCGCTTCACCGCCTCTAATTTCCGGGGGATGCAGTTGGAAGTCGGGGGCGAGACCATCCCGCTGGCCCAGGGCCAGCAGATCACCGTCTCGACCCGGCTGCCGGGCAGCCACGTCATGCTGAGCGACACGCCGCTGGTCTTCGTCGGCTATGGCATCGATGCGCCCGAGCGGAACTGGGACGACTTCAAGGACGTCGACGTGCGCGGCAAGATCATTGTCGTGCTGGTCAATGACCCCGATTTCGAACAGCCCGAGCTGAACACGTTCAACGGCCGGGCCATGACCTACTACGGCCGCTGGACCTACAAATACGAGGAAGCCGCCCGTCAGGGCGCCGCCGGGGTCATCGTCGTGCACGAGACCGCGCCCGCCTCCTATGGCTGGGCCACGGTCCAGAACAGCTGGACGGGTCCGCAGTTCGACATCGTCCGCGCCAACGCCGCCGCCGAGCGCGTGGCGATGGAGTCCTGGATCCAGCGCGACGTCGCCGTCGATCTGTTCCGCCGTTCGGGTCTCGACTTCGAGGCCTTGAAGGTCGCCGCGCGCAGCCGCGATTTCCGCCCTGTAACCCTGACCGGCGCCAGCTTCAGCGCCATGTTCGACGTGGCCACCAATCAGGTGACCACCCGCAACGTCATCGCCCGCCTGCCGGGAACGACCCATGCCGACGAGACCATTCTCTACACCGGCCACTGGGATCATATCGGCGTCGGCGAGCCTGACGCCAACGGCGACGCCATCTTCAACGGCGCGGTCGACAATGCGACAGGCACCGCCGGCCTGCTGGAGCTTGCCCGCGTCTTGGGCGCCGGTCCGCGCCCGGAACGCTCGATCGTCATGATCAGCTTCACGGCGGAAGAGAGTGGCCTGCTGGGCTCGGAATACTACGCCGCCAACCCGATCTATCCGCTGGAGACGACCGTCGCCGGCTTCAACATCGACGCCATGAACGTCTATGGCCGTGTG
Organism: Brevundimonas sp.; assembly: GCF_051860745.1. GTDB lineage: Bacteria > Pseudomonadota > Alphaproteobacteria > Caulobacterales > Caulobacteraceae > Brevundimonas. The sequence goes on from NZ_JBHYDN010000016.1 coordinate 7,050, forward strand.
GCCGACGTCGATATCATCGGCTCGGGTCAGTCGAACCTGGACGCCCGCGTCACCGCCGAGGCCACCCGTCAGGGCCGGACCGCCAAGCCGGACAGCAATCCCGCCTCGGGCAGCTATTTCCGCTCCGACCACTTCCCCCTCGCCAAGCGCGGCGTGCCGATGGCCTATGTCGACGGCGGCGGCGCCTTCCGCGATGAGCCGATCGCCGCCCGCGAAGCGTCCCGTTCGGAATACGGAGCCCGTCGCTACCACCAGGCCGACGACGAATGGTCGCCCGGCTGGGACCTGAGCGGTCAGGTCGAGGATCTGGAACTTATCCTCACCATCGGCCGCGACCTGGCCAACAGCCGTGACTGGCCGGAATGGATGCCGGGCTCCGAGTTCGGCCCGGCGCGCGCCCCTTCGGCGGCCCAGCGCCGCTAGGTCCAGATGACGAAAACTTAACGGGCGGTCCCGCCGGGCCGCCCTAGAGTGCGCGCCATTAATCCGGGGATGGAGCCTCCCATATGTTTCGCAAGATGATGGGCGGCGTCGCCGTCGCCGCCGTGCTGTTCGCCGCCGGCATGGCCTCGGCCCAGGACTTTTCGGCCGCACGGATCAGCGACAACATCCGCACCATCAGCGCCGATGAATATCAGGGCCGCTATCCCGGCGCCGAAGGCGAGCGGATGGTGCTGTCCTGGCTGCAGGCCCAGTACGAGGCCATGGGGCTGGAGCCCGGCGGGCCGAACGGCCAATGGCTGCAGCCGGTGGAACTCAAACGCTACACGCCCGTCGCCGGCGCGACTGCGGCCTGGACCGGACCGGACGGGACGTCACATCCCCTGACCGTGGGAACCGACATCACCGTGCGCGCCGTCACCAACGACGGCCGCGCCTCGATCCAGAATGCGGGCCTGGTCTTCGCGGGCCACGGCATCCATGCCCCCGAGCGGAACTGGAACGACTACGGCGACCTCGATGTGCGCGGCAAGGTCGTGATCGTGGTCGGCGGCGAGCCGGACGGCGACCTGTTCAACGGCCAGTATGCGATGAACTACCAGTCCGGCGCCTACAAGGCCGACGAGGCCTTCCGCCGCGGGGCCGTAGGCGTCATCACCGTGGTCATGGGGGACGCCGCCTCGCCGATGTGGCAGGGCGCGCTGCGCGGCGCCGCCCGCACCCGGACCCTGACGCCGGGCGCGGCCGATCTGGAGTTCTCGGGCGCGATCAACCACGACGTGGCCGGCCTCTGGGCGACTGCGGCGGGGCTCGACATCTCCCAACTGCCGAACATCGCCGACGGGACGTTCGAGGCGGTGGCGCTGAACGGCGTGACCCTGTCGGTCGAGGCGTCGGAGACCATCGAAACCCTCGTCACCCACAACCTGCTGGCCCGTATTCCGGGGACCGAACATCCGGACGAGACCATCATCTATTCGGCCCACTGGGACCACGTCGGCGGCGAGGCCCAGCATCCGGGCGTGGTCGGCGACGCCATCTGGAACGGGGCCTGGGACAACGCCTCGGGCACCGTCGGCGTGGTCGAGATGGCGCGCCAGCTGAGCGCCGCGCCGCGGCCGCAACGCTCGATCATCTTCGCCCACATGGCGGCCGAGGAGATGGGCCTGATGGGCGCCTACGGCTATGCCGCCAACCCGGTGTATCCGCTGGAGACCACGGTGGCCGACATCAACATCGACATGCTGCCGTTGTCGGGTTCAACCCGCGACGTGCCGATCTTCGGCAAGGGCCAGAACGAGCTCGAGGACCGGCTGCAGGCCCTCGCCGAACCGCTGGGCCGCTATGTGTCGGATGACGGCATGCCCGAGCAGGGCTTCTACTACCGCTCCGACCACTTCCCCTTCGCCCGCATGGGCGTGCCGGCGATCATGCCCTGGCACGGCTGGGACTGGGTCGAGGGCGGTCGGGCCGCGGGCGAGGCCGCCTGGCGGGCCAAATTCGCCGCCGACTATCACAAGCCGTCGGATGAATGGTCGGCCGACCTCGACTTCACCTCGGCGGTCGAGAACCTGACCCTGCTGTATCACCTGGGTCTGGGCCTCGCGAACAGCAGCGACTGGCCGGGCTGGAAGCCGACCTCGGAGTTCGCCGTGGTCCGCGCCCGCTCGGACGCCGCACGCCAGTGACTGCGACCATCCAGCCCCTGACCGGCGACGGCTCGCCGCCAGTTGAGGGGTCCTATCCGCAGGCGGTCGAGGTGACCGGACCGACCCGCTGGCTCTATCTTTCGGGCCAGATCCCGGTCGCGCCCGACGGCTCTCTTGCAGCGGACTTCACCGGCCAGTGCGATCAGGTCTGGACCAATATCGAGACCCAGTTGGCCGCTGCGGGCATGACGCTGGACAACCTCGTCAAGGTCACGACCTTCCTGTCGGACCGGTCCTATGCCCTGAAGAACCGCGAAGTCCGCATCCGCCGTCTGGCGGGGCGTCAGCCGGCCCTGACGGTGATCATCACCGGCATCTTCGACGAGGCCTGGTTGGTGGAGATCGAGGCGGTGGCGGCGGCCTGAACCCCCTCCACCGCTTCGCGGTCCCCCTCCCCCAATGGGGGAGGAAAGGCGCGGAATGACGCGTTGCGGCGCCCGTCCGTTCGCCGCACTGTCGCTCCATGAGCCGCTGGTCGCCGCAGCCCGCCCCCGATGAGCCCGACGGCCTGATCCTGTTCGACGGCGTGTGCGTGTTCTGCTCGCGCTGGGTGCGGTTCGTGATCGATCGAGACCCGGAGCAGCGGTTCCGCTTCGTGACGGTCCAGTCCGACACCGGCCGGGCCCTGGCTGCGCGGTTCGGCATCGACCCCGAGGCGCCGCAGACCAATGCGGTGGTCCTGGACGGACGGATCTTCTTCAAGTCTGACGCCGCGTTGACCGTGTTGGGAGCACTGACCGCGACGCAACCGCTGGCGCTGCTGAAGGCCGCGCCGAGGGTGTTGCGTGACCCGGTCTACGAGCTGATCGCCCGGAACCGGTACGCGATCTTCGGACGGACGGAGACCTGCATGGTTCCGTCGGCGGAAGACCGGGCGCGGTTCCTGCCGTGACCCGGGTGCTGGTCATCGGTGCGGGCGGGGTGTTTGGCTCGCGGCTCTGCGAGGGCCTGCTGCGCGACGGCTTCGAGGTCGTGGCGGCCGGGCGCGACCGTAGGCGGACAGAGGCTGTGGCGGCGCGGTTCAGATTGGCCTTCCCGCAGGGCCGGATCGACGTTGTGACGCTGGATGTCGCGACCCTGACCGCCGCTGAGCTCAAGACGACCGGGGCCGACATCGTCGCCGACACGGCCGGGCCGTTTCAGGGCGCCGAGCCGACGACGGCGCGGGCGGCCATCGCGGCCGGCCTGTCCTATGTCGACCTGGCCGACGGGCGTGACTTCGTGGCGGCCTTTCCGGCGCTGAACGCGACGGCGAAGGCGGCGGGGGTGGCGGCCCTGACCGGATGCAGTTCGACCCCGGCGTTATCGAATGCGGTGCTCGATCGGCTGACCGAAGGCTGGCGCGAGGTGGTCTCGATCGAGGCGGCGATCTCGCCGGGCGCGCGGGCGCCGCGCGGGCTGTCGGCGATGCGGGCCATCCTGTCGTGGCTGGGGCGGCCGGTGCGGGTGTTCGAGGGGGATGAATGGACGACGCGGCAAGGCTGGAGCGGGCTGTACCGCCGCGACTTCGGCCGGGCCGGACGGCGGTTGGTGTCGCTGTGTGAGACGCCGGACCTCGACCTGTTTCCCGCCCTGTACGCGCCGCGCCAGCGGGCCCTTTTCCTGGCGGGGCTGGAGCCGGCGGCGGCGCATCTGGGGGCGTGGGTGCTGGCGGGGCTGGTGCGGCTTCTGCGGTTCGATCCGGTCCCGTTGGCGGGGCTGCTGGTCCAGGTGTCGGGCTGGGCCTCGGTGATCGGCTCGGATCGCGGTGCGATGCGGGTGGAGGCCTTGGGGGTGGATGGCGAGGGTTGCGCCGCGCGGGGGGTCTGGCGGCTGGTCGCCGAGCCGGGGGAGGGGCCGGTGACGCCGAGCCTGCCGGCGCTGGCCGCGATCAAGGCCATCGCGGCGGGGCGGATCGAACCGGGGGCGAGGGCCTGCGTCGGCGTGATGACGCTGGAGGACATCGTGGCCGAGATGGCGCCTCATGGACTGGCGACAGAAACGGTTGTCGAGCGGGGCGCGATCTTCGCTCGCGCTATCGGACCGGGCTTTGACGGCCTGCCGCCCGCAGTTCGCGCCCTGCATGAGACGCCCGGGCGGTCGCTGTGGCGCGGCGAGGCCATGACGGAAGGAGCCGCGGGCCCGATGGCGGCCATGATCGCGCGGATCATGGGCTTTCCGACGGCGCAGGCGGCCTGTTCGGCCGAGGTGGCCATCCATGCCGACGGCGAGCGTTCGGTGTGGCGGCGACGGATCGGCTGTCACGCCTTCGCCAGCGTGCTGTCGACGCCGCGACCGGGCGGTCGGGTGCGCGAACGGTTCGGACCGCTCAGCATGGAGTTGCGGCTGACGCCCGAGGGCGGGCGGCTGGTCTATCGGGTCGAGGGCTGGCGGCTGGGGCCGATCCGCTTGCCGAGTGGGCTGGCGCCGTCGACGCGCGCCCATGAGGAGGTCGACGCCGAAGGCCGGTTCGTCTTCGACGTCCAAATATCCCTGCCGTTGATCGGGCGGCTGGTGCGCTATCGCGGCTGGCTGGTCCGCGCGACATGACCGCAATTTAACCTGACAACCTTCGCCATACAGCGTCAACTTCCCGGGTCAGGGAGGGCACCGACATGAGCATCGACCCCGCGGCCGAGACCGCACGCTGGCTGGCGACCATCTCGCCGGAGGATCTGGAACGGGCCGTGGCCTATACGCGCGGCGGCCACTGGCTCATGTTGTGGGGCGCGATCGTCAGCATTGTCGTGGCCTGGATCATCATCCGCACGGGTATTCTCAGCGGCATCCGCGACCGGATCGAGCGGCGGCGCAAACGGCCGAAACTGGTCTCGCTGGTCGTGGGCGTCGTCTATCTGCTGATGAGTTCGGTCCTGACCCTGCCCTGGGCCATCTACCAGAGCTGGTGGCGCGAAAAGCAGTACGGGCTGACGGAACAACCGCTGGCCGGCTGGCTGGGCGAGGCGGCCCTGAGCACGGGGATTTCTACTGTCTTCATGGGCCTGCTGATCGTGGCCCTGTATTTCATCATCCGGCATGCCAGGCGGCTGTGGTGGGCGTGGGGCGCCGGCCTGACCGCCGTGGCCATCATCTTCCTGCTGCTGGTTCTGCCGATCTTCATTGAGCCGCTGTTCAACACCTATACGCCGGCGCCCGACGGTCCGATGCGAGACTCGGTGGTTGAGCTGGCCCACCGGACGGGGACGCCGGACGACAAGATCTACATCTATGACGGCTCGAAACAGTCGGACCGCTACACGGCCAATGTTTCAGGCCTGTTCGGCTCGGCGCGGGTGGCGATGAGCGATGTGATGTTCGCCAAGGGCGCCGATCTGGCCGAGGTGCGCGGCGTGGTCGGTCACGAGATGGGCCATTATGTCCACATGCATTCGCTGTGGATGGCCGGGATCATGGTCCTGCTGGCGGCGATCGGCTTCTGGCTGGTGGACAGGCTGTTCCCGCTGGCGAAACGGCTGTTGGGTGCGAGCCGGGTGGGAGATGTCGCCGATCCCGCTGGTCTGCCCGTGCTGGCGGCCATCGGCGCGGTGATCGGCCTGCTGTCGACGCCGGTCCAGTCGACCATGATCCGCTTGATCGAAACCGACGCAGACCAGTTCTCGCTGGTCCACGCCAATGAGCCGGACGGGCTGTCGAAGGCGCTGATCAAGACGGCCGAGTATCGCGCGCCATCGCCGTCGGCGATCGAGGAGTTCATCTTCTACGACCACCCCTCGGTCGAGAACCGCATTCGCATGGCGATGGAATGGAAGGCGACGCACCCGGCCAACGCGCCGGCCACCGCGCCCCCGCCCGCTGCCGCGGTTACGCCGACACCGTGAGACCGGGACGCTCGTTGTCCCAGATCATGTGCAGGATCGACCACAGGCCGTCCGGGCCCCGGCAAAGCTGGATCGAATTGATCCCGCGGCGTTCGGGCTCGGCGTCCTCCGGGGCGGTGCGGGCCTCGTAGACGCTCCAGACGTGGGCCATGTTGCCGAACTCCTGGATCCGGCGGCTGATCTCGACCTCGAAGAAGCCATTGGCCTCGAAGAAGGGCGTGACATTGGCCTGATATTCCTCGCGGCCCATCACGATCATGGTCGGCCGGCCGTCGGCGTCGTGGCTGGTGCGGGCCTGACGGCTGTCGGGGTGGAAAATCTCCCGCTGGGTCGTCCAGTCGCGCGGGCCTGCCGGGCCGGAGATGCAGGCGTACATGGCGTCGACGACGGCGCCGATATCGTTACGGTCGACCATCAGGCGCGCTTCCGCACGAACACGGTCCCGGCGGAGTAGCCGGCGCCGAAGCTGCAGATCAGGCCGATGTCGCCGGTCACCATGTCCTGCTGGCGCAGGTGGAAGGCGATGATCGAGCCGGCCGATGAGGTGTTGGCGTATTCGTCGAGGATGATGACGTTCTCCTCGGGCGTCGGCTCGCGGCCCAGCACCTTGCGGCCGATGAACTGGTTCATGTTGATATTGGCCTGGTGCAGCCACATCCGCTTGAGGGTGGCGGGGTCGATGCCGAGGTCGGCGGCGTGGCCGACGATCATCTCGGACACCATCGGAACCACATCCTTGAAGACCTTGCGTCCCTGCTGGACGAACATCTTGTCGGGCGCGCCGATGCCCTCGGGCGCGGCGTTGTTCAGGAAGCCGAAATTGTTGCGGATGTTGTTCGAGAAGGCCGTCTTCAGCCGCGTCCCGAGGATGTCCCATCCGCCGGGGCCGGCCTGGTCCGAGGACTCGACGATGACGGCGGTGGCGACGTCGCCGAAGATGAAATGGCTGTCGCGGTCGCGGAAATTCAGATGGGCCGAGCAGACCTCGGGGTTGACCATCAGCACGGCCTTGACCGAGCCCGAGGCGATGAAGTCGGCGGCGGTCTTGATGCCGAAGGTGGCCGAACTGCAGGCCACATTCATGTCGAAGGCGAAGCCGTCGATGCCCAGGGCCTGCTGCACCTCGATCGACAGGGCCGGATAGGGGCGGGGCATGTTAGAGGCGGCGCACAGGACCGCGCCGATCCCGGAGACGGGCTTGTCCCAGGCGGCGAGGGCCTGACGGGCGGCGACGACGGCCATTTCGGCCATGACCGAGAGGTCCTCGTCGGCGCGCTCGGGGATGTTCGGGGCCATCCGGGCTGGATCGAGGACGCCGGCCTTGTCGAGCACGAAGCGCGACTTGATGCCCGAGGCCTTCTCGATGAACTCGACCGAGGAGGGGGTCAGTTCGGCGACATCGCCCTCGGCGATTTCGGCGGCGTGGTCGGCGTTGAACCGCTCGGCGTACTTATTGTAGGCGACTACCAGTTCGGCGTTGGAGATCGACTGGTGGGGCGTGAACAGGCCGGTGGCGGCGATAACGGCATGAGACATATGAGGCGGGGCCCTATCGCTCGCGGCGCGGCCGCTCGCTGCTTGAGGGCGGTTCGCCGGGTTCTGTTTCTGGACGGACTAGATAGGCCTGACTGTGGGCGGCGTCGAGGCCGCCTCATGGCGCACCAGCAACCGGTGGGCGGCATCGAGGTGCAGGCGTTCGACCATGCGATAGCCGACCCGGATCGCGCCCTTGCCCTCGGCGTCGGCGGCGGCGAAGGCGGCGACGACCTCGCGGGCCCTGGCGACCTCTTCGGGGGAGGGCGAGAAGGCGGCGTTGGCGGCGTCGATCTGGGCCGGATGGATCAGGCTCTTGCCGTCGAAGCCGAAGGCGCGGCCTTGCAGGCATTCGGTCCGGAGGCGGTCGGCGTCGTCGGTGGCGTTGACCACGCCGTCGATGGCCAGCAGGCCGTGACCGCGCGCGGCGGCGACCACGGCGGCCAGCCAGGGCTTCATCGGCTCGCGGTCGGCGTCCAGCACCAGGTTCATCCGCTCGGCGAAGTCGTTGATGCCGAGCACCAGGGCCGCGAGCGGCGCGCCGGCGCCGGCGATCTGGTCAAGGCGCAGGACCGACAGCGGGGTCTCGACCATAATCCACAGGGCGACGCCGCCGGGCAGGCGGGCGGCGACCTCGCGGACGGCCTCCGGGCTCTCGATCTTGGGGGCGACGACGAAGTCGGGTTTGTGAACGCAGAGGGCCGTCAGATCGTCCGCGCCCCAACGGGTGTCGAGGCCGTTCACGCGGACCCCCACCTGGCCGCCAAAACCGCCCGCCGAGAGGGCCTCGATGGCGGCCTGCCGGGCCTCGACCTTGGCGTCGGGCGCGACGGCGTCCTCGAGGTCCAGGATAACGGCGTCGGCGTTCAAGCCGCGCGCCTTTTCGATCGCGCGCGGGTTGCTGGCAGGCAGATAGAGGACCGAGCGGGTGAGCTGCATCAGACCTTTCCCGTGACCGGGATCAGAGCGCCGGTGATGGCGCGGCTTTCGGGCGAGGCGAGGAACAGCATGACCCGCGCCAGGTCGGCCGGCGCGACCCATTTCGCCGGATCGGCGTCAGGCATGTCAGTGCGGTTCTGGGCGGTGTTGAGAATCGAGGGCAGGACGGCGTTGACGGTCACCGACGTGTCTTTCAGCTCCTCGGCCAGACTTTCAGTCAGTCGATGGACGCCGGCCTTGGAGGCGGCGTAGGCGCCCATGCCCGCCGCGCTCTTCAGCGCCGCATTGGCCCCGACATTGACGATGCGGCCTTCGTCGGAGCGTTTCAGGTGGGGCAGGGCGGCGCGGCTGGCGTTCAGGGCCGTCGTCAGGTTGAGGGCGAACATCTTCGCCCAGGCCGGGTCGGCGTCGTCCGTCATCTGCCAGACGAAGCCGCCGGCGATGTTGAGCAGGGCGTCCAGCCTGCCGAACCGGGCCGCCACGGCGTCGATGGCCTTCGCGGCCGAGGCGGGGTCGGTCAGGTTGACGCCACCGAGCTCGAGCACGCCGTCGGGGGCGGTCTGGCCCGATATGTGGTCAATCACCGCGACCTTGAGCCCGTCGGCCAGGGCGGCCTCGACCACGGCCCGGCCCAACACCCCATGGCCTCCCGTGACGGCGATCACTCGACCAGACATCGTGACACTCCCAAATCCGTTTCCCCATACCCGTCATCCTCCGGCTTGTCCCGAGGACCCATTTTTCCGTCGTTCGGGCGGCCGATTCCGGCCTGTCTTTCCGCGTTCCTTCCCTGACCAGCGATCGAGGCTACTGAGCCATGGGTTCTCGGGACAAGCCCGAGGATGACGGCGTTTATTGAGCAAACACCCGGCTTAGGAGCCGTTCCAGAGCCGTGGCGTCCAATGCGTCAAAAGCGGACGTCACCGTCGCGTCCACGTCGAAGACGGCGATCAGGGCGCCCGAGGCGTCGAACACCGGGACCACGATCTCACTGGCCGAGCGGCTGTCGCAGGCGATGTGGCCGGGGAAGGCGTGGACGTCGTCGACGATCTGCGTTGTGCGATCCCGCGCCGCCGCGCCGCAGACGCCGCGGCCGAAGGCGATCCTCAGACAGCCCAGTGTACCCTGATATGGGCCGACGACCAGTTCCTCGGCCTTGTCCGGGTCGACGACGTAGAAGCCGGCCCAGAAGAAGGCGGGAAAGGCATCAGCCAGCATGGAGGCGACCGTGGCCATGCGCGCGGTGCGGTTGGGTTCACCGTCCAGAACGGCCAGAATTTCGGCCTCGACCTCGGCGTAGCGGGCGGCCTTGTCGGCGGATCGATCGTCGCGGGCGGCGTAGGCCATCGGTGTGCTCCAGGAGTCCGGACGACCCATATAAGCAGCCTTCGCCCGACTGGCGAGGGGTCTGTTTCCCCTGACAGGCGAGTGCACAACCCGCTGATTCCCGTGGAAAACTATCTCCGGACCACAAAAAGGCCGCTATGCGGCAACGCTTTATCGGAAACCGGCGTTTACCTTGACAGAAGGTTAACAGGGCCGGACTGTCCCGCTTACGCAAAGGTACGCGCGATGGGCGGGGGGCTGCCCGTTTTAGTCGTATGAGGGGGAGTATGAGCGAGGGTCGATCCAACCAGGAAGGCGGCTCCCGTTTCGCTCGGGGCCGCGGTCCCGTCGCCATCGCAGCGGTCGCCGGCGTGCTGGCCCTGACCGCGCTCGGCATGGTCTCGTGCGGCAACGGCAGCGGCAACGGTGCGCAGTTCTGGCAGCGTAACGACACGGCCTCCAACGCCTGTCCGCGTCCCGCCTCCCTGACCGGGTCCGAATTCAACGCCCAGGAAACCGGCCTGCGGGCGCTGCGGCGCGCGGCCTTCCGTGGCGACTTCTTCGCCCAGCTGGAACTCGGCGGGCGCTATGCGGCGATCCGGGCGACCGACAAGAACATTGAGGATCCAATCGAAAGCGCCACCTGGTACGCCATGGCGCTGGCCAATGACGAGGGTTACGCCCCGATCAACCGCGTCGACCGCGGCGGCTTCGGCGGCTGGCGGCCGCTGTCCAAATACGACGACTGCCGCGCCTATGAACGGCACACGGCCTATCAGCGTCTGGACCGCCAGCTGGGCCAGATGACCCGCGACGAGCAGGAGGCCGTCCGCGATCGCGTCATCTATGTGCTGTCGACCCAGGACGCCTACGGCTACCGCACCCTGGCCCGGCTGCACGACGGCCTGTACGGCCCGTTCGGCGAGCCCGAGGACAATCGCGAGGCCCGGGAGGCCTGGGGCCGCAACACCAGCGGCAACAGCCGCGACCGCAACCGGCGCGGCTATTACTCGGCCACCAACCTGTTCCAGCGCAACGACGTCGACGCCTATCTGTACAACTATCTGGCGGTGCAGACCGGGGATGTCGGGGCCTATGTCCTGCTGAAGGATTTCGAGCGCTCGGCCCCCAGCCGCGGCCAGTACCAGGGCTTCGTCGAGACCAAGGCGCGGCAGTGGACGCCGCCGTTCGAATTCTATCCCAACAGCGCGCCGCGATCAGGCGTGCCTTTCTCGGACGAGAGCCGTCCGCGCGGCGACGCCTATGAGTATGCGCTGGGGCGGATGGCGACGGAACTGCCGTTCGTCCACGTCGGCCGGGCCCTGCGCTATCTGGGGATCACCGACACCGCCGCGGCCCGCCCGGAAGACCTGTCCAAGCGCCAGGTCGAGACGCTGGAGGCCATGCTCGGTCATCTGATGGAAGGCCGACTGTCCTATCTGGAACGCGTTCGCGCCATCCAGATGGCCGCCATCAACGGGTCGTCGGAGGCCCAGCTGGTGCTGGCGGTGATGTACGCCGAGGGCATAGGCTTGCCCGCCGACTACGCCCGCGCCTTCAAATGGTTCGAAGAGGCGGCGCGTCAGGGCAGCCCCGAAGCCAAATTCGCCATGTCGAGCTATTTCGCGCTCGGCGTCTCCGGGGTGGCGGACCAGGACAAGGCCCAGGCCGTGGCCTTCCGCATCGACTCCGCCTTGTCCGGCTTCGGCCCCTCGGCCGGCCGCCTCCAGGCGGTGCTGGCCCAGGTCTCCCGTTCGCAGCAGCGCCGCTAAGGAGGGCGGAAGCATGATCACGAACCGCACCTCTCATCGCACGATCCTGGGCCTGATCGGCGGCGTCGCCGCCATCGCCTCGGCCGTCACCGTCTTCGCCCTGGGCGACGGGTCCGCCCACGCCCAGGTCGCGGCCAAGGTCGAAAGCCAGACGCGCCCGAATTTCGGCGTCCTGCTGGATCCGCCGTCGCGCGGCTCGCGCGGCCGCGGCTCGCGCCACCGGCGCTATGACTATGGTCAGCACCGTCCCGACTGGCGCCCCGGCCCCTATCGGCCCGGCGGCGAGGAGATCGTGCTGATCGACTGCGGCGGCAATCCCGGCACCGGGGGGGTCGAGGACGCGGTGCGCCGGGTGCGCCCCGGCGGCACCCTGGTCATCCGCGCCCGCGGCGGCGCCTGCGTCGGCTGGCTGAACATCGACAAGCCGCTGACCATCATCGGCGAGGGCGGCTTCGACCCGCGTGACTGGGCCAGCAATCCGGCTCCGACCCTGATGGCTCCCGACGGCCTGCCCTGTATGACGGTGGCGCAGGGCGTGCGGGTCGAGATCCGCGACATGATTTTCGCCTCGCCGCGCGCGGGCGACGCCGCCTGTATCGTCGGCTACGGCGCCGAAATCGTCATGAATCGCGTCGGCTTCCGCCATGCGGGCGATGAGGCCGCCATCTATGCCGACGGCGGTCTGATCGACATCCGCAACACCATCATCGACGCCCAGACCATCGCCCCGGCCATCGTCGCCGACGGCGCGGTGCTGACCGCCCATGAGCTGGCGGTCACCGGCGCCCAGTCCGGGCTTGAACTGGTCCCGGGCGCCGGTCAGACCTCGCGTCTGTCGGCTGTCACCCTGAAGGGCACGGACGCGCCCAACGCCTTCGGGCCGCGCTCGATCGGGATCGTCATTCGGTCGGGTCGGGAATACGGCCGGGTCGAGATCGAGAACACCGCCATCCTCGGCTATGTCGAGGGGGTGGCCATCGAAGGGGCCTCGGTCGCTATCACCAACAGCCGCATCGGCCGGTCCGACAAGGGCGTGGTCCTCTACAATGGCGAACTGCGCCTGACCGACAGCCGTATTCGCGCGGCGACGGTCGGCGTCGCCGCCGCCTCGGGCCATGCCGTGGTCGTCAACAACGTCTTCTCGGGCGTTCGCGAGGTGATCTACGCAGAGAACCGCGCCACGGTCGAAGCCAGCGGCAACCGGGTCTGGTCGCAGTATCTGTGCCGCGCCCAGTTCCGCGACCGCTATCGCGGCCGCTACGAGCCCTACTGGCGGGGCGGCGACGGCTGGGAATGCATGTACGGCGCCTATCCCCAGAACTGGTGGGAAAACGAGGACGGCCTGCTGGGCCTGCCCTACCAGGACGATGGCTATCAGCTGGAAGGCTATCGCGAGTACCAGAGCGGCATCGGCTACTACACCCGCGACGGCCGCTATGTTCGCGACGAACGCAATCGCGGCGACAACCGCTGGCGCAGTGGCGGCTTCTTCAACCGCTGACGTCTGAACATCGACCCGAGGACGGCCCCGGCGCAGCGCGTCCGGGGCCGTTTTCGCGAGGTGGTAGGCGCGGCAGGACTCGAACCTGCAACCAGACCGTTATGAGCGGTCGGCTCTAACCATTGAGCTACGCGCCCTCCGGGACGACGGTTCGGCCTAGCAGGCCGTCCCGCGCATTGCCAAGCGCCATCCGCGCGGCGCCGGGGTTGCGCCGATTTCACGCCGATGAATGGAACCTGCAAGGGCGGTTCGCGCGTTCATCAGCTACAAACGGCCAAGGTTAGGCCACGGCTCGCCGACATGATCGGCGCTGGATGGATCGTCCTCGTTCACTGGAGACTACCGACATGACCCGCAACACCCGCGCCCTGATGCTGGGCGGAGCCCTGATGGCCGCTGTCGCCCTGGGCGCTCCGGCCGCCATGGCCCAGTCGCAGCCGGATGGCGGCGCGCCGATGATGATCCACGCCATGGCCGAACGGCCGGCGCTGAACCTGTCGGCCTATGGCGAGGTCAAGACCGCGCCGGACATGGCCACCATCAGCTTCGGCGTGGTCACCGAGGCGACCACCGCCGCCGAGGCGATGAGCCTGAACGCCGCGCGGATGAACCAGGTCATGGCCGCCCTGCGCCGGGCGGGGATCGAGGCCCGCGACGTCCAGACCTCGGGTCTGAACCTGTCGGCCCAATATGACTACGTCCAGAACGAGCCGCCGCGGCTGCGCGGCTATCAGGCCTCGAACCAGGTGACGGTGATCATCAACGATCTGACGAAGGTCGGGACGACGGCCGACGCCGTGGTCGCGGCCGGGGTGAACCAGATCAACGGCATCGGCTTCGGCCTCAAGGATCCGACGGCGGCCGAGAACCAGGCCCGCCAGATCGCCGTGCGCAACCTGCAGGCCAAGGCGGCGCTCTACGCCCAGGCCCTGGGCGTGGAGCTGGGCGGCATCCGCTCACTCTCGGAAGGCGGCGGCTATGCGCCTCGCCCGCAGCTGCAGTACGCCCGGGCCGAAATGGCCATGGATTCGGGCGGCTCAACGCCGGTCGCGGCGGGCGAGCTGACCGTCCGGATCGAAATCACCGGGGTCTATGATCTGAACCGGTAGGTCGTTGAGGCGCGGCCCTGATCCCTTCAGGGCCGCTGCTCAACCCCGCGAACTGCGCGCCAGCATCAGGCCGACGCCGATGTTCATGCCGTAGCAGATGCCCAGGACCGCCAGCGCCGTGATCGGGCCGTCGTCCATGAACCACAGCGGTAAGCTCCACGGCAGGCCAAGGATTTTGGCGGGCAGGAAGGTCAGAAGGCTGTCCGGCTGGCCCAGCAGGCGCAGGCCGGCGGGAGTGGCGATCAGCAGGGCGACCGCGCCCGCAACCGCATAGAGGGCGAAAAGCAGCCACTGCAGTCCCTGAAGCGTACGCGCCATCGGTCATCCTCCCGCCGGACAGGGGAGTCTTGAACCGCGTCGCCGTCAAGCCGCGCGCTTGATCTCGTTATTGTCGTCCAGCAGGACCACGGTCGGCGACCACTGGCGGGCTTCTTCTTCCGGCAGCTGGCCGTAGGTCACAACGATGACCTTGTCGTTCTTCTGCACCAGACGGGCGGCGGCGCCGTTGACGCCGATGACGCGCGAGCCGCGCGGGGCCTCGATGGCGTAGGTCGTGAATCGGGCGCCGTTGGTGATGTTCAACACATCGACCTGTTCGTGCGGAAAGATGCCCGCGGCGTCCAGCAGATCGCTGTCGATGGCGATCGAGCCTTCGTAGTCGAGGTCGGCCTGGGTCACCGTCGCGCGGTGCAGCTTGGCCTTCATCAGGGTGACCAGCATGGGGAGTGCGGTCCGGATGTGACGCGGGGCGTTCGGCCCCCGCTCGCAGATCGCTCATATAGGGGTTTCGGGACCCGCCATCAATCGTTGTCGTTGCAATGCAGCATCCGATGCTGCGGCGCGGCTCGCGCGTTACGTGACGTTCATTTGACGGCAGGGCTCGCCGCCCTATGGTCAAAATGTGGCCATGACCCGGCCCGCGCTCCGGACGACTCCCCTCGCCATGAAGCAGTTTTTCCTCACCATGCTCGGCGTCTTTGCCGGGATGTTCCTCTTCCTGGTGGTGGTGCCGTTCATCTTCATCGTCATCGCGATCGGCGCGGCGTCGTCCGAGGAGCCGACCCCGCGCAATACGGTGCTGGAGCTGGACCTGCGCGAAGGCGTCACCGACCAGGCCCCCAACAATCCGTTCGCCATCTTCGGCGGGTCGGGCCTGTCGACGCTGCAGATCGTCGATACCCTGGCCCAGGCCGAGGACGATGACCGGGTCAAGGTTCTGCTGATCCGTCTGCCGGAGGCCGGGATCACCCCCGCCGCCGCCGACGAGATTCGCCAGGCGATCCGCCGCTTCCGCGCCTCGGGCAAGGTCGTCCTCGCCCACAGCCAGGGCTTTCAGCCGGTCGGGGCCACGGTCTCCAGTTATATGATCGGGGCCTCGGCCTCCGAGTTGTGGATGCAGAACACGGCCGGTTTCCAGCTGGCGGGCTTTTCAGCCGAGAGCATCTTCCTGGGCCGCGCCTTCGACAAATACGGCGTCAACGCCGAGTTCGAACAGCGCTACGAGTACAAGAACGCGGTCAACGAATACACCCAGAGCGACTTCACCCCGGCCCACCGCGAGGCGATGACGGCCTGGATGACGTCCATCTACACTTCGGCCCTCGCCAATGCGGCGCAGGACCGGAAGGTGACCCCGGCCGCGCTCCGCGCCACGATCGAGGCCGGCCCGTATTCGTCGGCCCAGGCGCTGCAACGGCGTCTGATCGACAAGATCGGCCAGGTCGAGGAGGCCGAGGCCGAGGCGAAGCGCCGGGCCGGCCGCAACGCCGAGATCATGGAGTTTTCCGACTATGCCGCGTCGCAAGGCGAGCGAGGCGGCTCGGGCCGCAACGCCATAGCCATCGTCGGCGGCGAGGGCTCCATCATGACCGGCACGGGCGGCAGCGCCGACCCGTTCGGCAGCGGGTCGTCGATCATGTCGGATGACCTCGCCGAGGCCCTCTACGACGCCATCGAGGACGACAGCGTCAAGGCCATCGTCTTCCGCGTCTCTTCGCCCGGCGGTTCACCGGAAGCCTCGGAACAGATCCTGGCGGCGGTGCGCGCGGCCAAGGCGGCCGGCAAGCCGGTGGTGGTGTCGATGGGCGACTATGCCGCCTCGGGCGGCTACTGGATCAGCTCGGAAGCCAACTGGATCGTGGCCCAGCCTTCGACCCTGACCGGCTCGATCGGCGTCTATGGCGGCAAATTCGTGCTGGCCGACGCCCTGGGCCGGTTCGGCGTCGATATGCGCAACCTGTCGATCGGCGGCAACTACGCTGACGCCTTCTCGCCGGCGCAGGACTTCAGCCCGGCGCAGCGCACGGCCTTCGCGGCCCAGATCGACCGCACCTATGAAGAGTTCATCGCCCGCGTCGCGGCCGGCCGCCGCCTGCCGCCCGCCCGGGTGCGCGAGATCGCCCGCGGCCGCGTCTGGACCGGCGCGCAGGCCCGACAGATCGGCCTGGTTGACCAGCTCGGCGGCTTGGAAGAGGCCATCGCCAAGGCGCGCGAACTGGCCCGCATTCCGGCCGGGGATTCGGTGCGGTTCAAACGCTATCCGGAGGCACAGTCGCCGTTCGAGGTCCTGTCGCAGGTGTTCGGCGTTTCGGGCGAGGCGGCGCGGGTCCTAGTCGGGATCGGCGGGGTCATGAACGACCCGGCGGCGGAGGCGACCGTTCGCCGCATCCAGACCGAACGGGCCCGGGCCTCCGGCGCTTCGGTGCTCGCGGACCAGCCGTATTGAGGCGGAACACTCGCCTGTGAAGGGGCCGGTCATTGACCGTTCACCCATGTGGACCGACATTGAGAGTTCGACGTTGTTCTTCCAGCGTCTGCGAAGGTGATTTGATGACCCAGTCCGACCGTCTGATCTTCGGCCCGTCAGCGCGCCGTCCGTCGAACGGACTGCTGGCTCCGGTCATGTGGCTGGGCGGCGTGATCGCGACCCTCCTCGCCATGGCCGTCGGCGCTGTGCTGGCGGTCTTCACCGCCGTCGCGGTAGCCGTCATCGCGCTGTTCGCCGCCGTCCTGGTCTTCTTCGCAGGTCTGGCCATGGGCGCCCGGCGCAAGGCCGTCGTCCGCACCCGTCGCGACGACGACGTCATCGAGGCGCACAAGGTCGACGGCGCCTGGGTCGCCTATGGCTGGGAGCGGCCGGGCCGGTAAGTCGCGCCGTGCTGACCGTGAAGGACGCCCCGTCACCCAATTTCGACGCCCGCCGCGGCCCGCCCGACATGCTGGTTCTGCACTATACCGGCATGAAATCCGCCGATGAGGCCGTCGCCCGCCTGCGTGATCCCGAGGCGAAAGTCTCGGCCCACTATGTCGTCGATGAGGACGGGTCGATCCTGCGGCTGGTGGCCGAGGAACGCCGCGCCTGGCACGCCGGCGCTGGCGCCTGGCAGGGCGAGACCGACTGCAACGCCGCCTCGATCGGCATCGAGATCGTCAATCCGGGCCATGAGTTCGGCTATCGCGATTTCCCGGAGATCCAGATCGACGCGGTGATCAGCCTGATCAACGACATCCGCACCCGCTGGACCATTCCGGACGCCCGCATCATCGGCCACTCCGACCTTGCGCCTGAGCGTAAACAGGATCCCGGCGAGCGGTTTCCATGGAAGCGGCTGGCCTCGGTCGGGCACGGCCTGTGGTTCGAACCGGCGCCCGAGCGGATCGCTGCCTTGGGCGTGCTGCTGGGCGTCGGAGACGAGGGGCTGGGGGTGATCGTGCTGCGCGCCGGCTTGCACCGGCTGGGCTATGCGCTTGCGCCCGGCGGAACCTATGACAAGGCGACCCGGCTGACCGTCGAAGCCTTTCAGCGCCACTGGCGGCCGGGAACGGTGGACGGGATCGCCGACGGCGAGACGCGGGCGACGCTGATGGGGGTGCTGCAATTGGCGACGGCGGAGAGCGTGACCGGGGTGTTGAACTGACTTCCGGGAGCTTGGCGCCGGCGTTCCCCACCCGGGCTCGGCTGCGCCTCGCCGTCCCTCCCCATAAAGGGGAGGGAGAAATTTGACGTCGCCTGTCGAAACGCCCACCTAGGCCCCGTCAGACGGCCGGGCGGTCGCGGCGGGGGCTATGCCTCCGTCGAGGAAAGTCCGGGCTCCACGGTGAAGAGGCGGCGGGCAACACCCGCCCGGGGCGACCCGAGGGATAGCGCCACAGAAAGCAAACCGCCTGCCTCTCGGGGCAGGGAAGGGTGAAAGGGTGGGGTAAGAGCCCACCGCGTGCCTGGCAACAGGGACGGCATGGCAAGCCCCGCCTGGAGCAAGACCGAATAGGGATGTCGCGCGGCTTCGGCTGCAGGGTTCACCGCCCGAGGCGTCCGGGTAGGTCGCGAGAACCGTTCAGCAATGGGCGGTCCAGAGGAATGATCGTCACCGTCCTCCGGGGCGGAACAGAACCCGGCTTACAGGCCGTCTGACATTTATCTCTTTAGGGGTGCGCTATCGTTCGCGACGCGGTCGCTCACTGCTTGAGCGTGGGGGCGCGCTAGAGGCGCTTTCGGGCCCTGTCGGCAGCGTCGATCAGGCGGAGGCCGGAAATTTCCGCCGCGTCCGCAGTGAGATCCATGGCGGCTTCTGGCGGATCCTTGACGACAACTGCGCCATCGACGGCCCGGGGGGACATCGGCTTCGTCGGGTCTGCGGGTTCGCGCTTGTTTGGCATGGCTGAAAAACCCGTACATCGCCTGACGGTTCCGCGGGCCGGCGCGCCGTTAACCCTTTGGCCCTGAATGCGGCGCAGGATTGGTCCACAGGCTGTTTATACTGTAGATGTTCTATCTATGTTCTCACATATACAGCGTAGTTCGCCGCAATTGAGGTTAACCGGCGTCAACTAATCCCATTGAGGCCCAGTTCATCCCATGCTATCCCAGACGCTTGGCGCGAAGTCGGCGTGCGCCGCGTGGTGTTCACGGGGATCAGAGGGGCGGATCGAGAGGTCCGAGTTTGGGGCAGGCGTGTTTCTCTCGACCTACGAGAAACAGTTGGACGGCAAGAGACGCCTGCTGATCCCGCAGGAGTACCGCACCGCCGACAACGGCGCCGAGCACGGCGTCTTCTGCTTCTTCGCCCTGGCCGATGACTGCCTCGAGGCCGGCGGCGACCGGCTGATGGCCGAATATGTCGCCCGGATTGAGGCTCTGCCGTTCGGCAGCGACAAACGCACCGCCCTCGAAGAGACCTTCTACGCCGGTCAGCGCCCGCTCTCCTACGACGGCGGCGGCCGGATCACCCTGCCGGAAAGCCTCTGTCAGGACGCCGGCCTCGGTGAGGACGTAGCAATCATCGGTCTCGGGCCGCGCTTCCAAATCTGGGACCGGGCGCGCTGGAAGGCCCGCCTCGACACCCGCCGGGCCCTGGCCCGGGAGGTCATGAACGGGGAGGGCGGATGACGTCGCCTCACGCCCCCGTCCTGCTCGACGAAGTCATCGAGGCCCTGGCCCCGCGCGCCGGGGATGTGATCATCGACGCCACCTTCGGCGCCGGCGGCTATACCCGCGCCATCCTCGCCACCGGAGCGACGGTCATCGCGCTGGACCGCGACCCGACGGTCCAGTCGCACGCCGACGCCGTCGCCAACGACTATCCCGGCAAATTCCGGCTGGTGCGCACGCCTTTTTCGGGTCTGGCGGAGGCCTTCGCCGACAGCGGCGAGGCGCGGCTGGACGGGGTGGTGTTCGATATCGGCGTGTCGTCCATGCAACTGGACCAGGCTGGGCGCGGCTTTTCCTTCATGCGCGACGGTCCGCTGGACATGCGGATGTCCGACGAGGGCGAGACCGCCGCCGACATCGTCAACGGCTGGGAACACGGGCCGATGGCCCACATCTTCAAACTCTACGGCGACGAGCGTCAGTCGGGCCGGGTGGCGACCGCCATCCTGCGCCGCCGCGTCGAGCGGCCGTTCGAGCGCACGCTGGATCTGGCCGAGGTGGTCGAGAAGGCCCTCGGCGGACGCCGCGGCGCGCCGATCCATCCGGCCACGCGCGTGTTTCAGGCCTTGCGCATCGCCGTGAACGACGAACTCGGCCAGCTGCGTCAGGGGCTGGAGGCCGCCGAGGCCGCCCTGTCGCCCGGCGGGCGGCTGGCGGTGGTGACCTTCCATTCGCTCGAGGACCGGATCGTCAAGGCGTTCCTGACCGAGCGCACCGGCAACGCACCGGGCGGTTCGCGCCACGCCCCGGTGGCGATCGAGACCCGCAAGCCCAGCTTCACCCTGTCGTTCAAGGGCGCGCGTGAAGCCGGCGATGCGGAACGGGCGGACAATCCCCGCGCTCGTTCAGCCAAGCTGCGCGCCGCCGTCCGCACCGACGCCGCGCCTTGGGGGAGGATCGCCGCATGAGCTCGGCCGTCGCCACCCTGAACCGGCTCTACGCCTGGAAGATCCGCGGTGTCCGCTGGGTCGAGATTATCGGCGTGCTGCTGGTCGCCGCCATGGTGTTCTCGGTCTATCTGGCCAAGGCCGCTGCGGCCCGCGAGAGCGCTCGCATTTCCGATCTCGAGCGGCAGATCAGCGACAACGGCCAGCGGGTGCGCCTGCTGCGCGCCGAGGTCGCCCGGCTGGAACAGCCCAACCGGCTCGAGGCGCTGTCGCGCGGCGCGGGTCTGGGCCCCGTCGATGTGCACCGTCAGGCCACGGCCGAGAACCTGCCGAACCTGGCCCCGATCCCCGAGCCGCGCCCGGTTATCATCGCGCCGACGCCGCCCGCCGCCGCTGATGCGCCTGTCGCTGATCCCGTTCCGGGAGACGAGCCGTGAGCGTGCATGATCCGCACGTCGGGCCGCGGCCCGCTCCGTCCTGGGGCGTGCGGCGGTACACGCCCTCATGGCGCTGGTTGACCGAGGCCATGTGGTGGGTCGAGCACGCCTTTGGCCGCGCCCACGCCAACGCCCGGCCCGAGGAGGACACGCGGGTCCGCATCTTCGTCATCCTGTCGGCCTTTTCCTTCGCCTTCATCTGCCTGACGCTCGGCGCCGTGCACGCGGCCCTGCTGACGGCGGGCGCCGGCGGTGGCGCGTCGAACCATCCCAATGCGGTCGTGCGCGCCGACATGGTCGACCGCAACGGGGCGCTGCTGGCCACCAACATCGTCCACTACGGCCTCTATATCGATCCGGCCCAGGTCTGGGACCGCCGGGCGGCCGCTGCGCAGATCCGGCGCGCCCTGCCTCGCGTGTCGAAGACCCGGCTCGAGACGGCCCTGTATGGCGACCGCCGCCTGCTGGTGGTCAACCGTCTGACGCCGCGCGAAAAGGTGGCGCTCCATAATCTGGCCCTCGGTGGGATCACCTTCGAGCCCGAGGACGTTCGCGTCCATCCGCTCGGCGAGTCCGCCCGCCATGTGGTCGGCAATGTCGACACTGGCGGAATCGGTCTGTCCGCCGCCGAACGCGCCTTCAATGACGAGATCCGCGCCGCCGGAGCCCGGGGCGAGAGTTTCCAGATCTCCATCGACCTGCGCGTGCAGGGCGTGCTGGAGAATGAACTGGCCGCCGCCGCGACCGCCGCCGGCGCCAAGGGCGCGGTCGGCATCATCACCGACGTCCAGACCGGCGAGGTTCTGGGCATGGCCAGCTGGCCGGCGTCCAACTCGCGCAACCTCGCCACCGCCGCCACCTATGAGATGGGGTCGGTGTTCAAGACCTTCACCGTCGCCGCCGCCATCGATACCGGCCGGGCCGACATGAACACCCTGCTGGACGCCTCGGAGGCGCTGCAGATCGGCAACCGTCGCATCACCGACTTCCACGCCCAGAACAAGGTGATGACGCTGGAGGAAGTGTATCTCCACTCGTCCAACATCGGCACCTCGCGCCTGTCGACCGAGATGGGGCCGCGCGTGATGCACGACTATTTCGAACGCTTCGGCCTGATGTCGCGGGCGCCGTTCGAGATCCCGTCGGAAGCGCCCATCGTGCCGCGCGAATGGTCGGATTCGACCCTGGCCTCGCTGTCCTTCGGCTACGGCATCTCGATCACTCCGATGCAGATGGCCGCGGCCATGGGGGCGCTGACCAACGGCGGGCGCTTCATTCCCCTGACCCTGCGCAAGGGCGGTCGGCCGGATGTGCGGGGCCGGCAGATTGTCTCGCCCGAAACCTCCCTGACCATGCTGGACCTGATGCGCCGCAACGTCGTGCGCGGCTCGGGGGGCCGGGCAGAGGCGCCGGGCCTGCGGGTCGGCGGCAAGACGGGCTCGGCCAACAAGTCGGTCAACGGCCGCTACAACGCGGCCCACGCTGTCGGCACCTTCGCCGGGGTCTTCCCCGCCGACGGCCCGGTCAATGCGCGCCGCTACCAGATTCTGGTGCTGATCGACGAGCCCCAGACCTGGCCCCGCACCGGCGGCTTCGTCGCCGCCCCGGCCGTGGGACGCATCGCTGACCGCATCGCCGGCTTTGTCGGCGTGGCGCGCCGCGCCGATCCCTACCGCACCGCCCTCGGCGACCGCATCCCGGCCTTTGAGGATCTGGAAGGCGACGGGCGATGAGCGCGACCCGGCCCGCCCCGATCAAGCTGTCGGAACTGCTGCGCCGCGACGTAGCCGCTGATCCGATGATCACCGGCGTTACGGCCGACAGCCGCAAGGTCGCGCCGGGCTCCCTGTTCGTGGCCCTGCCGGGTAGCGCCGCCGACGGCCGCGCCTTTATTCCCCAGGCCCTGTCGCAGGGCGCCGCCGCGGTTCTGGCCCCGGTGGATACGGACGCCCGGCTGGCGCCGGTGCTGATCACCTCGGGCGACGTGCGCCGTGCCTACGCCATCGCCGCGCGCGGCTTTTACGGGTCCCAGCCTGCGACCTGCGTCGCCGTCACCGGCACCAACGGCAAGACCTCGGTCGCCGCCTTCTGCCGCCAGATCTGGGCCGCCCTGGGCCTGCATGCCGCAAGCATGGGGACGCTCGGGGTTTTGGCGCAAACGGGTAACGTTAACCGCGAGTTGACGGGACCGGGCCTGACCAGCCCGGACGCCGCCGACGCGGCGCGGATGCTGGCCGACCTGGCCGCAAGCGGTGTCACCCATCTGGCGCTCGAGGCCTCGTCGCACGGCATCGACCAGCGCCGGCTGGACGGGGTGACCCTGCAGGCCGCCGCCTTCACCAATCTGAGCCAGGACCATCTCGACTATCATGGCGACATGGCCGCCTATCGCGACGCCAAGCTGCGATTGTTCGAGACCCTGCTGCCGCGTGGGCGCACGGCCGTGCTGAACGCCGACTCTGACGCCTATTCCAGCTTTGCGGCGGCCTCGATCATGTCGGGCCTGGGCGTCATGGGCGTGGGCGAACGGGGGCGCGACCTGTCGCTGATCGGGCGTCGCGCCGTGCCCGGGGGGCAGCGCCTGACTATCGATGTGCGGGGCGCGCTGCATGAGGTGTTGCTGCCGTTGGCGGGGGCCTTCCAGGCCTCGAACGCCCTGGTGGCCGCCGGCCTGTGCATCGCCGCCGGCGAGACGCCCGAGCGGGTGCTGGCCGGGCTGGAAAAGATCACGGGCGCGCAAGGACGTTTACAGCGCATTTCCGGTTCAGGCCGCGGCGAAGTCTATGTCGACTACGCCCACACCCCCGACGGGCTGGAGACCGTGCTGAAGGCGCTGCGGCCGCATGCGACCGGCCGACTGATCGTGGTGTTCGGGGCCGGCGGCGATCGCGACACCGCCAAGAGGCCGATGATGGGCGAGATCGCCGGGCGGCTGGCCGACGTCGCCATCGTGACGGACGACAATCCTCGCTCTGAAGACCCCGCCGCCATCCGCAAGGCCGTTCGCGCGGCCTGTCCCGCCGCGCGCGAGATCGGCGACCGTCGCGCCGCCATCCGCGAGGCGATCGAGATGATGAGCGACGGAGATGTGGTGGTCATCGCCGGAAAAGGGCATGAGCAGGGTCAGATCGTCGGCGGCGTCACCCACCCGTTCGATGACGCCACCGAAGCCGCCGAAGCCCTGCGCATCCATGCCTGACAGACCGCTCTGGACCTCCGCCGAGATCGTCGCCGCCACCGGCGGGACCCTGTCCGGCGCCGCCTTCAAGACGACAGGCATCACCTACAACAGCCGCGAGATCGTGCCCGGCGACCTGTTCCTGGCGCTGAAGGGCGTGCGGGACGGCCACGACTTCGCCGCCGCCGCCTTCGCCGCGGGGGCGGCCGGGGCGATCACGGAGCATGTGGTCGAGGGCGGCCCGTCGGTGGTTGTCGCCGACACCCTGCGCGGTCTGGAGGCCCTCGGCGTCGCGGCGCGCGATCGGACACGGGCGCGCCGCGGCGCCGTCACCGGCTCGGTCGGCAAGACCAGCGTGACCCAGGCGATCAAGGCCGGACTGGATCTCGCCGGCCCGTCCCACGCCTCGATCAAGAGCTACAACAACCATATCGGCGTCCCGCTGACCCTGTCGCGGATGCCGCGCGCCACCGAACGCGCCGTGTTCGAGATCGGCATGAACGCGCCCGGCGAGATCGCGCCGCTGTCGAAAATGGTCCGGCCGCACGCGGCCTGCGTCACGACTGTCGGACCGGTGCATATCGAGGCCTTCACGGATGGCGAGGCCGGGGTGGCGGCGGAGAAGGCGGCCATCTTCGAGGGCTTGGTCAACAACGGCGCAGCGGTGTTCAACGCCGATGTGGCCTTCGCCGGCGTGCTGGACGCGGCCGCCCGCCGCGCCGGGGCCCGGATCGCGACCTTCGGATCGGCCGCCGGTTGCGACGCCCGACTGATCGACTTCCAGCCGAACGACGAAGGGGCCCGCGTCAGGGCCGAGCTGTTCGGCAAGACCATCGACTTCCCCTTGGCCCAGTCCGGCTTCCACTGGGGCCTGAACAGCCTGTGCGTCCTGTTGATGCTCGACGCCCTGGACGTGCCGCTGGACACAGCCCTGGCCGCGCTTTCGGAGTTCCAGCCGCTGGCGGGCCGGGGCCAGACGATGGTGGTGCATGCGCCGGGCGGCGACTTCACCCTGATCGACGAAAGCTACAACGCCAATCCGCTGTCGATGGCCGCCGGCTTCCGCAGCCTCGGCGCCCGCCCGCTGCCCGCCAGAGGCGGCCGCCGGGTCGTGGTCCTGACGGACATGCTGGAGCTGGGCGACCAGTCCGAGGCGCTGCACGAGGGTCTGTCCGGTCCAATCGACGCGGCGGGCCTCGATCTGGTCCACGCCGCTGGGCCCGAGATGAAGCGGCTTTATGACGACCTGCCGGGCTCGCGTCAGGGCTTGTGGCGCGAGACGGCCGCTGAACTGGCCGCCGAGGCTGCCATGCTGGTCGGCAGGGGCGACATTGTCATGGTCAAGGGTTCAAACGGATCGAAGGCGTCGCTGGTGGCCAAGGCCCTGGCGGCTCTGGGAGAAGGCTCGGGAGGGGCCGTCTGATGTTTTATCTGCTCTATCTCCACTACGCCGACATCGCGCAGGACTATCCGCTGCTCAATCTGGTCCAGTACCAGACGGTGCGCGTGGCGCTGGCCATGGCCACGGCCATGATCGTCGCGGTCGCCATGGGCAGCCGGTTCATCGCCTGGATGCGGCTCAGACAGGGCAAGGGCCAGCCGATCCGGTCGGACGGCCCGGTCTCGCACCTGTCCAAGGTCGGCACGCCGACCATGGGCGGGCTGATGATCCTGGCGGGCATCGCGGTGGCGGTGTTTCTATGGGGCGACCTGACCAATCCCTATATCTGGATCGTTTCCGGCGTGACGGCGGCCTTCGGTCTGCTGGGCTTTGTCGACGACTACGCCAAGGTGTCGAAACAGACCTCGGCCGGGCTGACCTCGAAACAGAAGCTGCTGGCCCAGGTGGTCGTCTCGGTCATCGCCGGGATCCTGACGGTGATCTGGATGAAGGCTTCGCCGACCTCGCCCAACCTCGAGACCTCGATCGCCTTCCCCTTCTTCAAGGCCGTGCTGCTCAATGTCGGCTGGTTCTATGTCCTGTTCGCCGCCTTCACCATGGTGGGCTTTTCCAATGCGGTGAACCTGACTGACGGCCTCGACGGCCTGGCTATCGTCCCGGTGATGATGGCGGCGGCCGCGTTCGGCATCATCACCTACCTCGTCGGCAACTTCATCTTCTCGGACTATCTCGGCGTCCACCATGTGCCGGGCGCGGGCGAGTTGGCGATATTCACCGCGGCGATCATCGGCGGGGGCACGGGCTTCCTCTGGTACAATGCGCCCCCGGCCAAGATATTCATGGGCGATACCGGCTCTCTGGCTCTGGGCGGCGCGCTCGGCGCCATCGCTGTGGCCACCAAACATGAGCTCGTGCTCGGCATCGTCGGCGGCCTGTTCGTCATCGAGGCCGCCTCGGTCATGATCCAGGTCGCCTATTTCAAGGCGACGAAGAAGCGCATCTTCCTGATGGCCCCGATCCACCATCATTTCGAGAAGATGGGCTGGCCGGAATCGACGGTGGTGATCCGTTTCTGGATCGTTTCGGCCATGCTGGCTCTGGTCGGCCTCGCCACGCTGAAGCTGCGGTGACGACGCAAGCCTTGTTTCATCATCCCGCCCCGCCGCACGTTTCGCTGAGCCCTCCCCCTCGAGGGGGGAGGGTTGGGTGGGGGTGGTTGCAGGCTGTATGGCGTCGAGTGCGGACGGACTCTGGTGGCAATCGTTCGATGGAGCCTTACGCGCCATATCCTGAACCGCACTGCCACCACCCCCAACCCCGACCCTTCTCCCCTCGAGGGGGAAGGGAGGCGTTTCGCCTTCGCCCGCTCAATGTGATGGCGGACGGGCGGGTGAACCGACCATGATCCCGGTATCTGGTTTCGAAGGGCGGCTCATCGCGGTCTTCGGCCTGGGACGGTCGGGACTGACGGCGGCGCGCGCGCTCAAGGCCGGCGGGGCCCTGCCGGTGCTGTGGGACGACAGCGTCTCCAGCCGGATGCAGGCCGAGGCGGAGGGGTTCGTCGTCGAGGATCTGACCCGCGCCGACTGGTCGGATTTCGCCGCCCTGGTGCTGTCGCCGGGCGCGCCGCTGACCCATCCGAAGCCGCACTGGACCGTGGGCAAGGCGAAGGCGGCGGGCGTCGAGGTGGTCGGCGACATCGAACTGTTCGCGCGGGCGATCGCCGCCCTGCCCGGGGCGGAGCGGCCGAAGGTCGTCGCCATCACGGGCACCAACGGCAAGTCGACCACGACGGCCCTGATCGGCTGGGTGCTGAAACAGGCGGGCAGGACCGTCCACGTCGGCGGCAATATCGGTATCGGCGTGCTGGCGCTTCCGGCGCCGACGCCGGGAGCGGTCTATGTGATCGAGGTGTCGAGCTATCAGCTGGACCTCACGACCTCGTTCGCGCCGGACGTGGCCATCCTGACCAACATCAGCCCGGACCATCTGGACCGGCATGGCGGTATGGAAGGGTATGTCGCAGCGAAGGCGCGGATTTTCACGCACGCGGACCTGTCGCTGGTCGGGGTGGACGAAGAGCGGGGACGTCGACTTGCCGATGGGCTCGCGGCTGCCCAGCGATCCGGCACACGAATTTCCACATCCGCTCATCCCGGCGAAAGCCGGGACCCAGTGCTTTCCAGTGAAAAGCCCGCGGTTGAGGACAACGACCGGAGCAATCCTGCGCAGACCGATCATCCAAAGAACTGGGTCCCGGCTTTCGCCGGGATGAGCGGAGAGATGGAAGGGGCGCCGGGCCGCCTGAGCATCGGGGGGGAGACAGTCGCCGATCTGACGAAGGCCCGCTCGCTCGCCGGCCGCCATAATGCCCAGAACGCGGCCTTCGCCTGGGCCGCAGCCCGCGCGCTGGGCGTCTCGCACGAAGCCGCCACCCAAGGCCTCCTGTCATTCCCCGGCCTCGCCCACCGCATGGAAGAGGTCGCCCGGCTCGGCCGTGTGCGCTTCGTCAATGACTCCAAGGCCACCAATGCCGACGCCGCCCGTCAGGCGCTGTCATCCTATGAGCGCAGCTTCTGGATCGCGGGCGGGCGGGCCAAGGCGGGCGGGATCGACGATCTGGAGGACCTGTTCCCGCGCGTGGTCGAAGCCTTCCTGATCGGCGAGGCGGCCGGGCCGTTCGCCGCGCGTTTGGGCGAGACCCCACACCGGATCAGCGGTGACATGGCCTCAGCC
This sequence comes from Brevundimonas sp., assembly GCF_051860745.1. GTDB lineage: Bacteria > Pseudomonadota > Alphaproteobacteria > Caulobacterales > Caulobacteraceae > Brevundimonas. The sequence continues at coordinate 35,266 of NZ_JBHYDN010000016.1, forward strand.
GTAAAGGCCGCCGCCGAGGCCGCCGCCGCGACCGGCCGCGAGGAGGTGGTTCTGCTCAGCCCCGCCGCCGCCAGTTTCGACCAGTATCCGGACTTCGAGGCGCGCGGCGAAGCGTTCCGCGCCGCCGTCCTTAACCTTGGGGCCACCCCTTCAGGTCATGGTTAGCGAACCATGACCACCCACAGCTACAGCCCCGCCTTCTCGCGCAACGACCAGAGCCCCATCGCCAAATGGTTCTGGACGGTCGACCGGGGCCTGCTGGCCGCGGCCCTGACCCTGATCGCCCTGGGCGTGGCCCTCAGCTTCGCCTCCAGTCCGGCGGCCATCCTCGCCGATGAGTCGATCTCGGACCCTTTCCACTATTCGTGGCGGATGCTGGTCTGGGCCTCGGGCGGGACGGGGGCCATGCTGGTCGCCTCCCTGCTGTCGCCGCGCGGCGTGCGCCGGATCGCCCTGCTGGCCTTGCTAGGCGCCATCGTGGTCATGGCCGCCCTGCCTTTCATCGGCAATGAGGTGAAGGGCGCGGCGCGTTGGGTGAATCTCGGCCCGTTCAGCCTGCAGCCATCGGAATTCGCCAAGCCCGGTCTGATCGTCTTCGCCGCCTGGATGTTCTCGGAGGCGCAGAAGGGGCAGGGCGTGCCCGGCGTCTCGATCGCATTCGGGACCTGGGCCCTGACCGTCGGCCTGCTGCTGATCCAGCCGGATATCGGCCAGACCCTTCTGATCACCACCACCTTCATGGCCGTCTTCTTCATGGCCGGGGTGCCGCTGAAATGGGTCGCGGCGCTGGCGGCGGCGGGGGCGGGCGGGGTGGTCGGCCTGTATTTCGCCTTCGGCCACATGCGCGACCGCCTGAGCCGGTTCTTCTCGCCCGAGACCGCCGACACCCACCAGATCGACCGCGCTTCCGAGGCCATCCGCGCCGGCGGCCTCGTTGGACGCGGGGTCGGCGAAGGAGTGATGAAACGCCACGTCCCCGACCTGCATACCGACTTCATCTATTCGGTCGGAGCCGAGGAGTTCGGCCTGGTTCTGTCGCTGCTGATGATCGGCCTCTACGCCTTCATCGTCGTGCGCGGGATGCGGCGGGCGATGAAGCTGACCGATCCGTTCGAACAGACGGCTGCGGCCGGGTTGTTCATGCTGATCGGGCTGCAGGCCTGCATCAACATCGCCGTGAACCTGAACCTGATCCCGACCAAGGGGATGACCCTGCCCTTCATCAGCTACGGCGGCTCGTCGATGCTGGCCATGGGGCTGACCATGGGGCTGGCCCTGGCCTTGACCCGCCGCCGCCCCGGCGCCTACGAGCCGGGGGCCAGCCTGCCGGATCGCGGGCGGATATTGCCGTAACTACAACCGCTTTCGTCATCCTCCGGCGAGCGCAGCGAGACCAGGGGACCCAGCGGCGCGCGTGAGCGCGAAGCTGTCGCGGATCCTGCCTTCAAACATCGTGTGTGAAAAGGTCGCCTTCGGCGCCGCTGGGTCCCCCCGGTCTGCGCGGCTGCGCCGCTTGCCGGAGGATGACGAAAGTATGGGAGTGGCGAGCGCGCGCGGCATCGGGCAAACACACCATATGAAATCCAGGGTCTGCGTCGTCGCCGCCGGGGGAACGGGTGGGCATATGTTCCCGGCCGAGGCGCTGGCGCGGGAGCTGGCGGGGCGCGGCTGGCGCATCGTGCTGGCCACCGACCATCGCGGCGAGAGCTATGCCCAGGCCTTTCCCGCTGAGGAACGGATCGCGCTGGACGCCGCCACCGGGCGCGGGCCTGTCGGGATGGCGAAGGCGGGCGTGGCCATCACGCGCGGCCTGATCAAGGCGCGCAAGGCGCTCAAGCGGCTGGATGCAGCGGTGGTCGTCGGGTTCGGCGGCTACCCGTCGGCCCCGGCTCTGCTGGCGGCTCTGAGTCAGGGCCGGCCGACGTTGTTGCATGAGCAGAATTCGGTGCTCGGCCGCACCAACCGCTGGCTCAGCCCCTGGGTCGGCGCGGTCGCCGCCTCCTTCCCGAACCTGCGTCTGGTCCCCCAAGGTGTCGAGGCGCGGGTGAGCCTGATCGGCAATCCGGTCCGGCCCGACATCCGCGCCCTGTTCGACCGGCCGTACGCCGCACCCACCGCGCGCGGGCCGATCAACGTGCTGGTCACCGGCGGCAGCCAGGGGGCGCGCATCCTGTCCGAGGCCGTGCCGCAAGCCTTCGCCGCCCTGCCGGAATCCCTGCGCAAACGGCTCCGCGTGCAGCAGCAGTCTCGCGCGGAAATGCTGGAGGCCGCGCGCGCGATCTATGCGGCGGCGGGGGTCGAGGCCGAGGTCGCACCGTTCTTCGGCGACATGGCCCGGCGACTGGCGACCACCCATCTGGTCATCGGCCGCGCCGGGGCCTCCACCTGTTCGGAACTGGCCGTGGCGGCCCTGCCGTCGCTGCTGATCCCGCTGAAGATCGCCATGGACGACCACCAGCGTTTCAACGCCGCCAGCCTGGCCGAGGCGGGCGGGGCCGAGGTTGTGCTGGAGGACGAGGCGACGGTGGAGCGGCTTGCGGCGGCTCTGCTGTCGCTGTTGAGCGATCCCGCGCGCCTGTCGGTCATGAGCGCGGGGGCGAGGTCGGCGGCCCTTCCGGACGCCACCACGGAACTGGCGGACATGGTCGAGGCGGTGGCCTGAAGCTCAGCCCTCGGCGGCCAGGTTGAACCGGTGCGGCGGCTGGGCGGCCTCGACCGACAACAGCGAAAGAAGGGTCAGGATCATGCCCCCATCGTAACCGTCCATTGACCGCGACGCGACTAGACTGCCGCCATGACGCGCTTCATGACCCTCGATTTCGCCGACGGAGACCGGCCCCGGATGCTGGCCCGCGTGCTGGACATGGCGCGCGGGGCCTATGGCTATGTCGTGACGCCCAATGTCGACCATGTGGTCAAGCTGATGGACGGCCGGGTCGGGCGCGAGGTCTATGCCGAGGCTGATCTGAAGGTCTGCGACAGCCGCATTCTCAGCAATCTGGCGCGACTGCGCGGGCTCGCCCTGCCGGTCTATCCGGGTTCGGACATGACGGCCGACCTGCTGGCCAGTCCGGCCGCGGAAGGCCTGACCATCGCCGTGTTCGGTCCCGACCGCGCCGCCTTCAACGCCCTGGCCGCACGCTATCCGCGCCAGACCCTGAAATTCCTCGAGGCGCCCATGCTGGTTCCCGGCACGCTCGGCTGGAGGGCGGCCGTCGGTCACGCCGCCGGGGCCGAGTGGGACGTGCTGCTGGCCTGTGTCTCGTTCCCGAAACAGGAGCTGTTCGCCCACGCCCTGCGCGCGGCGGGCCGCAAGACCGGCGTGGCCCTGTGCGTCGGCGCCTCGGTCGATTTCCTGACCGGCCGCCAGAAACGCGCACCGCGCATCTTCCAGCAGCTGTCGCTGGAATGGCTGCACCGTCTGCTGAGCCAGCCCCGCCGAATGTTCCGCCGTTACGTCATCGAGGGTCCGGCGATCTTCGGGTGGTTCGTACGGTGCGAGGTGCTGAAGGCCCGCTAGGCCGCCACGATCTCTTCCGCCTGGGTCAGGTCGACGCTGACCAGCTGGGACACCCCCCGCTCCGGCATGGTCACGCCATACAGCCGGTCCATCCGGCTCATGGTCACCGGGTTGTGGGTGATGACGATGAAGCGGGTGTCGGTGCGTTTGCGCATCTCGTCGAGCATGCGGCAGAAACGGTCGACGTTGGCGTCGTCCAGCGGGGCATCGACCTCGTCCAGCACGCAGACCGGGGCCGGATTGGCCAGGAAGACGGCGAAGATCAGGGCCGCGGCCGTCAGGGCCTGTTCGCCGCCCGACATCAGGCTCATCACCGCCAGCCGTTTGCCGGGGGGGCAGGCGTAGATTTCGAGACCGGCCTCGAGCGGATCGTCGCTCTCGACCAGTTTCAGCTCGGCCTGGCCGCCGCCAAACAGGGCCTCGAACAGGCTTTTGAAATTGTCGTTGATAATGTCGAAGGCCGCGACCAGCCGTTCGCGACCCTCGGCGTTGAGCTCGTCGATGCCGTCGCGCAGCCTGGCGATGGCGGACGTGAGATCCGCGCGCTCGACCTTCATGGTGTTGAGCCGGTCGCCGTATTCGGTCGCCTCGTCCTCGGCCCGCAGATTGACGGCGCCCAGGGCCTCGCGCTCGCGCTCCAGACCGTACAGCAGGCTCTCGGCCCCGGCCGCGTCGGGGGGACGGGCGATGGCGTCGTCGGTCAGCTTCTGGCCCAGCTCCTCGGGCGACATCTGGGCGGTTTCGCGCAGGTTGGCCTCGGTCTCGGCCAGACGTTCGGCCGCGCCCTCGGCCCGCGCGGCCAGTCCGGCCCGCGCCTCTCGCGCCTGGGAGGCCGTCGCCTCGGCCGCCCGCGCGGCGTGATCGGCCTCGGTCGCCTCGCCCTCGGCCACGGCCAGGGCGTCGCCGGCCGCCTTGCGCCGGGTCTCGGCGGCGGTCAGGGCGTCCAGCAGGGATGAACGCTGCTTCGCCAGCTGTTCCGGCGCCGCCGAGGCCGCCGTCAGCCGTGTCGCCGTCTTCTCCGCATCATTTTCCAGCGCCGCGATCCGCACCGTGGCGTCCTTCGCCCGCGCGGCCCATCCGTCGCGTTCGCGGGTCAGGGCTTCCAGCCGCGCCTGACGACCCGCGACCTCGCGCGCCTCGGCGTCGCGCTCGACCCGCGCCGTCGCCGCCGCGCCGCGCGCCACATCCGCCGCCGTTCGCGCCGCCGCCAGTTCGGCGCGCAGGCCGTCCAACGTCTCCGAGGGGGCGTCGGTCCCCTGTGCTTCAGCGAGAGCGGCCTGCGCCGCCTCGACCTCGGTGGCCAGCCGGGTCAGGGTTTCGTCCAGCGCCTGCGCCCGCGCCTCCTTGCGCGCCTGCTCGCGGGCGAGCGTCTCGACCCGGTCGCGCGCCGTCGTCACGGCCTTGTCGAGCGGGAACGGGGCCGCACGGGCGGTCTTCACCGCTTGCTCGGCGGCGCGGAAGGCCTCGGTCGCGGTTTGCTGCGCGGCCTGCGCCGTCTCCAGCGCCGGCTTGCCCGCGTCGATCTCGCCCTCCAGTTCGGACAGGCGGGTGCGTTGGGCCAGTCGCACGGCCGCGGGGCGCGGGGCTTCGGCGCGCTGGACGAAGCCGTCCCAGCGCCACAGGTCACCGGCGACGGTGACCAGGCGCGCGCCGATGGGCAGGGATTTGGCCAGCCGCTCGATCTCGCTGGCCGGGGCCACGCCACACAAGGCCAGACGGGCCTTCAACTGGTCGGGGGCCGAGACATGGTTCGCCAGCGGCTCGACGCCGGTCGGCCAGACAGGGGCGGGGACGTGGGCCCCGGCCCAGTAGGCCGCCGCTCGCGCGTCCAGCGCTGCGTCCAGATCGTCGCCAAGGGCCGCGGCCAGCGCCGCCTCATAGCCCTTGCCGGCTTCGACGCTGTCCAGCGCCGGGGCGTGTTCGCGCTTGCCGTGGACCAGCAGCTGGGCGAGGCCGCGCGCCTCGGTTTGCAACCGGCCCAGACGATCCTCGGCCGCCCGCGCCGCCGTGCGCGCCTCGGCCTCGGTGCGAGCGCGGTCCCCGCGTTCGGCCTCGACCGCCTCGACCGCCGCGCGCGCCGCCGCGAGTTCGGCCTGGGCCGTTTCCAGCGCCCTCTTCGCCGCCTCGATCTCGGGGGTCTCGAGCGGCCCCAGGGCAGCGCGCTCGGCCTCAGCCGAGGCCAGCTGCGCTTCCGCCCGGGCCACGCGGGCCTCGGCGTCGCGCTTGCGGGCGCTTTCGGCGTTGACCCGCGCCTCGACCGAGGCCGCCGCCCCGGCCACCCGCTCGACCTCGGCGTCGGCGGCCTTGCGGGCGTCCTCGGCGGCGGCGAGGGCCGCTTCCAGTTCCGGGCCACGCGTGGGCGCGCCGGCGATCTCGGCGGTCAGGGTCTCCAACGCCGCGCCCAGCCGGGTCAGTTCGTCGCCCGCGTCCCCGGCCATGGCCGTCTCGCGCTCCATATCGGCGGCGATGCGGGCGGCTTCGGCGGTCAGGCGGTCGACCTCGGCCCGGGCGGCCTGTTCGGCCATGTCGAGCCGATCCCGTTCCAGCGAGGCGCGGTGCAGCAGGGCCCCTGCCACGGCGTCCTCCTCGCGCGCGGGCTTGAGCGCCTCCTGCGCCGAGAGCGCCGCTGTCTGGGCGCGGCTGGAGGCGGTGGTCGCCTCGGCCACCGCGCGGTCGGCATCGGCCAGCTCCGCCGCCGCCGCCTCGGCCGCCAGGCGCGCATCGTTCCAGCGCACGAACAGCAGGGCCGCCTGCAAGGCCCGGATCTCGGCGGAGATCTTCTTGTACCGCTCCGCCTGCCGCGCCTCGCGCTTCAGCCGCGACAGGGCCGTCTCCAGTTCGCGGCCGATGTCATCCAGCCGTTCGAGGTTGGTCTCGGCCGCCTTCAGGCGCAGTTCGGCCTCGTGCCGCCGCGTGTGCAGGCCGGCCACCCCGCCCGCCTCTTCGAGGATGCGGCGGCGGTTCTGCGGCTTGGCGGCGATCAGTTCGCTGATCTGCCCTTGCCGCACCAGCGCCGGGGAGTTGGCTCCGGTCGAGGCGTCGGCGAACAGCAGCTGCACGTCGCGGGCCCGCACCTCCTTGCCGTTGATGCGATAGGTCGAGCCCTGGCCGCGGTCGATGCGGCGCGACACTTCCAGCATCGGGCTGTCGGTGAAGGGCTGCGGAGCCTTGCGCTGGGCGTTGTCGATGGTCAGCTGGACTTCGGCGTGGTTGCGCGGCGGGCGGTCGGCGGCGCCGGCGAAGATGACGTCGTCCATGCCCTGGCCGCGCATGGCCTTGGCCGAATTGGCCCCCATGACCCAGCGCAGGCCTTCCAGTACATTGGACTTGCCGCAGCCGTTGGGACCGACGACGCCGGTCAGGCCCGGCTCGATATGCACCTCGGCGGGGTCGACGAAGGACTTGAAACCCACGAGCCGGAGGCGCTGGAACTGCATCGGCTCCTACGCAGTCACTGACCTGCGGCGGCCGCCCGGATTGCGACCTCCAGCCCACCCAGCGAGCGGTCCGTCACCCGGCGTCCGTTGACGAAGAAGGCCGGGGTGGTGTTGGCGCCGGCTGCTTGCGCGCTGTCGACGTCGCGGTTGATGGCGGCAAGGGTCGTGGGCGTCGCGGCGCAGGCCTCCAGCTGGGCCTGGGTCCGGCCGCTCACGGCGATGGCGGGGGCGTACCAGTCCTCGCGCGTTCCGCCCTGGAAGACCGCGTCCTGCCCGAGCATCAGGGCCGTGGCGACATCGAAGAACCGCTCGGGCGCCGCGCAACGGGCCAGGGCCGCGCCGGGCAGGGACACGTCCTCGGGCATGGTCGGCAGGTTGCGGAACACCAGCCGGACCTGACCGGTGTCGATTAACCGCGTCTTGAACGTCGGATAGACGAACCGATGCCAGTCGGCGCAGTGGTTGCAGGCGAAAGACGCGTATTCGATCACCGTCACCGGGGCGTCGGCACGGCCGATGCTGCGGTCCGCCGCCGTCGCCGGAGCGACCGCCTGGCGTGCGAAGGCCGAATCGGCGCCCGACGCGGAAGCCGCGATAGCGGGCGCGAGCAACGCCAGCGCCAGGATCAGCAGAGATCGCCGCCGGGTGGTCACTGCTGCACTCAGCCCTTGGCCAGTTCGGCTTCGATCGCCCGCGACAGGTCGGCCATGGTCGTGCCGCTCTGGGAGCCCGGGGAGATGACCTTGACGCCGTTGACCAGGAAGGTCGGGGTGCCGTCGACGTCGGCGGCCTGGGAGGCGCGGGCGCGGGCTTCGGCGGCGTTGATGTTGTCCGGATCCTTGATGCAGGCCTCGATCTGCTGGTTGCTCAGCCCGGCGCCGTTGCCGATGCGGAACAGGGTGTCGCGCGGATTGACGCCCGCCTGCCACTCGTCCTGGCTGGCCATGATGTTGTGGACAACGTCGAAATATTTGTCGTCGCCGGCGCAGCGGGCGATCATGAAGCCGGCCACGGCGACATTGACCGGGCCGGTCGGCAGTTCGCGGAAGACGTAGCGGACCTTATTGGTGTCGACATAGGCAGCCTTGAACGCGGCCCAGTTCTCGGTCTGCCAGGCGGCGCAGACGTGGCAGGTGACCGAGGCGTACTCGATGACCGTGACCTTGGCGCCCTCGGGAGCCCCCATGGCCATGTCGCCATCGACCGCAGCAGTGCCCCCGCCCCCGCAACCGGCCAGCGTGGCCATGGCGGCCAGGGCCGCTGCGGTCATCGCCGCGCGGCGGCTCATGGCGGCGTATTTGGTCTGGGCGCTCATGGCGTCGTCCTCAACTGGGGGCGGGATTTTGGAGAACATCGCGCGATTCCCCGCGAATACGCGCGCCTCAGCACTTTCGAGAACAGAAACGGCGAAGTTTTGTCAACGGCCCGAACGGTCGCGGCCTTTTTCCGGATCGCCCAGAACGGCCCGTCCCAGCCGTTCCAACGGCCCTTTCAGAGCCTCGGGCGCCGCGTCGATTGCGGCCTTCAGTTCGGCTTCTTCATGGGCGGCAAGAGGCTGTGCGGCGGGACGGCGCTTCGGCGCGGCGGCGATGTCGGAGGGCGGCTTGACCGGTCCCTGGGCGATCCTCAGCCGATCGACGCTGCCGGCGCCAAGGAACAGATTGACCCGCGCCAGTATGTCCTCGGACTGGTGCTGCACCAGCAGGGCGGCCGGTCCGGCCACGCGCAACTCCAGCGTCCCGCCGGCGCCGCCCCGGCCCTTGGTCAGTTTCTGCGGCCGCGTTACGCGCGCCAGCCGGTCGCCGACGATCTCTCGCCAGCGCGGCTCCAACGCGGTCGCCCCGCGTCCGAACTTGCCGTCCAGCTCCTTGATCAGCCCCTGCAACGCCCGACCGGCCCTGGGTGTCGGCCGTGGCGCGGGACGCGTGCGTCGGCGCGACAGGATTTCGCGGGCCTCGGCGTCTGTGGGCAGCGTGCGGCGCATTTCCGGTCTATAGCGCGGACGATGCGCCCCGTCTCTGCTCTCCGCGCCGCCCTGCTGGACTGGTACGACACCCATGGCCGCAGCCTGGCCTGGCGCGCGCCTCCGGGTTCGCCGCCCTCCGACCCCTACCGGGTCTGGCTGTCCGAGGTGATGCTGCAGCAGACCACCACGCCGCACGCGACGCCTTATTTTCTTGCCTTCACCGCCCGCTGGCCGACGGTGAATGATCTGGCCTCGGCGGAAGACAGCGATGTCATGGCCGCCTGGGCGGGGCTGGGCTACTACGCGCGCGCCCGCAACCTGCTGGCCTGCGCCAGGGCGGTGGCCAACGATCACGATGGGGTCTTCCCGGACACGGAGGCCGGCCTGCTGGCCCTGCCCGGCGTGGGCGCCTATACGGCCGCCGCCGTGGCCGCCATCGCCTTCGGCCGTCCGGCCAATGTGGTCGACGGCAATGTCGAACGGGTTATGGCGCGCCTGTTCGGGGTCGAGACGCCCCTGCCCGCCGCCAAACCGGAGCTCAAACGGCTGGCCGCCACGCTTGTCGCTGACGACCGCCCCGGAGACTGGCCACAGGCCCTGATGGACCTCGGGGCCACGGTCTGCCGGCCGGGCAGGCCGTTGTGCGAGGCCTGTCCGTTGACCCCGTGGTGCGCTGGCTATGCGACAGGCCATCCCGAGCGTTGGCCGCTGAAGACGAAGAAGGCCGATCGGCCACATCGCATCGGCGTCGCCTGGGTGCTGCGGGATGAGCGGGGGCGGGTGGCGCTGGTGCTTCGCCCTGACAAGGGGCTGCTGGGCGGGATGACGGGTCTGCCGACCTCGGAATGGAGCGTGTCACAGGTTGACGCTGCTCCGCCCACGGTCGCCGACTGGCGCGAGGCGGGGGCGATCGAGCACGTCTTCACCCATTTCTCGCTGACGCTGACCGTGCGGGTCGCCGCGGGCCGGGGAGACTTCCTCTGGACCGATCCGGATGAGGCGCTGCGGTCCCTGCCCACGGTGTTTCGCAAGGCGCTGGAGCGGGGCCTGGCCTAGCGGACGGTCCGCACCGAGACTGGCCCTTCGCGGCGCTGGGGAATGACCACGGTGTGGGCGCCTATCTGCTGGAAGGCCAGGTCGACCATCCCGTCGCCGACCTGCAGGTTGGTGATGTTCAAGCGGTCAATACCTGCGGGCAGGGCCGGGTCGTCGATCTCCACTGTCCCGGCGATGGCGTCGATGCCGATCCCCAGCGCGGACTGCAGCATCAGAAACACCGATCCCGCCGCCCAGGCCTGGGGCAGGCAGGCGACCGGATAGGCGATGGGCGGCTCGCCGGGATTGCGCTCGAAGCCGCAGAACAGTTCGGGCAGGCGCAGGTGGAAATGCGCCGCCGCCGCATAGATCTCGCCCAGAAGCAGGGCGACCGCCTGCCGCTCTCCGTAGCGCGCCATGCCGGCCGCCGCCATGGCGGTGTCATGCGGCCAGACCGAGCCGTTGTGATAGCTCATCGGATTGAACCGGGCCTGACCTGTCGCCAGCGTCCGCACGCCCCAGCCCGAGCGGAACTCGGCCCCCAGCAAACGCTTCGTCACCCGCTTCGCCCGCTCCACCGATGGCAGGCCGGTGAACAGCAGGTGGCCGGCGTTGGAGCCGATCGACCGGCATTGCTCGCCGTCTCCGTCCAGGGCGATGGCGTAGAAGCCCTCGTCCTCCATCCAGAAGCGGTCCTCAACCAAGGCGCGGACCCGTTCAGCCTGCCCCGCCCATTCCGCTTGCCGAGGGTCGCCCAGCGTCGCCGCCAGATCGGCCATCGCCCGCCAGGCGGCATAGGCGTAGCCCTGCACCTCAAGAAGGGCGACCGGTCCCTTGGGGAAGCGGCCGTCCGTGTTGAAGATCGAATCCTCGGAATCCTTCCAGCCCTGGTTGGACAGCCCGGTCTCAGCCCCGCGCTGATAGCCGATAAGGCCGTCGCCCTTGATGTCGCCATGGTCCGTCATCCAGCCGACGGCGGCGATCAGATTTGGCCACAGCGCCCGGATGGTGGCGAAATCGCCGGTTCGGCGGGCGTAGGCCCCGGCCAGCGCCACGAACAGACAGGTGGTGTCGACCCCGCCGTAGTAGAGGCCGAACGGCACCTCCCCGAGGGCGCTCATCTCTCCGCCGCGGGTTTCGTGCATGATCTTGCCGGGGGCCGAGTCCTGGAAGGCCGAGAATTCCGTCGCCTGACGCATGGCGAGATAGGTCAGCACCCCCTTGGCCAGCGACGGGTCCAGCCACAGCATCTGCCAGGCTGTGATGATCCCGTCGCGCCCGAACGGCGTCGAGAACCACGGCACGCCTGCATACGGATAGGGGCCGGTGGGCAGGTCGGTGGTCAGCAGGGCGACGTCGGCCCGGCTCTGATCCAGCCAGTCGTTGAAGCGCGGACTGCGGGGCCCCCTGAGGGAGGCTCCGCGCCGCCGCCGGGTGCGCATGGCCATCCGCGCCTGCACTGCGTTCAGCCGGTAGCGCGCCTCGTCAGGCTGGTCGCAGCGATCGGGCCCGCACTCCATATAGAGGTCGCATCGCTTGCCCTTGGGCAGGCTGAACATGAATTCCGCGCGCGATCCGCTGAGCCGCGCGGGCGGCTCGGAGAAGGCCAGGCAGCTCGTCCGCCGAACCCCGTCCAGCCCGACATACGCGAACGTCACGCGTCTGCCGTCATGAACAGGGGCTTCCGTGGTTCCCCGCTTCTCGCGCAAGGTCCCGCGCACCTGGAAGATGTCGGCGAAGTCGGCGGCGAAATCGATCGCCACCGGCAGCAGCACATCCTGAATGCCGTGGTTGGCCATCCGCACCCGCTCGAATATCCGACGGTCCCAGACGAAGCGCCGCCGCTCGATGTGCAGCACCCCGGCCGGCGCCGATCGCCCGCCCATCGGGGGCAGGGGCCGGTTGGTCGAATGGCAGGTGAAATAGACGTTGTCCTGGCTGACCCCCGAACTCAGCCGCGACGGTCGCGCCTGTCCGACGGTCAGGACCAGTCGCGAGAGGATGCGGGTGTCGTTTACGAACAGGCCGTCCGCCCCACCTTTCAGGTCGCCCCAGCCGTCCGCCACCAGGAAGGTATCGCCGTCCTTGAGCGCCATCAGCTGCTCGAGGCCGTCGGCGTCGCCGCTTCCCGTGGCGGGGGTCTGAACCGTATAGGCGTCGTCCATGAAGGCTCCGGGCGCGCGCCTGACGACGTCAGACCGGCGTGCAAATGCGAACGCTTGGGCGCCGTCTTCCGTTCACCGGCCGCCGGTCAGAGATTGGCGGCGGCGAAGCTCTTGCCCTCGAACGGCCGGAGCGGCGTCACGACATCGGTAACCGGATCCTCTGCGAACGGCCGCTTCGCCAGCAGGTCGCTGTAAACGTCCAGATAGCGCCGCGCCATGGCTGTGGCCGAAAACCGCAGGTCGAACCGGGCGCGGATCGCCTGTCGATCCAGCAGGTGAGCCCGGCCCGCTGCAGCCACGGCCTGTTCCAGCGTGTCGACCAGGAAGCCGGTTTCTCCGTCCTCGATGACCTCCGGCGTCGAGCCGCAGCGGAAGGCCACCACGGGCGTGCCGCAGGCCATGGCCTCGACCATCACCAGGCCGAACGGCTCGGGCCAGTCGATGGGGAACAGCAGGGCTTCGGCCCCGCCGAGGAAGGCGGACTTCTGGTGGTCGCTGATCTCGCCGACGAATTCGACCAGCGGATTGCCATCCACCATCGGCTTTATGATGGTCTCCCAATAGACCTTGTCAGCCGCATCGACCTTCGCCGCGATCTTCAGCGGCTTGTTCAGCCTGGTGGCGATCTCGATGGCGCGGTCGGGGCGCTTCTCGGGCGAGATGCGGCCGAGGAAGGCGAGGTAGCCCTCCGGTTTGGGGGAGAACCGGTACAGCTCGCCCGGCATGCCGTGGTGCACCGTGGCCTTCCAGTTGGCCCGGGGCAGGGGCCGGCGCTGGTCGTCCGAGATCGAGACGAGGCCGAACCCGGGCCAGCGTTCATAGACACCCGGCAGGTCTTTCAGATCGAGCCGGCCGTGCAGTGTGGTGATGGTCTTGTCGGCGCACCGGGCGAAGAAGGGGAAATGCACCATGTCGGTGTGGAAATGGATCACGTCGAAATCGTCGGCGCGCTTCAGCACTTCGGACAGCATGGTCATGTGGGCGGCGAGATCGGACTTCAGCGGGGCCGGGTCCAGCCGGATGGCCTGATCACGAACCGGCACGAGGCGCGCGCGGGTTTCGGCGTCGGCGCTGGCGAACAGGGTGACGTCGTGGCCCAGATCGACGAGGGCGTCGGTCAAATGGGCGACAACCCGCTCGGTGCCGCCATACAACTTTGGCGGCACCGCCTCGTACAGCGGCGTGACTTGCGCGATCTTCATGGCCGTGGCTCCCGACGGCCCGGGGAGGAGCCGTCAGAGCGTCAAACCATCCCGGGTGTGCGAGGTTCCCCGAACCGGGGTTTTTCCTGTGGAAACTGCAGGGGTTAAGTCTGTCTCAGCGTCGGCTTCCGGTCACTGCATTCCCGCGCGAACCTCGGCCCGCAGGGCATCAATGGACCTCAGACCCTGATCCGTCTTGAAGCGCCAGTAGGTCCAGCCGTTGCAGGCCGGGGCGTTCTCGAACAGGGCCCCCATCTTGTGGATCGATCCGCTGAGTTCGCCCGCGACCAGCGACCCGTCCGCCCGTACCCGCGCCTCGCGGTCGCCCTTGGGGCAGTACAGCTTGTCGCCCGGCGAGAGCAGCCCGGCCTCGACGAGGGCTCCGAACGGCACCTTCACCTCGGCCTTGCGCGAGCCCATGACCACCAGGTCCTCGGGTGCGGCGGGGATGACCGCCTTGATCCGCTTCTCGGCCACCTTCGCATAGGTCTCGTCGCGCTCGATGCCGACATAGTGACGGCCAAGCCGCTTGGCCGCCGCCCCGGTGGTGCCGGTGCCGAAGAAGGGGTCCAGCACCACGTCGCCGGACCGTGTCGCGGCCATCAGCACCCGGTGCAGCAGGCCCTCGGGCTTCTGGGTCGGATGGGCCTTCTTGCCCTCGGCGTCCTTGATCCGCTCCTCGCCCGTGCACAGGGCCAGGGTCCAGTCGGACCGCATCTGAACATCCTCATTGAAGGCCTTCAGCGCGTCGTAGTTGAAGGTGTAGCGCTTCTGGTCCCGGCTCCGCGCCGCCCAGATCAGGGTCTCATGGGCATTGGTGAAGCGCGTGCCCTTGAAGTTCGGCATCGGGTTGGACTTGCGCCAGATGATGTCGTTCAGCACCCAGAAGCCCAGGTCCTGGATCGCGGCGCCGAGGCGGAAGACATTGTGATAGCTGCCGATCACCCAGATCGAGCCCTCGGGCTTCAGGATGCGGCGGCATTCTGTCATCCACTCGCGGGTAAAGGCGTCATAGGCGGCGAAGCTGTCGAACTTGTCCCAGTCGTCATCGACGGCGTCGACCTTCGAATTGTCCGGCCGCAGCAGGTCGCCGCCCAGCTGCAGATTATAGGGCGGGTCGGCGAAGACCATGTCGACGCAGGCGTCCGGCAGGGACCGCAACACCTCGATGCAGTCGCCACGATGGATGACGTCGGTCTTGAATTCGGACATGGAACGCGGCCCCGCACAGCTTGAAGACCGAGTGGTGAATCATCGCGGTTAAGGGCGGGTTAGCTCCGGTGTTTTCGCGGAACGAACCGAGGTCGGCTGGTGTTGGTCAGGCTTCGTCCCCCGGAAGTACCCCGATGATCCTGCTCGCCATTGTCTTGCGCCTGTTCGCCCTGGGGTCGCTGGCCATCTTCGCCGGAGCCGCCTGGCTGCTGTGGCGCTGGTACGACGCCTGGCACGTCGCGGAAACGCTTGGGCTCGCCGAGCCGTCCAGGGCCCCCCTCTGGTGGGGCGCTGGCCTGATGGCCTTCAGCCTGTTGGGCCGCGTCCCGATGCTGATGTTGCTCGGCCGGAGCGGCAAGACCGCCCCCGCGGTGCGTGGCGACAGTGTCACGATCCCGGGCGCAGACGGGGCGAACCTTCACGTCGAGATGGAGGGCGCGACCACCGGGCCGATTCTGGTTTTCACCCATGGATGGGCGCTCTCGGCGAGGATCTGGGCTGAGGCGCGGGCCGATCTGGGCGCTCGTTTCGGACTGGTTTTCTGGGATCTGCCCGGCCTCGGCCGTTCGGGTCGACCGCCCGCGGGCTATTCGATCGAAGGTTTCGCCGAGGATCTCCACGCGGTGATCGACAGCCTGCCAAACGATCGACCCGTGATCCTCGTCGGCCACAGCATCGGTGGCATGACAGTGCAGACGTTCTGCGCTCGCCACCCGGAACAGCTGAATGATCGGGTCGTCGCCATTGTGCTGGAGAACACCACCCACACCAATCCGCTGGAGACGATGATCTTCTCGCGGGTGCTGAAGCCGCTGCAGCCCGTGATCGAACTTGTTCTGAAGCTCGACACGGTCCTGTCGCCCGCGCTGTGGGTGATGAATTGGCAGGCGTGGCTCAGCGGTTCGACCCACCTCGCCGCCCGTCTCGTCGGGTTCGGAACCCGTCCGACCCGCGAGCAACTGGACCGGACGAGCCTGCTGATCACCCGCGGTTCACCGGCGGTCCAGGCCCGCGGCAACCTGGCCATGCTGCACTGGTCCGTGACCGACCGGTTGGCACGCATCGACCTGCCCGCCATGGTTTTCGCCGGAGGTCGCGATCTGGTCACAAAGGACCATGCCGGGGTCACCATCTCCGCCGCCCTGCCGCAGGGGCGACTGATCCGTGTCGAGGACGCCGGCCACATGGGGCCGGTCGAGAAGGCCGCCTTCTACAACGAACAGATCGGCGACTTCGCCGAGTTCTTCCGCCTTCTGCACAGTCGGACTCCGGTGTCATCGCGGCGCTCATTCCTGTCGCCCGACGCCGACCTCGCTCCACCGGCGCCGCACGGGGGCGAGCGAGATCACGGGGACCCGTCCATGGTTGTCCATGTGCGGCCGGCGGTTCGCCCGCTCTGACGCGTCATCGCAGGAACGGTCAGGCGGACTCACGTTTTGTTACATGCTCAGCCTCGCCTTGCCGCGCCTCGCGCGGTAAGCGGGGCCAGGCGCCGCGAGGGATGCGAGTCCCCGCGACGGACAACGGCTCAGGGGCTGGTAAATGACTCAGTGGGTGTACGGCTTCGGCGGCGGGTCCGCCGACGGCGACGCGTCGATGAAGAACCTCCTCGGCGGCAAGGGGGCGAACCTGGCCGAGATGTCCTCCCTCGGCCTGCCGGTCCCTCCGGGCTTCACCATCACCACCGAGGCCTGCGTCCACTACTTCTCCAATGGCCAGAGCTACCCCGACGCCCTGGCCGACCAGGTCGCCGCCGGGCTGAAGACGGTCGAACAGGTTGTCGGCAAGACCTTCGGCGACGCGTCCAACCCCCTGCTGGTCTCGGTCCGTTCGGGGGCCCGCGCCTCCATGCCGGGGATGATGGACACAGTCCTGAACCTCGGCCTCAATGACGATACGGTCGAGGGTCTGGCCGCCCTTTCCGGCGACCGCCGCTTCGCCTTCGACAGCTACCGCCGCTTCATCACCATGTATTCCAGCGTCGTCCTTGGCCTGTCGCACGACGACTTCGAGGAGGTGCTGGACGACCACAAGGATCGGCTGGACGTCACCATCGACACCGACCTGTCCGCCGGTGACTGGGAGAGGGTTGTCGCCGACTACAAGGCCGTGGTCGAGGACCGGCTGGGCCAGCCATTCCCTCAGGATCCCCATGACCAGCTGTGGGGCGCCGTCTCGGCAGTGTTCGACAGCTGGATGAACGACCGGGCCAAATTCTATCGCCGCATGCACGACATCCCCGAAAGCTGGGGCACGGCGGTCAATGTCCAGTCGATGGTGTTCGGCAATATGGGCGAGACCTCGGCCACCGGCGTCGCCTTCACCCGCAATCCGTCGACGGGCGAGGCCAAACTCTATGGCGAGTTCCTGATCAACGCCCAGGGCGAGGACGTCGTCGCCGGCATCCGCACGCCCCAGTCGCTGACCCGGGCCGGCCGCGAGGAGATGGGCGAGACCGCCCCCTCGATGGAAGAGGCCATGCCGGTCGTCTTCGCCGAATTCGTCGATGTCGTCGGCCGGCTGGAGAGTCACTACCGCGACATGCAGGATATCGAATTCACGGTCGAACAGGGTCGGCTGTGGATGCTGCAGACTCGCAACGGCAAGCGCACCGCCAAGTCGGCGCTGAAGATCGCCGTCGACCTCGCCGCCGAGGGCGTGATCTCTGAGGAGGAGGCCATCTCCCGCGTCGAGCCCTCGGCGCTGGACCAGCTGTTGCACCCCACCCTCGACCCGAACGCGTCGCGCACCGTGGTGGCCGCCGGCCTGCCCGCCAGCCCCGGCGCCGCCACCGGCAAGATCGTGTTTGACGCCGACGAGGCTGAGCGGCTGTCGCAGCTGGGCGACGCCGTCATCCTGGTGCGGGAGGAGACCTCGCCCGAGGACATCCACGGCATGCATGCGGCGCGGGGCATCGTCACGGCCCGGGGCGGCATGACCAGTCACGCCGCCGTCGTCGCCCGCGGCATGGGGCGTCCCTGCGTCTGCGGCATCAATGAACTGTCGATCGACGACAAGACGGGGACCTTCACCGCCCGCGGCCGCACCTTCCGGGCCGGCGAGATCATCACCATCGACGGCTCGAAGGGCGAGGTGCTGGACGGCGCCGTGGCCATGATCGAGCCGGAGCTGACCGGCGACTTCCAGACCCTGATGGCCTGGGCCGACAAGGTCCGCCGCCTGCGCGTCCGCGCCAACGCCGAGACGCCGCTGGATGCGAAGACCGCGCGCGGCTTCGGAGCCGAGGGCATCGGCCTGTGCCGCACCGAGCATATGTTCTTCGACGACGCCCGCATCGCCGCGGTGCGCGAGATGATCCTCGCCGATGACGAGGCCGGCCGCCGCGCCGCCCTTGCCAAGATCGCGCCGTTCCAGATGGCCGACTTCGTCGAGCTGTTCACCATCATGGCCGGCCTGCCGGTGACCGTGCGCCTGCTCGATCCGCCGCTGCATGAGTTCATCCCCCACACCGACGCCGAGATCGACGCCCTCGCCGTCACGCAAGGGTTGGACGCCGCCAAGCTGAAGCGGCGGGCGAAGGAGCTGCACGAGACCAATCCCATGCTCGGCCACCGTGGCTGCCGCCTCGGCGTCGCCTACCCCGAGATCTACGAGATGCAGGTCCGCGCCATCCTCGAGGCGGCGCTGGAGGTCAAGAAGACCGCCGCCGAGGCCCCCATTCCGGAGATCATGCACCCGCTGGTCGCCCTCGGGCTGGAGATGAAATACCTGCGCGAGCTGACCGACCGCACCGCCGAGGCCGTCTTCGCCGAGGCCGGCGACCGGGTCGACTATCTGGTCGGGACCATGATCGAACTGCCCCGCGCCGCCCTGCGCGCCGCCGACTTGGCCGAATACGCCGAGTTCTTCTCCTTCGGCACCAACGACCTGACCCAGACGACCTTCGGCATCAGCCGCGACGACTCCGGCCGCTTCCTGCAGGCCTATATCGACAAGGGCATCTTCGAGACCGACCCCTTCGTCCGGCTTGATCAGGACGGCGTCGGCGATCTGATCCGCATCGCCGCAGAGCGCGGCGGGGCAGCCCGGCCCGGCATCAAGATGGGCATCTGCGGCGAGCATGGCGGCGACCCGTCCTCCATCGCCTTCTGCGAGGACGTCGGCCTGGATTACGTGAGCTGCTCGCCCTACCGCGTGCCGATCGCCCGGCTGGCGGCGGCCCAGGCGGCCCTGCATGCGCGGGCCGGGACGGAGCGCGAGAAGGACCGCTGACAGACAGGCCATGAAACGGCCAAGGTTGGCAAAACGCTGTCTGTGGTTCGCGTCACACAGTCGTCGTTATGTAAACAACCGCCTCTGGAACGCCTTCATCCTCGACCCATTTGTGTCTCCGCTGGATGGGGCTGGTGACGAAAGTCACCGCATCTAGAGGATACAAGAAACAATGCGTAACATTCTTCTCGCGACCGCCGCCCTTACTCTGATCGCAGCGCCGGCCATGGCCCAGAGCATCTCTTCGCCGCAAGTGACGGGGTCGGTCGGCTACACCGTGCTGGACGGCGACGACGCCAGCCTCGGCGCCATCACTGGCCGCCTGAACGCCAGGGTGTCTCCGTATTTCGGCGTCGAGGGCGAAGCCTCGTTCGGCGTCAAGGACGACGAAGTCACCGTCGGCGCCGCCACCGGGGACCTGTCCCATGAATACGACGTCGCCGCCTATGGCGTCGCCACCCTGCCGATCAACGAGAATTTCGAACTGTTCGGCCGCCTCGGCTACGGCACGACCCAGATCAAGGCCGACGTCGCGGGCTTCAGCGCGACCGAGGACGGCGAAAGCGTCAACTACGGCGTCGGCGCCAACTACTTCTTCGATGGCCGGAACGGCGTCCGCGCCGACTGGACCCGCCGCGACTTCACTGACGACAACGGCGGTGAGCTGGACACCTACGGCCTGAGCTACGTCCGCCGCTTCTAGAGCGTGGCCCGTTTTGTTGGAATCGGGATTCCCAAATCGGTGGTGATCTG
>NZ_JBHYDN010000017.1:0-52885 GCF_051860745.1 Brevundimonas sp.
CGTTGCAGATAGTTCGATTACCCCTTGCCGACGGAGAGCCGTCCACACAGGGTCGAGGCTGTGTAAAAGCGTCAACGCGCCGAATCTGATAGCAACTTCATTCTAAGATGAAGCTGGAGAACGGTCGATCTTCGGGCATTATTCTGTCTGTCGCCGCTTTGATCGAAAGATCGTGCGCGAGTTTTCTAGCGCAGTGAGTTTTTACACAGCCTCGGTCGCTAGCGGACATTTTGTGATCCGGCCGCGAAAGTCCGCTTTCGCACCCTGTATGGCTGTCGGGTCTGCATCCGCTGGCCTCGCCAGCCTGCTACCCATTCGCCGATTGTCAGCATATCCAGCGCCTCCAACCCACTGATTCCGCTCGCCTTCAAAAAAGTACAGCGTCCCCAGCCCGCCATAGGAACAGCCCCTCCCATAATCTCCCCGTTCCGTCGCAGGGGAGGCGCAAAGGCCTTGTGTTCTTTGGCGGCGGGATGTGGAGAAGCGGGGGCCCGGTTCCGGTTCGTCAGGTCAAGACGAACGACGCCCGGGGTCTGATAACCAAACGGATGTCAGGGGCGAGGGGGATACTCGCCCGGTCCGGGGACCGTGTCGCAAGCACGGCCCGCCCGCCGGAGGCGCTGCGGTAAGGCGATAAAACCGCCACCGGACGCAAGCTTCCGATCACTCTCCGCGCGGAGCGTCCGGCCGAGGCCGAAACGGTTAATGTCATTGTCTCCGGGCTCCGGTCCGGCGCTCCGCCGCCTTCCCGCCCCTCGCGCCGTCCGGCGCGGGTCGTTTCTGCGTGTCCGCTCCGGAGGTCCGATGCCCTTTCACCGCCCGCCCCGCCCCCGCCGGCCGAAGCCGACCCCCGCCGAGCTGGAGCGGCGGCGCCTCGTGTGCTCTGCGCAGTGGCGGCGTGAACAGCTGACGGCCTGGCGGGATGCGGTGGCGGCGGAGTCCTGGCGGCTTGTCGCACTCGACGGACTCCGCGCCTGCGGCCGGGCCGAGTTCGATCGCGGCGCGCAGTCCCTGATCGATCAGGGCCTCATCCCGCCGCCCGGCTGGGAGACCGTGCGCTAGGGCTGGCCCTGTGCTCCGCCGTTCGAGGCCATCTGCAGCGTGCCCGAGGGCTCGCGAAAATAGCGGTCGATGCCGTCGGCCACGGCGCGCATCAGGCGGCGGCGGGCGCGGCTGTCGTTGAGCATCCGCTCGTCCTCGGGATTGGTGATGAAGCCCATCTCCAGCAGCACAGCGGGCACATCGGGGGCCAGCAGCACGGCCAGACCGGCGTCGCGGTGGCTGCGGCGCAGCATCGGATGGTCGGCGCCCTCCAGCTCGCCCAGCAGGGTGCGGGCCAGCTGGGCCGAGCGGTTCTGGGTGGCGCGCTGGGTCATGTCCAGCAGGATGCGGTCGACCGACGGGTCGCGCCCCGGCAGGTTCAGGCTGCGGTGCCAGTTTTCGCCGCGGGTGAACTCGCGCACGGCCCGGCCCGCGCCCTGTTCGGACAGGGTGTAGACGCTCGCCCCGCGCGTGGCCGGATCGGCGCCGGCGTCGGCGTGCAGGCTGATGAACAGGTCAGCGTCGGCCTGACGGGCGATGGCCACGCGGCGGTACAGGGCGACATAGGCGTCGCTCTCGCGGGTCAGGCGCACGCGATAGCGGCCGGTGCGCTCCAGCTCCTGTTTCAGCGCCAGGGCGGCGGCCAGGGTGACGGCGCTCTCGCGGGACCCGGTCCCGCTGGCGCCGGGGTCGCGGCCGCCATGGCCGGCGTCGATGAAAATGAGGGGCCGTTCGGCGGGCCGCTCCACGCGGGGCGGCGGGGTCCGGGCCGGGGCCGTCGGGGCGCGCCCGGTGGCCTTCAGGTCGATCACGTAACGGAAATGGGCGATGCCGTCGCCGGGCGGCAGCAGGAAGCGGCGTTCGATCTCGGCGCTGGTCGCCAGGTCCAGCTCGACCCGCGAGGCGGCGCCCGCGCCGGTGACGCGCCAGCCGCGGACCAGGCCTGTGCCCGCTCCTGTCAGGCCGCGGTTGGCGGGCGACACGCCGGCCAGCGACACCACCACCCGGCCGTCGCCGCCGGCCTGGATCACCTGTCCGCGCGAGGTCCGGTCCAGATCGAGCACGACGCGGGTGTGTTCCGCGTCGCCGCCGAAGCGGACGCGCAGCACCTCGCCCATGGCGCCGGACGCCAGTCCGCGCCCGGCCGCGAGCAGAACGACGCAAATCACGACGAAGGCCATCGCCGTCATCGCCCATTCACGACCCGTCATCCCCGGACGTGATCCGGGGAGCCACTGCGTCAGGTTGATACGCGACAGTCCGTTCATTTTGACGGAGACCCACCTTCTTGGTTGGACCCATAATGCCGCAACGTCGTCGCCAACCGGTTAAAGCGTACGCGGCTTTTAATTCACGATCGGCATGCCTATGCTTGCCGGGCTCGCGAACGATCGCGTCCCCTGAACCCTCAGGCTCGGGCGCGCCCTCTTCGCGGCATGACTTTCACTGATCCGAGAACCGGCCGGTTACCCCCGCCTGTTCAACGACCGGGTTCGGGACGCCCTTAGACGGCGCGTCCGGGCCCAGGACCATACTGAACCCCATGGGCCTTATCGCCTGCGCTCCCTTCCGGTCTGATCTGACCGACCTCGCCTACGGCATCCGCCGCGGCGACGGGATGGCGCCTGCGTCCGCCCCCAATCCCATTCGGCGAGCCGCCTGCCCCCTTCGCGGGGATGGCCGAGCGCGCCAGAGAGAGACTTTCCATGTCAAAGACCATGTTGATCGACGCCGCGCATCCCGAGGAGACCCGGGTCGCCATCGTCGAGGGCCGTCAGGTCGAGGAATTCGACTTTGAATCCCGCGCCAAGCGCCAGCTTCGCGGCAACATCTATCTCGCCAAGGTCGTTCGCGTAGAGCCCAGCCTGCAGGCTGCGTTCGTGGAATACGGTGGCAACCGCCACGGCTTCCTCGCCTTCAGCGAAATCCACCCGGACTACTACCAGATCCCCGTCGCCGACCGCGAAGCCATCATGGCCGAGGCGCATTCGGAAGACGACGAGCACGACGAACACGCCCGCGAAAGCGACGACGAATCCGAAGGCGGCATGGCCGAGGAAGAGCGGCTCAAGCGCCGCCTGATGCGCCGCTACAAGATCCAGGACGTCATCAAGCGCCGCCAGGTCATGCTGGTCCAGGTCGTCAAGGACGAGCGCGGCGGCAAGGGCGCGGCTTTGACCACCTGGCTGTCGCTGGCCGGCCGTTACTGCGTGCTGATGCCCAACACCGGCAAGGGCGGCGGCATCTCCCGCAAGATCACCCAGGTCACCGACCGCAAGCGCCTGAAGGCCGCCGCGGCCGCCCTGCACGTGCCCCAGGGCATGGGCCTGATTATCCGCACCGCCGGCGCCAAACGCACCAAGGCCGAGATCAAGCGCGACTACGAATATCTGCTGCGCCTGTGGGAAACGATCCGCGAGACCACGCTGAAATCGAACGCTCCTTCGATCATCTATGAGGAAGAAAACCTCGTCCGCCGCGCCGTCCGCGATATGTTCGACAAGGATTTCGACGGCATCCAGGTCGAGGGCGTCGAGGGCTTCAAGGAGGCGCGCGACTTCATGCGCGTGCTGATGCCCTCGCAGTCGAAGAAGGTGCACCTGTACCAGGGCGCCCGGCCACTGTTCGCCACCAACGGCATCGAGGAGATGCTGACCCAGATTCACCAGCCGGTCGTGCCGCTTCACTCCGGCGGCTATCTGGTCATCAACCAGACCGAGGCCCTGGTCGCCATCGACGTCAACTCCGGCCGCGCCACCAAGGAGCGCAACGTCGAGGCCACCGCGACCAAGACCAATATGGAGGCCGCCGTCGAGGCTGCCCGCCAGCTGCGTCTGCGCGACCTCGCCGGCCTGATCGTCATCGACTTCATCGACATGGATGAGTCGAAGAACAACCGCGCCGTCGAAAAAGCTCTCAAGGACGCCCTGGCCAAGGATCGCGCCCGCATCCAGATGGGCCGCATCTCGGGTTTCGGCCTGATGGAGATCAGCCGCCAGCGCCGTCGCCTCGGCGTCATTGAGGGCGCCACCGAGGCCTGCCCGCACTGCCAGGGCGCCGGACGTGTCCGCTCCGCCGAGAGCGCCGCGCTAATGACCCTGCGGGCCGTAGACATCGAGGCCGGCAAGAGCGGCGCGGGCTCGATCAATCTGCGCCTGTGCACCGCCGTCGCCCTCTACATCCTGAACCACAAGCGCGACTATCTGCAGCGCATGCTGGCCCAGCGCGGCCTGAACGTCGTCATCCTGATCGACGACAGCCTCGGCCAGGGCGAACACGCCGTCGAACGCACCGAGACCAACGAGGACTTCGTTCCGGAAGAACGGCCCGAAGCCTTCATCGACCTCGACGACGATTTCGACGACAGCGCCTATGCCGATGAGGACGAGGATGGCGAGGAATTCATCGCCGGCGACGACGATTCCGACCTCGACGCCGAGGACGCCGACGACGACCAGCCGCGCGAGCGGGCCGAACGCCACGAGGGCGAAGGCGCCGGACGCCGTGGCCGTCGCCGCCGCGGCGGACGTCGTGACGGCCCTGAAACCTCAACTGATGACGCCGCGCCTGCCGCCCCCGAACTCGCCGCCGGCGAGGACGATGACGACAGCGAAAGCGGCCGTCGCCGTCGCCGGGGCCGCCGTGGCGGACGCCGCGTGCGGGAAGAAGGCGGCGAGCGCGATGGCTTCAACTGGGTGCGCGGCCGCACCCCGTCGCTGGAAGATCCCTATGTCTGGTTCGATCCGATCAATCCGGAACGGTCCGAGGTCGCCGCGGGCGACGCTGTGGCCGCTACGTCGGCGAGGGACGTCGATGAAGTCGTCGGCGAACATCCCGAGGGCGAGATCGGCGGGGAACGCGGCCCGCGCTCGCGTCGTCGCCGCGGTCGCGGCCGTGGCCGGGATCGTGGCAACGAGGGCCTGACCCACGAGGTCAAGGTCGAGACCCGCGCCACCAACGAAGGCATGCCGCCGGACGGTTCAGCCGACACGCCGATGGCTGTGGTCGTCGATGATGCTGCAGATGCCGCTCCGGTCGCCGCCGCCGAGGAACCCAAGCGCCGCCGCGTGCGCCGCAAGGTCTCGGCCTCCGCGACTGCGGAATCGGCCGCGGGACCGACGTCGGACATCGAGCCCAACGAAATCGAGCCCGCCGCCGAACCCGCCGTGCTGGACGTCACGCCGGTTGAGGCTGCAGCTGAAATCGAGGCCGCGCCGGAGCCCGAAGTCGCCGCTGTGGTCGAGCCCACGCCGGCCCCGCAGCCCGAAATCGACGTCGCCGCCCTGATTGCGGACGACCCGAACCAGATCGTGGCCCCTCCCGAGAAGCCCAAGCGCGGATGGTGGCGCCGCTGAATGGCCGTGATTAGATAGTGAGGATCGTTGCGGGGGTGTTCCGGGTATGAGGAGTTCGGCTTGAACTGGTTGTCCCGCACCGCCTTCCGCGCAACGGGCGTCGCCGCCGCCATGGGCCTTGTGCTGGCGGCGGCCTCGCCCGCCTCGGCCCAGAGCGCGATCCGGGACACCGAGATCGAGGGCATCATTCATGAGTGGGCCGACCCGGTGCTTGTCGCCATGGGGCTGGAACCGACCGAGGTCGAGATCCTGCTCATCAACGAGAACGATCTGAACGCCTTCGCCACGCGTGGCCGGATCATGGGCGTAAACACCGGCCTGATCCTGAAGACCCGAACTGCCAACGAGCTGCTCGGCGTGCTGGCCCACGAGGCCGGGCATATCAAGAACCGCCACACCCTGCGGGACGGGGCCCAGGGCGCCGGCATGCAACCCATGCTCATGACCATGGCCCTCGGCGCCCTGGCCATCGCGGCCGGCGCGCCCCAGGCCGGCGCAGTGCTGCTGGGCAACAGCCAGTATTTCGGCACCCTCAGCGCCCTGCGCTACATGACCCATCAGGAAGGCGAGGCAGACAACACCGGCGCCCGCGCCCTCGAGAACGCCGGCGAATCCGGCCGTGGTCTGGTCAGCTTCTTCGAGAATTTCCGCTCGCAGGAAGTCTTTTCCGACGCCCGTCGCTTCCCCTATTTCCGCAGCCACCCGCTGTCGTCCGACCGGATCGAAAACTTGCGCCGCTTCGTCGCGGAACAGTCCAACTACGATCGTTCGGACAGCCCCGAACGGGTCGCCCAGCACACCCTGATCCTGGCCAAGATCCACGCCTTTATGGACGAGCCGAACCAGACGCTGCGGGATTATCCCGAAAGCGATGTCTCCCTGCCCGGCCGCTATGCGCGGGCCATCGCCTGGTACCGCGACGGTCAGACCGAAAAGGCCCTGTCCGCCGTCGACACCCTTCTGACCGAACAGCCCGAGAATCCCTATTTCTGGGAACTGAAGGGCCAAATCCTGTTCGAGGAGGGCCGGCCCGCCGAGGCCATCGGAGCGCACCAGCGCTCGGTCGAACTGCGGCCGGACGCCCCCCTGCTGCGCATCAACCTGGCCCACGCCCTGATCGAGACCCACGATCTGGCTATGCTGGACCCGGCTATAGCAGAGCTGAAACGCGCCACGGCGCTGGAGAATGACAACACCATGGCGTGGCGGCTGATGAGTCAGGCCTATGCCGCCCAGGGCAAGGAGGGCGAGGCGCGGTTGGCCTCAGCCGAAATGTATTTCGCCGGCGGGGCCGAGGTGCAGGCCACCCAATTCGCCCTGCGCGCCCGCGACATGCTGGAGCCCGGCACGGCCGAATGGACCCGCGCCATGGACATTGTCTTCGCCTCGGGCGCGACCCAGCAGGACGTCGACGACGTCGACCGCCGCAATAGCCGCCGCGACCGGGGCGGCGTCATTCCCGCCGGCTAAGCCTTCGTACCGAGAACCCGCATGACCGAAACGCCTGAGACACCCCGCGGCGGCTTCCTGACCGGGCCCCGCGCCGGCATGACCGCCCTGGCCGTGTCCGTCATCGCCCTCGTACTGGCTGTCGCCCCCTACGCGACCGGCCGCGACTTCGATGGCCGGGTCCGCTCCTATCTGCTGGAGAACCCGGAAATCCTGCAGGAGGTCAGCCTCAAGCTGGAAGAAAAAGCCCAGCAGACCCAGATCGCCCAGACGCGGGTGCATGCACAGGAAATGACGGCGCGAGTTGCCGCGAATCCCTCCCTGCTCGCGATCGATGCGCGCGACCCCGCCTTCGGCCCGGCCGATGCCCGGGTGACCGTGGTCGAGTTCTTCGACTTTCGCTGCCCGGGCTGCAAATCAACCGCGCCTGAGGTGCTGCGTCTGATGCAGACCCACCCCGATGTCCGGTTCGTCTTCAAGGACTGGCCGATCCTGGACCGGGGAACCGACGATACCTCGCACTACGCCGCCCGCGCGGCCCAGGCCGCCCACCGTCAAGGCAAATACCTGCCGGTGTTCCGGGCGTTGATGGCCGAACCGGCGCTGACCAAGGCCGCCATCGACCGCATCCTCGCCGCCAACGGCGTCGTTCTGCCGACGGCCAGGACGGCGATGGCCAGTCCCGAGATCGCCCGGCACCTGGCTGACATCCAGATGTCAGCGGCGAACCTCGGCCTTCAGGGCACGCCGACCTTCTTCATCAACGGTCGGGCAATGGCCAGCATCCAGCCCGCGGACATCGACCGCGCCATCCGGGCCGCCAAGGCGGGCTGACCCGGAGGCGAGGCAATCAGCCGATCGCGCCGACGCAGCCTTCGTCGCCGCCGACCGGCAGTTTCGCGTCGGTCAGCGACAGGGTCCATCCGTGGTGGGTCGCCAAGCCCCGACGGCGGATGCCTCCGCCGTCGCCGGCGTCTCCGCCTGCATCGACAATGACTCGCCGCCCCGTCGGCAGCGCCGCGGGGTCGATCCGGCCGACCGCCAGCGCCGTGGGCGTCTCGCCGCCGAAGCCGTCGAACACGCTCAGCATCGACCATTCGCGGCGCAGGCCCATCCACCAGGCGTCGTCGGCGTTGACCGCCAGCACGGCGACGCCATGGCCCTCGGCCGCCCAGGCCAGGGCGGACTGCGGATCGCGGACGGAGCGCATGTCGGCCGCCGCCCCGAAACGCAGGCGGGCGCCGTCGAACGCCCTTGTGGGCTCCACCGGCGACCAGACCCGCACCTCGATCCGGCCCTGACGGGCCAGACCCCAACCGACGATCTGCCGCCACAGGCTCCCGACCGCCTCGCGGTTGTCGGGACGGGCGCGGTCGAGCATTCGCGCCAGCACCGCCTGTTCGCGGTCGGGCCGCAGCTTCACATGGGGGCCGGTGGGTGCGTCCTTGGCCTGGCCGACGCGGGCGGCGATAGCGAGGCGGCGTTCGAAGAGGGCCAGCAGGTCGTCATCGATCTGGTCGATCTCATGACGCAGGGCGGCGAGCGCCATGTGCTCTGGCGAGATATCGGTCGCGGCGGGCCAGACTTGCTGGAGGGCGGGCTTGGTACAGGAATGGGGCACGGGGAAAGGGCTCTCGATTTCGATGGACGGCAAAGGGGTTTTGCGAGCCGCCGCCCCGTTCCGGGGCGGTCGCCGGCGAGGTCATCAGGACGAAGTCCCCGACGCCTCAGCCGGCGTATCGAAAGCCGTAAAAATACAGGTCCACGGCCGCGAAAACGCGGGTGAATGCAGTCGCAGCGATGGCTTGCGAGCGGACCATGCGACCCAAAGGGCGCACAGATCGTGCGGCGTCAACCCGTGCTGGCGCTCAACAGGACAAAACGCGTGCGGTTGTCCTCGAAATCCTGAATGTCGTTGCGCAAAATCGACAATTCATAGACTTCGGCGGCCCGCGCCGGAGCCACGGCGGCCCGGCTGACGTCGCCCGCCTCCGCCACGGCCCGCGCGGCGCCGGCGGTGTCGAAGGCCTCGACCGGGATGAGCCCGAGGGTGGACAGAGAAGCGGGGCACTGACGCAGGGCCAGCGGATGGCTCTCGGCGGTCCTGACCGTCCGCAGGCTGGCCCCGGCCGGTGCCATCAGGGCCAGACGGATCGGCCGCCAGGCTTCGGACACCACGGTCAGGCCCGCCGCCTCGACCAGGCTGGCCGCCGGTTCGACCCGGCCGACGGTGGTGTTCTCGACCGGGATCAGGGCGCAGCCGACATCGCCGGCCTTCAGCGCGCTGATGGCGGCTTCGAAGCTGTCATAGGGCACCGCCTCGTCCCACGGTCGCAGGTCGATACAGGCTTCATGGCTGAACGCCCCGGGCGCGCCCTGGTAGGCGCAGCGTCCTCCTCCGCCTTCAAGCCCGAGGTCATCAGTCGCCGGTCTGCCGACGCCCTCCATCTCAGGCCGCTTCCGACTGGGCGCGGCGTCCGGCGTTCAGCCGCTCGGCCACGAGGAAGGCCAGCTCCAGCGCCTGGTCGGCGTTCAGCCGCGGGTCGCAATGGGTGTGATAGCGGCTGGACAGGTCGTCCTCGGTCAGGGCCTGGGCCCCGCCAATACATTCGGTGACGTTCTGCCCGGTCATCTCGAGATGGACGCCGCCGGGGTGGACCCCCTCGGCCTCGGCCACATCGATGAAGCCGCGGACCTCGCCGAGGATGCGTTCGAACGGCCGCGTCTTGTATCCATTGCCGGCCTTCAGGGTGTTGCCGTGCATCGGGTCGATCGACCAGACCACCCGCCGCCCCTCGGCCTTCAACGCCTTCATCAGGCGCGGCAGGCGCTCGCCGACCTTGTCCGAACCGAACCGACCGATCAGGGTCAGACGACCCGGCGTGTTGTCGGGGTTCAGCACATCGATCAGGGCCAGCAGGTCATCGGGCTCCATGGTCGGCCCGCATTTCAGGCCGATCGGGTTTTTGATGCCCCGCGCGAACTCGACATGGGCGCCGTCCAGCTGACGGGTTCGCTCGCCGATCCAGACCATATGTGCCGAAGTGTCGAACCATTCGCCGGTGGCGCCGTCCAGCCGCGTCAGGGCGCCTTCGAGGTTCAGCAGCAAAGCCTCGTGGCTGGTGAAGACCTCGACCCGGCTGAGGTCGGGGTGGCTTTCGGGCGTGACGCCGACCGCCTCCATGAAGGCAAGGGCCTCGGTGATCTTGTCGGCCAGCTCGCGATATTTGTGGCCATAGGCGCTGTCGGCGGCGAACCCCATCGTCCAGCGGTGGATGTTGTACAGATCGGCATATCCCCCGCCGGCGAAGGCGCGCAGCAGGTTCAGGGTCGAGGCCGACTGGTTGTAGGCGCGCAGCAGCCGCTGCGGATCGGGCAGGCGCTCTTCGGGTGTGAAAGCCATGCCGTTGATGATGTCGCCGCGATAGCTGGGCAGGGTCTCGTCGCCGATGGTCTCCAGCGAGGACGACCGCGGCTTGGCGAATTGGCCGGCGATGCGGCCCACCTTCACCACTGGCTTGCGGCCTGCAAAGGTCAGGACCACCGCCATCTGCAGGATCAGGCGGAAGGTGTCGCGGATGTTGTCGGTCGAGAACTCCTTGAAGCTCTCGGCGCAGTCGCCGCCCTGCAGCAGGAAGGCCTCCCCGGCCTCGACCTGGGCCAGTTTGGCTGTCAGCCGGCGCGCCTCACCGGCGAAGACCAGCGGAGGCAGGGCCCGTAGCTCATCCTCGACACGCGCCAGGGCGGCCATGTCGGGATAGTCCGTCGGCATCTGCACGACAGGCTTTTGTCTCCAGCTATCAGGGGTCCAGCGCGTATTCATGTCGCCAAGATAGGCGGATGGCGGCCCGGGGACAATGAACGCGGTGTCGCGTTTGTCAGCCCGCCGACATATTCCCGGGCTGCTGTTTCTCTTTCAGCGTCACCAGTTCCTCAGCCATGGTCGGATGGACCGCGCAGGTGGCGTCCCACTGGGCCTTGGTCAGGCCGGCCTTCACGGCGATGGCGGCCAGCTGGATCATCTCCGGCGCCTCGGGGCCGACAATGTGGACTCCGACGACCTTCTGGCTCTGGCCGTCGACCACCAGCTTCATCAAAACCCGCTCGTCCGAGCCGGCGAAGGCGTATTTCATCGGCCGGAACCGGGTCAGATAGACATCGACCTTGCCGGGGCAGCTGTGCCGCGCCTCGCTCTCGGTCAGGCCCACGGTGCCAACGGGCGGTTGGCTGAACACGGCACTGGCGACAGCCTCGTAGTCAAAGGCCTGCGGATTGTCGCGATAGACCGTCTCGTGGAAGGCCACCGCCTCGCGGATCGCAACGGGGGTCAGGTTCATCCGATCGGTGACGTCGCCGATGGCCCAGATGTTGCCCGCCGTCGTCTTCGAATGCAGGTCAACCTTGATCGCTCCGTCATCGTTCAGTTCGACCCCGGCGGCCTCCAGCCCCAGCGCCTTGACGTGCGGAACGCGGCCCGTGGCGAACATCACAACGTCGGTCTCGATCTTCATCCCGTTCCCGAGCACGCTGAGCAGACCGGTGTCCGTCTTCTCGATGGCCTCGTGCTGGCAGCCGAGAATCACCTTGATCCCCCGCTTCTCAATCTCACCGGCCAGATGCGCCCGCACATCGTCGTCGAAACCACGCAGGATGTTGGGGCCGCGATAGATCAGGGTGGTTTCGACGCCCAGACCGGCGAAAATGCCGGCGAACTCGACAGCGATATAGCCGCCGCCGGCGATCAGGATGCGTTTCGGCAGTTTCGGCAGATGGAAGGCTTCTTCCGACGTGATGGCGTGTTCAACGCCGGGCAGGCCCTCGGGAACCCAAGGCCGGCCGCCGGTGGCGATCAGGATCCGCTCGGCCGTGATGGTCTGGTCCTTGCCGAGGATTTCGACGGTGTGGGCGTCCTTCAACACCGCCCGGCCGTGGATCAGATCGACACCCGCCTTGCCCAGATTGGCGACATAGATGCCGGACAGGCGCGCGATCTCGACGTCCTTGGCCTGAAGGAATTTCGGCCAGTCAAAGCTGGCCTCGACGGCCCAGCCATAGCCTTCGGCGGTGTGAAACTGGTGGGCGAAATCGCTGGCCATGACCATGAATTTCTTGGGCACGCAGCCGCGGATGACGCAGGTGCCGCCGACCCGGTGCTCCTCGGCGATGGCGACGCGTTTGCCGCCGAGAGCGGTCAGCCGCGCCGCGCGCACGCCGCCCGAGCCGGCGCCGATGACGAACAGGTCGTAGTCGTAGGTCTCAGCCACAGCGCATTTCCCGGAAGGTTCGTCGTGGCAGGTAGCCATCCCCTCCCCCACCGGCAAGTCGCCCCGCGCCGGAATAGCCGGGCCCGCCCGTATAAGGGGTCGTCCGGGCGTGTCGTCCGAACCTCGATTCAAGGCTAAGACGTCGATCCGCGCCATTTCGCGTTGACCGTGTCCGTCGCGGCCCCCTTAGTGACCGCAAGAGCTTCAATTCAGGGCGTGCATGATGATCGAACTGTTCCTCGCGGGCGCGCTGCTCCTGTCCCCGCCCCAGACGCCCGCCCCCGCTGTGAGCCAGGTCCCGGTCCAGCTGGAGGACGTCGTCGTCTCCGGAAGGTCGCTGGACGGCCTGATCCGCGACTTCGTCGGCGAGGTCGCCGAGCCCAACCGGAATCGCGGCCTCGCGCGCTGGAACGACCGCATCTGTGTCGGCGTGGCCAATCTTGAGGGCGAGATCGCGCAGTATCTGTCCGACCGGATTTCGACCGTCGCCACCGACCTCGGCCTCTCCACGGGAGATCCGGGCTGCACCCCCAACCTCCTGGTCATCGCCACCGCCGACGCGGGAGACCTCGCCCGCAAGCTTACCGAGGAACGGCGCCGCGCCTTCCGCATGGGCGGCGCCGGCATGGACCGGGGCGGGGCCGCCCTGCGCGACTTCGTCGAGACGGATCGGCCGGTGCGCTGGTGGCAGATGGCCATCCCGGTGGATGCCGAAACCGGGGACATCGCGGTGCGTATTCCTGGTCGCTGCACGGGCGATTGCATCGACGCCTCTGACCAGGCGCCCCAGATCTATGTCCACTCCGCCTCCCGCCTGACGACCCAGATCGTCGATAACCTGACCCGGGCGATCATCATCGTCGATGTCGATCAAGTGTCTGGCGTCTCGGCCCTGCAGCTGGCCGACTATATCGCCATGGTGTCGCTGGCGCAGATCGACCCGAACGCGGACACCAGCAGCTACGCCTCGATCCTCAATGTATTTGACGCTCCGGAGATCAGCGACAGCCTGACAGACTGGGACAGGGCCTATCTCGACGGCCTCTACAGCGCCGAGCGCAACCATCAGGGTGAGCGCGCCGACACCAACGAGATCGCCGGATCGATCCGGCGCTCGCATGAGCGGCTGCGCGAGGAAGGCGAGGCTGAAGAGCCCGCCCCCGAACAGTAGGCCCTCGTCAGGGCGTCAGCACCTCGACGCCGTCGTCCGTGCCGATGATCGCCTCGTCCGCCAGGTCGAGAAACAGGCCGTGCTCGACCACGCCGGTGATCAGCTTCAGGTCATCGGCCAGCCGCACCGGGTCGTGAATGGCGACGCATTTGGCGTCATAGATCAGATTGCCGCCATCGGTCCGCACCAGCCCCCGCTCGGCCGTCCGCACCCGCGCCGGCATGGCGATGTCATGATCGGCCAGCACATCGGCGATGCGGTTGGCGGTGGTCTTGTGGCCGAAGGCGACGACCTCGATCGGAAGAGCGAAGGCGCCCAGCAGCGGCACCACCTTGGCCTTGTCGGCGATGACCAGACAGCGCGCCGAGGCCTCCCAGACCAGCTTCTCTCGCAGCAGGGCCGCCCCGCCGCCCTTGATCAGGGCCAGACCCGGGCCGACCTCGTCGGCGCCGTCAACGGTCAGGTCGATCCGCGGCGTGTCCTCCAGCGTCGACAGGGTCAGGCCCAGTTCCCGGGCCAGCTCGGCGGTCGCCTCCGAGGTCGGCACGCAGCGCAGGCCCTCGAGCCCGCGCGCCGCCAACGCCTTGACGAACCAGGCGGCGGTCGAACCGGTGCCGAGGCCGACGGTCATGCCCGCCTCGACCCGAAGGGCGGCGGCTTCGCCGGCGAGGCGCTTCTGGTCGTCCGCGCTCATTTCGCCTTCGCCGCCTTCTTCGCCCGCATGGTCTCCATGAACCGCGTCGCCCAGCCGGGCAGCGTCTCCTGCTTGCCGCGCGCCAGAGCCAGATCGCCCGGCGCCACATCGGCCGTAATCACCGAACCCGACCCGACCATGGCCCCGGCGCCGATGGTCACCGGCGCCACCAGCGAACTGTTCGACCCGACGAAGGCCCCATCGCCCACCACCGTGCGATGTTTGAAGAAGCCGTCGTAGTTGCAGAAGATCGTGCCCGCGCCGATGTTGGCCTTCGCCCCGACCACGCCGTCGCCCAGATAGGCCAGGTGGTTGGCCTTGGCGCCGGCGTCCATGCGGACGTTCTTGACCTCGACGAAATTGCCGACCTTGACCCCCTCGCCGAGGTCCGCGCCGGGACGCAGCCGGGCGTAGGGCCCCACATCGGCGCCGGCCGCAACCGTCGCCCCCTCGATGTGGCTGAAGCTGCGGATGCGCGCGCCGCCGGCGATCTTCGCACCCGGCCCGAAGACGACATAGGGCTCGATCGTCGTCCCGCCGCCGATCTCGGTGTCGAATGAGAAATGAACCGTCTCCGGCGCCGGCATGGTCACGCCGGCGGCGAGGAAGGTCTCGCGCTGGACGGTCTGGAACAGGGCCTCGGCCACGGCCAGCTCGGCCTGGGCGTTGACCCCCATGACGGCGTCCTCATCAGCGAAGACAGCGCGGGTCGGCTCGCCGCGTCGGCGGGCCAGTTCGACCACGTCGGTCAGATAGTATTCGCCCTTGGCATTGTCATTCCGCACCTCCGCCAACAGCTCGAACAGCAAGGTCGAAGGCGCCGCCATGACGCCGGAATTGCAGGCCGTCAGCGCCAGCACCTCCGCCGACGCCTCCTTCGCCTCGGTAATGGCCGCGAGGGTGTCTCCGTCCATGACCAGCCGCCCGTAGGCGCCCGGATCGCGCGCCTCAAAGCCGATCACCGTCACGCCGTCCGTCGAGGCGAAGACCGGCTCGATATCGGCGGCCTTCAATAGCGGCACGTCTCCGTAGGTGACGACCACCTGACCGGTGAACCCCTTCAGCGCGGCCTCGGCGCAACGCACGGCATGGCCGGTGCCGATGGGCGGGTCCTGCACCGCGATTGCGGCCTCGCCCAGCCGCTTGACCACATGGGCGCGGACCTCGGGTGAGTGATCGCCGACCACGACAATGATCCGCTCGCATCCCAGCGCCTCTGCGGCGTCGATGGCGTGATCCAGCATGGCGCGGCCGCCGACCGGGTGCAGCACCTTGGGCAGGGACGACTTCATCCGCGTGCCCTGGCCGGCGGCGAGGATGATGGCTGCGCGAGGAGTACTGGTCATGAATCGATCCGGCCGTTAGTCGTCGCCAGCGGTCTAGCCCATCCCGGCGGACGGGGGGAGATGTCGATGCGCACACGCGATCTCGAGGGCTGGACGATCGCCTTCGATCTGGACGGCACGCTCGTGGACTCCGCTCCGGACCTGATCGGCACGCTGAACCGGATGCTGACGCCGCGCGGCTATCCGCCCGTGCCACTGGCCTCGGCCCGCCATCTGGTCGGCCACGGCGCGCGGGCCCTGCTCCGCCACGGCTTCGCCGAGGCCGGCGCGGTCTGGGACGAGGCCGCCGAACCCGAACTGTTCGACCATTTCATCGACGACTATGTCGCCCACATCGCCGACGACAGCCGGGCGTTCGAGGGCGTGGTCGAAACGTTGGATCACCTGTCGGCGCGCGGCGCCCTCCTGTGTGTCGCGACCAACAAGCGCACCGACCTGGCCGTGGCCCTGATCGACGCCCTCGATCTTGCGCGCCATTTCGTCGTGGTCGCCGGCCCCGACCGGGTCAGCGCGCGCAAGCCGGACGGCGCCCATGTGCGCGAGGCGGTTCAGTTGGCGGGCGGCGATCCGGCCCGGGCGGTGATGGTCGGCGACGCGACCACCGACACGGGCAGCGCTCGCGCGGCGGGCGTCCCCTGCGTGGTGGCCGGCTTCGGCTACAACGACGTCCCCCTCGCCGAACTGGGCGGCGACATCGTCATCGACTGCTTCGCCGACCTGATCGTAGCGGTCGAGACGCTGCACCGGATGACGTTGGGCGCGCTGGAGGCCCCCGCTATCTGACGGCTTGCCAGCCCCGGGCGACCGGGCTATGTCCCCGCCTCCTGAATCGGCCGGATGCGTAGCTCAGCGGGAGAGCACCTCGTTCACACCGAGGGGGTCACAGGTTCAATCCCTGTCGCATCCACCATTTTTCTCGAAGAGAAACAACTATTTAGCGGAATACCGCACTCCGCATACGGATGATTTATTCGGCTAAAGCGAGTTAGTGGGGCAGTAGTGGGGCAGACGCCGCGCAAAACTGCCGCTCGAAACGAGACAAAGCGTCCTGAAATGCGGTGACTGAAGCGGACAGCGGGCCTGATTCGACCCTGCCGATCCGCGGTCTTTTGCAGGGTGTTTCATCCCGGACCGGACCTCGTCCGACTCGATCCGTCGCGACCACTCATTTAAAGGAGACGTCATGGCGTCGATCCCGGACCATCCCAACGACGCCGGAACCTGGATGCGCCTGGAGGGCCGGGAGGGGTTCGCGCTCTGGCGCCGCGAGCGTCAGACGTTGGCGCCGGTCACCATGTACTATGTCATCGCGCCGCCGCGGCAGAGCGAGATCCTCTACGACGAGGCCAAGGCCCGCGCTCGTTTCATTGAACTCGCCGGCGTCTCCGGCGTGGGCGCCAACTGAAGGAGCGTCGAGCGACGGATGGTGATCCCCTGGGCCGATTGACCTCTGCACGGTCCTCAACCCGCTTGCGGTGGTCATGTCTCGCATCGAGAGCGAAAGCGTTGAACCCAGGGCCACCTTTGAGGCGTAAGCTTTCATCCAACTTTAAAACCGTATATATACGGCCTTAAGTTTCTTTAGGCCGGTTATATCGGATTTGAAATGGCAAAAGCTTCGGCATCCAGCGCAGCCCCGCCCGTGCGCGTTCAAGCGGTCATCCGACAGTTGGGACGCGACCTCGCCACAGCGCGGAGGCGGCGGCGCATACCGCAGAAGCTTCTGGCCGAGCGCATGCTGATCAGCCCGGACACCCTGCAACGCCTTGAGAAGGGCGACCCGAAGGTCGGGCTTCATGTTCTGGCCGGAGCCCTCTGGGCGATGGGCATGCTCGACCGGCTGGCGGACATCGCCGCGCCGACGTCTGATGTCGTCGGCGCCACCGAGGAACTCGCCCGCCTGCCCAAGCGCGCCCGGCTGCCGCCTGAAGACCCGGACCTCGACTTCTGATGCGCAATCTCACGACCATCGTCTTCATCCACCGGCACGACGGATGGGTTCCGGCCGGACGTCTGGCCATGGTCGAGGACGGCCGCAACAGTCATGCCGTTTTCGATTACGGCACGCGCTATGTCCGCCGACCCGATCGCGTCTCCGTCGATCCCACGACCCTTCCCTTGCCGGTCGAAGGGACCCGGCCCGCCCCGTTCCGGACCGAGCCGGGGTTCGCCCTGTTCAATGGTCTTCGAGACGCAGCGCCTGACGGCTGGGGCCGCTATCTGATGGACAAGGCGGCCGGCGCACAGGCCTTGGAAGAGTACGACTATCTCCTGGCGTCCGGCGACAACCGGATTGGCGCCCTGGCCTTCGGGGTCCCGGGGGAGACAGAGCCCCGTCGCCGGGCTCACTGGGGAGATCAGGACACCCCCGGCGAGCGCATCGATCTGGCCGCACTCGCCGAGGCCGCCGCGCAGGTCTACGATGTCGATCGGCTGGAGCCGGGCCTGCGCCGGTTGCTGGAAGCGGGCTCATCGCTCGGCGGCGCGCGGCCCAAGGCCGCGACCGAGATCGACGGGCGTCCGTGGATTGCGAAATTCCCGGCCAGGGACGACCTCTACCCGGTCAGCCGCATCGAATACGCGACCATGAGCCTGGCGACGACGTGCGGCCTGAACGTCCCGCCGATCCAGCTCACGCGAATTTTCGACCGCGACATCTATCTGATCGAACGGTTCGACCGGACCCTGGTCTCGCCTTTACGCCTGCCCTTCGCCTCGGGCCTCACGATGCTGGGCGCGCACGAGAGCGAAAGCACGCGCTATGCATACTCGGATCTGGCGGAGGCTCTGCGCCTCCACGGCTCCCAGCCGCGCATCGATATGGCCGAACTGTTCCGGCGCATGGTGTTCAACATCCTCGTCCTCAACGACGACGACCATCTGCGCAATCACGGCTTCATCCACGACGGCGCAGGCTGGCGGCTGTCGCCGCTCTACGACGTCGTGCCCAAACCCCAGGTCGGTCTTGACCGTCGCCTCGTTCTCGGCGTCGGGGTGGACGGCCGGACGGCGACGCTCGACAACGCCCTGTCCAACGCGGCCGCCTTCGGTCTCTCGACCGAAGAGGCCGGTGCGATGATCGAGACCTTGCGCGCGACCGTGAACGGGGCCTGGCGTCAGGCTTTCAACGCCGCAAACCTCGGACCCGATCTTCAGGCGCGGTTCGCGACCTGCTTTCGTCAGGCTCTGCCTGCCACGGAGCGTGATCGGCCCGTTTGATCATCCTCTGCAGTGACGATCTCCTGAGGTCGAAGCCCTGGTCAACACGGTCAGCTGCGTCGGGGTCATGGCCGCGGCCTCGCATCGTCGCGGCCTATGTATCGCACAACACCATCGGCGCAGCGCAGCTGCCTGAGCTGATCGGCGGCGGCGTCCGCGCCGCCCTCGGCGGCGCGCCCACGCCAGCGCCAGAGCCCGTGCGCGTGGCGCCGATCCCGGCCGTGTCGATCCGCAAGAGCATCACGGCCGACCATCTGATCAGCTTCGAGGACGGAAAACGTTACAAGTCGCTGAAGCGGCACCTCTCGGTCAGGTTCGGCCTGACCCCGGAGGCCTATTGCGCCAAATGGGGGTTGCCGTCCGACTATCCGATGGTCGCGCCCGCCTATTCGGCGACGCGGTCGGCGCTGGCCAAGGCGGTCGGCCTCGGCCGGGCGCCGCGCAAGCCGGCCGGCGCGGCGGCGACCCACAAGCCTCGCAAGACCAAGACCTCCCGCTCGCGCGCATGAACCTTTGACGAAATCGCCACCGCGCCTCTGGCGCGCCCATCTGGTCCGCCCATCTCCCCGTCACAGGCGAACCGATGGAGACCAGAGATGCATGAGCACGAACTGACCCTCGACCAGATGCTGGATGATCCGATCGTCCAGCAGCTGATGGCGCGTGACGGCGTCGCCGAGGCCGACCTGCGCGGCCTTGTGGCCCATGTTCGTCGGCGTCGCGGGACCCTCGCGAACGATCCCATGCGGGTCCGGCCGGAACCCCGCTCGTTCGGCCCGGACCCTCAAACCTGATTGAGATCGGGCGCGATCGATGATGCGCCGGATGCCATTGTGAAGGATCGGTCGCCCATGACGTCGAGAGCGCGAACGGCAAGCGCCCGATCACGCTCCCGATGCGTCGCAAGGCTCCGGCTCAGACGCTATCGGCCGTTGTCATCCACGGCGCCGACCGGCGCAACCGGGCCCCGCCCCGGCGCAGGGGCCTCGATTCAGATCAGGCGACCGGAATCCACCGGCGGTCTTCGAGCAGGGCGATGACTTGGTCGGCCGCCGCTTCGGGGGTGAGCGCGAGCGTATCGAGCACCAGGTCCGGGTCGGAGGGCGATTCGTAGGACGTGCCGACGCCGGTCAGGTCGGCGATGACGCCCCCGTCGGCCCGGGCGTACAAGCCCTTGGGGTCGCGCGCGCGGCAGGCGTCCAAGGGTGCATCGACGAAGACCTCGAGAAAGCCGTTCGCGGCAAGGCGCTCACGGACGGCTTGGCGCGCGGTGACGCTGGGCGAGACGAAGGCGCAGAGACTGATCACCCCGGCCTCGGCGAACAGGAGCGCCACCTCGCCCGCGCGGCGGACGTTCTCGTCCCGATCCTCTGGCGAAAAGCCCAGGTTCCGGTTCAGGCCGTGGCGCAGATTGTCGCCGTCCAGCAGGACGGTTCGTATGTCCCGGGCGTGGAGCTTGCGCTCAAGGGTCGCCGCGATCGTCGACTTGCCCGAACCGGGCAGTCCCGTGAGCCAGATCGCGCCGCCTTCGTGGCGGTTCAGGCGAGACCGGTCGCGCCGCGAGACGGCCGCGGCGGTCGGGTAGATGTGTCCGGTCTGGCCGAGCGCGGCCTGGGCCACGCCCGCCGCGGCGACGGCGCCGGTTTCCCGGTCGATCAGAAAGAAACCGCCCATGGCGGGATCATCCTCGAACGGATCGAAGGCGACGGGCGCCGGCAGCGTGAGTTCGGCCACGGAGATCTCGTTCAGGTCCAGGCCCGCGGCGTCGCCAGCCCCGGCCCCGGCCAGCACGACCTTCACCGGCGAGGCCCGGCCGCCGATGCGGATCCTGTAGGCGCGGGCGGGGTTGAACGGCCGATCGTCCATCCACAGCAGGCTGGCGGAGAACCGTTCGACCGACGCGGGCCGGGCGTGGGGCAAGGCGAGAACGTCGCCACGGGCCACGTCCACCTCCTCCTTCAGCACCAAGGTCACCGCGTCGCCGGCCTCGGCGGACAGGCGGTCTCCCTCCCAGGTCACGATGCGAGAGACGGTCGCCAGTCTGCCCGAAGGGCTGACGATGATCTGGTCGCCGGCCTGGACGCATCCCGACGCCACCGTTCCGGCATAGCCGCGAAAAGCGGGATCCGGGCGGTTGACGTACTGCACGAGAAAGCGGAACGGCCGCGACAGGCGGTTGTCCTCTACGGGCAGGCCTTCGAGCGTGTCGATCAGCGTCGGCCCTTCGAACCACGATAGCCGCCCGCCCCGTCGCACGACGTTGTCGCCATGTCGCGCGCTGATGGGCACGGCGGTGACGGACCGGAAGGCGAGGTCCGCCGAGAAGGCGGCATAGGCGGCGGCGATCGACTCAAAGACCGTGCGAGCGTCTTCCACCAGATCGATTTTGTTCACGGCCAGGATGACGTGTCGAATGCCGAACAGGGAGACGATGCGGCTGTGGCGTTCGGTCTGGGCCGTAAGGCCCCGGGTGGCATCGACGAGAATGACGGCGGCGTCGCACCCGGACGCGCCCGTCGCCATGTTGCGCGTGTACTGCTCATGGCCGGGCGTGTCGGCGACGATGAAATTGCGGCGGGCCGTCGAGAAGTAGCGATGGGCGACATCGATGGTGATGCCCTGTTCGCGCTCGGCCTCGAGACCATCCAGCAGCAGGGCGAAGTCCAGCTCATCTCCCGCCGTCCCGAAACGGCGGCTGTCGCGCTCGAGGGCGGCGAGCTGGTCGTCCGCGACCTGCCCGGTGTCATGCAGCAGACGTCCAATCAGGGTGGACTTGCCGTCATCGACCGAACCGCAGGTCAAAAACCGCAGATGATCGCGCGCCGCAGGGTCGGAGACGACCCGGGACAGGGCCACGACTTCGCCGTCCATCAGAAATAGCCCTCACGCTTCTTGCGCTCCATCGAGGCGGTCTCGTCCGCGTCGATCAGCCGGCCGTGACGCTCGGAGGCGCGGCTGGACCGCAGCTCCGCGATGACGGAGTCGATATCGGCGGCGTCGGACTCGACGGCGGCCGAGAGCGGGTAGCAGCCCAGCGAGCGGAACCGCACGCGGCGCAGTTGCGGGACCTCGCCGGCCCGCAGCGGCAGGCGGTCGTCGTCGCGCACGATCAGGGCGCCCTCCCGCTCGACCACGGGCCGGGGGGCGGAGAAGTAGAGCGGAACCACGGGGATGGCCTCGAGCCGGGTGTATTCCCAGACGTCGAGCTCGGTCCAGTTCGAAAGGGGAAAGACCCGCAGGGATTCGCCGGGCTGGAGCGCCGAGTTCCACAGCTTCCACAGTTCGGGCTTCTGGCGGCGGGGGTCCCAAGTGTGACCGGGGCCCCGGACTGAGAATATCCGCTCCTTGGCCCGGCTTCTCTCCTCGTCGCGCCGGGCCCCGCCGAAGGCCACGTCGAAGCCGTGCAGGTCCAGCGCCTGCTTCAGCGCATCGGTCTTCATGACCTGGGTGTGCAGCGACGAGCCCGAGGCGACGGGACTGACGCCCCGTCTCAAGCCATCCTGGTTGACGTGGACCAACAGGCGGACGCCATAGGTCTCGGCGACCGTGTCCCTGTGGCGGATCATGTCGCGGAATTTCCAGGTCGTATCGACATGGAGCAGCGGGAATGGCGGTGGAGCAGGATAGAAGGCCTTGGCGGCGACGTGCAACAGTACGCCTGAATCCTTGCCGATCGAGTACAGCATCACCGGGTTGCGCGCCGTGGCCGCGACTTCCCGGAATATCTCGATCGCCTCAGCCTCCAGACGCCGCAGATGGGGCGACAGGCGGCGGGTGGGCGCAAGGGGGTCGGACAAGGGGTCGGATCGACGACTGAGCGGTGCGGCAAGGGTCATGAAAGCCTCGTGAATACCCCTACTCAAACCTCACCCACACCTTTGGCGTCGAACGATTTGATCTGGGAGAGGGTGATAGTTTTTCTGAAGACTCAGCCGACGAAGGCCCGTTCAAGAACATAGTCGCCGGGGGCTGCGTTCGAGCCCTCCGCGAGCCCCGCCTGCTCCAGCAAGGCCGCCACCTCGCGGATCATTGCCGTCGATCCGCACAACATGGCGCGGTCGGTCGCCGGGTCGAAGCCGGAGCTGAGACCCAGATCCGAGAACAGGATGCCGCTCGCAATGCGGCTGGTGATGCGGCCGGGCCGTTCGAACGGCTCGCGCGTGACGGTCGGATAATAGAACAGTCGCCCCTGCGCGAGGTCGCCGACCAGCGGATCGTCGAAGAGATCGCGCTTCAGGAAGGTCCGGTAAGCCAGCTCCTGCACCTTGCGCACCGTATGGGTCACGACGACCTGATCGAACCGCTCCCAGGTGTCCGGATCACGAAGTACGCTCAGCCAGGGCGCCAGGCCGGTTCCACTGGCGATCAGGAACAGCCGTCGGCCGCCGGTCAGGGCGTCCAGCACCAGCGTGCCCGTGGGCTTGCGCCCCAACAAGATCCGGTCTCCGGCGACCAGTTGGCCAAGCCGCGAGGTCAGGGGGCCGTCCGGCACCTGGATCGAAAAAAACTCCAGCTCATCGGCCCAGTTCGGGCTGGCGATGGAATAGGCCCGGAAGATGGGCTTGCCCGCGCCACCGGGGGCGGCAAGGCCCAGCATGATGAACTCGCCGGAGCGGAACCGGAACCCCTCGGGCCTTTCGACCGCGAAGCTGAACAGCCGGTCGGTCCAGCGCCGGGTCCACAGGATGCGGGGTTCGTGCCAAGCGGCGGCGGCGGCAGGGGCGGATGCAAGGGTTTCGGTCATGGCGATCCTCAAGACGGGACTTCGCCATAGGAAACTGCGCCGCCGGAGCGCCAACGACTTCTTCTGCCGCCCCCCTGCAGAAAAACTGCGAACGGCCTCCTAGAGCTGATCCAACCCGGTCTCGTGGAACGCAGCCTGCTTTCTCAGCCAGTCGGTAAAGGCCTTCGCGCTGGGAGACAGCGGCCGGTCCTTCGGGTGCACCATATGATAGGCGAAGCCGACCACAGCGCTGCCGTCATGGAAGGGCGCGACCAACCTCCCCGCCGCCAGGTCCGCCTGGGCCAGGGTTCGCTTGGCCAGGGCGATGCCGCGGCCGGCGACCGCCGCCTCGATCAGCATGGCCGACTGGTTGAAGCGGGATCCGCGCCTTGCGTCGGCATGGCGGACCCCGCGCGCCATCAGCCACATAGGCCAGTCCGGCCGGCCCGGATCGGCATCGCCGGACATGTCATGCAGCAACACATGATGGACCAGGTCCGCCGGTGACCGGATCGCGTTGGGTCCGTGCATCAGCGCCGGCGCGCAGAC
This sequence comes from Brevundimonas sp., assembly GCF_051860745.1. Lineage (GTDB taxonomy): Bacteria > Pseudomonadota > Alphaproteobacteria > Caulobacterales > Caulobacteraceae > Brevundimonas. The sequence goes on from NZ_JBHYDN010000017.1 coordinate 23,812, forward strand.
AGGAAGGACGCTCTCGATCAGCAGTCGCTCCGACACATGACCCGGATAGTTGCCGGGGCCGTAGCGGATCGCGAGGTCGATCTGGCCCTGGTCGAAGGCGACCGGCTCCATGTCCGCTGACACCCAGACCTCGACCTCGGGATGATGTTGGTGAAAGTCGTCCATACGCGGCATCAGCCATTTGGAGGCGAAGGACGGGGCGACGCTGATCGAGACCTGACGCCGCCGTGGCGGCTCGCGCATGAGGGTGGAGGCGTCGCGCAGCCGGTCCAGGCCCTCGGCCACCAGCGGCGCGGACGAGCGGCCCAGGTCGGTCAGCTGCAGTCCCTTGGCCTCGCGCTTGAACAGGGGCGCGCGAATGATCTCCTCGAGCTGCCGAATCTGCTGGCTGACGGCGCCGGGGGTGACGGCCAGCTCCTCCGCCGCCCGCGAAAAACTCAGGTGCCGCGCGGCGCTTTCGAAGACGCGCAGGGAGTTCAGGGGCAACAGGGTTCGGGCCATGGCTGATAGAAATCCTAATAAGCTGGCAAAGACAATCTCGTTTGTTGGCCCCTGCCGCCGGATGTACGTCTGAAACGGAAATCCGGCCGTCAGAGCGCCGGGAGTGAGCCCATGCGCGTCTTTCTCGCCTCCATTCCCTTGCCGGGAACATCGGTCGTCGTGGTCGGCGCGGGCGACGCCGCCGCCGCCAAGGCGCGGCTGTTCGACGGGTCGGGTGCGACGCTGCGATGGTTCGCGGGTCCGGAGGTCGAGCCTGACGAGGCATGGATCGCGCGCTGGCCGACCGCCAAGGATCTGTCCGGCGCCAGACTGGTCTTTATCGCCGTCTCTGACCCCGGGAAGGCGACCGCCCTCGCCGGTCTGGCGCGGGCGTCCGGCGCCCAGGTCAATGTCGTCGACCAGCCCGGACTGAGCGATTTTCATACCCCCGCCCTGATCGACCGGGGCGGGGTGGTGATCGCGATCGCCACGGGGGGCGTAGCCCCGGTGCTGGCCCGCCAGGTTCGCGCGCGCGTCGAAGCCGCCCTGCCCCAAGGTCTGGATCGCCTCGCCCGCCTGGCCGAAGGCCTGCGCGAGACGGTCAGGGCGACCCTGCCCGACTTCACGGCGCGCCGCCGGTTCTGGGAGGCCGCCTTCCGCGGCGCGGCCCCGGACCTTGCGGTTGAAGGGCGAACGGCGGAGGCGCGCAGGGAGATGCTGCGCCTGCTGAATCGCCCTGATCGGGTGCAGGGCGTCGTGCATCTGGTTGGCGCCGGCCCGGGCGATCCTGAACTGCTGACGCTCAAGGCGCTACGCGCCCTGCAGGACGCCGACGTCGTCATCCATGACCGCCTGGCGCCGGCCGCCATTTTGGACCGCGCGCGCCGCGATGCGCGCCGGATCTACGTCGGCAAGCGGAGGGGCGAGCACTCCGTTCCGCAGGCCGAGATCGCGACCCTGATGATCGCCGAGGCCAGGGCCGGGCATCGCGTTGTGCGCCTGAAGGGCGGCGACCCGTTCGTGTTCGGCCGAGGGGGCGAGGAACTCGAGGCCATGCGGGCCGCCGGGATCGACGTCATCGCCGTTCCGGGTATCACCGCCGCCTTGGGATGCGCGGCGGCCGCAGGCGTTCCCCTGACCCATCGCGACCAGGCCCAGGCGGTCAGCTTCGTGACGGCAGAGACCCGGCCGGGCGGCGCCGGGCCCGATTGGGCCTCGCTCGCGGCGCCCAACCATACGCTGGCCGTCTACATGGGCGTGGCCGGCGCGGCGGCCGTCCAGGCGGGTCTGCTCGAGGCAGGCCGGGCGGCCGACACGCCGGTCGCGGTGATCGAGAACGGCTCGCGTCCCGACCAGCGTGTCGTGACCGGACAACTCGGCGGCCTGGCCCGGCTGGTGGCCCACGAGAGGGTGGTCAGCCCGGCCCTCCTGATCGTCGGCGAGGTGGCGGCCTGGGCCCAACCGCAGACGATGGCGCGCGAGGCGGCGGCATGAAGATCGTGACCGCCAACCGCCTCTCCGACGGCCGGGTGATCTACGCCGACCCGTCGGGAGACCCGGTCGAGGCTCTTGACCGGGCGGGCCGGTTCGATGGCGAGGCCGCCGACGCCGCCCTGTCGCTGGCGACCGGGAATCCTGCGACCTTCGTCAATCCCTACCTCGTCGAGGTCGACGACGGCCGCCCGTCCGGCCGGGACCGGTTCAAGGAGCTCATTCGCTCGCAAGGTCCCACGGTCGGCCATAGCCTGGGGCGCCCCTGATGTACCGGTACGATGAGTTCGATACGGCCGTGGTGCGCGAGCGGATCGAGGAGTTCCGGGACCAGGTCGCGCGCCGGGTCTCGGGAAGCCTGACCGAGGATGAGTTCAAACCCCTGCGTCTGATGAACGGCGTCTATCTGCAGCTGCACGCCTATATGCTGCGCGTCGCGGTGCCCTACGGGACTATGAACAGCCGCCAGCTGCGCCGCCTTGGCCATATCGCCCGCGTCTACGACAAGGGCTACGGGCATTTCACGACCCGGACCAACATCCAGTACAACTGGCCGGCGCTCAGCGACGTGCCCGCCATCCTGTCGGAGCTGGCTGAGGTCGAGATGCACGCCATCCAGACCTCCGGCAACTGCATCCGCAACGTGACCACCGACGTCTTCGCCGGCTGCGCGGACGATGAGATCGAGGACCCCCGGCCGTGGTGCGAGATTCTGCGCCAGTGGTCGACCATCCATCCGGAATTCTCCTTCCTGCCGCGCAAGTTCAAGATCGCGGTGATCGCGGCCCCGAAGGATCGGGCCGCCATGCGCACCCATGACGTCGGCCTCCAGATCGTTCGCGGCGAGAATGGCGGGACGGCCTTCCGGGTCTTCGCCGGGGGCGGCCAGGGGCGGACCCCCCACATCGCCCAGGAGATCGCGCCGGCGGTGCCGGAGCGGGATCTGCTGGCCTATCTCACCGCCATCCTGCGCAGCTGGAACCTGCTCGGGCGTCGCGACAACATTCACAAGGCCCGGATGAAGATCCTTGTGGCCTCGATCGGCATCGACGCCTTCCGCGAGGAGGTCGAGCGCCATTTCGCCACGTTGCGGCGCGAGGACCTGCGGGTCCCCGACGAGGAGGTCGCCCGGATCCGCGCCTATTTCGCGCCGCCGCCGTTCGCGGACCTGCCGAGGACGAGCGGGGCCTTCGACCGGGCCTCGCTGGCCGACCCGGACTTCGCCCGCTTCGCCCGTAACAACGTCCGCCGCCATCGCCAGCCGGGCTACGCCACGGTGATCATTTCGCTGAAGCCGGTCGGCGGCGTTCCGGGCGACATCACCGCCGACCAGATGAATCTGGTCGCGGACCTAGCCGAGCGCTTTTCCTTCGACGAGGTGCGCGCGGCCTATGAGCAGAACCTGGTCCTGCCCCACGTCCGGCTGGACGACACGCCCGAGATCTGGCGGCGGCTGGCCGAGGCCGGTCTGGCGACGCCGAACGCCGATCTGGTCACCGACATCATCGCCTGCCCCGGACTGGACTACTGCAGCCTGGCCAACGCCCGCTCCATCCCCGTCGCCCAGGCCCTGTCAGAGCGGCTTGGCGACCTCGACTATCAGGAACGGCTGGGCCCGATCCGGGTCAATATGAGCGGCTGCATCAACGCCTGCGGCCACCACCATGTCGGCCACATCGGGGTGCTGGGCGTCGATCGGAAGGGCGAGGAATACTACCAGATCACCGTCGGCGGTTCGGCGGACGAAACCGCCGCCCTCGGCGAGATCGTGGGTCGCAGCCTGGCTGCCGATGAGGTGGCGCCGGCGCTCGGTCGGGCGCTGGACCGTTATCTGGAGGTCCGGCGCGAGGGTGAAACCTTCCTGGAGGCCGTGCGCCGCCTCGGCGCCGATCCGTTCCGGGACGCGATTTATGGGACGGCCGATGCAGTGGCTTGAGAATGCTCCCGACGGCGCGCGGCTGCCCGTGGCGACCCCGCTGAAGGAGGTCGAGGCGGCCGCCCTGGACGCCGGGGTCCTGGTCCTGGAGTTCGACGCCTTCCGCGACGGGCGCGGGTTCTCACTGGCCGCGGTGCTGCGCGAGCGTGGCTATCGCGGACGGCTGATCGCGGACGGCCACCTGCTTCCCGACCAGGCCCGTCACCTGCGCCGCTCCGGCTTCGACGGCGTGGTCCTGGGCGCCGGGGCGGACCTCGCCGCCTGGCAGCGGATGGACGCGGCGTTCAGCGCGACCTATCAGCCGGTCGAGGACCGCGCGGTCCCGATCTGGCGGCGCCGCGGACTGGCCCGGACGCCCGGGGCGTTGGTCGAAAGACTGAACCTCCAGACCCGCGGCGCCGACGCCGAGAGCATTCTCCGCGCCGCGCTGGACCCCTCCCTCGGATTGAAGCCCGCGGTCCTCTCTTCGTTTGGCGCGGAGGCGGCGGTGTTGCTGTCGCTGGTCGCCCGGATCGACCCATCCACGCCGGTGGTCTTCCTCGAGACCGGCATGCATTTCCTGCAGACCCTGGCCTACCGGACGGCGCTGTCCGAGCGTCTGGGCCTCAGCGACATCCGGCTGGTCACGCCCGATGCCAGGGAGCGCGCCGAGGTCGATCCCCGCGACGACCTGTGGCGCACCGACGCCGACGCCTGCTGCGACCTTCGCAAGGTGAGGCCCCTCGATCGGGCCTTGGCCGGTATTGACGCTGTGATCACCGGCCGCAAACAGCGCCAGACCGCCGAACGCGCGAGCCTCCAGCCCTTCGAACGCTTCGAGGGCCGCATCAGGATAAACCCGCTGCACGACTGGTCGGCGGAACGGCTCCAGGCCTGGTACGACGCCGAGGACCTGCCGGGGCACCCTCTCGTCGCTCAAGGCTATCCCTCGATCGGCTGCTGGCCCTGTACGCAGGCGGTCGAAGGAGGCGAAGACGCTCGCTTCGGCCGCTGGTCCGGCGCCGCCAAGACCGAATGCGGTATACATCTGGGTCGCCGCGCGCTTGCTGTCGGCTGACTTCCACCGTCCTCCGTTCCCAGAGACATCCCTTGACGCTTCGACGTTCCGTCATCGACCTGATCGGTCAGACCCCGCTGCTCCGGCTGAACCGGCTGTCGGAGGCGACCGGATGCGAAATCCTGGGCAAGGCCGAGTTCCTCAATCCCGGCCAGTCGATCAAGGACCGCGCCGCCCTGTCCATCGTCCAGAGGGCGCGGGCGTCCGGCGAACTGCGCCCCGGCGGAACCATCGTCGAGGGCACCGCCGGAAACACCGGGATCGGCCTGAGCCTGGTGGGGGCGGCCCTGGGTCATCCGGCCGTCATCGTCATGCCGCGGACCCAGTCGGAAGAAAAGAAGCTGGCCTTGCGGGCGCTGGGGGCGCGGCTGGTCGAGGTCGACGCGGCCCCCTTCTCCAGCCCCGGCCATTTCGTCCATCATTCGGCCCGTCTGGCCCGCGAGCTCGACGCCGGGCTTCCGAACGGCGCCTTCTGGTCCAACCAGTTCGACAACCTCTCCAACCGCCTCTCCCACTACGAGGGAACGGGTCCGGAGATCTGGGAGCAGACGGACGGCCGCATCGACGGCTTCGTCAGCGTCGTCGGCTCCGGCGGCACCCTGTCGGGCGTCGGGAATTTTCTCAAGGAACGGAACCCGCGAATTCAGGTCGCCCTCGCCGACCCGGCCGGCGCCTCTCTCCACAGCTGGTTCACCCGCGGCGAGATGAAGTCCGAAGGCTCATCCGTCACCGAGGGCATCGGGGTGGCCCGGATCACCGGCAATCTCGGAGGCTTCACGCCCGACCATGCCTACCGCGTCGAGGACGCGGAATTCCTGCCGGTTCTCTTCGATCTGGTTCGGGAGGAAGGCCTGTCCCTAGGGGGATCGAGCGGCGTCAACCTGGTCGGCGCCGCGCGTCTCGCCCGCGAGCTGGGTCCCGGCAAGACCATCGTCACCCTGCTGTGCGATCCGGGGATCCGTTACGCCTCGCGGCTGTTCAACGTGGAGTATCTGTCGGCGCGCGGCCTGCCGACGCCGGACTGGCTGACACCCAATAGGGCGGTCGTCTGAATGCAGGATTTCCTGCTGTTCGCGACGGTCGGGTTCGCCGCCCAGATCGTCGACGGAGCGCTGGGCATGGCCTTCGGCGTCATCTCTTCCACCCTGCTCCTTAGCTTGGGCACGCCGCCGTTGGTCGTTTCAGCCAGCATCCATACCGCGAAGATGTTTACCGGGACGGCGTCAACCCTTTCCCACTTTGCAGAGAGAAATGTCCGCTGGTCCCTGTTCTGGCCGCTCGCCGTTGGCGGCGTGGTTGGCGGGGTCGTTGGCGGCGTTTTCCTGACCTCGGTAGACGGCGCCCTGATCAAGCCTTGGGTGCTCGGTTGGCTGGCCCTGATGGGGCTCACCATCCTCGTCCGATCCGCCCGGGAAATTCGGCTTCGCCACGTGGCCGCCAGAGCCGCTCTCCCGCTTGGGCTGGTGGGCGGCTTTCTCGATGCCTTGAGCGGTGGAGGTTGGGGCCCGACCGTGACGACCGCTCTGGTGATCGTGGGCGAGCCCCCGCGTCAAGCCGTGGGGTCGGGGAATGCAGCGGAGGCGTTTGTCGCGGTGGCCGTTTCAACCACCTTCATCGTGGCCTTGCTGGCAGGGCACGGGCGAGATCTTGAGGACCTGAGACAATATGGAACAGCCATTTTGGGCCTGATAACGGGCGGGGTCATCGCCGCGCCGTTGGCCGCCCGCGTCGCTCGCATCCTGCCTGCTAAGCCCTTCGCCGGACTAATTGGCGTTCTGATCCTGCTGTTGGCGGTCATCCAACTGGTGAGGCCTCTGTTCGACTTCTGACTGTGCGGCCGGGCGTTGGCAATGTACCCTTCAAACAACCGTCGTGGATCGCAAGCTTTCTCGGGGCCGCAAAAAGCGTTGTGGAGTGGTTCCCAATATTTGACACACATCCGGACTGGCGGAGGGAGAGGCTCTTTGATGCCGAGGCGACCTGTGTCTGACTAAAGCGCGCGGACCCGTCGGTCCCCGTTTGGTTAGCTAAGAACCTTACGGCCTGTGCTCATCGCCGGGCTGCGCGCTTCGCGAGTGCAGGGTACTGTCAGTGGACCGACCCTCGGATGGCTCTCGCTGAAATTGGCCACCGCGATCGACTGCAGACCTTTAGTGACGGTCTCCGTCACCAGCGCTTGCATCGTCTCGGGGGTGCGGTCGCCTGACAATGTAGCCCGAAACGCGTGTCGCTAGTCAGACATTCCGAAGCGCCGTCATGAGTCAAACACGGACGCGGAATTATCGGCGCCGGGGTCGCTCCGGCCTACGGGCCATATCGGCGCGGCGCGCGCCATCGAGCCGGCGCGTAATCTCGTCCCGCTGCGTCTCGACGGTCGCCCCGCCATCCACTAGGGCGCCCCAGCCGAGGGCCGACCTGAAGGGTTCACGCTCTTCCACGGCGATATCCGTCGCGGCCGCCTGTATTACGCGCCGCTGTCATGGCGGCGGGTTTGCTTTCGTCGTTTAATCACTGCCCGGCCAGCGGATAAGTTCCGGAAGGACGGCTCCGGCGTCGCAGCTTGCAGAGGTCAGTCCATGCCAAACGGCAACGATACCAAGCCTGGCTCAAACGTCGGCATCATAGGCTTCGGCGCCTTTGGGCAGCTCATCGCACGCCACATTCGCCCGCACTTTCGGCTGTGTGCGTACGATCCAGCCCCTGGTCTCCAGCTGATAGCCGAAGGTCATGGTGTTGCGCTCACCAGCCTTGAGAGGGCAGCGAGCTGCCCGGTGGTCGTGCTCGCCACGCCCGTCGGACGCCTGCAGGCGATCGTCAACGCCGTAGCTCCACACATCCAGCCCGGGTCGCTCGTACTCGACGTGGGATCGGTGAAGCTGGCCCCCGCCGACATCATGAAGCGCGGGCTTCCCGAGCATGCCCAGATCGTGGCTACGCACCCGCTGTTTGGCCCGCAGAGCGCGCGCGACGGCATCGCAGGCCTGAAGATCGCCGTGTGTCCGGTCCGGGGTCGCGGCCACTACCGTCTGGCCTCGTTCCTCCGGCATCAACTCGGGTTGAACGTCATCATGACCACGCCTGAGGACCATGATCGCGAAGCGGCGACTGTCCAGGGGCTCACCCATCTCATCGCCAAGGTATTGGTGCAGATGGAGCCGTTGCCGAAGCGCATGACCACGAAGAGCTTTGATCTGCTGCTCGAGGCCGTGAACCTGGTTCGCCACGATGCGCCGGAGGTTTTTGAGGCGATCGAGAGCGCGAATCCCTACGCGGCCGGCGTCCGCAGACGATTTTTCGAACTGGCGTCAGCGCTGAATGCCGAGCTCGCGGATGACTCCGAATAGGTCCGCTTCTCTCCAGACCCCGTCGTTTCGTGATGGGTGGATGTGGTACTGACAAGTTAAGTCGTTTGGCCCGCAAAGCGCCCCTCCCCTTCCCCCATTCAGGCAGCTTGGGTTGCCGCCGCCCAGGCGTTGTCAGCCAGACCTCGCAGGGAGCGGAGGCCGGCTCGGGACATCAGATGGGGCTGGAGATTGAACGCGTTGCAGATCGGACCGTGGCTGGAGAGGAAACGCTGGGCTGAGCCCTGGGATTTGAACTTCTGCTGTTTGCGTTCTCGTCGTCGGATCACGAGGTGCGAGTTCTCGGCGCGATTGTTCTCCCGCATTCCGCCGGGGCGGTGACGGGCCTGGAGTTTCAGCACCTTCATCGCCGCCCGGTATGAGGCCAGCTTATCGGTGACGATGGCCTCCGGATGGATCCCGCTGTTGCGCAAGAGGCGGCGCGGCAGCTTCAGCTCCGCCTGCTTGTTCCGGCGCTTCTGGACCAGAACGTCGAACACCTCGCCCTCGTCATCGACAGCGCGCCACAGATACATTCGCCGGCCACCGATCTTCACGACGACCTCATCGAGGCGCCAACGGCCGGTAGGGCGTGAACTCGCCCGGCGCAGGTTGGCGGCAATCAGAGGGCCGAACTTGATCACCCAGCACCGGATCGCCTCACGGCTGACCTCGATCCCGCGTTCGGCCCATCAACTCCTCGACGTCACGAATGCTGAGCGTGAACCGGAAATACCAGCGCACCGCCTGCACGATCACGGCCGCCGGAAAGCGGTGACGCTTGAAACTGATCGGATCCATCCCGCCTCCTGGCCTATCGGCCAAACCGGAGACCTTTAGCGTTAGACTGCCAGCACCGGCCGGTGAACCGCTGCCAGCGCAGGGTGATGATCCGCTCCTGGACCTCGGGCGGGGTCGGGGCTCGCAGTCGGTGAGGACGCGACGAACGATCCGCCAGACCCGCCGCGCCTTCGGCTCTGAACCGGTTCACCCACTTGCCGACGGTCTTGGGGTCGACGCCAAAGGCCGCCGCCACGACCTTGCGCGGCTGGCCCTGATCCAGCACCCGCCGCACCAGCTCGGCTCGACTATGCGCCGTCAGCCGGGCATTCTCATGCACGTTCATTCGGTCCTCCAGGGGAGTCTCTGAAGTCTGCAACTCCAGCTTCCCCGGCCCGGACCGGATGGACAACCTATTGAGAGCTCACATCTAGCCGGACTTGTCGACCATGCCGGCGAGTCTGCGCAGCTGGGGTGTGACGACCGGGATGCTCAGCATCGTCGAACCGACCGCCATCAGCAGCAGGGCGGTGAAAGTGGCGCTGGTAATGATCTGCTTGTCCAGCAGGATGTTGGCGAAGATGATCATGATCAGGGCCTTGGTCTGGAGCAGCCAGCCGATGATGGACGCCTCGCCCTTCTCCCACCCGAGAATCCGGCCGGCCAGCTGGACGCCGGCCAGCTTTCCCGCCACCGAGGCGACCAGCAGCAGCGCCGCCGCCCCGAACACCATGACGCCGCCGACGTCCCATTGGGTGCGCAGCCCGGTCGACAGAAAGAACACCGGCATGATCGCCAGCAAGATGTGGTCCCGGAACCGGTCCATCTGCGTGCGGTCGAACCAGTCAGAATCGAGCACCGCCCCCGACAGGAAGGCGCCGACCATGAAGTGAAGCCCGGCCCAGTCAGCTGCGAAGCCGCAGCCGGCCAGCCAGATCAGGCCGACGTACCAGCGATCCCGCTCGGGCAGGCGCCGCATCAGGGCGCGGATCGCGAAGGCGGCAAGGGCGAAGGCGACGAGGAAGCCGCCCTGCCTGCCGATGCGGTCCCAGTCCAGCAGGATCAGGGCCAGCAAGCCCCAGATCGCCAGGTCGTCGAGGCTGGCGTAGCGCAAAATCCGCTGGCCCAGCGGCTGGCGCAGGATGGCCAGTTTCTCCAGGAACAGGACGAGAATGGGCAGGGCCGTCACCGCGCAGGCCATGCCGATGCCGAGCACCACCTGCCAACGCGTACCTTCGGCGCCGATCCAGCCGTCGAAATTCAGCATGACCATCGCCGCCAGGCTGCCAAACGCCAGCGGCATGGCCAGCGCAAGTCCCGCCGTGACGCCGGTCTCACCCCGCTTTTGCCAGGCCTGCTTCAAGTCCAGCTCGATCCCGGCGACCCAGACGAAGATCATTACGGCCCACCAGGCGATGCCGTTCAGCGCTCCGATGACCTGGGGGTTGAAGACGAAGGTGTAATAGTCCGGAAACGCCGCACCGAGCACGCCCGGACCCAGCAGGATGCCGGCGATGATCTGCACGACCACCAGCGGCGCGTAATATTCCGTACGGAACACCCGCCACACCAGATAGGGCAAGGTGAAGATGATCAGCATAGCGATCAGGAATATCTCGGTCGTGTTCATGCCGACATGCATGGTGGCCGCCCCCTGATGCGCGCGACACGCTCCGCAATCGCCCCGGATCAGGCTAGCCATGGGACCGCCGACTGCCTAGCGCCGATGGTCTCGTGGCCGATGAATTCGTGTGACGGAGGCCGGAAGGCTGTCCGGCCGGGTGTGCAACGGCCGACGTCGACTGAAGCGGCGCGCCGTGCGATCCGATGACCGCTGAATTCATCACCCCACCGACCCCATTTCGGCTTGAGCCGCGGCGGCCGACCCCTATTCTGGCCTTGGCCGTAGAGGGCGGCCCGGAGACTCGCTTGACCGAATCTGTTCGCACCATCCTGATCGTGGGAGGCGGAACCGCCGGCTGGATGGCCGCCGCCGCCTTGCAACGCACCCTGGGCCCACACGCCAAGATCTCGCTCGTCGAATCCGACGACATCGGCATCGTCGGCGTCGGCGAGGCGACCGTTCCGCCCATTCGCGACTTCAACGCCATGATCGGTCTCGATGAGGCCGAGTTCATGCGCGAGACCAAGGCCACGCTGAAGGTCGCCATCGTCTTCAAGGACTGGGGACATATCGGCAACCGCTACGTCCATCCGTTCGGCACGTTCGGCCGGGGACCGACGCTGGCCGAGTTCCAGCAGACCTGGTTCGCGCTGAAGGCTCGGGGCCTCGCCGGTGACCTGAGCGACTATTCCGTCTGCTCACGCGCCGCCGACGCCGGCAAGGTGGGCGATCGGGATCCCGATCCACGCTCGCCGAAGAACAGCCTGTTCAGCGCCTATCATTTCGACGCCGGACTCTATGCCAAATATCTCCGCAAGGTCTGCGAAGGCCGCGGCGTTGAGCGCATCGAGGGCAAGATCGTCGACGTTATTCAGCGGGCGGACGACGGGTTCGTCACCGGGGTTACTCTCGAAGGCGGGCGGGTGCTGGAAGCCGACCTGTTCATCGACTGCACGGGATTCCGCGCGCTTCTGATCGAGGGAGCTTTGAAGGCAGGATATGAAGACTGGTCCCACTGGCTGCCGGTTAACCGCGCCATGGCCGTCCCCTGCGCCAGCGTCAGCCCGCTTACGCCCTACACCCTGTCGACGGCCCGCGACGCCGGCTGGCAGTGGCGCATCGCCCTGCAACACCGGACGGGGAACGGCTATGTCTATTGCTCGGATCATCTGTCCGACGATGCGGCGCGCGAGACCCTGCTGGCCAATCTGGACGGCGAGCCCTTGGCCGAGCCACGCCCGCTACGTTTCGTCACCGGCCGGCGCAAGAGATACTGGGACCGGAATGTCGTCAGCCTGGGCCTCTCAAGCGGCTTCATCGAACCGCTGGAATCGACCAGCATCCATCTGGTCCAGGCGGGCATCTATCGCCTGCTGCAGCATTTCCCGGACATGGATTTCAGCCCGGTCAATATCGACGGCTACAACCGGCGCCTGGGTCGCGAGGTCGAACTGATCCGCGACTTCGTCATCCTGCACTATCATGCGACCCAGAGGGACGACACGGCGTTCTGGCGGCAGGTCGCGGCCATGCCGATCCCCGACAGCCTGGCCGAGCGTGTGGAGGCGTTCCGCGATCGGGCGTTGCTTTACCAGGTCGGCGCCGACGAATATTTCAGTCAGGGCTCCTGGCTGGCGGTGATGTACGGTCAGGGCATTACGCCGCGCGGTCCCAATCCCTTGTATGATTATCAGGACGCCGAAAGAAATGCGGCGGGCCTGCGCCAGTTGTCAGACATCCTCGCTAGCACGGTCGCGGCCCTGCCGGAACATGAGGCCTATCTGAAGGCCAACCGGATGTGGTCAGGGGCCGACTGATCCTTCAGGCCCGGCCCCTCTCCAATCGCGTCAGGGCCGCCGAAGGAAGGTCGGCGGCCCTGCGGATTTGTCGTCTGGCTTAGTGTGGGCCGGGGGTTCCTGTGACGGCGGCCTGCTGGACCTTGGCGCGCGAGGCGGCCAGGGCGAACCCGACCAGCAGCAGGTAGCCGATGAGCGGCACATAGAAGACCGGGTTCAGCGTCGCAGCCCGGTCCGCGATCTGGCCCGCGATCGGCGGCAGGACGGCGCCGCCGATGATGCCGAAGACCAGCAGGCCCGAGGTCGCCGGGATCGGGGCGGTCGACCGTTCCAGGGTCAGGGTGAAGATGGTCGGAAACATGATCGAGTTGAAGAAGCCGATGGCGATGGCGGCATAGGCGGCGGTCGTCCCGCTGGTCTGGGTGACCACCAGGCACAGGATGGCGGCCACGGCGGTGTTGACGAGCAGAATGGTTGTGGCGGGAATCCTCGTCAGCATTAGCAGGCCGCCGACGAGCCGGCCGACCATGGCCCCGCCCCAATACCAGGCCACCATACTTCCCGCCGCAGCCAGCGGGATGTTGAGGATCTCGGGGCTGTGCAGGAAGTTAGTCAGCAGGTCGCCGATGGTCACCTCCGAGCCGACGTACAGGAAGATGGCCAGGGCCCCGAACACGGCCCACGGCGACTTCAGCGCCACCAGCGGGGACATGCGGTCCTCGGCGGTCGGCGCGGGGGCTGCGGCATTGATCGTCTTGCGGGCGGTGAAGATGAAGCCGGCCACAACCGCGAAGAACAGGCCCACGGCGAGGAAGGCGAGATCGATACTGCGAAGCGATTCGGCCCGCGACACCGGATCAGTGATGATGGCGTCGGCGGCGAAGACGCCTCCTGTCAGCAGGATCGGCGCGGCGATCAGCGGTCCCAGAGTGGTGCCCAGAGAGTTGAAGAACTGCGAGAAATTGAGGCGTGCGTGGGAGCTCTTGCGCGCCCCCAGCGCCGCCACCAACGGATTGGCGCCGACCTGCAACAGGGTCACCCCCGAGGCGATCACGAACAGGGCGATCAGCACGCCGGGATAGAAGTCAGCCAAGGTGGCGATCGGCACGATCAGACAGCCCGCCACCATGGTCACCAGTGCCACGATGATCGCCCGGCTGTAGCCCAGCCGACCGAGGAGGGCCGCCGCCGGGATCGAGGCGATGCCATAGGCGATGAACCAGGCGAAGGTCGTCAGCGTCGCCTCGGTATAGCTTAGCTCGAACACCCGCCGCACCGCAGCGATCAGCGGCCCGATCAACGAGGTCACGAAGCCCCAGGCGAAGAACAGGGTGGTCACATAGGCGAAGGCCAAGCCCGTGCCCTTCGGTTTCGCCTGCTGGATGTCGGCCATATCTCTCCCCCGGAATCGGCCGCGTCGTCCGCGCGCGGCCATTGTGAGCATTCGTTCCATCCGTGAACGGGCGCGTCCAGCGGTTTGAGAGACCTCGTAACCAAAAGTGGCCGGACGCCCCGTGTCGAGAAGCGAAGGGGCCGCCCCGGTCTCCCGAAGCGGCCCTCCCTCTGACCGATTGGGACGATCAGTACCGGTAGTTCACACCGAACAGGAATGTCCGGCCGTAAACTTGGTGGTCGATGATCCGGCGCTCGTCGCCGTTCTCGTAGGTGAAGAACGGCTCGTCGGTGAGGTTGTTGACCTGGAACTGGGCCGAGAATCCTTCCAGCGGTCCGGATTCGAACTGATAGCCGATCTGGGCGTCGACGATGGACTCTGCCCCGACCTGGCGCAGCGTCCGGCCATTGCCAAAGCCGGCGACCTCGCCGAGGAACTCGGAGCGGTAGCGGTTGCTGACACGGGCCTGCACCCCGTCCCGCTCGTAGTAGACCGTCAGATTTGCGACCGTTTCGGACAGACCAGGGATCGGCGTGGCGGGGTTGCCCGGGTCCGGCTGAATCTCACTCTGGGTCGCGGAGATCGAGAACTGGGCGCCGAAGCCTTCCAGCGAGGGAGAGATGAAGTCAAACGGCGTGGAAACCGCAAACTCCACCCCGTAGAGGGCGCCGCCCTCGCCATTGGCCGGCGCTGAAACCAGACCCTGATTGATCACAGCGGCCCCTGCTCCGGTGGGGAAACCAGTGAAATCAAATACCTGGTTCTGGTTGTAGATGTAGGTGTCCAGGTCCTTGTAGAAGGCGGCTAGGGAGACATATGCCGAACGTCCGAAATACTGTTCGATCGAGATGTCGAAGACGTTGGCGATCCAGGGCTTCAGCTCCGGATTGCCGCCGCCGCCGCTCCACGGCGAGCTGTTCACCGTGGCGCCCGGAACGTTCAGCGCATTGTTGAAGCCGAAGGTGCGGGAGGCGCGCATTTCGTCCATGCGCGGCCTGGCTTGGGTGCGGGCCGCCGCCAGACGAAGGAACCGCTGATCGCCGATTTCGAAGATCAGGTTGGCGCTGGGCAGGAACTCGGAATACTTGTCTCCGCCCGTGACCGGGACAGACAGCGTCCCCGCCCCGCCCCCCGTCGCGGCAAACCCGCTCGAGCTCTGATCCACCAACGCAATCTGGAAGCCGAAGTTTCCGGTCACGGGAATGTTGCCCCAGTTCGTCTCCAGATTTGCACGAATGAACGGCGTGATGATGGTTTCTTCGACAATCCAGTTCTTGGAAACGACGTCTGAGTTGGGATTGCGGACGAGACTAAAGAAGCCGCTGTTGAGCAACCCCAGGGTGTCGTAACTGACCATGCCCGGGATGCCGATGAAGGCGAGGGACGTTGGATCAAGTCGGTACTGGGCCGGGACGACCGGGAAGCCGCCACCCGCGACGCCGAGGAAGAATTCGTCCGCGACGAGTTCCTTGTCGCGGAAGTTGTAGTTGACGCCGAAATCGACCGATGCCACCGGACCGCCGGAGGTCCGCATCGTCGCCTGCAGACGGGTGGCGAACAGTTCGTCCGTGATCGTCGGGCTGTTCAGATAGCCGTCCTGGCCGCCCGGAATCACGCCGCCACCCCAGCCCTGCGGGCTGCTCGGGCGGATCAGGTTGAAATCGGCATAGTTCAGATTGTTGTCGAACTGCGGAACTCCATTGCCGTCGATCCTGAACGTCAGAGAGTCCGCCGCCCCCGAACCGTTGTCCCCGGTCCCGGCGTAGCTTTCAATAATCTGGTCCGTGCGGTCGACACCGGAATAGCTGACGTCGGCCGTCAGCGTCCAACGCTCGTTCGGCGTGAACTCGGTGTTGAACCCCAGCGACAGAATCTCGCTTTCGCGGGTATTCACATCGTTGCGGACGACGCCGCGGACGTTGTTGAAGGTTCCCTGGGTGACCAGGCCGTCGGAGACCGTATAGCCGGGCTGGAGCGAGGCTGAGGACCATTGAAGCGGGAACTCGATGCCGCGCAGGATCTGGGTGTTGTCAAACGTCGAGTAAAAGGCGTCGATCGTCGTATGCCAGCGGTCGTTGGGCCGGAACTCGAGGACGCCCATGAAGCCGTCCCGCTCCAGTTCGGACGACATGACATAGGGTTTGACGCCGCCGATCACGCGGGCGCCCGGCGCCACCTCGGGATAGCCCCAGGCGTTGAAGCGTTCGGATTGATAGGGCGAGCCCATGTGGGCGTAGCCGAACGCCACGCCGACGGTGCCGTCGGCGAACTGGTCGATGTAGGAGATGCTGTAGCGGACGCCGTTGTCCGTCGTTCCGGCGTTCAGGGCGCCGATGTCGTTCAGCTCGTATCGCACGTTGGCGGCGAAGGCGCGACGGCCATAGGCCAACGGCCGGATGGTCTGTAGGTCGGCCGTACCCGCCAGACCTTGACCGACCAGCGCCGCATCCGGCGTCTTGTAGATGGTCACGCCCGACAGCAGCTCCGACGGATACTGGTCGAACTCGACGCCGCGGTTGTCGCCGGTTGTGACCTGTTCGCGGCCATTCAACAGGGCTGTGGTAAAGTCGGGGCCGAGGCCGCGGATCGAGATCACCTGACTGCGTCCGTCGAGTCGCTGGGCGGTGAGACCCGGCAGTCGGGCCAGTGACTCCGCAATGGAGACGTCCGGCAACTTGCCGATGTCTTCAGCCGTCACGACCTCGACGATCGAGGTGTTGTTCCGCTTGGCCGCAATCGAGCTCTCGATCGAGGACCGGATGCCGGTCACGATGACTTCGTCGATCTCCTGCGCCTCGCCTTCGTCCTGCGCCCCATCCTGTGCGGCGGCGCCGCCGGCGAAGGCCAGAATACCGATCACGCCGAGAGCGGCTCCTGCAAGAAGACGCGCGCGACGGGTGACTTGGTTTCTCATCATCATTCTCCCTAGGGGCCGCCGCTTTTCTGACGAAGCGTCCGGTGTCACCGCAAAGTTATGCAAACTTCTGGGAACCATGCAAGCCGCTATTGCCGCTCGCCCGCTCATCCGTGGCCAAAATGTGACGGCATCAACCGGTCGTCTTGCAGTGCACAAGGCCGTTTTGCCTTACGCCGCCGCATTTTCGACGTTCAATCCAGACGCATTGACATGCGACGCCTCCGCTGCAAAATCTTGCAAACTGATCCGTTGGGCCACGTCGTCCGCGGACATTTGAGGAACGCCGACCATGACCGGACGCACCCGTCGCCCGAATCGAGCCTGCGTCGCCGGGGTCCTCGCGCTGCTGGCCGCCGCCATGCCCGCCGTGGCCCGGACCCCGGACAGCGCCGGTTCGGAGCCGCTGCAGGCCCTGCGCGACCGGCCGGCCGAGGACGAGGTCGTCTATTTCCTGCTGCCCGACCGCTTCGCCAACGGCGACGCCGCCAACGATCGCGGCGGCCTGGCCGGCGACCGGCTGGCCACCGGCTACGACCCGACCGACCCCGGGTTCTACCACGGTGGCGACCTCAAGGGCCTGACCGCGCGGCTCGACTACATCCAGGGCATGGGCGTCACCGCCCTGTGGATCGCGCCGCCGTTTGTGAACAAGCCGGTGCAGGGGCCTCCGGGCCACGAGAGCGCCGCCTACCACGGCTACTGGATCACCGACTTCACCCGCATCGACCCCCACCTCGGGACCAACGACGACTTCCGCGCCCTCGTCGACGCCGCCCATGCGCGGGGGATGAAGGTCTATCTCGACATCGTCATCAACCACACCGCCGACGTCATCCGCTATCGCGAATGCCCGCGAAACGACTGCGGCTACCGCTGGAAGGGCGACTACCCGTATCAGCGTCGCGGCGGCCTCCAGGGCGACCCGATCAACGCCGGCTTCACGGGCGCGCCGGGCAGCGACTTCTCGACCCTGACCCGCCCGGACTACGCGTACACGCCCTGGGTCCCCGCAGGCGAGGAAGCCGTGAAGGTCCCGGCCTGGCTGAACGACGTCGGCCTCTACCACAACCGGGGTAACAGCGCCTGGTACAGCGAAGCCCGCATGGACGGCGACTTCTCGGGTCTCGATGACCTGTTCACCGAGCATCCGCGGGTGGTCGAGGGCTTCATCGACGTCTACGGCGGCTGGATCGACGACTATGGCGTCGACGGCTTCCGCATCGACACAGCCCGACACGTCAATCCGGAGTTCTGGCAGGCCTTCGTCCCCGCCATCCTCGAACGCGCCCGGGCGAAGGGCATTCCGAACTTCCACATCTTCGCCGAGACTTACGATTTCCAGTCCGGCACGGCGGCGATGCACACGGTCATCGACGGCCTGCCGACGGTGCTGGACTTCGCCTATCAGCGGGCCGTCCAGAACATGGTCACGGGCGCCGGGAATCCCGACGCCATGGGCTATCTGCTGATGGAGGACGCCATCTACGCCGGCGGGGCGGAGACGGCGCTGCGCCTGCCGACCTTCACCGGCAACCACGACATGGGCCGGATCGGCCATCTGATTCTGACCGCGAAACCCGACATCTCCGACGCCGAACTGCTGGACCGCTCGGCCCTCGCCCACGCCCTCGTTCTGCTCGGCCGCGGCGTGCCGGTGATCTACTACGGCGACGAACAGGGCTTCACCGGCGACGGTGACGACCGCCGTTCGCGCCAGGACATGTTCGAGACCCGCGTCCCGTCCTACGCCGACGACCGCCGCATCGGCTCGGCCGCCGGGCCGTTCGACATCAACGCCGACATGTACCGGCGCATCGCTGAAATGAGCGCGGCCCGCGCCGCCGACGTCCGCCTGCGCCGCGGCCGCGTCGTCGTCCGCACCGCCGACCAGACGCCGGGCGTGCTGGCCATTTCGCGGCTCGATGATGACGGCGAGACCCTGGTGGTGTTCAACACCTCGACCGAGCCGCGCGACGTCAATGTCGCGGTCGAGGTCGGGTCCGCCGAATGGCGCGCCCTGATCGGCGCCTGCCCCGCGCGCAGCGCCGCTCCGGGCGCAGTCTCTGTCTCCGTGCCCGCCTTGGGCTATCTTGTCTGCGTATCCGAAAGACCAGCGTGACCGCACAGATTCTCGAACACCCCGCCGCCCTGTCCGACGCCGCCGAATGGTGGCGGGGCGCCGTCATCTATCAGGTCTATCCGCGCAGTTTCGCCGACGCCAACGGCGACGGCGTCGGCGACCTGGCCGGCGTCACGGCGCATCTGGACCACATCGCCTCGCTGGGCGTGGACGGGGTCTGGCTCAGCCCCTTCTTCACCTCGCCGATGAAGGATTTTGGCTATGACGTCGCTGACTATTGCGATGTCGATCCCGTTTTCGGAACCCTGGCCGATTTCGACCGCCTGATTGAGAAAGCCCACGGCCTGGGCCTGAAGATCATCACCGATCTGGTGTTCGCCCACACCTCCGACCAGCATGCCTGGTTCCGCGAAAGCCGCGCGTCCCGAACCGGGCCGAAGTCGGACTGGTATGTCTGGGCCGATCCCCGCCCCGACGGCACGCCGCCGAACAACTGGCAGTCGGTCTTCACCGGCCCGGCCTGGACCTGGGATGCGCGGCGCGGCCAGTACTACATGCACAATTTCCTGCCGGAGCAGCCGCAGCTGAACCTGCACAATCCAGACCTTCAGGACGCCCTGCTGGACGCCGCCCGCTTCTGGCTGGACCGCGGCGTCGACGGCTTCCGCTTCGACGCCATCAATTTCTCGATGCACGATCCGAAGTTGACGGATAACCCGCCCCTGCCCGCCGGCGGCAAGCGGACCCGGCCGTTCGACTTCCAGGACAAGGTGCACAACCAGTCCCAGCCGGGGATCGTCGACTTCCTGGCGCGCGTTCGGGCCCTGACCGACAGCCACGGCGGACGGTTCAGCGTGGCTGAGGTCGGCGGCGATCACGCCGAGCGCGAGATGCAGGCCTTCACCGAGGGCGAAGACCACCTGAACAGCGCTTACGGCTTCCTCTACCTTTATGCACCGGCGCTCGGCGCAGCACTGGTGCGCGCGGGAGCCGAGGCGTGGCAGGGCCGCGATGGGCAGGGCTGGCCCTCCTGGACCTTCTCGAACCACGACGCTCCGCGCGCCATTTCACGCTGGGCGGAGGGTCGCGATCTCCGGGCCTACGCCGAGATGGCGATGCTGCTGCTCATGACCCTGCGCGGCAACGTCTTCATCTATCAGGGCGAGGAGTTGGCCCTGCCCCAGGCCGATGTCCCGTTCGAGCGCCTGGTCGATCCCGAGGCCATCTCCAACTGGCCACAGACCCTGGGCCGCGACGGCGCCCGCACGCCGATGCCGTGGAAGGCCGACCAGCCCCAGGCCGGCTTTTCGGTCGTCGACCCCTGGTTACCGGTGGATCCGCGTCACGTCGCCCTGGCCGTCGACCAGCAGGAGCGCGACCCATCCTCCATGCTGCACGCGACGCGCCGTCTGGTCGCCTTTCGCAAGGCGCACCCGACCCTGATGCTGGGCGATATGACCCTGCTGGATGACGGCGGCGACCTGCTGGCCTTCGAGCGCGTTCACGACGGCGAGCGTCTGGTCTGCGTCTTCAACCTCGGTCACGAGCCCGTCGCCTGGACCCTGCCGGAGGGGCATCAGGTCCTGGAGGCGGTCAATCTCGACCCGTCACGATCGGGCACGCTGCCGCCGATGGCCGGTCTGGTGCTGGCGGCCGGATGACCTCAGCCCCCGCAGCTCTCGCGCACGATCAGGTCGGTGGGGATCCGCTCCGACCGGCCGACGGAGTCGCCGGGGTTGTCGAGCAATTTGGACACCAGCAGCCGGCCTGCCTTCATCGTGTCCTGGGCGATAGTCGACAGGGCCGGCCGCGCATAGCGGCTGAACGGCACATTGTCGAAACCGATGACGGACACGTCCTCGGGCACCCGCAGATTGGCGTGCAGCAGGGCCCGCACGGCGCCCAGGGCGATCTGGTCCGAGGCGCAGACCACGCCGTCGAATTTCACGCCGCGCCGAATGAGACTGTCGACCGAGGCCTCGGCCGACTCGACCTCGAAATGCGCCTCCATGATCAGGTCGGGATCGACCTCGATGCCCGACTTGGCGAGGGCTTCGAGATAGCCGCGATGGCGTTGCATGGCTTCGGGCGGATCGAGGTCGCCGAGGAAGACGATACGCTTGCGGCCCAGCCGAGCCAGATGCAGGGTCGCGCGCCGCCCGCCCGCCAGATTGTCCGATCCGACGGAACAATAGGCCTGGTCCGCCATCTGGGCGCCCCAGACCACGAACCGGCCCTCGGTCTCGGCCAGGCGGTTCAGGCTCTGGTGCAGGGTGCTCTGGCCGAGGAAGATCACCCCGTCGGCCCGGCTGGTGTTCATCGCCGCCGACAGGTCGTCGTAACTGGTGGGCGAGAAATGGCTCATGATCACGTCGCAACCGCGTTCGCGCGCCGCCTCGCCGACCCCGGCCAGCAATTCCAGGAAGAAGGGGTCACTGAGCCGGCCCTCGCGGCCCTGCGGACGCGGCGTCACCAAGGCGATGACCCCGTCGGCGCCGATCGGACCTGCGGGCATATAACGGCGGAACGGGTAGTCGTGTTCGCGCGCCAGTTTCCAGATCAGCTGTTTGGTCCGGGCGTTGACCGCCGGACTGTCGTTCAGCGCGCGCGAGGCCGTCGAGATCGATACGCCCGCCAGCCTGGCCAGGTCTTCCAGTCGGGTATTGCGGCTCAAGCGGGGACTCCGGTCGAAACTGCGTCTGCAAAATTTGCTGCAAACCTTGCTTGTTCTGCGCCGCTGCGGCCGCGCTTGGCAAGTGTTGTTCCGTGGAGTGATTCCCCATGCTGACCCGCCGGCTTCTCATCTCGACCACGGCGCTGATCGCAGCGCTTCCGACCACGGCGACCCAAGCCCAGGATGTCGCCGCCGTGGTCGGCGCCTCGTCGCCTGAGGGCGTCCTGTCAGTCTCGGTGGCCGTCACGGGAGAGGGGCGTCCCGAATACAGCGTCGGCCGTCTGGGCCACACGGTCATCGCCCCCTCACGCCTCGGCTTCCTCCTGACCGACGCGCCCAAGCTGGAACGCAATTTCGCGGTTACGGCCGAGACCCCGACCAGCCACGACGACAACTGGGAGCAGCCGTGGGGCGAGCGGCGCTTCATCCGCAATCGCTACACCCAGCTGCGCGTCCGCCTGACTGAGAAGGGCGGCCTCGAGCGCCGGATCGACGTCGTCTTCCGCCTGTATGACGATGGAATCGGCTTCCGCTACGAATTCCCGGATCAGCCCAATCTGAAGACCGTCAACATCGGCGACGAGCTGACCGAGTTCGCCATCGTCGATTCCGGCACGGCCTGGTGGATCCCGGCCTTCGAATGGAACCGCGAGGAGTATCTCTACAACCGCACCCCGATCGACGCTGTGGGCGTGGCCCAGACGCCGCTGACGGTGCGCACCGACGACGGCCTGCACGTATCGATCCACGAGGCGGCCCTGATCGACTATTCCGGCATGAACCTGCGCCGCGTCGAGGGTGGGCGATTCAAGGCCTTCCTGACCCCCGGCCTGACCAATGCGGCGGTCGAGCTGACCACTCCCTTCACCACGCCGTGGCGCACCCTGCAGATCGCCGACCGCGCCGGCGACCTGATTGAATCCAGCCTGATCCTGAACCTCAACGAGGACAACAAACTCGGCGATGTCAGCTGGTTCAAGCCGATGAAATACGTCGGCATCTGGTGGGAAATGCACCTCGACCTGAAGACCTGGAACTCGGGTCCGAAGCACGGAGCCACCACCGAAAACGCCATCAAGCATATCGACTTCGCGGCCGAGCACGGCTTCGGCGGGGTGCTGATCGAGGGCTGGAACGTCGGCTGGGACGGCGAGTGGTTTGGGACCGGCTGGAACTACAGCTTCACCCAGGCCTATCCCGATTTCGACATCGAACGCGTCGCGGCCCACGCCCGGCGGAGGGGTGTCGAGATCATCGGCCACCACGAAACCGGCGGCAACGGCTTCCACTATGAGCAGCAGCTGGACGCCGCCTTCGCCCAGATGCAGCGCTTCGGCTGGCATTCGGTCAAGACGGGCTATGTCGCCGACGCCGCGGGCGCCCGGGTGCGCGGTCCCGACGGTCAACCGAGGCTGGCCTGGCACGAGAGCCAGCCCATGGCCCAGCACCACCTTCGTGTCGTCGAAACGGCCGCGAAATACCAGGTCGCGGTCAACGCCCACGAGCCGTTCAAGGACACCGGCCTGCGCCGCACCTTCCCCAACATGATCTCCCGCGAGGGCGCCCGCGGCATGGAATTCAGCGCCTGGGGCCAGCCCGGCAACCCGCCCGAGCACGAACTGAACCTCGTTTTCACCCGACTGCTCGCCGGTCCGATGGACTACACCCCCGGCATCTTCGGCATGGAGACGCGCAGCCCGGACGGGATCGCCACCACATGGGCCAAACAGCTGGCGCTCTATGTGACCATCTACAGCCCCATCGTCATGGCAGCCGACCTGCTGGAAAACTACGAGGCCAACCCCGGCCCGTTCCAGTTCATCAAGGATGTCGTCACGGACTGGTCCGACACCCGCGTCCTGAATGGCGAGGTCGGCGACTTCGTCACCGTCGCGCGCAAGGACCGCAACTCCGACCAGTGGTTCCTGGGGGCCATGACTGACGAACAGCCGCGGGTGCTGGAGGCGTCCCTGTCCTTTCTTGATCCCGGCCGCCGCTACCGCGCCGAAATCTATCGCGACGCCTCCGACGCCCACTGGGAGACCAACCGCGAGGCCATCGTCATCGAGGCGCGCGAAGTCACCGCCGCCGAGAGCCTGAGCCTCCGTCTCGCCCCTGGCGGCGGCCAGGCCATCCGCTTCGTTCCGATCAGCAGGGGACGCCGCGCATGACCGCTGGACCCATCACCCCCTCCGGCCGCCCGCGCCTCAGCGGCCTGTCGATCTGGAACATGTGTGTCGGCTTCTTCGGCATCCAGATCGGTTTCGGCCTGCAGAACGCCAACACCAGCCGCATCTTCCAGACCCTGGGCGCCGAGGTCGACAGTCTCGCCATCCTGTGGATCGCCGCGCCCCTGACCGGCCTGCTGGTCCAGCCGGTGATCGGCTACCTCAGCGACCGCACCTGGACGCCGCTCGGCCGCCGCCGCCCCTACTTCCTGGTCGGCGCGATCCTGACCACCCTGGCGCTCGTCGTTATGCCGCATTCGCCCTGGCTCTGGATGGCGGCGTCGATGCTGTGGATCATGGACGCCTCGATCAATGTCACCATGGAGCCGTTCCGCGCCTTCGTCGGCGACAACCTGCCCGAGGAGCAGCGCACCACCGGCTATGCGATGCAGAGCTTCTTCATCGGCGCCGGGGCGGTGTTCGCCTCCTGCCTGCCGTGGATCCTGACCGAGTGGTTCTCGGTCGCCTCGACCGCGCCTGAGGGCGTGGTGCCGATGGCGGTGCGCATCTCCTTCTACGTCGGCGCCGCCGCCCTGCTGGCCGCCGTCCTGTGGACCGTCTTCACCACCCGCGAATACAGCCCCGAACAGATCGAGGCCTTCGAGTCGGCCCGCGACGCCGGCCACGCGCCCGCCGCCGCCCGCTCGCGGACCGCCTGGTACACGGGCGGGCTGGTCTGGGCCCTCGCCGGCTCGCTCGGCGTGGGCGCGGTGGGCGCTCTCGACCTGCAGAAGGAACTCTACGTCCTCGCCGGCTTCATCGTCGCCTTCGGCCTGATGCAGATGGCGGTTGGAGCCCTCGCCGCCGCGAACCGCTCCAACCCCCTGACCGAGATCATGGGCGACATCTTCGCCATGCCGAAGACCATGCAGGGCCTCGCCGTGGTCCAGTTCTTCAGCTGGTTCGCCCTGTTCTCGATGTGGATCTACATGACCCCGGCCGTCACCGCCGTACACTTCGCCTCGCCCGATCCGACCTCGGCCGGCTATGGCGAAGGGGCCAACTGGGTCGGGGTGCTGATGGGCGTCTACAACGGCGTCGCCGCCCTGGCCGCCTTCCTGATCCCGGTCGTCGCCCACAGGACCGGCCTGCGCGGGGCGCATGCGGTCAATCTGACCCTGGGCGCCGCCGGCTTCCTCGGCGTCTTCCTTATCCGCGACCCGGCCCTGCTGTGGCTGCCGATGATCGGCGTCGGCTTCGCCTGGGCCTCGATCGTCTCCATGCCCTACGCCATCCTGGCCAACGCCGTGCCGGGCCGGAAAATGGGCGTCTACATGGGCATCTTCAACATCTTCATCGTCGTGCCCCAACTGGTCGCCGCCACCATCCTCGGCGCGATCCTCAAGGGCGTCTTCGGCGGCGACGCCATCTGGGCCCTGGTCCTCGGCGCGGTCAGCTTCCTGATCGCCGCCGGCTGCAGCCTGCTGGTGCCCGAGGCGAGGCGGGAGGCGGCATGAGGCTGGATCGCCGCGCCCTGCTGGCCGGGCTGTCGGCGCTACCGCTGTCGGCCGCCGCCCGCGCCGCTCCCGCCCGCGCCGAAGCCCCGACGCAGGGGCGTCTGGTCGAACACCCGGCCATGCCCTCGGCCCACGTCCAGCCTCGCGACATCACCATCTGGCTCCCGCCCGGCTACGACGACGACACGTCCGCCCGCTGGCCCGTCCTCTACATGCACGACGGCCAGAACCTGTTCGACGCCGCGCGCGCGCCCTACGGCGCCGAATGGGGCGTGGACGAGCATGTCGCTCGGCTCGGCGGCGAGGGTCAGATCCGCGCGCCGATCGTGGTCGGGATCGGCAACACCCCCCTGCGCCTCCGCGAATACATCCCCGCCAACCTGATCCGCGCCCTGCCCGACGACATGCGCGCCGATGTCCAGGCCATCTACGGCGGCGAGTCCCTGTCCGACGGCTATGTCCGCTTCCTCGTCGAGGAGCTGAAGCCGTTCATCGACAGCGGCTACCGCACCCGCCCGGACCGCGACGACACCGTGGTCATGGGGTCCAGCATGGGCGGGCTGATCTCGATGTACGCCCTGATGAAACACCCCGACGTGTTCGGAGCCGCGGGGTGCGTTTCGACCCACTGGCCGATCCGCATCGACCAGCTGACCGACCCGGCAGCGCTGTCCGCATGGCGCGCCCGGCTCACCGAGGCCTGGACCGACGTGGTCGGCGCCGATCTGCCGCCGCCCGGCGGTCACCGTCTCTATTTCGACCGGGGCGACGAAAGCCTCGACGCCGTCTACGCCGAGTTCCAGAGCCGCATTGACGCCACTATCCGCGGCGCCGGCTGGGGTCCCGACCGATTCCGTTCGTTGGTCTTTCCGGGCGCGGAGCACAATGAGCGGTCGTGGAACCAACGCCTCGACGCCCCCCTCACCTTCCTGCTTCCCCCAGCCTGACGAGTTCCGCCATGCGCCTTTCCCCGCTTCTCCTCGGAGCCGTCCTTCTCGCCACCGGCGGCTGCTCGACCCTGCGGGACATGTTGCCCGACGGCGGCGCCCCGGCGGCGCAGGACCCCGCCCCCGAGGTCGTTTCCATCGCCCCCGGCGCGCCGGGCGACGCGCCGACCTGGGTCAACGCCGCCAAGACCGGCGCCGGCGCCTCCTACGAGGCCTATGTCGACGGCCAGTACCGCGACGGCGGGCGGACCGGAGTCGTGTCGAGGGTCTGGTTCTCCCTCGCCGACGGCGTCCTGACCGAGACCATGTACGGCCTGATCCACGAGGCCCAGATCAAGCAGCTGCGCTTCGCCGTCGTCACCGACAGCGGCCTGTCAGTCGAGGGGACCGACACCACCAGCCGCACCGAATATCTGCATACGGACGAACAGGGCCGCCCCCTGTCGCCGGCCTACCGGGTGATCACCACGGACAAGGCCGGCCGCTACGAGATCGAGAAGCGCATCTACACCGATCCGGATGGTCAATCGCTGGTGGTCCGCGTCTCCATCCGGTCCCTGCGCGGCGACATCACCCCCTACCTGCTGCTCGAACCGCACATGGCCAATACCGGGGTGGGGGACAGCGGCGACGCCGTCGCCGTCGCCCGGATCCTCGTCGGCGACGCCGAGACCCTGGAGCCGGGCGCCCTCTACGCCTCGGAAGGCGACACCCATCTGGTGCTCCAGGCCGACCGCCCCTTCACGACCGCCAGCGTCGGCTTCGTCGGCGCTTCCGACGGCCTGACCGACCTCGCCGACGGTCGCCTCGATCGTGTCTACCGCTCCACCGGCGAGGACACCGGCAGCATCATGCTGACCGCCGGCCTGTCGCGCGTTCGCGCCGGCCAGACGCTCAGCCAGGATTTCGTCATCGGCTTCGGCGCCTCCCGCCAGGACGCCCGCCGCGCCGCCAACGATAGTTTCTCCACCGGCCTCGACGAGGTCCTCGCCCGCTTCAACGGCGAGGGCGGCCGGGTCGGCTGGGAGGACTACATCGCCGCCCTGACCGACCTCCCCCGTATCGCCGAACAGTCCGCCGACGGCGGCAAGCTGGCTTACGCCTCGGCCCTGATGCTGAAGGTGCAGGAGGATCACACCCACGCCGGCGCCCTGATCGCCTCCCTCAGCAACCCGTGGGGCGACACGGTCGACGCCGCCAGTCCCTCGACCGGCTACAAGGCCGTCTGGCCGCGCGACTTCTATCAGGTGGCCATGGCCCTGCTGGCGCTCGGCGATACCGAGACGCCGCTGGCGGCCTTTCGCTACCTGCCCCAAGTCCAGGTCCGCGCCGACACGCCGGGCAACACCGGCGCGACCGGCTGGTTCCTGCAGAAGACCCACGTCGACGGCGAGATCGAATGGGTCGGGGTCCAGCTGGACCAGACCGCCATGCCGATCATGCTGGGCTGGAAGCTGTGGAAGGCCGGGATCGTCTCCGACGCCGAACTGGCGACCATGTACGGCCGGATGATCAAGCCCGCCGCCGACTTCCTGGTCGAGGGCGGCAAGGCCGGAATCCTGTGGAACGACCGTCAGGTTACCCCGCCCTGGACCCAGCAGGAGCGCTGGGAGGAACAGGAGGGCTACTCCCCCTCCACCACCGCCGCCGTCATCGCCGGGCTTACCGTAGCCGCCGACATCGCCCGCGCCTCGGGCGACCCCGCTTCCGCCGCTCGCTACCAGGCCGCCGCCGACGACTACGCTTCGAAGATCGAAGCGCGGATGTTCACCACCTCCGGCGAGTTCGGCGACGGGAATTATTTCCTGCGCCTGAGCCGCAACGAGGATCCCAACGACAAGGCCCCGCTCGGCGAGAACAACGGCCAGCCCGCCATGCCCGAGGACCGCATCGTCGACGGCGGCTTCCTCGAACTGGTCCGCTATGGCGTCCGCGCGCCGAACGCGCCCTCCATCCTCGCCACCCTGCCGGAGTACGATGACCAGACGCGCGAGGATCGCTTCCGCGTCCACTACGACGTGAACGGCGTCCCCGGCTTCCGCCGCTACGGCAACGACGGCTATGGCGAGAACACGGACAACGGCGGCAACTACGGCGTGGGCGGCATGACGCCGGGCCAGCGCGGCCGGGTCTGGCCGATCTTCACCGGCGAGCGCGGCCACTACGAAATCGCCCGCGCCGTCGCGGAGGGCGCGGGCGACGCCGCCTTCGAAGCGATCCGCCAGACTTATGTGCGTGGAATGGAGTCCTTCGCCAACGATGGGCTTCTGCTGCCGGAACAGGTCTGGGACGGTGTCGGCCATGGCACGCCGAGGGGCTATCAGCCGGGCGAAGGCACGAACTCGGCGACGCCACTGGCCTGGAGTCACGCAGAGTACATCAAGCTGCTGCGGTCACTGGCCGATCGCGCCGTCTGGGACCGGTATGCGCCGGTTGAGCGCCGCTACGGCCAGTCCGGCCGTTGACCGTGGTCCGTTCAGGCCTCGGTCGGGGCGAGGACGACCGGCATGCGCGCATGTGAGCGAACCGGGCCGACAGAATAGTTGGCGGGCACCATTAACCACGCGATCCTGCCGGGGCCCGGCGTGCTCGGGGCCGTGTTCCCAGACGCCCATGCGGCCGTTTTCAATCCGCAGGTCATCACGAACGACGCCTTCACCGCCCTGCTGCTGATGGCGTTGGATCGACCATGCTCACCATTCCGATGGTGACGCCGTTGCTGAAACCCTGGCGGAGGTGAGGTCGAGCGCGTGACGCCCGCCCCTACCATGGATGTCGTCGACTGGGTTTGGAGGCGGCTCGCCAACAGCCGGAGGCCCGGCTAGAGCGTGGCCCGTTTTGTTGGAATCGGGATTCCCAAATCGGTGGTGATC
>NZ_JBHYDN010000018.1:0-39138 GCF_051860745.1 Brevundimonas sp.
AGGCCAGCAACACAGAGCCGCCGCCTCCCGAAAGGGGGGCGGCGGTTTTGCTTTGGGCGCTTGATCTGAAACCGCGGGGGCGCGACGATCGTACATCGGCCATGGCGCGGGCCCGTCGCGCCGCCGGAGATCCCGCCCCAATGTCGCGCCGCGCCGTTTGCAGTCTCGTGATCCTCGCCCTCGCCGCCTGCTCGCCGGGCGCCCCGGCTGAAAGCGCCCCTTCCGGCCCGCAGGCGCGGGACAGCGGCCGGCGCGAGGTCGCGGTCTTCGCCGGCGGCTGTTTCTGGTCCGTCGAAGCCAATTTCGAGGGAATGCCTGGCGTGGTCGCCGCAGTGTCCGGTTTCGCCGGCGGTCGGGCCGCCAATCCGACCTATGATCAGGTGGTCCGCGGCGGCACCGGCCACCTCGAGGCGGTCCAGGTGACCTTTGATCCGGCCCGCATCAGTTATCGCCAGCTGGTCGACCGGTTCTGGCGGACCATCGATCCCACCGACCCTGACGGCCAGTTCTGTGATCAGGGGGCGTCCTATGCCACGGCTGTGTTCGCCAGCCCGGCCCAGAAACCGGCCGCAGAGGCCTCCCGCCGCGCAGCGGCGGCCCGGATAGGCGCCGCTCGCTTCGTCACGCCCGTTCGCGACGCGGCGCGGTTCTGGCCGGCTGAGGCCTGGCATCAGGATTTCGCCCGGCTCAATCCGGTGCGATATGCCGGCTACAGCCGATTCTGCGGGCGATCCGCCCGTTTGCGGGTTGTCTGGGGGGAATAGACGACGCCTGAGGCCCTCCAAATCGTTCCGGGCCCGGAGGGAATGCTCCTCACTCCCCGGCAAGGCGAGCGGGGACGGAATCATCCACAGTTTCGGCCCGGCCCGGGTGTGTCTCTGACGCCACCGGACCCGACTGTCATATCACTGTCACACGAATGTCGTCCCACTTTCCGATGGCACGCCTAGAGGGGGCGGGAGATTAGCCGGCTGCCGCCGGTTGCCGGGCGCACGCGCTCTTCTTCATCGGGGATCAACAAACATGACGAACCGCAAACGTGCGCTCTGGGCGACCACCGCCCTCTTCAGCGGCCTTCTGGTCGCCGGGGCCGCTTCGGCCCAATCCTCGGGCACGGTCGCAACCGAGGGCGCCGCAGAGCTGGACACTGTCATCGTGACCGGGACGCGCGGCCAGGCGAGCATCGAGGGCGTGATCGTCGCCGAGACGGTCGCCAAGACGCGCTCCAGCATCTCGCAGGAGTTCATCGCGACCCAGACATCGGGCCAGACAATCCTCCAGACCCTGAACCTGGTTCCCGGTCTGAACTTCGTGAACAGCGACCCCTACGGCAACTCGGGCGGCAACATCCGTCTGCGCGGCTTTGACGGCAATCGCGTCTCGCTGACCTTCGACGGCATGCCGCTGAACGACACCGGCAACTACGCGGTGTACACCAACCAACAGCTGGACTCCGAACTGATCGAGCGCGCCTCGGTCAACCAGGGCACCACCGACGTCGACAGCCCGACGGCCTCGGCCACCGGGGGCACCATCAATTTCCGCTCGGCGCGTCCGCTGGAAGAAGCCGGCCTGCAGATCAACACCTCGATCGGCGAGAACAACTACCGCCGCGGCTTCATCCGTTTCGACACCGGCGCATTCGGTCCCTGGGGCACCACGGCCTATGGGGCCTTCTCCTACACCAACTATGACAAGTTCAAGGGTCCGGGCGAACTGGAGAAAACCCAGTTCAACGGCAAGCTCTACCAGGACCTGGGCGACGGCGATTTCGCCAGCCTCGCCGGTCACTGGAACGTCAACCGCAACTCTTTCTACAATAACTTCATCAACCAGGCCCAGTTCAACGCGGGAACCTTCCTCGAGAATGACCAGGCCTGCTTCCGTCCCGGCGGCGTGGACGGCACCGTCCAGAACGAGAGCACCGGCTCGACGCGCATCCTCTCCGATGGTTCGATCCTGACCGGCAGCTGCACCAACTACCACGGCATCCGGATCAACCCGTCGAACACGGGCAACATCCGCGGTCAGTTCAGCTATGGCCTGACCGACAACCTGCGCTTCACCTTCGATCCGTCGTTCCAGTATGTCATCGCCAACGGCGGCGGCTTCACCCTCGTCGGTGAGCGTGACGACCGTCTCGACCAGAACACCACCAACAACGCCACGGTGACGACGCCGGTTCAGTGCGCCGCCGTCGCCGTGAACCGCACCGGCGTTGACCTGAACGGCGACGGCGACACCTGCGACAACGTCGGCCTGTACACGCCGAACAACACCAACACCCACCGTTACGGCCTGACCAGCTCGCTGATCTGGGACCTGAACGAAGACCACCGTGTCCGCGCCGCCTATTCGCTGGACTACGGCCGTCACCGCCAGACGGGCGAATGGACCCGGACGGACGGCGCCAACGTGCCGCCCAACGTGTTCGGCGGCCAGGAAGTCTGGGGCGACGAGGGTGCCCGCATTATCGGACGCGACGGCTCCTTCCTGCGGGGACGCGACCGTTTCTCGATCGCCGAACTGCAACAGTTCGCCGTCGAATATATCGGCGACTTCTTCGACGACTCGCTGACGATCAACATCGGCGTCCGCGCACCCAACTTCACCCGCGATCTGGACCAGAACTGTTTCTCGCAGAACGGTTCCTCAAACGTGCGCTGCACCACCGAGACACCCTCGGCGACGCTGGCCAACGGCAACGTCACCTTCGCCAGCACCGGTACGACACAGTTCATTCCGCCGTACGAGACCACCCTCGAATACAATGACGTGCTTCCGAACGTCGGCGCGGTCTATCGCTTCGGTGAAGGCCACAGCGTCTACCTCAGCTATGCCGAAGGCCTGTCGGTGCCGCGGACGGACAACCTGTACCAGCCGGTTCGTAACGTCACGGACAACTCCATCGACTTCTCGACCGTCCAGCCCGAGACGACCAAGTCCTATGACCTGGGTTACCGCTTCCGGAACCAGGACCTGATCGCCCAACTGGCGTTCTGGAAGGTCGAGTTCGAGAACCGCATCGTCGCCTCGCAGGACAACGACCCGTCGTCGCCGACCTTCGGCTTCTTCGTCGACCGCAACGTCGGCGCGGTGGAGCAACAGGGCTTCGACGGCCAACTGGGCTACGCCTTCACCGACAGCTTCGTCGTCAATCTGTCGGCGTCGTATAATGAGAGCGAGCTGCAGGACAATCTGTTCCTGGGCAACTTCAACTGCACGACCGCCAACCAGGTTCCAGGCAGCACGCCGGCCTGCGCGGTCTCGCCGGCCACCACGCCTATCCCGCTCGTCCTGCAGACCGCGGGCAAGACGCTGGTTGAGACCCCCGACTGGACCTATGCGGCCCGGGTCGACTGGGATGTGACCGAGAACGTGCATGTCGGCCTGCAGGCCAAATATGTCGGCGAGCGGTTCGCGACGGACGTCAACGACGAAATCTCGGAGGCCTATACGGTGGCCGACATGGACGTGCGCTACGACCTGACCGACACCTTCGGCATCCGTGGCGCCTTCCTCCGGCTGAACGTGACCAACCTGTTCGACGAGGACTACCTCGGCAACATCTCGACCGGCAGCAATGGCCTGTCGACCGTGGTGACGACCGATCCCCGCGTACCGGCTGGCACCGCCAATCGGAGCGGTCAGGCCCGGACTTACTCGTTGGGTTCGCCGCGCACCGCCCAACTCACGCTCGGCATGCGGTTCTAGACCCAGGCGATCGAAACAGACTGAAGGAGGGGCGGTCCGGCAACGGACCGCCCCTTTCTTTCGACCGCCACGCAGCGCCTCGGGCGAACCCGGAAGTCGGCATGAGTTGAAGTCGGGGTCCGGCGTGTCTATCTGGCGCGGTCGCCCCGCCGCCGTTCAGGACTTCCCGCTCCAATGACCAACCCCATCCCCGCCGAATGGTCGCCGCACCGCGCCATGTGGGTCGGCTGGCCCAGCCATGGCGAGCTGTGGGAGGAAAATCTCGAGCCCGCCCAGGCCGAGGTCGAGGCCCTGGTCCGCGCCCTCGCCGGACCGGGGCGCGAACAGGTCAGGCTGCTGATCGGCAGGGCCGAGGCTCTGGACGACGCCCGGGCTCGCTTCGCCGGGGTCGCCAATGTCGAGGTCGTCGACGGGCGGTTCGGGGACATCTGGCTGCGCGACACGGGCCCGATCTTCGGCGCCGGTTCGGATACAGCCTCCGCCTTCCGCTTCAACGGCTGGGGCGGGAAGTACGAACTCGAACACGACGACACGGTCGCGGACCAGATCGGTGCGGCCTCCGGTGTGGCGCTGGACCGTCACGACTTCATTCTTGAAGGCGGGGCGCTGGATCACGACGGGCAGGGGACGATCGTCACCACCCGTCAGTGCCTGCTGAACCCGAACCGCAATCCCGGCTGGACCGAGGCCGCGGCGGAGGCCGCGCTGACGGAATCTCTGGCCGCGCGCAAGGTGCTGTGGCTCGGAGACGGCCTGTTGAACGACCACACCGACGGCCACGTCGACAACCTCGCCCGTTTCGTCGCGCCGGGCGTCGTGGCCTGCCCCATCGCCTGGGGCCGGGGTGACCCGAATGACGAGGTCTATGACGCGATTGCGAAGGCGCTGTCAGAAATGACGGATGCGACCGGCGCGCCGTTGAAAGTGCTGCGCCTGCCGTCGCCCGGCTTCATCGGCGACGAGGACGACAGGCCTATCCCGGCCAGCCACATGAATTTCCTCATCGCCAATGGCGCGGTGATCGTGCCGGACTACGGCAATGCGCGCGCCGTCGACCTGGTGTGTCGGGGCCTGAAGACGGTCTTCCCGGACCGTGAGATCATCCCCTTGTCCTCCATCGCCATCCTCTCGGGCGGCGGATCCTTCCACTGCATCTCCCAGCAGGAGCCTGCCTGATGGCCCGTACGATCTCCGTCGCCGCGCTCCAGACCTCCTATGGCGAGGATCTGCAGGCCAACATCGACAAGACCATCGCCCTGGTCCGCGAGGCCGCCGGCAAGGGCGCGCAGGTCATCCTCCCCAGCGAGCTCTTTCAGGGTCCGTATTTCTGCGTCTCACAGGAGGAGCGCTGGTTCGCCGGCGCCCATCCGTGGCGTGAGCACCCTTGCGTGACGGCGCTGCAGCCCGTGGCGGCCGAGCTCGGCGTCGCCATCCCTGTCTCGATCTTCGAGCGCGAGGGGCCGCACTATTTCAACTCCATGGTCATGCTGGACGCCGACGGCTCGGCCCTGGGCGTCTATCGCAAGAGCCACATCCCCGACGGCCCCGGCTATCAGGAGAAATACTATTTCCGGCCCGGCGACACAGGTTTCAAGGTCTGGAACACCCGCCACGGCCGCATCGGCGTCGGCATCTGCTGGGACCAGTGGTACCCCGAGACCGCGCGGTCGATGATGCTGCAGGGGGCCGAGGTGCTGATGTACCCGACCGCCATCGGCTCGGAACCACACGACAAGGAGCTGGACACCGCCGAGCCGTGGCGCCGCGCCATGCAGGGCCATGCGGTGTCCAATGTGGTGCCGGTTGTCGGCGCCAACCGTATCGGCCACGAACAGGTCAATGAGGCGGGGCAGGTGTTCTACGGCTCATCCTTCATCGCCGATCATCGCGGCGACCTGGTCGAAAGCTTCGGACGGAGCGAGGAGGGGGCGCTGGTCCACACCTTCGACCTCGACTTCATCGACCGCCACCGCGCCGCCTGGGGCTTCTTCCGGGATCGGCGCACGGATCTGTACGGCTCGCTGGTCGGCCCCCGTCCGGCCTGTTAGCCGGTCCGTCTCAGGGCCCGCCGTTCCGCTGCG
Organism: Brevundimonas sp.; assembly: GCF_051860745.1. Lineage (GTDB taxonomy): Bacteria > Pseudomonadota > Alphaproteobacteria > Caulobacterales > Caulobacteraceae > Brevundimonas. Next base: position 5,796 of record NZ_JBHYDN010000018.1, read on the forward strand.
CAGGCGGGATTGATCACCCCCTCGGCCCGGGCGGCGGCGACCTCGACCCGTGCGGCTTCAAGGTCCGCGGCGAAATCGGGTGCTGCGGTCGCCCGCTCATAGACGGTCCGGCCGATCTGGAAGCCGTCGGTGACGTCGGCGTGCCAGTTCACGCGGCACAGGGCGCGGCTGAAGGCGATGTCCATGCCCCGTCGTCTGGCCACCGCCGCCTGATCGGGCGCCAGGGCGGCGAACATCTCGCCATAGGCCGACCCGGCGACCGCGCCGCTCGCGGGCCAGGACGGGCTGTTGCGGGAGGCCTCGTCCATCCGGACGCAGGGCTGCAGGTCGGGCCGTTGGGCGACCGGCCGGCGTCGTGGCGCGCGCTCAGCGAGGGCATTCGTGACGCTGGCTGAGTCGATCAGCAGCCGGTTCATCAGTCTGTTCAGGGCGAGGCGTGGCTGTTCCGCCAGCCGCGTGCCCAGGATGCAGTCGAAATGCTGGGCGGCCTCCGGCGGCCGCAGTTCGGCGTGGGCGATAGCCAACCACCAGCGGTCCGTGCCCGGTTCGACCGAGTCGAATACCGCCTGCTCTGCTTCCGGATGGATGGGATAGGGCGTGAATTCCGCACCGACCGCCCGGACGCCGGCTGCATCAAGGTAGCCCGAGGGCGGCGAGATCAGGGCCGAAGGGGCGCCCCCGGCGGCGCACCCGCCCAGGAGGCAGGCGGCCAGGACGGCGGCCGGTTTCACCGGCCGTTGGCCCAGTCCAGCTGCACGCTGGTCGGGCCGTTCTCGACCGGCGTGGCGACGACGTGCAGCAGCTTGCCGCTGCCGTCCTCGGCGGCAGCGCCATAGGCGCGAGCCTCGCCGGTGTTCATGGCCATGACCGAGGCCAGGCCGGCCGCCTCGGCGCGTTTGCGATAGAAGGCGACCACGGCGTCCGGGGTCGCCTCGGTGGTGAAGCTGAGGATGCCGCCGGGTCCGTCAGGACCGCGCGCGACGGTGACGGGTCCCTGGGCCGTGCCGCCCGGATAGACGACGGCGAAGGCCGGGGCTCCGGGGGCCGCGTGGGTCGCCACGACGGAGGATTCAGCCGGTGCAGCGGCGGCGGGGGCCGCGGCGTCCGCGGCGGCGACGGCTTCAGCGGCGGCCCGGGCCTCATCCGCGGGGGCCTGGCTGCAACCGGCCATGGCCATGGCCGCCATCACTGCGGCCGTCGCGAGCGTGCGCTTCATCCCGTATCGTCCTTGAAAAGACTGTCGTTGAGTGGCCGCACCGTGGCCCAAGCCTGAGGCGGCGGCAAGGCGGGTTCGCGCCTTCGCCAAGGCGCGGATGACGCAGACGTCACCCGGTCGCGGCGTCGGCCTCGCCCCCTCCGCCGTCGACGGGTTCGCCCCCGGCGCCGGTCGCATCCTCTCCGGTGTTCTTGACCGGGTCCGGATCGGCCTTCGCCTGCGGCTGCGGGTCGGCAAGGGCCATGCCCTCGCTGGCCAGCTTGGCGTCGATAGCTTCCTGATCGGGATCGATCTCGGACCCCGTCGCGGAACCGCCCTGCAGGCTGCCTGCGCGGGTGTCCGAACCCATGCCGCTGCCCGACAGGGCCTCGGTCAGGGCGTCCGGGGTCCGGCCCAGGTCAGGCTTTTCGCCCATGTCTTCGGCCTCGCGGGCGTCGGCGGTCTGCGGCGTGTCGCTCATGGAGAAGCTCCTTCGCCTGACAAAGCGAACCGAGCCTGTCCGGGTTCCGCATACGAAAAAGGGCCGGGATGCGATCCCGGCCCCAGTCTCGTGCGCCGTAAGGCGTGCTACTTGCCGAACAGCTTGTTCCAGCGGCGCTTGTCGCGGTTCTTCCACGATCCGCGATGGTAGGCGTCAGAGCCGATCAGCGGCACGACCGTGGTGGCTTCGGCGAAGACCATCTGCTCGTGCGTGGTCTGGACCTTGCCCCACGAGGCGGCTTCCTTGAGCGTCGAGGACGAGCAGGCGCCGTCGCGCACGTCGGCGACCGTGATCTGGACCGCATAGCGGTGCATCTCGGCCTCGACGCCGAGGATTTCGGCGCAGACGACGGTGTCCTGGGCGAAGTTCTTCGGCACGCCGCCGCCGACCATGAACAGACCGGTCACGCCCGCCGCGATCTTGATGTCGGTCAGTTCGCGGAAGTCCGCGACCGCGTCGATCATCAGATAGGGCTGGCCCGCCGCGATCCGCTCCTTCTGGTGCTTGACCAGGCCGAAGCCGGCCGAGCTGTCGACGAAGGCCGGGCAGAAGATCGGCACGCCCTCTTCATAGGCGGTCTGGATCAGCGAGCCTTCCTTTTTGGCGTTGCCCTCGCTCAGCCATTTGCCCATCTCCCAGATGAACTCGCGCGAGGAATAGCCGCGCGGCTCCAGCGCGTTGCAGATCTCCAGAATGGTATGGTCGCAGGCCTGGAGCTCTTCCTCGTCGATATAGGTGTCGTAGATCCGGTCGATGTAGTTTTCGCGCAGGATGTTGTCGTCCACCTCGCCCGCGGCCTGGTAATGTTTGAAGCCCAGAGCCTCGAAGAAATCCATGTCGACGATCGAGGCGCCGGTGGCGACCACGGCGTCGATCATGCCGAATTTCACCATGTCGCGGTACACATGCATGCAGCCGCCGGCCGAGGTCGAACCGGCCAGGATCAGCCACGGCGAGCAGTCCTTGTCCTCGATGGCCATGTTGAAGATGTCGGCCGCCCGGGCCGTGTCGCGGCTCGAGAACGACATCTTGCGCATGCTGTCGATGATCGGGCGGGCGTCGAACGAGGTGATGTCGACGTGCTCGACCGTGGTCTGGAGCAGCTGGGCCTTCTGGTTGGTCTGAACGGGAGCGTTCATTGCAAGGGTTTCCCTTTGATTTGAGCGCCCGTCGTTGATGAGGGTCTGGCTGGGACGGAGCGACCAGCAAGACCCTTCTCCCAGAGGGAGAAGGAGGGGCCCGCTCGCGATAGCGAGTGGGAGGATGAGGGGTTCCGGTGTTCGACGCCTTGGCGCCTTAACCCCTCACCCTTTCGGCTTGCGCATCGCTACGCTCTGCGAGCCTCAATCCCTCTCCCAATGGGAGAGGGTAGCGATCAGCGCCGCTGCTTCTTCCGCTGGCCGGCCTTGCCCTTGGGGCGGGACAGGCGAACCACCTTGCGCGCGGTCTCTTCCGCCGTGGTGCGCACGGTGGGGATGGAGCGCGGGGCGAGGCCATAGAGCGAAGCCATCGGGGCGTCCTCGACCCCGGCGATGTCGTGTTCGCCATAGCCGTTGAAGCCGGTCGACATGGCCACGCCATAGGCGCCCAGCATGCCGATCTCGATAAAATCGCCTTCCTGTACATCGGCCGGCAGCCAGAACGGTCCCGGCATGTGGTCGATGGAGTCGCAGGTCGGGCCGTAGAAGCGGAACGGCTTCAGGTCGTTCGAGGAGGCGCCGTCCCGGACCAGCTTGGTCGGGAAGGGCCAGCGCGAATGGGTGGCGTCGAACAGCGAGCCGTAGGACCCATCGTTCAGATACAGGGCGTCGCCCTTGCGCAGGTCGACGCGGCACAGCACCGACGAGCTTTCGGCCACCAGCGCCCGGCCGGGCTCGCACCACAGCTCGGTCGTTTCCGACACCGGCATCTCGTTGAAGCCGCGATGGATGGCGTCCGCGTATTCCTGCATGTCCGGCGGGACCATGCCCGGATAGACCGAGGGGAAGCCGCCGCCGACGTCGACGATGTCCACGAACACGCCGGCCCGGGTGATGGCGCGGCCGACCTGGGCCATGGCGGCCTCATAGGCGGACGGCCGCATGCACTGCGACCCAACGTGGAAGCAGACGCCCATCAGACCGTCCACAACCGCCTGGCGGGTGGCCAGCAGCAGGGACGGAGCCTGGTCCGGCGAGACGCCGAACTTGCCCGACAGGGAATAGGCCGCGCCGTCGGCCGAGACCGTCATCCGGACCAGCAGGTTCAGGTCCTTGGCGCCGCCGGTGGCGTCGAGGATCTTGGCCAGCTCGTCATGGCTGTCCAGCGAGAAGGTGCGGACGCCGTGATCGAAATAGGCGCGGGTGATGGCGCCCCGGCTTTTGACCGGATGCATGAAGACCAGACGCGCGTCGGCGCTGACCGAACGGACCAGTTCGATCTCTGCCAGCGAGGCGACGTCAAAGCCGGTGACGCCAGCCTCCACGAGGGTCTCGATGACCCAGCGCGAGGGATTGGCCTTCACAGCATAGAAGACGTCGGCCTTTAGATTATCCTGGAACCAGCGCGCCGCTACGGAAACCGAACGCGGTCGCACGAGTGCGACGGGACGTTCAGGGGACCGCTCGCGGACCAGGTCCAGGGGAAATGGATACGTGCGCAATTCACGTAAACCCCTGTAATTGTTAAACCCAGCCGGCGTTAGCAGCGCATAGTGTCAGACCACGGGGTCCGCCGGAAGCCGCGATGTAGGGTCAGCGGACTGTCATGTAAAGCGGTAATTTCGTGTCCAGGGGGTCCGGCAGGGCGCGGTTGGCCGGGTGAGACGAACCTTGGCCGGGGCGGAGCGTTGAATGATTGACCGCCATAGGGCGGCAGGGGCGCACGAATGAACCGCTGGCGATTTTATTGGCTCCGGCTGACCCGGGAGTTGTGGTTCCGGGCCACCACCTACGCCGTTCTGGGCGTCGGAGCCGCCTTGCTTGCCTCCGTGGGGGCGCGTTGGGTGCCGGACGCCATGGCCCAGCGGCTGGGCGGGGAGTCGGTCGAGCAGATCCTGACCATTCTGGCCTCCAGCTTGCTGGCGGTCGCGACCTTCTCGGTCGGCGCCATGGTCACTGCCTACACCGCCGTCTCCCAAGGCGCGACGCCGAGGGTGGCCGCCCTCGTGACCAGCGACGGACAGACCCAGAAGTCCCTCGCCACCTTTGTCGGGGCGTTCCTCTATTCCATCGTCGCCGTCACGGCGATCAACGCCAGCTACTACGGAGCCGGCGGTCGCGCGATCCTGTTCCTCGTCAGCCTGGCAGTGGTGGCGCTCGTCGCCTACCGACTGCTGGCCTGGATTAACCGCCTGTCCAGCCTCGCCCGGGTCGGTCACATGATCGAACTGGTCGAGAGCCGCGCTTGCGAGGCCCTCAAGGCCCGTAGGCGCCGTCCCTTCCTCGGCGGACGCCAGGGTGCGCTGTCGGCGGGGGTCCTGATCCACAGCGACAAGACCGGCTATGTCCAGAACATCGACCCGGACCGGCTTGAAGATGCGGCGGCGGAATTGGACTGCCAGGTCCAGATTCTGGCCTCTCCCGGCGCTTTCGTGCGGCGGGGGGAGGCCCTGGCCCGTATCGGTCTCGCCCAGTGCGATGAGAAGGACCGGGCGGAGGTCCGGTCGGCTTTCGCGCTCGGAGACTCCCGCTCCTACGACCAGGATCCGCGCTTCGGCTTGGTCGTTCTGGCCGAAATAGCCGCCAAGGCGCTGTCGCCGGGCGTCAACGATCCCGGCACAGCGGTCCAGGTCATCGGTTCGGGCGTCCGGCTGCTGGACATCTGGCTGGAGCCCGCGGCGGAGGACGAGGCGGACTCTTCGCCATGCAATCGGGTGCTGGCCGCGCCGCTGGCGGATGCCGATCTGCTGAACGACATCTTCGGCCCCATCGCCCGGTACGGCGCAGGCGACGTGCCGGTGACGATGCGGCTGCTCAAGGCGCTGCGTTCGCTCGCGGCGACGCCGGGTCCCATGCAGGGTCCGGCCCGGGGCATGGCGCGCGAGCTTGTGGAGCGGTCGCGACGCGCCCTTCCGATCCCCGCGGACTTGGAGCGGGTCCGTTCGGTCAAGGTTTGAGACCTGCCGTCATGCTGGACGAAATCGTCGCGGACGTGCCATTAAGACTTGCCTCGCGGGCCTGATCAGGCGATGCGGCGCGCCCTTGCAACCGCTTCCAGCGTGTCCATGACCTCAGCCGCCGCCGCCGTCGCGCCCAGTGTCGTATCGGCCAGGGACGTGTCCAAGACTTTCGGCGCCCGAAAGGCCCTGAACGGCGTGTCCGTCGAGGTCGGGGCCGGAGAAATGGTCGCCCTTATCGGCCCTTCGGGGTCAGGCAAGTCAACGCTCCTGCGCTCGATCACCGGGCTTCAGACGATTGATTCCGGCAAGGGAACGATCACCGTCTTCGGCGAGGTCGTGCAGAAGAACGGGCGCCTGACCTCCGCCACGCGCAGGGCGCGCCAGAAGCTGGGCATGATCTTCCAGCAATTCAATCTGGTCGGCCGGCTGTCGCTGTTCTCCAACGTCATGCTGGGGGCGCTCGGCCGTATCCCCGGCTGGAAGGGATTCCTCGGCGCCTGGCCGTCGGAGGACAAGCGCGCAGCCATGGCGGCCCTGCACCGCGTGGGCGTTTCGGAATACGCCGCCCAACGCGCAAACACCCTGTCGGGCGGCCAGCAGCAGCGCGGCGCCATCGCTCGCGCCCTGGTCCAGGGGGCCCGCGCCATCGTCGCCGACGAGCCGGTCGCCTCGCTGGACCCCGTCTCGGCCCGCAAGGTGATGGAACTGCTGGTCGAGCTGAACCAGCGCGACGGCCTCGGCGTCATCGTCACCCTGCACCAGGTCGACTACGCCATCCGCTATTGCGACCGCGTCATCGCCCTGAAGGCCGGTCAGATCGTCTACGACGGTCCGGCGACCGGCCTGGACACCAAGCAGCTGATCGACATCTACGGTCCCGAGTTCGAGGACGCGTTCTGGGAAACCAAGGCATGACCCTGCCCCTGTTCACCCGCCGGCTGGCCCTCTCCGCCGCGCTCGCGCTCGGCGTCGCCTCGTGCGGCGGCGGCGACGAAAAGGCCGGCGCCGTGCCGACCGAAATCACCTTCTCGATCCTGTCGGCAGAGGGTCAGGCTTCGGCGGGTCCGCTGTGGCAGCCCCTCCTGGACGATATGTCCAGGGCTATCGGCGTCGAGGTGAAACCCTATTTCGGCTCGAACTACACTGTGCTTGTCGAGGCCATGCGCGGTAACCAGACCCAGGTGGCCTGGTTCTCGGCCAAGCCGGCCGTGGAAGCCATCGACCGCGCCGACGCCGAAGTCATCGCCCGCACCGTCAACAAGGAGGGCCTGGACAGCTACCGTTCGACCCTGATCGTGCGCGCGGGCTCGGGCATCACGCTCGATCAGGTCATGGCCTGCGGCAAACGTTTCAATTTCGGCATCGGTGACGCCCAGTCGACGTCGGGTACGCTTGCCCCGATGGCCTTCCTCTTCAATCCGCGCAACATCGTGCCGGCCGAGTGTTTCAGGAACGTCCGTTCCGCCAATCATCAGTCGAACGCCTTTGGCATCGCGTCGGGCCAGCTGGACGTGGCGACTTCGAACACCGTCAACACCGTCTTCCTGCGCAAACAGAATCCGCAGGTCGCCGCACAGATTCAGGAAATCTGGCAGTCGCCGCCGATCCCCGAGAGCGGCATCCTCGTCCGCGAAGACCTGGATCCCGTGCTGAAGGAAAAGATCCGCAGCTTCTTCCTGACCTACGGTCAGGGCGAGGGCGCCGAGGCCGAGCGCCAACGCCAGGTTCTGGCCGGGCTTGAGTATTCGCGTTTCAACGCCGCCGACGACGGTTATCTGAACCCTATCCGGGAAATGATCGCCGACCAGCAGTTGAGCGAAGCCCGTGACAAGGGCGACGCAGCGGGCGTGGCCGCCGCGGAACGTGAACTGCAGCGGCTGCGCGCCCTGCGCGAGGTCCAGCCTTGACCGACGTCGCCGCCAAACCTGCCGCGACGGCCATCCCCAACCCCCCGACCAAGTCGATGGGGGCATGGGCGCTCGACATCCTGATCTGGGGCGGGGTCGGCGCCGTGCTGGTCTACAGCTTCGGCCCGGTCGAGCTGGTCAACGTCACCAAGCTGTTCAGCAACAACGAGCACACCCAGAATTTCGCCCGCGAACTGCTGCGACCCGATTTCACCGACTGGAAGCTGTTCGTTTCCAAGATGTGGGAGACGGTCCAGATCGCCCTCTGGGGCACCTTCATCGCGGTTTTCGCCGCCATTCCGATGGGACTCGCCGCAGCGCGCAACATCGCTCCGTTCTGGGTCGTCACGCCGGTGCGCTGGTTGATGAACCTGCTGCGCTCGATCCCCGATCTGGTCATCGGCCTGCTGTTCGTCGTCGCCGTGGGTCTTGGGCCCCTGGCGGGCGTGCTCGCCATCGCGCTCAACACCGCAGGGGTTTTGGCCAAGCTGTTTTCCGAGGCCGTGGAGTCGATCGACAAAGGGCCGGTCGAGGGCGTGCGCGCGACGGGAGCCACCAAGCTTCACGAGATCGTCTGGGGCGTGATTCCGCAGGTCGCGCCCCTGTGGACCTCGTTCGCCCTCTATCGCTTCGAGTCGAACAGCCGCTCGGCGACGGTGCTGGGTCTGATCGGCGCCGGCGGCATCGGCCAAGTGCTGTTCGACAGCATGAACGCCTTCGACTTCCGTGCGGTCTCGGCCATCGTGGTCGTGGTCGTGGTGGCCGTCACCCTGATCGACATGCTGTCTCAAGCCATGCGCAAGCGCCTGCTGTAACCAGCGACTTCAAATCGGCCATGAAAAGCCCGCCCCCGCGATCGCGGGGGCGGGCTCTTTCGTTCAGCTGAGCGATCAGGCCGTCCGCAAATCCGGCGGCGTCGCCTCTTCCGTCAGCACGCGGATCGCCTCGTCGAGCGACACCACTTCTTGCGCCTGTGATCCCAGACGGCGCAGCGCAACGGTGCCCTGTTCGGCCTCGTTCTTGCCGACCACGGCGATGACCGGGACCTTGCCGACCGAGTGCTCGCGCACCTTGTAGCCGACCTTCTCGTTGCGCAGGTCCAGCTCGGCGCGCAGGCCTGCGGCCTTCAGCCGATCGACCGTCGCGCGGGCGTAGTCGTCGGCTCCCGAGACAATGGTCGCCACCACGATCTGCGTCGGCGCCAGCCACAGCGGGAAGGCTCCGGCGTAGTTCTCGATCATGATGCCGATGAACCGTTCGAACGAACCGAGGATGGCCCGGTGCAGCATGACCGGCCGGTGCTTCTGCCCGTCCTCGCCGATATATTCCGCGTTCAGCCGCTCGGGCAGCACATAGTCGAGCTGCAAGGTGCCGCAGGTCCAGGTCCGGCCGATGGCGTCCTTGACGATGAAGTCCAGCTTGGGCGCATAGAAGGCGCCGTCGCCTTCAGCGATGACCGGGTCGACCCCGGCCAGCCGCGCGGCCTCGCCCAGCATGGCCTCGGCCTTGTCCCAGAATTCGTCGCTGCCGGCGCGGACCTCGGGCCTCGTGGCCAGGGCGATCTCGTGCGTGGTCATGCCCAGATCGGCGTGGATGACCTGGGTCAGGCGGATGAACCGCTCCGTCTCCTCGACGATCTGGTCCTCGCGGCAGAAGATGTGGGCGTCGTCCTGGGTGAAGCCGCGCACCCGCATCAGCCCGTGCAGGGCGCCCGACGGCTCATAGCGGTGGCAGGCTCCGAACTCGGCCATGCGCAGCGGCAGCTCGCGATAGGATCGCTGGCCCTGGTCGAAGATCTGCACGTGGCCGGGGCAGTTCATCGGCTTGAGGCTGAGGGTCTCGCCCTCGACCGTCTCGCAGACGAACATATTGGGCCGGTATTTCTCCCAGTGGCCCGACTTCTCCCAGAAGGTCCGGTCCAGCACCTGGGGCGTCTTGACCTCGACATAGCCGGCGGCGTCGAGCCGGCGCCGCATATAGTCTTCCAGCACCCGCCACAGCACCCAGCCCTTGGGGTGCCAGAAGACCATGCCGCGGCCCTCCTCCTGCATGTGGAACAGGCCCATGGCCTTGCCGATCTTGCGGTGGTCGCGCTTCTCGGCCTCCTCGACGCGCAGCAGATAGGCGTCGAGGTCCTCCTTCGAGGCCCAGGCCGTCGCATAGATCCGCTGCAGCTGCGGATTGCGATGGTCGCCGCGCCAGTAGGCGCCCGCCAGCTTGGTCAGTTTGAAGGCCTTGCCGACGAATTTGGTCGAGGGGAAATGCGGCCCCCGGCACAGGTCGACCCAGTCGCCCGTCCGGTAGGTGGTGATCGTCTCGCTGGCCGGCAGGTCGCGGATCAGCTCGGCCTTGAACGTCTCGCCCTTGCCCTCGAAATGCTTGATCGCATCCTCGCGGTCCCAGACCTCGCGGACCAGCTTCTCGTCGCGGTCGACGATCTCGGCCATCTTCTTTTCGATCTTCGCGAAGTCGTCCGTCGAGAACGGCTCCTCGCGGTGGAAGTCGTAGTAGAAGCCGTCCTCGATCGCGGGGCCGATGGTCACCTGGGTTCCGGGGAACAGCTCCTGCACGGCCTGGGCGAGCACGTGGGCGGCGTCGTGGCGGATGGTCTCCAGCGCTTCGGGATCGTCGCGCATGATCAGCTTGAAGGCGCCGGAGCCGCCCAGCGGGCGGTCCAGATCGCGCTGCTCGCCGTTCAAGGCCACGAGCGCCGCCCGCTTGGCCAGCGACGGCGAGATCGAGGCGGCGACGTCACGGCCCGTGGCGTCGTCGGGATACTGACGCGAGGCACCGTCGGGGAATTTGAGGTCGATCATGTCTTCGTCTTTGCGGGCGGGACCGGATCGTATTTCCAGCCTTCGCCGAAGGGTTGGCATTTGCAGAGGCGTTTGGCCGTCAACCATCCCCCCTTGATCGGTCCGTGCTGGATCAGCGCGTCCCGACCGTAGTCCGAGCAGGTCGGCCGGAACCGGCAGTGCTGCCCGATCAGGGGCGACAGCGTCAGCTTGTAGCCGCGATGGGCCAGCCGCACGCCGCGTTCATAGAGAGTTCCGCCGGATGCCATGTCGCCGCGCTTATCCCCCGCGAAAGCGGCGGGGGCAACGGGCCTTCAGGCCGCACCGGCGAGGCTAGTTCGTGTGTCGGGGGTCTTGCGGGCCAGTGCGCGACCCTGGGCTTCGCGCACCGCGTCCAGCGCCGCCTCGATGGCGACCATGGTGGAGGCGTGGCGCGCCGGATAGTCGGCGACCTGTTTCAGCGCCCGCAGCCCCTCGAAACGGCCCGTCGGACCCTCGCCGCCGGCCTTGAGCATGGCGGACATGGCGTCGCGGGCGGCGACCATCTCGTCCAGCGTCGCGCCGATGACGGCCTCGCCGAGAACGCCCGCCGCGGCCTGGCCGAGGGCGCAGGCCTTGACGTCCTGGGCGAAGGTCTCGACCCGGCCCGCGTCATCGAGCGTCACGTCGACGATCGCCCTCGAGCCGCACAGTTTGGCGACCCGTTCCCCCGTGCCCTCCGGCGCAGCCAGCCGTCCGCTGTGCGGCAGATTGGCCGCCAGCTTGAGGATGCGCGCGCTGTAGAGCTCGTCGATCATGGCCGGAATATAGGCGATCAGCCGCCCTGGAGCGAGCCCCAGGTGCGGACCTGGTCAACCCCGGCTCCGCCGGCGCGCTCCCGCAACCACGACAGGTTGCGGTCGGCGGCCTCGGGCGGGAGGTCGCGGCGCAGCATCTGCTCGGCCTCGGCCATATTGCCGGTCAGGCCCAGCACCATGGCCAGATTCAGCCGCACCTTGAGCGAGGCGCCCGGCTGGGCCACGGCGCGGCGCAGCAGGGGCTCGGCTCCGGCCGCGTCGCCACGCGTCATGGCCGACATGGCGATGTTGGACAGGACGTCGGGATTGTCTGGTGAGAGGACGAGGGCCTGGGCCCAGGCCGCACGGGCGTCGTCGGGGCGGCGGACCTGCTCATAGGCCGCGCCGAGAAGGGACGATGCCCGCCAGTCGCCGGGGCGGGCGTTTCGTGCGCCTTCCAGTGCGGCGATGCCGTAGAAGGCCTGACCGCGGGCGATATGGGCGCGCCCCGCCTCCAGCATGGCCTCGACATTGGCCGGCTGCACCAACAGCACCTTGCCCGCCATCTCGGCGGCCTGATCGAACCGGCCGAGCTCGCGCAGCGCCTGCGCCGCCTTGACCCCGGCGATGGGATCCATCGGGTCGATCTCGGCCTGGTCGGACCAGAATATCTGGCGGCTCAGGGGGTCGGCGCGGTCGTAGGCGGCGCGCACCTCGGCGTTGGCGGGCTGCCGGGCCGAGGTCGGGGCCGACGGCGCGGCCTGGGTTCCGGCCAGGGCAGGCGCGGCCAGGCCAGCCAGCAGCAGGGCGACGGTTGCGATACGGGCGGTCGTGCGCGACATGGAAGGCGCTCCGGAAGGTTCGACCCGAGACTCGACCCTTCTCGTCAATCCTTGGTTAAGATCGGTCCTTTCGGGCCGGAAAGGCCGCCGTCCATGTCCGTCCTGCATCCCGACCTGCTGACCACCGAGGCCGAAGGCGCGATTCCTGTGCGGTTCGTCGGCCCGGACGATCAGATGGACCCGGCGGTCCGGGGGTGGGCCGAGGCCAACGCCTTCAAGGGCAAGTCCGGACAAGTTCTGCCCGTGCCGGACGGTCCGGGCGGGGTCGCCGCCGTTCTGGTCGGCGCCGGGGAGCGGTTCGATCCCATGTCGGCCCGAGCCCTGTCGGCGAAACTGCCGCCGGGCCTCTACCGCCTGGAGGCCGGGCCGGAGGACGCGCGCCGGGCGGCCCTGGCCTTCCTGCTCGGGGCCTATGTGTTCGACCGTTACAAGGCGAGGCCCGAGCGCGATCGGGTGCGGCTGGTCGCGCCCGAGGGGCTGGATGTCGAAGCGGCCCTGCGCATCGGGGCGGCCTGTGCTCTCGCCCGCGAGATGATCGACACCCCGGCCGCCGACATGGGGCCGCTGCAGATCGAGACCATCGCCCGCGAGATCGCCACGGCCTCCGGGGCGACGGCGACGGTGATCACCGGCGAGGCCCTGCTGGAGGAAAACTATCCGGCCGTCCACGCCGTCGGCCGCGCCGCCGCGCCGCATCGTTCGCCCCGGGTCATCGAGCTCGGCTGGAACCTTGACCGCGCCGACCTTCCGTTGGTCGCCCTGGTGGGCAAGGGGGTGGTGTTCGATTCCGGCGGACTGGACATCAAGGCCGCCGCCGGCATGCGCAATATGAAGAAGGACATGGGCGGGGCCGCCCATGCGCTGGCTCTCGGCCGGCTGGTCATGCAGACCGGCTTGCCCGTGCGGCTGGTGGTGCTGGTGGCGGCGGTCGAGAACGCCATCTCCGCCGACGCCTTCCGGCCCGGCGACATCCTGAACAGCCGCAAGGGCCTGACCATCGAGATCGGAAACACCGACGCCGAGGGCCGGTTGATCCTGGCCGACATCCTGACTCGCGCCGGCGAGCATTCCCCCAACCTGACGCTCGATTTCGCCACCCTGACCGGGGCGGCCCGCGTCGCGCTCGGACCCGAGCTGCCGCCGCTCTATACCGACGACGAGGCCCTGGCCGCCGACCTGCTGGAGGCTGCTCGCGACGTCGGGGACCCGTTGTGGCGCATGCCGCTCTGGCCCGGCTACCGGGCGGCTCTCGAGACGGAGATCGCCGATCTGCGCAACGACTCCGCCGGCTGGGCCCAGGCCGGTTCGGTCACTGCAGCCCTGTTCCTGCAGAAATTCGCGCCGACCACCGGAACCTGGGCTCATATGGACATCTTCGCCTGGAATCCCCGGGCCCGCCCCGGCTGGCCCGAGGGTGGAGAGGCTCAGGCGCTCAGGGCCTGTTTCGAGATGCTGTCGCGGCGCTTTGCCGCGACCTGATCGCGCGCCCGTTAACGGGCTTTTCGCCTTCGTGCGTCAGTATGCCGGCTCAATCGGACGAGCCCACGTTTGACCGCAGCCGCCGCCAGTCTTGATCCTCGCACCACCCTCGCCCGGCCCGATCTGGCCGAGCAGGCGCTGGAAGGGATCGTGCGCGCGTCGGCCTTCCGCGCGGTGCGGGCGATGCATTGCGCGGTTCCGGTCGCCGACATCCACGCCGACGTCGTGGCGGACGAACATCCCGTCGACCAGCTGATCTTCGGCGAGGCCTTCGACGTACTCGACACGCGCGGCGATCAGGTCTGGGGCCGCGCCCGCCGCGACGGCGTCGTGGGCTGGGTGATGCAATCCGCCCTCAAGGACGGCGCCCCGCTGGCTACTCACCGCATCGGATCGACCGGCGAATGCCTGCCGCTCAACGCCCTTGTGGTCGAGGCGGGGGATCCGCCGGGTCTGGCCCCCATCGGCAGTTTCGCCGCCGAACCGGTCGAGGTGGCCGAACGGCTGCTGGGGACGCCCTACAAGCTGGGCGGGCGGTCATCGCTGGGCACGGACTGCTGCGGCCTTGTGCAGCAGGCGCTCTACGCCTGCGGCCGCGCGGCCCCGCGCTATGCGGACCAGCAGGCGGAACTCGGTCAGGCCGTGGCGCCGGGTCAGGCCCGGCGCGGCGATCTGGTGATCTGGCTGGATCCGGACGAGGGACCGTGGAACGGGCACGCCGCCTTCATGCTGGACGGTGACCGCGTGTTGCACGCCGTCGGCCGGTTGGGCGGGGTCGTGATCGAGCCGTTCGCCGAGGCCGACGCCCGGCATCGCGTCCCGGGCTCCGCTGGGCCGGTTATCCGTCGGCTTTGAGCGCAACGAAAAAGGGCGGCCCGAAGACCGCCCCTTCCAAAATCGACAGGACCGGCCGGACCTAGTGGTTCGGCGGGGCCGGGCTGGTGGCGGCCGGCGGCGCGGCGGCCGTGGCCGTCGTCGCCGGCTGACCCGCCGCGCCCGTGGTCGGGGCGCCGCCGGTCGGGCCGCCGACGTCGGCCGTCGCGGTCTCGGCGCCGGCGACAGGCGCTTCGCCCTCGACAGGAGCGGCCGGAGCAGCGCCGGGCTGGCGGGCCGGATCGGGGGCCGGTATGGCCATGCCGGTCGAGCCCTGGGCGCGAAGCCAGGCGATCAGGTTCACGCGGGTGGCGGTGTCGCGGATGCCGGCGAAGGACATCTTGGTGCCGGGGACATGGCGGCCGGGCGCGGTGATGAACAGGTCCAGTTCGTCCAGCGTCCAGGTCGGGTTGGTGCCCCGGTGCGCTGTCATGGCGTCGGAATAGGCGAATCCGGCATGGCCGGCGGTGGCGCGTCCGGCGATTCCGTACAGATTCGGGCCGATGCCGTTGGCGCCGCCGGCCTCGATCGTATGGCAGGACTTGCAACGGGCGAAGGCGGCCTCGCCGGCGGCGAGATCGGCCGTCGGCATCACCGTGCCCCAGTCGGGCGGCAGGATAACCTCGGCGGGCCCGCCTCCGGCTTCCTCCGGCGCGTCAACGAAATAGCCCATCTTTTCGGGGGTTTCGTTGTGGTAGATGAAGGCTGTGCCCTCACGCACCATCAGGATCACGAAAACGGTCGCCAGGCCGGCGCCCATGATCTTGTTCAGCTTCAGATCGCCGCTCATGCGCGTCGTCTCATCCCGTGTCTGAGGCCCTGCCACACGCGCGGCGGGGCGAATTCTTGCGTGGGCGTCTCTTACACGCTAGCGCGGCCTTCGCAACCGGCTGAAGGTCGGTCCGAGCGTCGCAGTCCAGGACACCCATGTGAACCCGCTGATCCTGATCCCGGCCCGGATGGCCGCGAGCCGCCTGCCGGACAAGCCACTGGCCGATATCGGCGGCGTGCCGATGATCGTGCGGGCCTGGCGCCAAGCCGTGCTTTCCGGCCTGCCGGTTGCCGTAGCCGCGGGCGATCGTGAGATCGTCGACGCCATTGTGTCGGCCGGCGGCGTGGCCGTCCTGACCGATCCGGACCTTCCGTCGGGCTCGGACCGCATCCGCGCCGCGCTGGAAGCCATCGATACGGATGGCCGCCATGACGCGGTGATCAATCTGCAGGGCGACATGCCCTTCGCCGATCCCGGTCTGGCCCGCGCCTGCGCCGACCTGCTGGCCGCCGAGCCAGCCTGTGACATCGCCACCCTGATCGCGCCCGAGGCCGACGCCTCCGACCGTTCGAACCCCGACGTGGTCAAGGCGGTGGTGGCGATGGGGGAAGGCGAGCGCCACGGCCGCGCCCTCTATTTCACCCGCTCGACCCTGTTTGGGGACGGCCCCGTCTGGCGGCACATCGGCCTGTACGGCTACCGCCGCGCCGCGCTGGAACGCTTCTGCGCCGCCCCGCCGTCCCCGCTGGAGCTGCGCGAGAAGCTGGAACAGTTGCGGGCCCTCGAAATGGGTCTGCAAATCTGGGCCGCCGTCATCGACGAGGCCCCGCTGTCCGTGGACAATCCGGATGATCTGGCGGCGGCGCGGGCGCTCGCCTAGACCTCGAACCCCTCCACCCAGGCCTGAAGCAGGGTCCGTGCGATGGCGATCCCGGGCGGAGCCTTGATTGCGGGGTGAGTCCCTTCAAGGCAGGCCCGCGCCTCCTCCCGCGTCAACCACGCCACTGCTTCCAGCTCCGTCTGGTCGGGCCGGGCGTCGTCCGAGTCGACCTCGCAGACCAGCCCGATCATCAGCTGCGACGGAAACGGCCACGGTTGGCTGGAATGATAGCGCACCGCCGTCACCGTCAGCCCGGCCTCCTCCTCGATCTCGCGCGCGCAGGCCGCCTCGATGGTCTCGCCGGGCTCGAGGAAGCCCGCCAGGGCTGACATTCGTCCCTCGGGCCAGGCCGCCTGACGACCCAGCAGGCATCTCGGCTCCGATCCGCCCTTGTAGACCGCCAGCATGATCGTCACCGGGTCCACGCGCGCGAAATGCTCGACGCCGCAGGCCGGGCAGGCCCGCTTCCAGCCTCCGGAAGCGTTCTGGCTCTCAATGCCGCAGGCGGCGCAGAAGCCGTGCCGCCGCCGCCAGTCGAACAGCGACTTGGCCGTCCCCGCCATGGCCGCGTCCGGCCCCGGCAGCATCGCCGCCGCCTCGCGCATCTCGTGGAAGGCCCCCAGCCCCGCCAGCGGCCCGCCCGCCGGATCGACCGACCCTTCGACCTCGACCGCGAAACAGGGGGCGCCCTTCCACAGGCCGAGGAACAGCTCCCGGTCCGGGACCACCGCCCGCGCATGGCCCAGCGCCAGCCACGCCAGCCGTGGCTCCTCGCCGGCCTCGACCAGCGGCCGGCCCTCCCAAAGCACCATGGCCATGGCGTCCGGGCTGGCGCCCTGCTCGGCCAGCCAGTCCGCATCGTCCCGCCGATCCCCCGCCCGGTCGAGCGGATTGCCGGCGAAGGTATTGAAGACGGGCAAGGGCATGGCCGTTTGTCTAGCAAGCCCGGACTTGCATCCGCGAGCCGAAATCGTCATATCGGCCTCGGAGATCGCGGGCGAAGGCTTCGCCAACCTGGTCAGGGCCGGAAGGCAGCAGCCACAACGAATTCCCCTTCGGGTCGCGGTCTCCACTTCCTTTTTTGGGCGCTAACGCTCGCGACGCGGCCGCTCGCTGCTTGAGCGCGAATCGTCACCCTCCGGCTTGACCGGAGGGTCGCTGCTTCACCGCGCGCACGGAACCGCCGCCGCCGTCATCCGCTCTGGAGGCTCACCCCTCAGGAGCATCCCCATGAGCATTCTCGGCAACATCCTCGGCAGGATCTTCCGCCGCAAGCCGGAGGTGGTCACGCCCTCGTCCGGGCCGGTCCCGACACCGGGCCAGGCGGCGCCCGGAACGGCTGCAGCGACGGTGGAGCCCGTCGACGTCGCAGCGGTGCTCGACGTCATGAACGAGGGCAAGGGCCTCAACTGGCGCACGTCCATCGTCGACCTGATGAAGCTGACCGGCATGGACAGCTCCCTCGCCGAGCGCAAGGAGTTGGCCGGGGAGCTGGGATACACCGGTGATGCGTCCGATTCGGCGTCGATGAACATCTGGCTGCACAAGCAGGTGATGCAGAAGATCCGCGACAACGGCGGCCGGATTCCCGACCTGACTGACTGATCCACCGCGTCATCCCCGCGAAAGCGGGGACGTCTCGCGAGAGGGGGTGCGCGCGCGCTCTCTCTCGCGGTATGACGGTCGCATGAGCGACGTCGATCCGAGTCTCGAAGGGCCTCCGTGGGAGGAGGACGCGGCCGATGTCGCCGAGCGCGATCCTGACACCGACGACATGTTCGGGTCGCCCGAACCCGCGGGCATGCGTGAGGCCGAGGCCGCCGCCGCGCCCGTTGCTCCGACGGAGCCCGCGCCGAAGCCGAAGCCGAAAGCGAAAGCCGCCCCGCCTGCCGACGCCGGCCCTGCCGCCCATGCCGACGACGGCTCGGCCTACACCGTCCTCGCCCGCAAATACCGGCCGCACACCTTCGAGGACCTGATCGGCCAGGAGGCCATGGTCCGCACCCTGACCAACGCCTTCGCCACCGGCCGCATCGCCCACGCCTTCATGCTCACCGGCGTCAGGGGCGTCGGCAAGACGACCACTGCACGCCTGCTGGCCCGCGCCCTCAACAATCAAACAGACGAAATTGACCGCCCGTCCCTGGCCCTGACCGATCAGGGTCGCCACGACGCCTCCATCATGGCCGGCCAGCATATGGACGTGGTCGAGATGGACGCCGCCTCCCACACCGGCATCGACGGCATCCGCGACATCATCGAGAGCGTCCGCTACGCCCCCGTCGAGGCGCGCTACAAGGTCTACGTCCTCGATGAAGTCCACATGCTGTCGAACCAGGCCTTCAACGCCCTGCTGAAGACGCTGGAAGAGCCGCCGCCCCACGCCAAATTCATCTTCGCCACCACCGAGATCCGCAAGGTGCCGGTGACCATCCTCAGCCGCTGCCAGCGTTTCGACCTGCGCCGCGTCGAGCCGGAAATCCTCGTCGAACACCTCGCCCGTATCGCCGACCGCGAGGGGATGAAGATCGAGCAGGACGCCCTCGCCCTGATCGCCCGCGCCGCCGAGGGCTCGGTCCGCGACGGCCTGTCCCTGCTGGATCAGGCGCTGGTCCAGGGCGACCGCGGCGAGACGGTCAGGACCGAGGTCGTGCGCGACATGCTGGGTCTGGCCGACCGCAGCCAGACCATCGCCCTGTTCGAATCGATCATGGCCGGCCGCACCCCCGAGGCGCTGGAGCTGTTCCGCACCCTCTACGGCTACGGCGCCGATCCGGTGCAGATCACCAACGACCTGCTGGAACATTGCCACGCCGCCTCGGTGGCCAAGATGCTGGGGCCGCAGGCGACCCGCCTGCCCAACGATCAGGCCCAGAAGCTGACGGCCCTCGGCGCGGTGATTTCGGCCGGGACCCTCGCCCGCGTCTGGCAGATGCTGCTGCGCGCGTTGGACGAGGTCCGCCGCGCGCCCAATCCGGCCGACGCGGTCGAGATGGCCATCGTCCGCCTCGCCTACGCCGCCGACCTGCCCGGCCCGGAAGAAGCGCTCAAGGCCCTGCGCGACGGAGAGCCCATGCCCGGCGGCGGTTCCGCCCCGCGCGGTCCTTCGGGCGGCGGCGGTGGCGGCGCCTCGGCCCAGCTGGCCGCCCGTCCGGTTGCGACACCCGCGACGCCCGACCCCCAGACCTTCGAACAGGTCGTCGCCCTGATCGGCGAGAAGCGCGAGGTCGGCCTGCAGATGGACGTCCAGCGCTACGTCCGCCCCGTGGCCTTCAAGCCCGGCGCCATCACCTATGAAAGCCTCGACGGCGCGCCGATGGATCTGGCGCGCAAGCTGGCCTCCCGGCTCAAGGACTGGACCGGCCGCACCTGGCTGATCGCGGCCAACGGCCAGGGCGGCGGCGAAACCATGATCGAGGTGGACCGTCGAAAGCGCGCGGAGGAACGGGCCGGGATCGAGGCCGATCCTTTCGTCATGGCTGTGATGGAGGCCTTCCCCGGCGCCGTCATCGGCGAGATCAAGACGCTCGCGCCGGCCGTCGAACTACCGGCGATCCCGGATGAGGCGGGGGACGAGGACTGAAATCGTGCCGTAGCTGAATGTGCCAGTTGGAGGAGGTCGGATGGGTGACGATACTGATCAAAAGAATCCCTTGGCGATCATCGGTCAGACGATTCCGGCGGGCTGGATCAAATCTGCGCAAGATCGGGCTGTTGGCGCAATCCGGCACGTGGTCGGGGCAAAGCTTCCGGGCCTTCTAGCCGAGAGCCAAGCCCATCGAGATGAACGTGACGCGCGATCTGCATTCAAACGAGGTCTCGTCGAAGCGGCTGTCGACAAGGCAAAGACCAATCCTGAACTGGTTGATCGGATGCTCGACCGGCTCGTTGATGAGGAATTTGGGAGGCAGGAGAACCGGGAGGCGGTGGCGTCTCTGGCGATCGAGCACCTATCCGCCGACCCATCGAATGAAGAGCCTGCTGCCGCCGGAGAAATGGATGTGGACTGGCTCAACATATTTACGCGACATGCTGAGGCGGCAACCTCAGAGCGATTGCGCGATATGTGGGGCCGAGTGCTGGCGGGTGAAATCCGCTCTCCAGGAGCGGTCTCCCTTCGTACGATGCAATTCGTATCTACGCTTGATCGCCCCGTGATTGAGGCAGCACAGGAAGTGCTCCCATGGATCTTGGGAGGGCAGTGGCTTCCGCATCAAGTCAGCAAGCATGTGGCCTTGGAGAAGCTCCAACTTGCTCGCGATGAGGGACTGATTGGTTCGTTGGATTCTGACCTTAAAACTACGATCACCTTCACCGCCGAGCCATGGGCGGCAACTTTTGGTGATCTGGGCGTCATACTAATCGCTGACGCAGGAACAACAGCAGTTTTCCCAGCCATCTCCATCAGCAGGATAGCGCGTGATTTGGCGGCAATCATCCCACTTAGTCCCACTGAAGTTCCCGCTAGAGCGTTTGGCGAGCTCATGAAGGGCCAATCAGCCGTCAAGCGGATCAGAATCGGGCCGATACGAACGGAAGGAGGGGTCGTCCGTCAACGCGACGCAACCCTCATTGATGACTGGACGCGGGAGCAATCATCTCCCCTCGCCCCTACAGGATAGCCGCCGCTTCTTCGAACCCCAGCCTTGGCGAGCGGGGGAACAGGTTTTCGTCCGAGCCGTAGCCCAGGTTGACGATGAAGTTCGGCTCGACGGCGGTGCCGGCGAAGAACTCCGCCTTCACCCCCTCGGCGTCGAACCCCGACATCGGCCCGACGTCGAGGCCGAGGGCCCGGGCCGCCAGCATGAAATAGCCGCCCTGCAGCGAGCAGTTGCGGAAGGCGGTCTCGCGTCGCCCGGTCTCGTCGCCGAACCAGTCCTTCGCGCCCGGCGCGTGGGGGAACAGGACCGGCAGATGCTCGTGGAAGTCCAGGTCCTGGCCGATGATGACATTGACCGGCGCCTGCAGGGTCTTGGCGCGGTTGGCCTCGGCCATATGCGGCGCGAGCCGGGCTTTGGCCTCGGGCGAGGTCAGAAAGACGAACCGGGCCGGAGTGGCGTTGACCGCCGTCGGACCGAATTTGGTCAGGTCGTAGAGCTTGCGCAGCAGATCCGCCGACACCGGCCGATCGGTCCAGGCGTTGCGCGTGCGGGCGCCGGTGAACAGCTGGTCCAGCGCCGTGTCCGAAAGGGGCAGGTCGCGGGCGGGGACGGAATCGAAGGCCATGAAAGACATCCTGATTAGCAACAGTGATAGATGCTAAATGGACCTGTCAGGATTTGGTTCAAGGGTATTAGAAACAAATTCTGTTACTATTTTTCAGGCCTGTCCCCCGCCAGGGTCAGCGCCTATCTTGAGGGTATGAAAGACCTCAACGCCCTCATGCAACAGGCCCAGGCGATGCAGCAGAAGCTGCAGGACGCCCAGGCGAAAATGGCTGAAACCACCGCCTCCGGCAGTTCCGGCGGCGGTCTGGTGACCGTGGCGCTCAAAGGGGCAGGCGAGATCACCGGCGTGAACATCGACGACAGCCTTCTGGTCCCCGGAGAGGGCGAGATCCTCGCCGACCTGATCGTCGCCGCCCACGCCGACGCCAAGCGGAAGCTGGACGAGGCCAACGGCGCCCTGATGCGCGAGGCCGCGGGCCCGATGGCCGGGATGAACATCCCCGGCATGCCCAAGCTGTTCTGAGCCCCGGACCCGCATGGCCGCCTCCGCCGGACCCGAGATCGAGCGGCTGATATCGCTGCTGGCCAAGCTTCCCGGGCTCGGCCCGCGCTCGGCCCGCCGCGCGGCGCTGGCCCTGCTGAAGAAGCGCGAACAGTTGCTGGTCCCGCTCGCTGCCTCGCTGGCCGAGACGGCGGCGAAGGTGACCTCGTGCAGCGTCTGCGGCGCCCCCGACACCCGCGATCCCTGCTCGATCTGCTCCAACGGCGCCCGCGACAACGCCCTGATCTGCGTGGTCGAGGAGGCCGGCGCCCTTTGGGCCATGGAGCGGTCGGGCGCCTTCCGCGGCAAATATCATGTGCTGGGCGGCCTGCTCTCGGCGCTCGACGGGATCGGCCC
Organism: Brevundimonas sp.; assembly: GCF_051860745.1. Lineage (GTDB taxonomy): Bacteria > Pseudomonadota > Alphaproteobacteria > Caulobacterales > Caulobacteraceae > Brevundimonas. The sequence continues at coordinate 27,982 of NZ_JBHYDN010000018.1, forward strand.
CGACGCGCTCAGGGTCGCCGAACTGGTCGGCCGGGTGCGCGGCGGCGAGGCGAAGGAGGTCGTTCTGGCCCTGCCCGCCACCGTCGATGGTCAGACCACCGCCCACTACATCGCCGAGCGGCTGGCCGGGACGGGCGTCGAGATCACCTCCCTGGCCCGCGGCGTGCCGGTCGGCGGCGAACTCGACTGGCTGGACGACGGCACCATCATCCAGGCCATGCGCCAGAGACGCCCGACGTAGCTTGCATATGCACAGGTCGGTTGTTCGGGATGACAACCGCCTACGTCCGATTCTGACGCAGAAGGGGTGTAGGCTGACGCGTGGACGGCCGCTTGCCGTTGAAGCAGGCGAGGACGCTATGGACGGAACGGACCCAGCGGACTCTTCGCACTGTGTTTTTCGGATTTACCCGGGTTTTATCCGGGATGGCCGGGCCATGGCGGCCCCCGCCGACTCCGGTTAAGGAACGGAGCATGAACGCCTATCTCGTCGCCTTTCTCGCCGCTTCCGTGGTCGCCCTCATCACCCTGATCTGGGCCCTGATGGAGCGCCGCCGGGCCTCCGCCGCAGATACGCAGGCCTGGGAGCTGCGCGAGCGCTATGCCGAGTCCGAGGCGCGGATGCGCCTGTTCGAAGACCAAGCCGCGACCTCGACCGAACTGCTGCGCGCCCAGGCGCGGGAATCGGCCACCTCTGCGGCCGAGGAGCTGCTCAAACGCACCGACGAGACCTTCCGCAATCGCGAGCTGATGGCGCAGCAGCGGATGGAGGCCCAGCTCAAGCCCGTGGCCGACACGCTGAAACTGTTTCAGGAGCATGTCGCCGCCCTGGAGAAGACCCGCAACGAGGAGACCGGCGGGCTCAAGGAACAGCTGGCCCTGCTGATGACTGCGTCGACGGCCACCCGCGACGAGGCCCGACGTCTGACCGAGGCCCTGCGCGGCAACACCGGCCGGCGCGGCCGCTGGGGCGAACAGACCTGCCGCAATGTGCTGGAGGCCGCCGGCATGGCCGGGCGGTTCGATTTCGAGGAACAGTCGTCGAGCGCCGACGACGCCGGCCGCCAGCAACGCCCCGACTTCGTGGTCCGCCTCCCTGGCGGCGGCATGTTCGTGATCGACGCCAAGGTGTCCCTGGCCTTCGCCGACCAGGCCGATGGCGACGAGGACGCCCAGGCGAAAGCCGCCTCCCTGCGCACCGCGGCCAGCATGAAGACCCACGTCCGCCAGCTGTCGTCCAAGGCCTATCAGGACCAGTTCAAGCCCAGCCCCGACTTCGTCGCCATGTTCGTGCCGGGCGACGCCTTCCTCTGCGCCGCCCTCGATCACGAGCCCGACCTGATGACCACGGCCATGGCCTCGCGCGTCGTGATCGTCACCCCGACCACCCTGTTCGCCCTGTGCAAGGCCGTCGCCTACGGCTGGCGCGCCGAGGAGCAGACCCGCAACGCCGAGGAGGTCGCGAAACTGGGCAAGGAGCTCTACAAACGCCTGTCGGTCATGGGCGGCCACGCCGCCGCCGTGGGGCGGGCGCTGGACAGCGCCGTCGGCAAATACAACCAGTTCGTCGGCTCGCTCGAGAGCCAGGTCATGGTCTCCGCCCGCCGCTTCGAGGACCTTCAGGTCGACCACGAGGGCAAGGAGCTGGCCGAGCTGACGCCGATCGAACAGGCCCCGCGTGCCCTGAGCCGGCCTGAGCTGGTTACGACCGAAAACCCGCTCGCCGCCTTACCGAAGGCTTGACCGCGCCTTGGACAAGGACGCTTGACATTGCTAACCGAAGATGTAAAACACCCTTGTCAAATCGACAGGAAGCCTTGTCATGAACGAGCTTGAGACGCGACGCTCTATTTCCGGCCCCGCGCGCTTCGCAATATCTGGCGCGGCGTTGCTGATTGTCGGTCTCGTCACGGGTGTTGGTGCCGGGCTCTTGTCCGGGCAGTCTCGACCCGCCGCGATCGCTGGGACCGCCGGACTGATCGGTATCCTCATGGCAACGGCCCTTGGCGGCGGCATTTGGTGGTGGGCGAAACTGGATGAAGCGGCGCGCGAAGCCCACAAATGGGCGTGGTGGTGGGGCGGATCGGCGGGGATGGCCATCGGCGCGGTGCTGCTGCTGACCCTGATGACACACGGCGAGAGCGCCATTGTATCGGCCTGGGCCGGCGATACTCCGGCCGATACGTTCGGCGCCGGAATTGCGGCCATCCTGCTGTTCCAACTGGTCGGCTACACCATCGCCTGGGCGTGGTGGTGGCTGCGGCGGCGGTGAGGGTCGCGGCATGAACAACCGCCTCAAGGTGCTGCGCGCCGAACGCAACTGGAGCCAGGCAGACCTCGCCCAGGCGCTGGGCGTCTCGCGCCAGACCGTCAACGCGCTGGAAACCGGTCGCTACGACCCCTCCCTGCCGCTCGCTTTCAAGATCGCCCACGTCTTCGGGCAGCCGATCGAATCCATCTTCTCCGAGTAAGGACTTCGCCGTGACCGTCACCAGAACTCTCCAGACCGCCGGCGCCGCCGGGCGCACGCTCCTCGGCGCCGCGCTGGGCTTCGGCCTCGCCGCGGCCGTCGCCTTCCAGCCCGCCCAAGCCTTCGCCCAGGCCGTCGAGGCCGCGCCGGCTCCGGTCGTCGCCGCCCGCGCCGTGCCCCAGGCCGAAGGCGCCGGCCCCGCCCTGTGGGTCATCCGCGACGCCGATTCGACCCTCTATCTGTTCGGCACGGTCCACGTCCTGCGCCCGACCACGGCCTGGGGCTCGCCCCGCGTCGACGCCGCCTTCGACAGCGCCGACCAGATCTGGTTCGAGATTTCCAACCCCGACGATCAGGCGGCCCTGATGCCCTTGATCCAGCAGCACGGAATTTCGCCGGCCCGCCCGCTGTCCAGCCTGCTGACCGCCGAGGAGATGACGGCGCTGAACGCCCTCGCCGCCTCCGCAGGCATGCCGGCCGGCCAGATTGACGTCTTCCGCCCCTGGTTCGCCGGCCTCGTCCTCTCGGTCGCGCCGTCGCTCAGGGCCGGATACGATCCCCTGTCAGGCGTCGAAACGGTCCTGAAGGCGCGGGCGGAAGCCGCCGGCAAGCCCATCCAGGGTCTGGAGACCATCGACAAGCAGGTCGGCATCCTCGCCGGCATGTCCGAGGCCGACCAGCTGTCCTTCCTGCGGTCGCTGCTGGAGGCCTGGGAGGACGCCACGGTCGAACTGGACCGGATGGTCGGGGCCTGGGCCACAGGCGACGTCGCGCTTCTGGAGGAGATCGCCGTCGATGAGATGCAGTCGGAGGCGCCGTTTCTCTACGAGGCCTTGCTGGTCCGCCGGAACACCGACTGGGCCAACCAGATCCAGACCATGCTGGAGGGCTCGGGCACGATCTTCATCGCCGTCGGTGCCGCCCATCTGGCCGGTGACGACAGCGTCCAGGAAATCCTTGAGGACCGGGGCCTGACCGTCACCCGCGAATAGGGTGACGGCTGGAGCGGGCGGCGGGAATCGAACCCGCACGAAAAGCTTGGGAAGCTTTCAGGCTACCACTACATCACGCCCGCGGAGCCGGACGCAGCCTTAGGCGGATCGGCGCGGCGCATCAAGGCGGCGAAGATCAGTCGGTCGCGTCCGGCTCGGTGTCGGCCCGATAGACGACCACGCCGTCCACGACAGTCAGCGTCGCCTGTCCCTTGGGAATGTCCTCGACCGGGGCGGTCATCAGGTCCACCGAGAAGGCGGTGAAGTCGGCCCGCTTGCCGACCTCGATCGTGCCCAGCTCGGCCTCGCGGAAGCTGGCGTATGCCGGCCAGAGGGTGAACATCTTCAGGGCCGTGGCGCGGTCTACGGCCTCGCCGGCCCGCCAGTCGGGACCCTGGAAGCCATCCAGATCGGCGCGGGCGACGGCGGCGTAGAATTCGATGAGCGGTGCGCCCCGCTCGACCGGAGCGTCCGAGCCGCCGACCACCACGACGCCCATGTCCGACAGGCTGCGCCAGGCATAGGCGCCGTCCAGCCGCGCATCGCCGAGCCGGGCGGGGGCGAAATGCAGGTCGCCGATGGCGTGGCTGGGCTGCATCGAGGCGATGATCGGCAGGTGGACGAACCAATGATAATCGGACGGCCGCAGGATCTGGGCGTGTTCGATCCGCCAGCGCACATCGGCGCCGTTCGGTCGCTCCGACGCCGGCGTCGACTCCAGCGCTGCTGCATACCACTGCGCCACCGAGGCGTTGCCGCGGTCGCCGATGGCGTGGGTCGCCACCTGGATGCCACCGCGCAGGGCCGCCTCATACAGGGGGATGATCTCGTCGCCGGTGATCTGCATCAGGCCGGTGGTGTCGGGTCGGTCGGCATAGGGCTCGAACAGCGCTGCGCCGCGCGAGCCCAGCGCGCCGTCGGCGTAATATTTGATCGCACGGGTGATGATCCGGCCGTCGGCGACGCTGCGGGGGCCGCCCTCGATCAATGCGGCCGCGCCGTCAGGGGTGACGCTGTTGTAGATGCGCAGCGGGGCCTCGCCAGCCTCGGCCATGGCCTCCAGCAGCGGAATGTCCTTCCACGGCGCGCTCATGAAATGCACGCCCGTCCAACCGTATGCGGCCTCGACCCGGAAGCCAGCGCGATAGGCCGCGCGCAGGGCCTCTGGATCGGCCTGGGGCATGAGGCCCGCGACAAGCTGTTCGGCGGCGTCGACCAGCAGGCCGGTCGGCTTGCCGTCGGCGCCCTTGAGGATTTCACCGCCCGACGGGGCAACGGTCGAGGCGTCGACCCCGGCGGCCGCGAGGGCGGCCGAGGAGGCGACCACGGCGTGGCCGTCGGCCCGGCCCAGCAGAACGATCCGGTCCGGAGCTGCGGCGTCGAGGTCGGCGGCGGTCAGGAAGCGCGCCTCGGGCCAGTGGGTCTCGATCCAGCCGCGGCCGACGATGGGGCCTTCCGGGTGAGCCTCGGCCCAGGCGGTCAGGCGCGCCATGGCCTCGGCGACCGAGGCCGAGCCCTCGAGGTTCAGGGTCAGTTCGCGCCAGCCGATGCCGTCGAGGTGGGCGTGGCCGTCGGTGAAGCCGGGGAACAGGACCGCGCCCTTGAGGTCGAGGTCCTCGGCGTATTCGACCTCCGGCGCCGCGGCGGCCGGGCCGACGTAGAAGATCCGGCCGTCCTGGACGATGACCACCTCGGCCGTCGGCTGCTCCGCCACGCCGGTGTAGATCGGCCCGCCGTGGATGCGCAGTTCCTGGGCCTGGGCGGTCGCGGCGGCTCCGGCGAGGAGCAGGGTGGAGAGGGCGAGACGGATCATCGGGAGGCTCCTGCGGGCGAACGGGAGAGGGGTGGAGCGCTCAGCGCGAGAGGTCAAGCTTCGTCCGTCTGGCCGGGTTTTCATCCGGGTGAAACTCGAAAATTGGAGTCCACTGAGTCCACTCCGTCCACCGGGTCCGGCTTTCATACCTTCCATCCCCTCCCCTGACGCCTGACGGTCGGGCCATCGGAGAGTATAGCGGAGCGATACGCCAGAATCAGACGTAGGTGGCGCAGCGGCCGGCGACTTTCCATATCCGGGCGATGAAACTGTTCACCATTGGATACGAAGGCGAGCCGCAGGCCGCCGTGATCGAGCGGCTGAAGGCGGCGGGCGTGACCGTGCTGGCCGATGTGCGGGCGGTGGCGGCGTCGCGGCGGGCGGGCTTTTCGAAGACGATCCTCGGCTCGAGCCTGGCCGAGGCGGGCATCGAATACGTCCACCTGCGCGACCTCGGGACGCCCAAGGCGGGGCGGGATGCGGCGCGCAAGGGCCATATCGGCGAGATGCGCGAGATCTTTGCCGACCATATGCAGGAGCCGCCTTCGCAACTGGCGTTTGAACGGCTGCGCGAGATCGCCAAGGACCGGCCGACGGCGCTGCTGTGCTTTGAGGCCGACCACGCGGGCTGTCATCGCGCGGTGCTGGCGGAACGGCTGGCGAGCGAGGATGGGTTCGAGGTGGTGAACCTGTAACCCTCTCCCGTTGGGAGAGGGCTTGAGCCTCCGGGAGCGAAGCGATCGGCAAGGCGAAAGGGTGAGGGTCGGCTGTTCGGGGCGGCTCCGCCGCTCCAACCAGCCGACCCTCATCCGGCGCTGCGCGCCACCCTCTCCCATCGGGAGAAGGAAAGCGTTGGTCCTACGCCGCCGCCTTCTGCTTGCCTTCGAAGTTGCCGTAGAAGGTCTCGCCCTTCGCGGCCATGTCGCGCAGCAGCTGGGGGACCTTGAAACGGTCACCGTAGCGGGCGGCGTAGATGTCGGCCTGGGCCACGAATTCCTTCAGGCCGGTCTGGTCGATCATCGTGATCGGGCCGCCGCTCCAGGGCGCGAAGCCCCAGGCCAGGATGGCTCCGACATCGGCCTCGCGCGGGTCGTCGATCACGCCCTCTTCCCAGCAACGGGCGACCTCGACCGCCTGGCGATAGAGCAGGCGGCGCTTCTGGTCCTCGACCAGTTCGGGGGTCGAGTCGTCGATCTTGACCGGAGCCAGTTCGGCAAGGCCGGACCAGAGCTTTTTCGGCTTGCTGTCGTAGTCGTAGAAGCCCTTGCCGTTCTTGCGGCCGTAGCGACCGAGATCCTCGACCATGGTCTTGACGATCTTCCAGCCGGGCAGCGGCTCATAGGCGTCGCCGAGGTCTTCCTGGGTCTGTTTGGCGATCTTGACCGACAGGTCCAGGGCCACGTCGTCATGCATTTCCAGCGGGCCGCGGGGCATGCCGGTCATGCGGCCGATGTTGTCGATCAGGGCCGGGGCGTAGCCCTCTTCCAGCATGGCCAGACCCTCGGCGACATAGGTGCCGAAGCAACGCGAGGTGTAGAAGCCGCGCCCGTCGTTGACGACGATCGGGGTCTTCTTGATCTTCATGACGTAGTCGAGCGACTTCGCGATCGCGGCTTCGCCGGTCTTCTCGCCCAGGATGATCTCGACCAGCATCATCTTGTCGACGGGCGAGAAGAAGTGGATGCCGATGAAGTCCTCGGGACGGACCGAAGCCTCGGCCAGGCCGGTGATCGGGAGGGTCGAGGTGTTGGAGCCGAACACCGCGCCCGGGGCCAGCTGGGCTTCGGCGCGTTTGGTGACGTCGGCCTTGATCTCGCGGTTCTCGAACACCGCCTCGATGACCAGGTCAGAGCCCTTGATCAGGTCGTAGTCGGTGGTCGCGACGACCGAGGCCAGCAAGACGTCAAACTTCTCCTGGGTGATCTGGCCGCGCGAGAGCCGCTTCTTCAGCAGATCGGCGACGTGGGCCTTGCCCTTGTCGGCGTCTTCCTGGGTGCGGTCGATCAGGATGGTCTCGATGCCGGCGAGCGCCTGCACATAGGCGATGCCCGCGCCCATCATGCCGGCGCCGATGACGGTGACCTTCTTCGGATCGGACTTGGGCTGGCCCGCCGGGCGGACGGCGCCCTTGTCGAGTTCCTGCTTGCTGAGGAACAGTGAGCGGATCATGGCCTGGGCCTGCGGCGTCATCAGGGTCTTGATGAAGTAGCGGGTCTCGATGCGCAGGGCGGCGTCCATCGGCACCTGAACGCCTTCATAGACGGCCTTCATCAGGTTCAGCACGGCCGGGTAGTTTCCATAGGACTGCTTGCGCAGCATGGCGTTGCCGACGAGGAAATTCTGGATGCCCGCGGGGTGGTAGGGGCCGCCGCCGGGCTGTTTGAAGCCCTTGTCGTCCCACGGCTGGACGGCCTTGCCGCCGCCCTTGATCCACGCTTTCGCAGCGGCGACCTCGGAGCCCTTGGCCACGACTTCATGGACTACGCCCGCGCCCCTGGCGTCGTTCGGACGCCACGACGAGCCGGCGCTCATCGCCGTCATCGCCGCCTGCACGCCGATCAGGCGCGTCAGCCGCTGGGTGCCGCCGCCGCCGGGGAAGAGGCCGACCTTGATCTCGGGCAGGCCGAGCTGGATCCTGTTGTCGTCGGCGACCACGCGATAGTGGCAGGCAAGGGTCAGTTCGAGACCGCCGCCGAGGGCGAGGCCGTTGATCGCGGCGGCCACGGGCTTGCCGCAGGTCTCCAGCGCGCGCAGGGCGCCGTTCAGCTTCCAGCCCGCATCATAGGCGTCCTGGAGCGAACCGCCGGCCAGCATGCCGCCGGCCATGTCGCCGAGGTCGGCGCCGGCGCAGAAGCCGCTCGCCTTGCCCGAGGTCAGCACCGCGCCCTTGATGGCGTCGTCGGTCTTGATGCGCTCGACCCACTCCGGGATCTCATTCATCACGCCCGAGGTCAGGGTATTCATCGACCGTCCGGGGACGTCGAAGGTGATCAAGGCAATGCCGTCGGCGTCGACGTCGATCTTGAAGTTTTCCATGGTCTCTCTTCCTTATTCCTCCCCCGCCGGGGGAGGGGGACCGCGAAGCGGTGGAGGGGGCCACCGCCGATGCCGGCGTTTGGGGCCGGCCCCTCAGTCAGCTTCGCTGACAGCTCCCCCGACGGGGGAGCACTAACTCAGACGCGTTCGATGACGGTGGCGGTGCCCATGCCGCCGCCGATGCACAGGGTGATCAGGGCGGTCGACTTGTTGGAACGCTCAAGCTCATCGAGGGCGATGCCGGTGATCATGGCCCCGGTGGCGCCGAGCGGGTGGCCCATGGAGATGCCGCCGCCGTTGACGTTCATCTTGTCGTGCGGAATGTCGAGCGCCTGCATGTAGCGCAGCACCACGGCGGCGAAGGCCTCGTTGAGCTCCCAGACGTCGATGTCGGCGACAGTCATGCCCAGCTTGCCGAGCAGCTTCTTCGTCACAAACTCGGGGCCGGTCAGCATGATCGAGGGCTCGGAGCCGATCGAGGCGGCGCCGACGATGCGGGCGCGCGGCTTGAGGCCGAGGGACTTGCCGGCTTCGAGGGTGCCGATCAAGACGCCGGCCGAGCCGTCCACGATGCCCGAGGAGTTGCCGGGCGTGTGGACGTGATTGACCCGCTCGACCTCGGGGTAGCGCTGGTTGATGACGCTGTCGAAGGCCATCTCGCCCATCATGGCGAAGGACGCATTCAGCGCGCCGAGGGTCTGCATGTCGGTGTTGGGGCGGATGGTCTCGTCGCGATCCAGCTGGACGAGGCCGAGCTGGTTCTTCACGGGAATGACCGACTTCGAGAATCGACCGTCGGCCCAGGCGGCGGCGGCGCGCTTGTGGCTTTCCATCGAATAGGCGTCGACGTCATCGCGGCTGAAACCGTATTTGGTGGCGATCATGTCGGCCGAGACGCCCTGGGGCACGAAATAGGTCGGGAAGGCCGAAGACGGGTCGACCGGCCAGGCGCCGCCGTCCGAACCCATCGGCACCCGGCTCATGGCCTCGATGCCGCCGCCGACGGCGAAGTCGGCCTCGCCGGATTTCACCTTGGCCGCAGCCATGTTCACGGCCTCGAGGCCCGAGGCGCAGAAGCGGTTGATCTGGACGCCGGCCACGGTCTGGGCCCAGCCGGCCGAGAGGACGGCGGTGCGGGCGATGTCCGCGCCGAGTTCGCCCACGGGGGTGACGCAGCCGAGGATGACGTCATCGACCTTCGAAGTGTCCAGATCGTTGCGGTCCCGCAAGGCTTCCAGCACCTGGGTCGCCAGGCTCAGGCCCGTGATTTCGTGAAGGGATCCGTCCTTCTTGCCCTTGCCGCGCGGGGTGCGGACCGCGTCGTAGATATAGGCTTCGGCCATGGGTGTGCGTCTCACTTGTCTGAGGCCCTGGGCCCGGCGCGGGGAGCCGTGCGGCTTGAGGGCGAGAGTGCGGATTGGAAACTTGCTCGCCACAAACCCTACGTTTACGTCAACGTCAAGTATTTCATGGCCGCCGGCGCCACTGTGTCGACCACCGGATACTGGAAAGCCGTGAATTCCGCGAACGACTCTCACCTAGCTTGGCCTTGGGAACGCGCGCCGTGTCCGGGTCTTACTTCCGCCGGACACGACCGGGTGTCTGGAGGAGACAACCATGGCCCAGACCTACGAAGAGATGGACGCGATCGCGATGCTAAAGGCCGACCATCGCAAGGTGGAGGAGATCTTCGCGGCGTTCGAAAGGGCGACCTCGAGTTCGAAGAAGCAGGCGCTCGCCCTGCAGGCGTGCCTCGAACTGAAGGTCCACACCGTGCTGGAGGAAGAGATCTTCTATCCGGCCTGCCGCGGCCAGATCGAGGAAGACCTGCTGAACGAGGCCTATGTCGAGCATGACTCGGCCAAGCTGCTGATCAACGAGATCGAGGCCGCCAGCCCGGACGAGGAGTTCTACGACGCCAAGGTGAAGGTGCTGTCGGAGATGATCGAGCACCACGTCGAGGAGGAGGAGATGCGGTCCGAGGGCATGTTCAGCCAGGCCCGCGCCGCAGGTCTGGACATGGACGCCCTCGCCGACGCCATGCGCGCCCGCAAGATGACGGCGATGGAGGAATTCCAGGCCGGCAAGCCTGCGGAGACTCTGACGCTGGAAGGCGACGATACTGAAAAGGCGCTGATCGACACGCCGCCGGGCGCCGACGCGCGCTGACCGGAATCAGGGGAACGCCGCCGCGGCCAACGCGCTATGATCGCGCACCTGACGAAGGAGGCCGCATGCGCTGTTCCCCGCTTCTCGCCCTGGCCCTGACGGCCGGTCTGGTGGCGCCCGCCTGCGCGGCGCCGGCGGTCTTCAGAACGGACGAGCCCATGCGCGTCGCCGCTCCGCCCCAGGATGTGCCTGCCCGACTGCTGGCGGCGCACAATGTCGAACGGGTGCGGGTCGGCACGGCGCCGCTGCGCTGGGACGATGCTCTGGCGGTCGAGGCCGGGGTCTGGGCGCGCGAATTGGTGGACTCCGGCCGCTGGGAGCACGATCCGGCCCTGCACGGACACGGCGAAAACCTCTGGACCGGCTGGGGCAGTCGCGTCTGGACGCCGGAGGAAATGGTCGGCGAATGGACCGCCGAGAAGCGCTACTATGTCCGCGGCGTGTTTCCGGATGTCAGCCGGAGCGGTGACTGGACCGCCGTCGGCCACTACACCCAGATGGTCTGGAGCGGGACGACCCATGTCGGCTGCGCCATCGTCTCGCGCGGCAACCGATCGGTTTTGGCCTGCCGCTATTCGCCGCCGGGCAATGTCGACGGCGGACGGGCCTACTAGCCCCACGGCTGCTAGAGCGTGGCCCGTTTTGTTGGAATCGGGATTCCCAAATCGGTGGTGATC
>NZ_JBHYDN010000019.1:0-38890 GCF_051860745.1 Brevundimonas sp.
GTGACGGAGGGGTAGAGACGGCGGCGCGGCGGGCGCCCCTCCACCACGCTTCGCGCGGTCCCCCTCCCCATCGCTTCGCGACAGGGAGGAGACGGGCTCCGCTTCAATCCTTCAACGCGCGTCCCGCCACGACGGCTTTGGCGCCGAATTTCGCCCGCAACCGGTCAATCGCGGTCTCGGTCTTGAGGGCGCGGGTCTCGACCGTCTCGAACAGGGCGTGGGAGTCGACGGCGTCGATCATCTGGCCCATGCCGATGCCGATTAGGCGGTAGGGCCGGCCCAGTTCCGGGGCCATGAGTTCGCGTCCGGCGGCGAACAGGGCGCGAGCGGTCTGGACCGGCTCGGGCACGGACATCCGGCGGGTCACGATCTTGAAGTCGGTGCGGCGCAGTTTGAGCACCAGCACCCGGCTGGCCACGCCGTCCCGCCGGGCCTTGGAGGCCAGCTTCTCGCACAACGGCCACAGCTCGGCCTCGAGGTCCTCGGCGGAGGTCAGGTCCTCATTGAAGGTGGTTTCGGCGCTCATCCCCTTGCGTTCGTGGCCCGGATTGACCGCGCGGGCGTCGCGGCCGTGGGCCAGGTCGTGCAGGCGCAGTCCCGTCTCGCCATAGCGTTTGACCAGATCGCGCACATCGGCCGCGGCCAGATCTCCGACGGTGGCGTAGCCGTCGCTCTGCAGCGTCTTGCGGAACACCGGGCCGACTCCGGGCAGGATGCCGACGGGCCGGAGTGCCAGGGTCGCCGGGGCCTCGCTTCCCAGCACCGAAAAACCGCGCGGCTTGTCCAGTTCGGACGCCACCTTTGCCAGGAACCGGTTGGGCGCGAGGCCGATGGAGACGGTCAGACCGATCTCGGTCTCGATCTGTTGTTGCAGGCGAATCAACTGGAAGGCCGGCGGGCCGCCGTTCAACCGTTCGGTCCCGGCCAGGTCGATCCAGGCCTCGTCGAGCGACAGGGTCTGGACCAGCGGCGTCAGCTTGCCCACGGCGCCGAAGATGGCCTCGCTGGCGGCGATGTATTTGCCGAAGTCGGGCTTGATGACGACGGCCTCGGGGCAGGCCTTCAGGGCCTTGAACATCGGCATGGCTGAATGGACGCCGTGCTGGCGCGCGACGTAGCAGCAGGTGGAGACGACGCCGCGCTTTCCGCCCCCCACGATCACGGGTTTGTCGCGCAGTTCGGGCCGGTCGCGCTTTTCCACCGAGGCGTAGAAGGCGTCGCAGTCCAGATGGGCGATGGTCAGCCGGTCCAGCTCGTCATGGCGGACGACCCGACGGGAATCACAGGCGCCGCACCGTTCGACCCTGTGATCTCCGGTCCAGAGGCAGTCTCGACAGATGGCTTTCAACTACCCACCCGCCAGCCTCGGGCTCGTCGCGAGGACCCATGGCTGGTGAGAGCGCGAACAGTGGTCATGGCGGGCATCGTGCCTCAACGCCGCTTGCCTTGCGATGGAGAAATGGGTCCTCGGGACAAGCCCGACGATGTCGGAAAGGAGAAGCTTCACCCCACCTTAAGACCCCTGCCCGCAGAGTGCACGGAGAAGGCGACAAGCCTCCGTGCAGCCGCACTCCATGAGGCGACAGGCCAGGTGATGATGTCCAAGAAAGTCCTCATCGTCGAGGATAACGAGCTGAACATGAAGCTCTTTCATGATCTGCTCGACTCGCAGGGCTACGAGACGCTGCAGACTCGCGAGGGCCTGCAGGCGCTGGCTCTGGCCCGGCTGCACAAGCCCGATTTGATCCTGATGGATATCCAGCTGCCCGAGATCAGCGGACTGGAAGTCACCAAATGGCTGAAGGACGACGAGGAACTGAGCCACATCCCCGTCGTCGCCGTCACCGCCTTCGCCATGAAGGGCGACGAGGAGCGCATTCGCCAGGGCGGCTGCGAGGCGTACATCTCGAAGCCCATCTCGGTGATGCATTTTCTCGACGTGGTGCGGAAACATCTGGGGTAACAAGCGATGACGGCGCGCATTCTTGTCGTTGACGACGTTGAACCGAACGTCCGCCTCCTCGAGGCCAAGCTGACGCTTGAATACTATGAGGTGCTGACGGCCTGCGACGGCGCCACGGCGCTGCAGATCGCCTCCGACGAACGCCCCGACATCATCCTGCTGGACGTGATGATGCCCGGCATGGACGGGTTCGAAACCTGCCGGCGGCTGAAGGCCGATCCCGTGACGCGGCATATCCCGGTCGTTCTGGTGACCGCGCTGGACGGGCGTGAGGACAAGATCAAGGGACTGGACGCCGGCGCCGACGATTTCGTCACCAAGCCGATTGACGACGTCATCCTGTTCGCTCGCGTGCGCTCCCTGCTGCGCCTGAAGTCGGTGATGGACGAGCTGCGGGAGCGCGAGGAAAGCGGTCGGCGGCTGGGCGTGAACACTGACGGGGCCGGACGGCTGCGCGGCTCGGGCGGGCGGGTCCTGATCGTCGATGACAATGCCCGCCAGGCGCAGAAGATGGTCGAGCATCTGGCCGCCGAGCACCGTCCGACGGTTGAAAGCGATCCGGCCGCGGCCCTGATCGCGGCACGCGGTCCGGTCGACCTGATGATCGTCAATGTGTCGAGCACCGAGTTCGACGGCCTGCGATTCGTGGCCCAGGTGCGCTCGACCGAGGCCTCGCGGCGAATGCCGATCCTGGCGGTCATCGATCCGGCGGACCGGCCGCGCCTGCTCAAGGCGTTGGAGCTGGGCGTCAACGACATCCTGCCGCGCCCGGTCGATCCGGAGGAGCTGGAAGCGCGGACCCGCACCCAGATCAAGCGCAAACGCTATGCCGACTTCCTGAAGGAAAAGCTGGACTACAGCCTTGAGATGGCCGTCACCGACGCCCTGACCGGTTTGCATAACCGCCGCTACATGGCCGGCCAGTTGCAGGGGTTGATGAACCGGGCCGGGCAGGGCGGAGAGCCGGTGGCCTTGCTGATGATGGATCTGGACCATTTCAAGCAGGTCAACGACGGCTTCGGCCACGACGCCGGGGACGAGGTGCTGCGCGAGTTCGCGGTGCGCCTCGCCACCAATGTTCGGGCCATCGACCTGCCGTGCCGTCTCGGCGGCGAGGAGTTCGTGGTGGTGATGCCGGGGGCCAGCCTTGAAGACGCGATGCACGTCGCGGACCGCATCCGGCGCGACGTGGCGGCCCAGCCCTTCCCGATCATGGGCGGGGCCGAGGGCCTGACCATCACCGTCTCGGTTGGGGTCGCAGCCAGCACGGGCCTCGACGACACGCCGGACGCCCTGCTCAAGCGGGCCGACGAAGGGGTGTATGAGGCCAAGGCTCTCGGCCGGAACCAGGTCATCGCGCGGGCGGCGTAGGAGCGCTACCGGCTCATCCAGGGCTTGGACTTGCCAGTGGCTATGCGCGCGGCCTGCTCGCGCTGGAAGCGGCCGCCACGCGGCGGTTTCTCTCGCGCGTCGATCGCCGCCTGCTTCAACCGGAGCGCCCGGTGGACGGGGCTTTCGGGCGAAGGCTCGGCGGGGACGTTCGGATCTTCGGTCGGGTCGCTCATCCGAACCATCTAGCACGCCGTGGGGGCCGGGCCGCCGCCCAAACAAAAACGCCCGGCGTTTCCACCGGGCGTTCTGATCCTTGGATCGGCCTCGCTTCGCTCGTCAGCCGCGGAAGACGAGGTTGAAAGGAAGCCTTACTTGATCTTGCCTTCCTTGAACTCGACGTGCTTGCGCACGACGGGGTCGTATTTCTTGACGACCATTTTCTCGGTCATGGTCCGGGCGTTCTTCTTGGTGACGTAGAAGAAGCCGGTGTCGGCCGAGGAGTTCAGGCGGATCTTGATGGAAGCCGGTTTGGCCATCGGGAATTACCTCTGCGACGGCGAAAGCCGCTAAAATACGAGGCGCGGAACATACTCAGGCGCGCCCGGAAGTCAACGGCGCCCGGCGGCCTGCCATGCCGTGACCGGACGGACCGTCGCGCAGGTCGGCGAACCGTCCTTTCCGCGACCCGGCAAATGCACCTCCAGTCGGGCCTCCGGGACCAGCAGGGCCTTTGGAATATCATGGATGTCGATCTTGGCGCGCCGGCTCCAGGGGCTGAAGTGGTCGCCCGCCGACGTGCCGATGCGGATGTAGACGAAACGACGCTGCGGCCCTTCGCGGCGGACGAAAGGGCCGGTCATGCGGCCATCGGGACGCAGGGTGATCGGGAGCTCGAACGCGATCGGGCCGTCCCCGGCGGTGCGGGGCTCGAACGGCAGGTCATCCCTCTGCAGACTGTACCGCACGCCCGGCACAGGGTCGTCGATGATGAGGCGAAGCGTCACGGTGTCAGTCATGCCGTCAGGTTAGGCGCGACGGCCTGTTGGGGCTAGGCTGGTGGAATGAAACAGATCGCCATTCTCGCCACCGCCACCGCCGCCATCGCCCTGTCCGCCTGCGCCACGCTTCCCGCGCCCGCGCCGCAGCAGGACGCCTTCATGGCCAATCTCAACGCCGTGTGCGGGCAGCGATTCGAGGGTCGGGTGGTGACCACCCAGGCCGCCGACGCCGATTTTGCCCGCTCGCGCCTTCTGATGCATGTGCGCGACTGTTCGGCCGACGAGGTCCGCATTCCCTTCTGGGTCGGCGAGGACAGGTCCCGGACCTGGGTGATCAGCCGCAACGAAGAAGGCGGCCTGACGCTGAAGCACGATCACCGGGACCCCGAGGGCAATCCCGACGGCCTGCACTGGTACGGCGGCGACACGACCTCGGCCGGGACGGCGAACCGTCAGGAATTCCCGGTCGATGAGTTCTCGGTCGAGCTGTTCAACGCGGGCAATGCCGCGGTCTCCACCACCAATGTCTGGGCGGTCGAGGTGCATCCCGGGCGGATCTACGCCTATGAGCTGCGCCGCGAGAACCGTTACCTCCGGGTCGAATTCGACCTGACCCGGCCGGTCGCCGAATAGGCCCTAGCCGGCCGCCATCACCCCGCACGCCACCCGGTCGCCGGCCCCGCCAATGGGCTGGCTGGCGTGGTCGTCGGCATTGGCGTGGATGACCAGGGCCGAACCGTCAGCGTCCCACAACCATTGGCCGGGTCCCCCATCCGCGATCCGGGCGCGGGTGGTGAAGAGCTCCGCTCTGACCTGTCCGGCGGCGTCGGCGAAGATGTTGGGCAGGTCGCCGTCGTCGGGACCGCCCGCGTTCAGAAGGCCGTGCGGAGCCTTGGGATCGCCGTGGTTGACGTGGGCGCCGGCCGAGGTGAAGGGCGCGTCGCACTGACCCGTCGCGTGGATGTGGACCCCATGCCAGCCGGGGGTGAGACCCTCGGCCTCGATGCGGATCAGCAGGCCCGCCGGCCCCTGGGTCAGGACGGCGCGGCCGACCCGCGCGCCCGAGGCCCCGATCAGCGTCGCCTCGCCGAAATCGCCCATGGCCGCGCGCCGGGGAGCGTCGGACCAGTCGTTGGCGGTGACGGTGACACAGCCGGCGAGGGCGGCGGTCAGGGGCAGGAGGGCGAGGGCGGTCAAACGGGCGGCGCGCATGGGGTGGGGTCCTTGTCTCGGCGGGGCGAAAGACCTCGGCGTCGCTTTGCCACGGCAGCCCCCGGATGCTAGAAAACCGGTTCGCGGATCACGTTCCGATTCCGGCCATTTAAAGCCTGATTTCCTTGACTGACGACAGCTACGAAAACGCCCTTCCTCCTTCATCGGGGGCCGGCGGCGGCGACATATCCACCATCACCATCGAGGACGAGCTGAGGCGCTCGTATCTCGACTACGCCATGAGCGTGATCGTGTCCCGCGCCCTGCCGGACGCGCGTGACGGGCTGAAGCCCGTGCACCGCCGCATCCTGTATTCGATGCATGACCTGAAGATGACGCCTGACAAGTCGTATTCAAAGTGCGCGCGCGTCGTCGGCGACGTGCTGGGCCGGTTCCACCCGCATGGCGACGCCTCGGTCTATATGGCCCTGGTGCGCATGGCCCAGCCCTTCTCGATGGGACTGATGCTGGTCGACGGCCAGGGCAATTTCGGCTCGGTCGACGGCGATATGCCGGCCTCGATGCGATACACCGAGGCCCGCATGGCCCCGGCGGCGGCGGCGTTGCTGACCGACATCGACAAGGACACCGTCGATTTCCAGCCGAACTATGACGAGAAGGAGATGGAGCCCGTCGTCCTGCCGGCGCGGATCCCCAACCTGCTGGTCAACGGCGCGGGTGGAATCGCCGTCGGCATGGCCACCAACATCCCGCCGCATAACCTGGGCGAGATCATCGACGCCTGCGTGGCCCTGCTTGACGACCCGAACGTCACCGACGACGCCCTGCTGGACATCGTGCCCGGTCCCGACTTCCCGACCGGCGGCGAAATCATGGGCCGTACAGCGCCCCGCAACGCCCTGCGCGATGGTCGCGGCTCGGTCGTGGTGCGCGGCCAGGCGACGATCGAGACGATCCGCAAGGACCGCGAGGCCATCGTGGTCACCCAGTTGCCCTTCCAGGTCAACAAACAGACCCTGATCGAACGCATCGTTGAAATGGTCCGCGAGAAGCGCATCGAGGGCATTTCCGACGTCCGTGACGAGTCCGACCGCGACGGCATGCGGATGGTCATCGAGCTGAAGCGCGACGCCTCGGCCGATGTGGTGTTGAACCAGCTGTGGCGCTTCACCGCCATGCAGAGCTCGTTCGGCGTCAACATGCTGGCGCTGAACCACGGCCGCCCGATCCAGATGGGCCTGCGCCAGCTGCTGGAAGCCTTCCTCGAGTTCCGCGAGGAGGTGGTCGTCCGCCGCATCAAGTTCGAACTGGCCAAGGCCCGCGACCGCGGACACGTCCTGGTCGGTCTGGCCGTGGCCGTGGCCAATATCGACGAGGTCATCCACATCATCCGCAGCTCGGCCGATCCGGCCGAGGCCCGCGAGCGGTTACAGGCCAAGAGCTGGCCGGTGGGCGACATGATCGCCCTGATCGAGCTGATCGCGGACCCGCGCTCGATGCTGGTCGAGGGCGACAAGCTGAACCTCACCGACGAACAGGCCCGCGCCATCCTGGGCCTGACGCTGAGCCGCCTGACCGGCCTGGGCCGCGACGACATCTTCGGCGAGGCGCGGGGTCTGGCCGACACCATCCAGGGCCACCTGACCCTGCTCAGCGACCGCGCCAACATCCTGGCCGTGATCCGCGAGGACCTGCTGGTCGTGCGCGAGGAGTTCGCTGTTCCGCGCCGGACCATCATCGGCGAAGGCGACTATGAGCTGGAAGACGAGGACCTGATCCCGCGCGAGGACATGGTCGTCACCGTCACCCACGGCGGCTACGTCAAGCGCGTGGCGCTGAACGCCTACCGGACCCAGCATCGCGGCGGCAAGGGCCGCTCGGGCGTGGCGATGAAGGAGGACGACGCCGTCGTCGGCGTCTTCTCCGCCTCGACCCATACGCCGGTGCTGTTCTTCGCCACCAACGGCAAGGCCTACAAGCTCAAGACCTGGCGGCTGCCGCTGGGCAATCCGCAGTCGCGCGGCAAGGCCTTCGTCAACCTGCTGCCGATCGAGCCGGGCGATTCGATCATGAACGTTCTGCCCCTGCCCGAGGACGAGGCGGAGTGGGGCAATTACGACATCATGTTCTCGACCCGGTCGGGCGACGTGCGCCGCAACAAGCTCAGCGATTTCGCCACCGTCAACCGGGCCGGCAAGATCGCCATGAAGCTGGAGGACGGCGACCACATGGTCGGTGTGGCCCTGTGCACCGCCGAGGACGACGTCATGCTGACGACCGCGCTCGGCCGCGCCATCCGTTTCAAGGCCGATGATGTGCGCGTCTTCAAGGGCCGGGATTCGACCGGCGTCCGCGGTGTGCGACTGCAGAAGGACGATGCGGTCATCTCCATGGCCGTGCTGGGCCGGGTCGATGCGACGCCGGACGAGCGCTCCGCCTATGTCAAACACGCCGCCGCCATGCGCCGGGCGACCGGGGAGGGCGAGGACGAGGTCGCTGCGGTCGAGGCCGACGACGAGGCGACCGGGGAGGCGGTTCTCAGCGTCGAGCGCATCGCCGAACTGGGCGCCGCCGAACAGTTCATCCTGACGGTCACCGAGACCGGCTTCGGCAAGCGGTCGTCTGCCTATGAGTACCGACGCACGGGCCGGGGCGGGCAGGGGCTGACGGCCCACGGTCTGGGCGGTCGCGCGGGAACGCGGCTGGCGGCTTCCTTCCCGGTCGAGGATGGCGACGAACTGTTGCTGGTGACCTCGGGCGGACAGATGATCCGCACGCCGGTCGATCAGGTCCGTATCGTGGGCCGGTCCAGTCAGGGCGTGACCATCTTCCGCACCGCCGACGGCGAGAAGGTCGTCTCGGTCGAGCGGCTGCCTGACAGCGGCGGCGGCGATGAGGACGCGGTGGAAGGCGATGGTGAAGGCCAGGCCTCCGACGCCGAGGGCGGTGAAGCCTGATCCATGACGGGCGCCGTTGAACTCAGCGTCGACGGCGCTCCGGCCACGCCCGGGGAACTCGCCTGCGTGGCCCTGGTCAACTACGGCGCCTACACCTCCTTCCGGGTGGAACAGGGCGGCGTGCGCGGACTGGACCTGCATCTGGCGCGGCTGGAGGCCGAGGCGCTCGAGCTGTTTGGCGAACCGGTCGGCGAGGAACGCCTGCGCGATCTGATGGGCAAGGCCGTTGCGGGCCGTGACGCCTGCTGGCTGCGGGTGAGCCTGTACTCGCCGGACATCAGTCCGCGGACGCCGGACTGGCAGGGCGCGCCCAGGGTGATGATCGCCCTGTCGCCTCCGCCTCCGCCATTCGCCGATGCTCCGCGCCTGCAACTTCAGACCTATGCCCGCGAGGCGGCGCATCTGAAGCATGTGGCCACCTTCGGCCTGATCCGCGCCCGGCGTGCGGCGCGCGCCGCCGGTTTCGACGACGCCCTGTTCGTGGATGGCGGGGGCCGGATCTCGGAAGGCAGTCTCTGGAACATCGGCTTTGTCAGCAACGACGATGTGGTCTGGCCGCAAGCCTCCATGCTGACGGGCGTGGCCCAGGAACTGGTGCAGCGCGGCTTGGCCAAGGCGGGTCTGAGCGGCCGTACGGAGCCGGTTCATGTCGCCGACCTCACCCGCTTTGACACCGCCTTCCTGTGCAACAGCGCCACGCCCGCCTGCGCCATCCAGTCGGTCGGCGAGCGCGCCTTCACAACACCGTCCGGCCTGATCGAACGCCTGCAGGGCGCCTGGGCGTCGAACCCGATCCAGCCGATCTAGGCCGGCGGTTTCGCACCTGCTAAACGGTTGGAGAGACGGGGAGGAAATCGATGCGCATCGGCCTGTATCCGGGCACGTTCGACCCCGTCACCAACGGGCACATGGACATTATCGGGCGGGCGGTGAAGCTGGTCGACCGGCTGGTCATCGGCGTGGCGCGCAATGACGACAAAGGCCCGATGTTCACCACCGACCAGCGGGTCGAGATGGTCCGCGCCGAGGTCGCCCATCTGGGTTCAAAGGTCGAGGTGCGGCCTTTCTCAAGCCTGCTGATGCATTTCGCCGAGGAGCTGGACGCCGGCATCATCGTGCGGGGTCTCCGCGCCGTGGCCGACTTCGAATATGAGTTTCAGATGACGGCGATGAACCAACGCCTCAATGCCGACATCGAGACGGTCTTCCTGATGGCCGATCCGCGGCACCAGGCCATCGCCTCGCGTCTGGTCAAGGAGATCGCCCGTCTGGACGGCGCGATCGACAGTTTCGTCAGCCCTGCCGTCGCCGAGATGGTGCGGGCCAAGGTCAAGGGATAGAATGAGCTTCAGGATTGTAATCTCCAGCGCGCTTTCGATGGCGCTTCTCACCGCGACCGCCCCCGCCGCCGCCCAGACAGCGACCCCGGAATGGCGCACCATCGCGCCGGAGAACCTGCTGGTCATCGACACGGCCAAGGGCCGCATCCTGATCGAGCTGGAGCCCCGCATGGCGCCCCTGTCTGTCGAGCGGGTCCGCACCCTGGCCGACCAGGGCTTCTATGACGGGCTGAAATTCCATCGGGTGCTGACGGACTTCATGGCCCAGACCGGCGATCCGCTGGGCACCGGAGCGGGCAGCAGCGAGCTGCCGGACATGGAAGGCGAGTTTCAATTCCGCCGGGGACGCGACCTCGGCTTTGTCAATCTGGTGACGGGTCAGGCCGGTCTTCTGGGCATCGCGGGGTCCATGCCGGTCTTCACCCAGCCGGACGCCCAGATGATGGTCACGGCCGACTTCAAGACCGCGGCCCAGGCCCTGTTCTGCCCCGGTATTCTCGGTATGGCGCGTGGTCAGGACCCTCACAGCGCCAACAGTCAGTTCTTCATCATGACCGGGGTCAACGAGGGCCTGAACGGCCTGTACACGCCATTCGGTCGCGTTGTGGCCGGGCTCGACGTGGTCCGGGCTCTGAAGCCCGGTTCCGAGGCGGCCAACGGCCAGGTCGATGATCCCGACCTGATGACCCGCGCCCGTTCCGCAGCCGCCCTGCCGGAACGGCAGCGTCCCGTGGTCCGGGTCAGAACTCCGGCCAGTCCTGCCTTCGCCGCCATGGTTGAACAGGTGCGGACCGAGCGAGGCGCGCGGTTCACTGTTTGCGATATCCAGCCGATCGCCGAGGTAACCGGCGGATGATCTGCTCCGGGGAGGATGCAATGAAAGCCATAGCCGGCCTCACGGCCCTGTTTACCCTGATCGCAGCGCCTGCGTTCGCCCAGGACGTCGGCGGCCCGCCGCCGCCGCCCACGCCCGCGACGACGGTCGTCCTGCCCGAATGGCGCGCGGTTCCGGCCGAGAATCTGCTGGTCATCGACACGACGCGCGGCCGCATTCTGGTGGAACTGACGCCCGAGGTTGCTCCGTTGCACGTTGAGCGGATCAAGCTGCTGGCTCGCCGGGGCTTCTACGACAATGTGCCGTGGCATCGGGTCATTGACTGGTTCATGGCCCAGACCGGCGACCCGCTGGGCAATGGCGAGGGCCAGAGCCCCTATCCGGATCTGAAGGGCGAATTCACCTTCCGTCGAGACACCACCATGCCGTTCGCCGCGGTCGCCGAGCCGGCCGGCGCGCGGGTGGGCTTCTTCCATTCCCTGCCGGTCCAGACCCAGCCGGACGCGGCCTTCGCCCTGACCGGCGACGGCAAGGTGCATGGCTGGGGTCTGTACTGTCCCGGCGTGGCCGGCATGGCCCGCGACGAGGGCAATGACACCGCCAACAGCCAGTTCTTCCTGATGCGCCAGGCCTATCCGGCGCTGGACAAGCGCTACACCATCTGGGGCATGACGGTGTCGGGCCTCGATGTCGTGCGGTCGCTGCGCGTCGGCGATGGCGACAACGGGATGGTGACGGCCGAGCCGGACCGGATGACGCGGGTGCGGGTCGCGGCCGACATCGCCGAAGGCGAACGGCCGGCGGTGCAGGTGCTGGCCGCCGAGTCGCCGAGGTTCCGGGCGATGGTGGATGAAACACGGATCTCGCGCGGCGCGGACTTCTCGGTCTGCGACGTGACCTTGCCTGTGCAGGTAACCAACTAGGACCGTCGGCGACGGCGACGCCGCCCGGGTTTCCTGTCCTCGCGCATCTGTTGCAGCAGCAGGCCCTCGCGCAGGCCGCGGTCAGCGACCCGTACCCGTTCGGAGGGCCAGGCCCGCTGGACCGCCTCCATGATGGCGGCGCCGGCCAGCACCAGGTCGGCGCGGTCCGGTCCGATGCACGGCTCGGCGGCGCGTCCGGCGGCGCCCAGCCGTTTCAATGTGTCCGCGGCGGCCTCGCAATCGCCCCGGGTCATCCACAGGCCATCGACCAGATTGCGCTGATAGCGGCGCAAGCCCAGGTGAATGCCCGCCAGACTGGTGATCGCCCCCGAGGTCCCGACCATATGGGCGCGGCCGCTGACAAAGAGTTCGCGCAGCGCCGGGTCGACCGGCGCCTCCGCGATCGCGGCGCCCATGTCGGTCACCATGGCTTCGTACCAGTCGTCCAGTCCGCCGGCCGGCTCGGGATGCCGCTCGGCAAGGGTGACAACCCCCACCGGCGCCGACATCCAGCCCTCCAGGACGAAGGAATCGCCGCGTTTCGAAAGCCAGTTCAGTTCCGTCGAGCCGCCGCCGACATCGACCACCAGCACGGCTTCCATCGACGGGTCGAACAGGTTCAGACAGCCACGGACGGCCAAGCGGGCCTCTTCGACGGGGTCGATGATTCGCAGCTGCAGACCCGTGCCGACCCGCACCCGCTCGATGAAGGCCGGGCCATTCTCGGCCTGACGGCAGGCCTGGGTGGCCACGGCCATGAGACGGGAGGAATCGACGCCCTTCTTCGCGACCCGTTCGCCGCACAGCAGCAGGGCCTCATAGGCCCGCTCCATGGCCGCGTCATCGAGACGGCCCGTCCGTGACAGTCCCTCGCCCAGACGGACGATACGACTGAAGGAATCGACGACGCGGAAGCCGTCGCGCGCCGGCTTTGCGATCAGCAGCCGGCAGTTGTTGGTCCCGAGATCGAGTGCGCCATACAGCGGCGCATCGCGACCTGACGCCCCGTGATCGCCGGCGGCGCCGTTTGCGGCGCGCTGCCCGTCAGACCGTCGGGGCTGGGACCGGTCGTCACGCCGTGGCGGCGCGCCGTCGGTCTTCGGCATGGGCCGAGCCTTCATGGTGGGCGGTCCGAAGCGGCGCCCGTCCCGGACACTCTAGGACTGTGTGGTCGTCCGCGCCAAGCGTGTCTGTCGCGAAAATGAACGGTGCGACGCGGACAAGGCTCAGGTTGGGTCAGGCACTCTCACGCCATGACCCAGGAAACTGTCGCGAAATTCGGCCTCGGCCAGATCGTCCGTCACCGGGACGCAGCTTTTCGCGGCGTGGTGATAGACATCGACGCCTCCTATGCCGGCCTGCCCGGCGAGACGGGCGAGATCGCGCCGGATCAGCCCTTCTATCAGGTCCTCGCCATCGGCCCGGACGGCGGCTTCATCGCCTATGCGGCCGAGACGGCGCTGGAGCACGACCCGGAACTGTCCGCCCTCACACGCGAGGCGGAGAGCCGCTGGTTCACGGTCGACTCCCGGGGGCGTCATGCGCCGAGAGCACACGCCATTCACTGAGCGCCAGGATATTTGACCGGCGCTGGCGCGCGCCGCGCGAGGGGCCTAGATTGCCGGCAAGGGCCTTTCAGAGCCCGCAGGTCGCAGGAGCAGGTCCATGTCCGACTTCGAGCATGTGTTCGATGCGCCGCCGGAAGGCGCCGCCGCCGACTGGACCATCCCGCAGGACTGGGCCTCCTACAGCGAGACCGAGCATGAGACCTGGGACACCCTCTACGCCCGGCAGATGAAGATCCTGCCCGGCCGCGCGGCCGACGTGTTCCTCAAGGGGCTGACGGCGCTGGACCTGAATACCGGCGGCATTCCTGATTTTGCGGTGATGAATCCCAAGCTTCAGGCCCTGACCGGCTGGACCGTGGTCTGCGTGCCCGGCCTGGTGCCCGATGACGTCTTCTTCGACCATCTGGCCAACCGCCGCTTCCCCTCGGGCCAATTCATCCGCAAGCCGGACCAGCTGGACTATCTGCAGGAGCCGGACATCTTCCACGATGTCTTCGGCCACGTGCCGATGCTCTCGGACCCCGATTTCGCCGACTATATGGAGGCCTATGGCAAGGGCGGGCAGCGCGCCGCCTCGCTGGGCGTGTTGCAGAATCTGGCCCGGCTGTACTGGTACACCGTCGAGTTCGGCCTGATGCAGGATGCGGACGGCCTTCGCATCTACGGCGCCGGCATCGTCTCCTCGGCGACCGAGAGCGTCTTCTCGCTGGAGGATACGTCCCCCAACCGCCTCGGTTTCGACCTCGAGCGGGTGATGAGGACCCTGTACCGGATCGATGACTTTCAGCAGGTCTATTTCGTCATCGACTCCATCGAACAGCTCAAGCGCGAGACCCTGCAGGATTTCGGCCCGATCTACGGTCGTCTGAAGGGCGCGGCCGACATCGCCATCGAAGCCATCCTGCCGACCGACACCGTCTTCACCCGCGGCACCCAGGCCTATGCGGCACGAGGCGGGCGGTTCGCCGCCTAGTCGTGCGTAATCAGACTATTGCGCCCCGTATCTCTCATCCGGATGTAGGTCAGTAGCGAGACGCCGATCAGGCCGGTGACGTACCAGAAATAGGCGCTCTCCATGCCTTCGCCCTTGAACCACAGGGCGGCGTATTCCGCCGTGCCGCCGAACAGGGCGTTGGCGATCGCGTAGGGCAGGGCGACGCCCAGCGCGCGGATATGCGCGGGGAACAGCTCGGCCTTCACTACCGCGTTGATCGAGGTGTAGCCGCTGACGATGATCAGGGCGGACATGGCCAGCAGGAAGGCGATGTACGGGCTCTCGACCCCGGACAGGGCTGTCATGATCGGCACGGTGAACAGCACCCCCATGACGCCGAAAGCGATCATCACCGGCCGCCGTCCGACCCGGTCCGACAGCGCCCCCACGGCGGGCTGCAGCAGCATGAAGACGAACAGGGCCGCCGCACTGACCTCGGTGGCCGTCGCCTTGGAGAAGCCGCTCGTGTTGACCAGGAATTTCTGCAGGTAGGTGGTGTAGGTGTAGAAGGCGACGGTCCCGCCGGCGGTCAGGCCGAGGACCATCAGCGCCTCTTTCGGATGTTTCAGGATCAGCAGCAGGGCGCTGGATTTTGGCGCCTCGCTGGCGTCGGAGGCGATGAACGCCGTCGTCTCGTCCAGCCGCCTGCGCAGCCAGAAGACGACCACCGCCAGCGCTGCGCCGACGAAGAACGGGATGCGCCAGCCCCAGGCCGCCAGATCGGTCTCGGCCATGGTCTTCTGCAGCACGATCAACAGAAGCAGGGCCAGCAGCTGGCCCGAGATCAGGGTGACGTACTGGAAGCTGGACCAGAAGCCGCGGTGCTTCGCCGTGGCCATCTCCGACAGATAGGTGGCCGAAGAGCCGTACTCCCCGCCGACGCTGAGCCCTTGCAGCATCCGGGCGAACAGCAGCAGGGCCGGGGCGGCCAGGCCGATGCTCGCATGGCCGGGCGTACAGGCGATGATCAGACTGCCGGTGCACATCAGGGTCACCGACAGGGTCAGGCCCGCCTTGCGCCCCTTGCGGTCGGAATAGACTCCCATGACCCAGGCCCCGACGGGCCGCATCAGGAAGCCGACCGCAAACACCGCCGCCGCGCTCAGCAGCTGGGCGGTGCTGTCGCCCTTGGGGAAGAAGACCGGCGCGAAATAGACGGTGAAGGCGGCATAGGCGAACCAGTCGAACCACTCGACCAGATTGCCGGCCGAACCGCCGATGATGTTGCGCAGGCGGCGGGCAGGAGTCATGGCGGCGCTCATCGGCGGGGTTTCAGATTGGGCCATGCGGTCCAGGTTCCGATCGCATAGGCGACGCCATAGACGAGGACGATCAGTGAGCTCCACAACACGAAGGGCATGACCTCGCCTCCGTTGATGATCAGGGCCGGGATCAAGGCCAGACCGCGCAACAGATAGATGGCGCTGATCACGACCAGTCCGGACCTCAACAGCGGCAGCCGGGGCAGGAGGCCTGCCCCGGAAAAGGCGTAGGCCGCCCAGATCGCGAGGATGGCGGCGATCCCCAGCGTCAGCAGGGTCGGGATCATCGAGCCCTGCTCGGCCATGGTCGCCATTGCCTCGCCGGCGCCGAAGAAGCGGTACCAGTCGGGTCCGCCGATGATGCAGCCTATATGCAGCAGGGACGCGGCGACGCTCAGCAGGCCGCCGAGGACCAGGGCGGAGTTTCGGGCCGGTTTCATGCTGTTCCCCGGGTTGATGTTCGAACCCGCAGCGCCACGGCCACGGTCCAGACGGCGAGTGCGATCTCGACCACCCGCTGGGCCGCGCCATACCACTCGAAGGCCGGATGGATCAGCCAGATGGCCAGCGCCGCCGGGATTCCGCAAATCAGGCTCAATCCGAACAGACCCCGACCCTGAGGCCAGCCTCGCGAGGCGATGCCGACAAGGAAGACGCCGGCGATGCCGCACAGATAGCCGACGCCACCGAACACATCGTGCAGAACCGCCGCCGGGCTGAGGTCGGCGGTGGAGCACTCGAAGTCGCAGCGGAACACGCCGCCGAGCACGAGGCCGACGCCGTTCAGGGCGCTCAGGCCGAAGCCGAGGATGGAGAGGACGCTGCGGGGAAACTGGCTCGCGCACAGGAGCCAGAAGGCCGTGAGCAGACCTCCGGAAACCATGAAGGCTGTGCTGACACCCTGGCTCGTCGGCGCCCCGGTCGCGCCGAGCTCGCTGATGTACTGGGTCAGATGGTCATAGCCGGGATAGGCCATGCCGCCCGCGATCGTGGCGGCGGCCAGCACCAGCAAGCTGAGGACCGCGCATCCGAAGGCGATGTGTCTGATCACGCTGCTTCCCCCGTCGCCGACGACCGACGCTAGCCGGGTTCGCCCGGAGGACCAATCCCGTCCAACCGTTTGCCCATCCGGACCAGCGGCACGGGCGCGCCGCCGCGATCGTCCTCAAACCGTTCGATCTCGCGATAGCCGGCGGCCAGATACAGAGGCTCGCCGCCCATGGTGGCGACCAGTTCGGCGCGGTCGTAGCCGGCGGCCCGGGCGGCCGCTTCGCACAGGCCGAGGATCAGCCGGCCGACGCCCCGGCGGACGAACTCGGGCGCCGTATACATGGCGCGGATGCGGGCGGCGTCGACGCCGGGCGCCAGCAGCGCGGGGACCCGCCCCGGCGTGTGGTCGCCGCCGTATTCGGTGATCCGCCCGCTCCAACCGCCGCAGCCGGCCATAGCGCCGTCGGCCTCGACGATCAGATAGGTCCCGTCGGCGACCAGTTGGCTGTCGATCCCCATCAGCTTGCGGCTGGCGGCGATCTGGTCGGGGGTCAGGAAGGCGGCCAGCGGGCCGGTGATCGACCGGTCCATCAGCGCGACCAGCGCCGGGATGTCGGCCTTTGTCGCGATCCTGTGGGTGAGGCCCGCCACGGCTCAGCCCCGCTGGAACGGATAGAAGCCGCCGCCGAGGCCGAGCAGGCCGGTCAGTTCATCGAGGGCGGCGCGG
The DNA here is from genome assembly GCF_051860745.1 of Brevundimonas sp. Classification (GTDB taxonomy): domain Bacteria; phylum Pseudomonadota; class Alphaproteobacteria; order Caulobacterales; family Caulobacteraceae; genus Brevundimonas. The sequence continues at coordinate 17,063 of NZ_JBHYDN010000019.1, forward strand.
CTCTCGTCCAGCACGGCCGGATCGACGAGGTCGGCAGGGGTCAGACGGTCGCGGTAGTGTTTGCCGCCCCAGGCCGACAGGCGGGCGTGGAGCGCATCGGTCAGTCGCATGGCGGGGTTGGTCGCTGCCTGTTCGGCCTCGGTCAGCACCACCCGCAGGCGCAGGCAGGCGGGGCCGCCGCCGTTGCGCATCGACTGGCGCACATCGACGTATTCGACCCGACCGATGGGGCCGTTCGACGCGATGAGGTTCTGGGCGACGGCGAGACTGCGCGGGTTGTCGCGGGTCTCGGTCGGGCAGATCAGGGTCAGGCGATCCTCGCCCGGCAGCGACACCAGCATGGAGTTGAACAGATAGCTGGAAATGGCGTCGGCGAGGGGGAGGTCGGTGGTCGAGACCTCGACAAAGATCGGCTCGAACCGGTCTCCGGCAGCGGCGCGGATGGCGGCCTTGGTCCCTGTCGTGTCCTCGAAGGCGAGGTCGTGGAAGAACAGGGTCTCCAGAGCGCCCACGCAGACCACGTCGTTGTGGAAGGTCCCGCCGGCGATGGCCGCCCTTGACTGGCGGGCCAGCACCACGCCCGAGGCGCCGTGGCGACGGGCGACGGCGTCTGAGGCTTCGCGGGTCTGGCGGGCGGGGAAGGCGTCGGCCCAGGGCTCGAAAGCCTCGCGGCCCCAGACCAGCAGATTGACGCCGGGCTCCCCGTGATCGGCGCACAGACGGACATGGTTAGCGGCGCCCTCGTCCGCGAGATGGGCCACCGAAGGCAGGGCGTCATGGACGGTGAACCGGATCGGATCGGGGAACAGCGCGTCCAGGGCCCGTTTCGTCTGTTCGTGCTCCAGCGATCGATGCAGGTTGGTCACGAGATTGGCGGGAGTGAAATGCACCCGGCCGTCGGCGCTGTCGGCGCTCGGCGTCACCGTGGCGGCGTTGGCGGCCCACATGGGCGAGGCCGAACAGGCGGCGGCGGCGAAGGATGGCGCATCCTTCCAGGCCTGTTCGAGGACCCGGGCGTCAGAGCCGGTGAAGCCGAGGCTGCGCAGGAAGGGGATGTTCGGCCGCTCGTGCGGCGGGAGCACGTACTGCGGCAGACCGAGGTCGGCGAGCCGCTTCATCTTGTCGAGCCCTTGCAGCACCGCTGCGCGCGGGTTCGACGCCTCGCCCTTGTTCAGACTGGACGCCAGATTGCCCGGCGACAGCCCCGCATAGGAATGGGTCGGGCCGATCAGACCGTCGGCGTTGGCTTCGACGGCGAAATTCATGAGCCCTCCCCCTCGAGGGGGGAGGGTTGGGAGGGGGTGGAGGCAGGCTGGTTGTCGTCGGACCGCAGTGGGCGCTGACCGGTCCCGTTCGGCGTCTCGGAGCCTCGGGTTCCGGACAGTGTGCCCTCACCCCATCCCCCGACCCCTTCCCCCTCGAGGGGAAGGGGAGTGGTTTGGCGGATCGCCAGGGCGATCTCGATCATCACCGCATCCAGCTCGGACGGTATGCGACGGCTATCGATGCGCAGCACCCGGAATCCTTCGTCCGCCAACCACTTGTCTCGCTTGAGATCGCGAAGCGCCACCTCAGGCAGGTCATGAACACCGCCATCCACTTCGATCACCAGTCGGGCTCGGAGACAGGCGAAGTCGACGACATAGGGACCGATCGGAGCCTGACGGCGGATCCGGATCGGCAGAAGCCGAAGTCGTTCCCAGAGTTTCGCCTCGGTCCAGGTCGGTTCGGCGCGCAGACGCTTGGCCCGCTCCCGACCGCCCGGCTTGATGCGCTGCGGTTTGGCGAAACGATCAATGTCGATCATCCCCGCAGCCCCTTGATCTCACTCTCAATATTCTTCACCGCCCCGGCCTCGAAACTGGCCACCGGATAGGCGCAGTAGTCCGCCGCATAGTAGGCGCTGGGCCGGTGGTTGCCGCTGGCGCCGAGGCCGCCGAAGGGCATGTCGCCGGCGGCGCCCGTCGTCGGGCGGTTGAAATTGACCACCCCGGCGCGGATGCGGCGGATGAAATGGTCCCAGTTGGCCGGGTCGTCGCTCACCAGACCGGCGGACAGGCCGTAACGGGTGGCGTTGGCCGCGGCGATCGCGGCGCCGAACGAGCCGACGCGGGTGACCGACAGGAAGGGGGCGAACATCTCCTCGTCGGGCACGTCCACGCCGGTGACGTCTATGATGGCCGGCTTGACGAAGGCCCCGGGCAGGTTGCCGACGGGACCGGAGGCGCGGATCACCCGGGCGCCCATGTCGATCCGGTCCTGAAGGGCCTTGAGCGCGGCCTCCGCCGCCTTCACCGAGATCAGCGGTCCGGCGTAGGGTTCGGGCGTCGAATTCCACGGGGCGAGGATCAGCCGGTCGACCATGGCGTCGACCGCTTCGACGATGGCGTCTCCCCGCGGACCCTCCGGCACGATCAGCCGGCGCGCGCAGGAGCAGCGCTGCCCGGTGGTGACGAAGGCCGACTGGACCACGATCCCCGCGACAGCTTGCGCGTCGGCCGCGTCCCAGACGACCAGCGGATTGTTGCCGCCCAGCTCGAGGGCGAGAATGACATGCGGATCGTCGGCGAATTTGCGCCGGAAATGGGCCCCGGCCGCGCCCGAGCCGGTGAACATCAGGGCGTCGATGCCGCTGTTGAGCAGGGCCGCCCCGGTTTCGCGCCCACCCTGGACGACATTGACCACCCCGCCGGGAAGATCGGCCTCGGCGAAAGCCTCGGCCATCAGCTGGCCGGTCAGGGGCGCTTCTTCCGACGGCTTGAACACGACGGTATCGCCCGCCAGCAAGGCGGGAATGATGTGGCCGTTGGGCAGATGGCCGGGGAAGTTGAACGGGCCGAGCACCGCCGCGACGCCGTGCGGGCGGTGGCGCAGGGTGGCGCGGCCGAAGCCGGTCTCGGCAGTGCGCTCGCCGGTGCGTTCGTCATAGGCGCGAATCGAGATGTCGACCTTGCCGGCCATGGCGCCGAGTTCGGCCGTGGTTTCCCACAGGGCCTTGCCGGTCTCTTTGGAGATCGCCTCGGCCAGCTGCGGGGCGCGCGCCTTGAGCACGGCCTGATAGCGCTTCACCGCGTCGATCCGGTCCTGCCGCGGCCGGTCGGCCCAGTCGGGGAAGGCGGCGCGGGCGCGGTCGGCGGCGGCCTGAACCCCGGCGGCCGGGGCGGCGGCGCCTTCCCAGACGGTTTCGCCGGTGGCGGGGTCGATGGATTTGAAATGGGTCATGCTGTCGCTCAAGTTTTCACCCGCACCGTATCGCCCGCGCGCACCCTCAGCGCATCGGCGGTCTCGGTCGTCAGGGTGACCGTATCGCCCTCGATGGCCGCCCGCTGACGGACCGACCGGAAGCTGGCGGCGCTGTTCGTCGAGATCAGGGCGGGCAGTTCTGCTTCAACCTCATTGGCCACGGCGACGGTAAGGCTCCGCGCATCGCGCACCGTGCGGATATTGTCGCGGTCGCAGGCCACCGTCGGGCCGGCGTCGAAGATGTCGACCAGGCCATTGGGCCGGAAGCCCTCGCTCTCCAGCAGGGCCATGGCCGGCACGCCCTGCGGATGGACCTTGCCGATCACCGCCCGTGCGGGCTCGGGCAGCAGGTCGATGTAGATCGGGTGGCGCGGGGCCAGGTCGAGGATGAACTGTTTGTCGGTCGAGCCGGTCATCCGGTCGGCCTCGTCGAAATCCATGGGGAAGAATTTGTGCGCCACATGGTCCCAGAACGGACAGGCGCCGTCGGGGGTGAAGACCCCGCGCAGCTCGGCCAGAACGGTGTCGGCGAAGAGGTCCGGTTCGGCCCCGATCAGCATGTAGCGCGACTGGCTGAGCAGTCGCCCGGCCCCGCCCTTGCGCCGGTCGGCCTTCAGGAACAGCGAGCCGACCTCGGTCCAGCCGGTGCATTCATTGACCAGCACAAGGGTCTTCTGTTCCAGCTTGATGCCCAGCGAGGGCGACTGCTGGGTATTGGTCACCACCCGGAAGGAGAAGAACGGCCGGTTCAGCCCGACTGCTGCCTTGACCGAGCCGATGCCGTCGACATCGCCGGTCTCGGTCTCCTCCAGCATCAATGTGTACCAGCGGTGCTGCGGCTCCAGCTTGCCGGCGAAACTGTCGCGGCTCAGATCGAGCCGCTCGGCCAGCTGGTCCGGGTCCTCGGGCAGGCTGGTGAAGCCGGGACCGGACAGGATGGCCAGCTCCAGCAGGAAGTCGAGATCGGCGGGGCCGGCGGGTCGGACGACGAGCATGGGGTTACATCGTCTCCAGACGCAGGGCTTTGAGTTTCAGCGCATCGATCTCGCCCGAGGCGATCTTGCACAGGATCAGGGCCGAGAGCTGCGCCCGTTCGACGAAGCTGGCGGGCCAGGCGAACTCCTGATCCGAATGGATGTCGCCGCCCAGCACGCCGAGGGTGTCGATATTGGGCAGGCCGGCGGCGTGCAGGTTGTTGCCTTCGCAAACCCCGCCCGACGGCTTCCAGGCGATCGGCTGGCCCAGCAGGGCGCCGGTCTCGCGGACGGCCTCGAACAGGGCGGTCTGGCTGGCGTCCATCGGCTTGGGGGCGCGGGTCATGCCGCCATGCAGGTCGAGTGTCAGGCCGGGGAAGGGCGGCTCGGCGGCGATCGCGCGCACCGTCGCGGCGACCCAGGCCGAGGCCTGTGCGTCAGGGACGCGGACGTTGAACCGCACCACGGCGTTGTCGGCGACCACGTTCAGCGCGCCGCCGCCGCTGATCCTCGCCACATTGACCGTCACGCCCTCGCGCTGGCCGTTCAGGGCGTGCAGGCGGGCGGCGATCATGGCCGCCCCGGCGATCGCATTGGCGCCCTCATGGAAGGCGCGGCCGGCATGAGCGGCCTTGCCGGTGACGATCAGATGGTAGTTGCCGCTGCCCTTGCGCGCTCCGGCCAGGGTTCCGTCCGCCAGAGCGGGCTCATAGGTCATGCCGACATGGCCCCGCGCGCCGAGTTCAGCCAGCAGGGGCGCGGACGCAGGGGAGCCGATCTCCTCGTCGGGCGACAGCAGAACGGTCCAGCCGACGCGTTCGCGGTCGGGATGGATTTCGAACGCCTCGAGAGCCGCCAGCAGTACCGAAATCCCGCCCTTCATGTCGGCGATCCCGGGTCCGTTCAGGGCGCCGTCGCCGCCTGTGGAGACGGTCTGGAACGGGCTTTCGGCCGGGAAGACGGTGTCATAGTGGCCGGTGAGCACGACCTGGATCGGGGCGTCGGGGCGGGCGGTGATCTTCAGCGCGTCGGCATGGGCCTCGCTCCGCACCGCGCCGTCGTCCGCTACGGTCGTTGAGGCACCCGTCGGGATGCGCACCACCTCGGCCGGCAGGCGCCGCGCTTCGGCTTCAAGCAGCGCCAGAACATGCGCCAGCCCGCTCGCGTTTCGGCTGCCCGAACTGACGTTCGCCCAGTCGACCGCGCGCCCGACGATGGCGGTCTCGCGCGCCGCGACATGGTCGAGCACGATCTGGTCGGGGGGCAGAATCCGCATACGCGCGAACCCTAGCGGTCCGGGCCGGAAAGGTGAAGGTGAGGCATGGGTTTCGCCTCGTGCGCGAGCGGGCTAGGTTCCCTCCATCTAAATGGGAGGGACTACTCATGACTGACTGGATCAAGGCGTCGAATCCGACCGCGCCGATTACTACCGAAGCCGAAGCGATCGGCGCGACGAGAGCCAGCGCTGTCGCCATTTTCCTCGGCGTCTTGTGGGGGATCGTCGGGATTTTTTATCTGATGACCGCCGGGCAGGCGCTGGTCGACGCTGCAATCGCAGAAGCCACCGCTCAAGCCCCGGAAGCGGCAGGCATGGCCGGCATGATGGCGCAGGGCCTACTGGGCCTGTCGATTGGGCTGGTCGTCATCCAGTTGATCATCGGCCTGGTCCAGTGGTTCAAACCCAACATCGTGATCCCGATCATCTTCGCTATCTTGGTTGCTTTCGGTCTGATCACCGGGCTGATGGAGGCCTTCGATGTCGCACAGCCGGAAACTGCGGGAGCCTTCGCCAGTCCCGTTTGGCTGACCTGGGGCGGACTCGCCGTCATGGCCGTCCAGCTGGTCCTGCACATCGCCGGCATCCGCGGCGCGCGTGCGCTCGACAAACTGCGTATGGCGGCCGCCCAGTAGGGCGGATCAACGGTTCGGGCGTCGGTCCTCGCGACCGACGCCCGGCTGGCGTGACTGACGGCGCCAGCGGATCGACAGGCTGGCTTCGCCCTGTCCGCCGAATTTCGAACTGACCGTCAGGTTCCGGCGCACCTGCCATTCCACATTGACCGCCGCGCCGTTCTCGCCGCCGCCGATGATCTCCAGATAGACGTCGTCTGTGATGTAGCGGCCGCCGGCGACCGTCAGGCCCGAAGCTTCTCCGCCGAACGACAGCCGGTCCAGTCCTGCCAGCTCTCTCAGGTTCCCGATCACATCGAAGCCTCCGCCGCCGGCCAGCGCCGCCACGCCTGCGGCCAGCTGGGCGGCCTCAAAGCCTGACAGCTGTGACGCCGAGCGCCCGAACAGCACCTGGGACAGGATCTCGTCCTGCGGCAGGGCCGGGGTCGAGGTCAGGGCGATCTCGGGCCTTGCCGCGGTGCCGGTGACGCGGATGGTGGCGGTCAGGGCCGGATCGTCGCGCGTCGCGGTCAGATTCAGCCGGATCTGTTCGGGATTGGTCGACAGGGTCACCGTGCCGCGCTCGTCGAAGACGAACCGCTTGCCGGCGAAATCATAGTCTCCGCGCACCACCTGCGCCGTGCCGCTCAGCGTCGGCCGGGCGATGGTGCCGGTCACCCGGGCGTTGACGTTCATCTCGACATTCAGCCCGCGCCCTATCACCCGGACATCGCCGCCGGGCGAGCGCAGGGCGATGTCGAGACCGAACTGCAGGCCGCGCTGGCGGTTCTGGTCCTCCTCGGGGACATCGCCGCCGGGTCGGTTGATCTCGATGACGTCCATGCGGACGATTCCCGTCGATCCGGGCGGATTGGCCTCGATACGCGCCTCGTCGATGTCCATCTCGCCCCTCAGGGTGATGTTGCCCTCCGCGCCCCGGGTCACGGTCAGGAGACCGGACGCCTTGGCTTCGGCGATGTCGTTGTCGATGATGCGGAAGTGGTTGAGCAGCAGCTGGAAGCTGGACCCGGAGCCCTCTTTCAGGCCGATCCGCCCGTTGCCGCTGACCGAACCGCCCGTGCCGTCGATGGCGCTGAAGGTCTCCACCAGCCCGGTCGTGTCGTCAAAGCGGCTGGCGAGGGTGACGTTGTCGAGGCGAACGCCCGTGGCGCTGTCGCGGAAGCTGCCTTGTTGCAGATCCAGCCGTCCGTTGAGACGCGGCTCCGCCATGGACCCGGCGATGGTGGCGCGGGCGTTGATCTGACCCGAGAGCGAGCGCTCGCCGCCGGCCAGCAGGTCCCAGATCGGCTGGATCTGACCCTGGATCGATATTTCGCCCGACATGTCCCGGGTCCGGACAATGGCCAGCCGCAGCGGAGCGGCGGAGGCCTCGACCGGCAGGGTGAGATCGGCCACGGCCCGGACTGCGTCCCCGTCGGCGGCGTTTGCCTGGATGCGCAGGGTGTTGTTGACCAGCAGGGCGTTCAACGTGCCGTCGACGGCGATCCCCCGCGGCGCGTCGATGCTGCGCATGTCGTCCAGGGTGATATTGGCCGAACCCGAGAGGTCGTCGCCGGCGCCCCGCAGCGACAACCTGCCGGTCACCCGGCCGCGCATGTCCTGGATCAGTGAACCGAGATCGACGCTGGTCAGGTTGGCCTCGATGATGGCGGCGCGGGAATCCTGACGCAGTTCGCCCAGCAACACGCCGCCGCCTATGCCCAGATCGACCCGCGCGACGCGCCCGTCGCCCGACAGGGCGATGACGGCGGGGTTGCGGGTGGTGAAGGCGATCTCACGCACCCGGCCGCCACCCTCAAGGACGACCGTCTGGGCTGGGCCGGTGCGCGAATAGACTCCGGTCCCGTCGAACGACACGGGCGTCGCCCCGCCCACGTCAGCCTTCAGGGTGAAGGGCAGGCGCTCGAGCGTGCCGCGGCCCTTGAGATCCAGGGTGCGGATGACCCAGGTCGATCCGGCGAACCGGACATTGCGTCCCGTGACATCGAGGATCGCCGTCTCGGCGCCCGCGCCCTCGGTCAGACGGATACGGCCGTCGGCCGTGCCGGAGGCCAGGAAGGCGCCGGGGCGGGCGGTGAAAGTCAGGTCGGCGCTCGACGGGACATTGTTCGACAGGGCGATCGCCCCCTGGGCTGCGACCCCGCCGGCGTTGAGGTCCACCTGGGTCAGTCGCAGTCGATCACCGCCGAGGAAGAAGTTTCCGCTGGCCCGCGCCGGTCCGTAGTTCGAACCGGCGGTCAGGGCGATCCGTCCGTCCGAGGCGTCGGCGCCGCGCCGGAAGCTGAGGATCATCTCCGCGTCGGTGAGGGCCAGGGCGCCGGCGCTGACCTTGCCGAAGGCCGCGGTCAGGTCGGCGCGCGGCTCCGCGAGGGTCCCGGTCAGTGCGCCCTGGCCGGTCATGGCCCCGTCGATGGCCACGGGGCCCACCCCGAAGGGGCCCTGGGCGTCCCAATTCAGCGCCAGACGCAGCCGCCCGTCGCCCTCAATCACCCCCCGCGCGGCGGCCGATCCCTCGGCCCCGGTCAGGTGCGCCCGTTCGACGGCGATCCGCCCATCGTCCAGCGCGCCCGTCAGTTGCAACCGCGGCGTCCCGCCGAGCAGGCGGTCCAGCTCCTCCATTCCGATTGTCAGCCCGCGCCCGCGCCCGTCGAAGGTCAGCCGCCACGGGGCGCCGGTTCGGGTCGTCGACGCCGAGATCGGGCCGCCGAACCGCCCGCGCGCCCCCGGACGAACCCGCGAGGCGTCTGTGATCTCGGCCTGGCCACGGAAGCCGAGGGCGCCGACCAGGTTGCGCCCGCCCGAGCCGGTGACCGTCAGGGCCTGGCCGGTCAGGTCGATCCGCTCCATCAGTATGGCTCCGTCCGCCTGGCGCGCCGCCTCGAACGATACGCGCGGCGCGGCGCCCAGCAGCCCGCCGACGATGCCCGCGCTGGATCCGCCCGCGGCGCGGAGGTCGCCGTCCACGTCGATCCGGCCCAGCCGCATCTGGACGTCCAACGGTCCGCGAATGCGCTGCGCCCGATAGCTGGAGACGTGGGCGTCGATCAGATCGACAGAGCCGTCCAGCCTCCAGACCGAGGCGTCGCCGCGGAACACCCCGCGGTAGGCCGCCGGCCCCCCGGCATCCTGACCGACCAGCCGTGTCAACGACCGGGTCGAGACGTCGAGCGTGATGCCATCGGGACTGCTCTGGTCCTCGATCCGGATCTCGCCGCTGGCGCGCGAGTCGAGATTGTCGGCTATCAGCCGCCAGGCGACCCCGATCCGGCCGTCGTCGTCGCTGTCGGTCGAGGTAGCGAAGCCGAACCGGACCGTGCGCCCGATCCGCTCGGCGAACGGCGCCAGCAGGTCCGATCCGGAGAAGTCCCCGAAGCCCGAGATTCGCGTCCGCGTTTCGCCGTAGCGTCCCTTGATCACCAAGGGTACGAAATCGCCGGTGCGCACGACCGCGTCGATGATCTCTCCGTTGACCACGGCGGTGGCGAAGAAGGGCTGGTCCGGGGAATAGCCCAGGGCCCCGGCCAGGGGTCCGCCCCGGGCCTCGTTCGCCCGCAGATTCAGCCTCAGGTCAGACAGGCCTTCGCCGATCGTCGCATTGAGCCGCAGATAGTCGCCCGGGCGGCTGTTGCTGACCGCGTTGACGATCGCCTTCTTGAGGCCCTTGCGGGGTACGTCGGCCTCACCGGACAATCGCCACCGCCCGTACTCCTGGCTGAAGCCCTCCAGTAGTTCGACGTCGGCGGCGAACCGGTCGATGTTCACCGACAGCGGCTGCGGTCCGGGGGGCTCGGTCATGGGTTCGACTTCCGGACGGCGGATGAGGCGGATGACCTCGGCCTCGACTTCCGTTGCGTGGAAGCGGCGACCGATCAGCTGCCACCAGTCCCAGTCGACCCGAACCTTGCGGGCCTCCAGCCAAACGCCCTTGGCGTCAGTGACGGTGACGCGGTCGATGGTGAAGTCATCGAACAGGTCGCCGCGCACGCCCTCCACATTGATCCGGCCATAGCGGCCGAGCTTCTTGCCGGCGACAAAGCTGGTCACCAGCCCTCGACCGGAGTCTGACAGCAGATACATCCGGCCGCCCACGGCGACGACGATCAGCAACGCCGCGAGAACGGCCGCGGCCATGCCTCCGAAGAAGGCCAGGGCCTGCAGCCGCGTGCGCTTCTTCTTCGCCGTTTCAGCGGGCGTGTCAGGCGCGTCGTCCGAGGGAGGGGCGTCGGTCAAAACGCCTGTCCGATACTGACATAGATCTGGAAGTCCGCGTCGCCGTCGCGGCGGTCCAGGGGAACGGCTATGTCGGCCCGGATCGGACCGAACGGCAGCTTGTAGCGCACCCCGATCCCGACCCCGTAGCGCAGGTTGTTGAAATTCGGTGTCTCCTGAAAGCCGATGGCGCCCGCATCGATAAAGGCGACCGCCTGGAAATTGCGCCAGACGTCGCGCCGGATTTCGATGGAGGTCTCAAACAGGCTGAGGCCGCCGCGCGGGGTGTTGTCGGGCAGACGCGGCCCGACGCCCTGATATTCGAACCCGCGCACCGAGCCGCCGCCGCCGGCATAGAACAGGCGGTCGGACGGCACGGTCAGCTCCTCCGCGCCGAAGATCGAACCGAGCCGCACACGCCCCGCCAGCACCGTCTTCGCTCCGTCCTGAAGCGGCAGATAGGCGGTCGCCTGGGCTTCGGTGCGCAGGAACAGCACCGCATCCTCGCCCGCCACGGCTGTCGGCTGGGCCCAGGCCGAGAGGCGCCAGCCCGTCGTCGGGTCAAGCGGATCGTTCGACCGGTCCAGAACGGCGCTGGCGCGGCCGGTCAGGATCAACAGGTTGCGATTGAAGTTGACGGGGAGCCGGGTGACCGGGTCGAAGCGGTTCTCGTCGTACTTGCCGGCGTCCAGTCCGACGCCGTAGCTGACCCAGGAGGTCTTGCCGAGCCGTTGCTGCAGATCGGCGGCCAGGGCCGCGGCGGTGCGGCGATAGGCGTCGGTGTCCTCGTTCAACACCGCGGCCGACAGCCTCAGGGTCTCACCGGGACGCCGCCAGTGCGGCAGGCTCAGATTGACCCCGAGCCGGCTGTCGACATCGGCGAGGCGCGCCTGCCAGACCAGGGTGTCGGCGCGGCCGAACTGGTTGTGCCAGGTCCAGATCGCGTCGACGCCCGACCCTTCGGCGGTCGAGAAGGTCGCTCCGGCCTCAAGGATGCGGCGCGGACGGTCGGTCAGGGTGACGATGATCGGGCGGTTGCCGTCGGCGTTGGTCTGGTCGGTCGGCGCCAAGGCCACTCCGACGCCGTCATAGACGCCTGTCTCAAGCAGCCGGCGCTCCAGCTCGGCGACGTCCTCAGGGTCATAGACCTCGCCTTCGGACCAGGGCGCCAGGCCGGTGACCCAATCGGGATTGGTCGGCCCACGTGTTTCAAGCCGGACGCCGTCCAGCCGCACCAGCGGCCCCGCGGCGATGCGGAAGCTGGGCTGGACCGTGAAGGCGGCGTGATCGACCACGACCCGGCGCGGCTGGGCGGCCGCGTCGGCGTAGCCCCGGCGCGTCAGACCGGCGACGAGCCGGCCCTCGGCGGAAATGATATCGCCCGCGCGGCCAGGCTGACCCGAAGTCAGGCCGATTTCGCCACGGACAGTCGTTTCGGTCGCCTCGTCGGGCGCCGGGTCGGCCCAGAGCACCTGGACCTCGGCCAGTTCAAAGCGGCGGCCCGGGGTGACGTTGACGATGGCGATCGGCGTCTCTTCGCCCTCGACGACGTCTTCGAGGACGGGCTGATAGTAGCCTTCGGACCGCAACAGCGCCTCGGCCGCCTCCAGCGCGCCTCGTGCACGGCGCCGGGCCTCGAACCGGTTGGAGGGGACGTCATCAACCTCGCCGACCGCGCGGACCAGTCGTGCGCGCAGCTCTGCATCCATCTCCCCACGAATTTGGGCGCGCGGATCCGCGGCTGCGGCCGAGGCCAGCAACAGGGCGCCCGCCGTGCCGATGAGAAACAGGGCGGGCCTTGGCGTCAAACTGGGACCTTCGTCAGGGTGCGGACATCGACGCCGCCGCATCCCGCTGTGGCGCCGACGGGGCGGCGACAGGGATCAATAGAAGAGGGTTTCGCTTTCGGGCTTGACCGATTCCTCGGACGACCGCTTCGCGGAGGGCAGGGTGGTCGAATCAACGGGCGGCGCATCGACAGCGCTGGGGGCCGCGACCGGCACGCCGCCGTCATCAGCAGCGGGGGCGACCGGCGCATCCATGGGCGCCTCCGCGATCTCCGACTCATTTGCGTTCGGGTCGTCGCAGGCGGCGACGCCGAAGGCGGTCGACAGGGCCAGAATGGCGATCAGGCGTTTCATGAGCAGCGTCTCCCCCGGAACGGCCTTCCAACGCGTGGCCGGCTGGCCTGTTCCATAACCCCGAACGCGCACGGGGTCACCACGCCCCGCAACCAATACCTTCAGAATTTGACGTAAGGCGGTGTCCGGAGGGGCGCGATGACTGTCACGGCCTGGTTCATCGTTCCCTCAATCTGGCCCCCGATCTGGTTCGCAGCGGTTTTGGCCACCCAGGCTCTGGACCGGCGGTCTTCAACCGGCTTCGGCGCGAGCCGGATTGGCAGCCGGACCGGGCGTATCTCGTGTTGTGCTGCGCCGCCAACTGCTGATCGCCATCGGCTGCCTCCTGTACATGAGCTACCTGGTCGTTGCCGTGCGACAGAAGCCGCGATCGCCTGACCCTCAGCCCCAGCGGCTTCGGGCTTCGTCCAGCGACGTCGCCGCCGCCTCGGCCACAGGTTCCGCGGGCGTTCCGTCGAATCGGGGCGCGGGCGCCGCCTGGACGACGCCTCGTTCGACAAAGGTCCCTCGCGCCGCATTGTGCGGATGTCGTGCCGCTTCGGCCATGGTCAGCACGGGCGTGACGCAGGCGTCCGTCTCATCGAAATGCGCCGCCCAGTCATCCCGGTCCCGGGTGGCGAAGACGGTCTCCAGTCGCGCGTGCAGCGCCGGCCAGCCGGCGAGGTCGAACTGCGCCGCCGTTTCCGGTTCCAGCTCCAGCCCGGCGATCAGGGCAGCGTAGAACTGCGGCTCCAACGCGCCGACGGCGACGAACCGCCCATCCCTGCAGGCGTAACAACGATAGAAGGGCGCCCCTCCATCCAGCAGATTGGCCCCGCGCGACTCGCTCCACAGACCGCGCGCGCCGAGGGCATGGAACAGGCTCATCAGCAGGGCCGAGCCGTCGGTCATGGCGGCGTCCACCACCCGGCCCCTGCCGGTGGCCTTGACCTCCAGCAGGGCGGCGAGCACGCCCGTGACCAGCATCATCGCGCCGCCGCCATAGTCGCCGACCAGGTTCAGCGGCGGCCGCGGCGGGCGGTCAGGCTCTCCCATGGCGTGGAGCGCCCCGCTGAGGGCGATATAGTTGATGTCGTGGCCCACCTCTCGCGCCATCGGGCCGGTCTGGCCCCAGCCGGTGATCCGGCCATATACGAGCCTCGCATTGCGTCCGGCGCAGACATCCGGTCCCAGGCCCAGACGCTCCATGACGCCGGGCCGAAAGCCCTCGATCAGGGCGTCCGTCGCGCCGATCAGCTCCAGCACCCCCGCGAGATCGCCGGGCTCCTTCAGATTGACGCCGACCGCCGTGCGTCCGCGGTGCAGCACGGCTCCGCCGACCTCGCTGAACGCCGGCGCCCCTGCATCGGCGCTTCGGCTCAGGCGCAGGACGTCCGCCCCCAGGTCGGCCAGCACCATGCCTGCGAACGTCACCGGCCCCAGACCGTCGAACTCGAGGATGCGCAGGCCGGACAGCGGTTTCATGGTCACTGCCTAGCCCCAGCCCGTCCGCGCGTCGAGCCAGCCCTTGACCCCGACGACGGTTTGCAACAGAAGGCGCGTCGCCGGGCCGCAATCGCGACCGGCGTGGTATGCGCCCTTAGCTCAGTTGGTTAGAGCATCTGACTTTTAATCAGAGGGTCCTCGGTTCGAGCCCGAGAGGGCGTACCAATTCCAGTCGATTGTCGGGACGCTGATCTCAGCCTCTGGGCTTGGGCTGCCGCTTTCGACAGTGTTTGCAAACAAGAGTGCCCGGCTTGCTGCGACTGTAGCGGTAGTGATGTTTGCAGCGCAGCTGCGCCATCCAGGTTCTCAACAGCTGAAACATGATGCAGATACTACCTGCAACTGCGTGTCGGCCAATCGAAATGTGGTGAAGCTTCAGCTGCCGCCGCGGCGGTGCTTTCAGTGACGGGCGGAGCGTGGTTGAAAGGCGCATGCGCGTTCTTTCCCTCGCTCTCGTCGTCGTTCTGGTTTCGCCGTTGGCGGCCTGCAACTCCGGGCGTTCGGCGATGGACGGGGCGCGCCAGTTCGGCGCCGGTCTCGGAGCCGCGGCGACCGCGCCGCTCGACGACCTCAACCTGCGCCGTCAGTACATCCCCACGGTACTCCTGCAGGCCGAGGCCAATCCCTATGATCTGCGCAACCTGAATCAGTGCGCCACCATCGGGGCCGAAATCGCCCGGCTGAACGAGGCCCTGGGGCCCGACACGGACGAACCGCCGGCGCCGGACGGCTCCTTCCTCAGCGAGCGAGCGGCGGACGCGGCCTCGGCGGCGGCGCTGGACGCCATCCGCGACGCCGTGACCGACTTCATCCCGGGCCGAAGCTGGATTCGCCGCCTGTCAGGGGCTGAACAGCACAGCCGCCATGTCCAGTCCGCCATCCAGGCCGGTCGTATGCGCCGGGCCTTCCTGAAAGGCACGGGAATGCAGCGCAATTGCGCTCCGCCGGCCGCGCCGGGCTGGTTCAGGCCGCGGGGCCGCAACCAGCGCTAGCTCTGGTTGTTGGATGTGTGCCGGGCGTGAAAATCGCGGCGGAAGACCTCGAATCGACCCGCCGTGATCGCCTCGCGCATTGCCGCCGTCAGGGTCTGGAAGAAGGCGATGTTGTGCCAGCTCAACAGCACCTTGCCGAGGATTTCATCGGCGCGCACGAGGTGATGCAGATAGGCCTTCGAATAGTTCTGCGAGGCCGGGCAGGGGACGTCGGGCTCCAGCGGATCCTGATCCTCGGCGAAACGGGCGTTCTTCAGATTGATCGGTCCCGCCCAGGTCCAGGCCTGTCCGTGGCGTCCCGCGCGGGTGGGCAGGACACAGTCGAACATATCGACGCCGCGCCACACCGCCTCGACCAGATCGACCGGCTTGCCGACGCCCATCAGGTAGCGAGGCCGGTCGGCGGGCAGCATGTCAGGAGCGTAGTCCAGCACCTCGCACATGGCCTGATGGCCCTCGCCGACGGCCAGGCCGCCGATGGCGTAGCCGTCGAAGCCGGTCTCGATCAGCCGGTCGGAGGATTCGCGGCGCAGGCCCTCGAAGGTCGAACCCTGCTGGATGCCGAACAGGGCCTGGGTCTCGCGCACGCCGAAGGCGGCCTTCGAGCGGGCGCCCCAGCGGGCCGATAGCGCCATGGCGGCGCGGGCGGCGGGCTCTTCGGCGGGCCAGCTGACGCACTGGTCCAGCTGCATGGAGATGTCGGCTCCGATGCGGTCGGCCTGGATCTCGATCGAGCGTTCGGGGGTCAGGACGTGTTTGGAGCCGTCGATGTGGCTGGCGAAGGTGACGGCCTCCTCCTTCACCTTGGAAATGCCGGCCAGCGACATCACCTGGAAGCCGCCGCTGTCCGTGAGGATCGGTTTGGTCCAGCCCATGAACTTGTGCAGCCCGCCCAGCCGCTCCATCCGCTCGGGGCCCGGACGCAGCATCAGGTGGTAGGTATTGCCCAGGATGATGTCGGCGCCGGTCTGGGCGACCTGATCCACCGTCATGGCCTTGACCGTGGCGGCGGTGCCGACGGGCATGAAGGCGGGTGTGCGGATGTCTCCGCGCGGCGTCCTCAGCACGCCGGTGCGGGCGCGGCTTTCGGTGGCGGTGATCTCGAACGGGAAGGGCATCAGGCGGCGCGGAATAGCAGGCTGCCATCCCCGTAGGAATAGAAGCGATAGCCGTCCTTCACCGCATGGGCGTAGGCCGATTTCATGGTCTCCAGCCCGGCGAAGGCGCTGACCAGCATGAACAGGGTCGATTTCGGCAGGTGGAAATTGGTCATCAGCACATCGGCGGCGCGGAAGCGGTAGCCGGGCGTGATGAAGATGGCCGTGTCGCCGTGGAAGGGCCGGACCACGCCCTCGGGCGTCGTGGCGCTTTCCAGCAGGCGCAGGGAGGTGGTGCCGACGCAGACGATGCGGCCGCCGGCGGCGCGGACGGCGTTGAGGGCGGCGGCGGTCCCGGGGGAAACCTCGCCCCATTCGCTGTGCATCCTGTGGTCCGCCGTATCGTCGGCCTTGACCGGCAGGAAGGTGCCGGCCCCCACGTGCAGGGTCACGGCGTGGGTCGAGACGCCCTTCGCCCGGATCGCCTCGATCAGCGCCGGGGTGAAATGCAGCCCCGCCGTCGGCGCGGCGACCGACCCGTCCCAGTGGGCGAACATGGTCTGGTAATCCGACCGATCGCGGTCGTCCTCGGCACGCTTGGCGGCGATATAGGGGGGCAGGGGCATGACCCCGACGTCGCGGATGGCCTCATCCAGCATCGGCCCGGCGAGATCGAAGCGCAGGGTGACCAGGCCGTCATCGCCCTTGTCGACCACGGTCGCGTCAAGGCGTCCGAGCAGGCACATCGAGCCCCTCCCCCTCGAGGGGGGAGGGGTTGGGGTGGGGGTGGTGGCTCGATGTGGATCGTGAGGCGCTGATGGGCTCAACCTGTCCACGGACGGCGCCTCACGCGCCACATCCTGAACCAGCCTGTCTCCACCCCCATCCCCGACCCTTCCCCCCTCGAGGGGGAAGGGAGCAGAAAAGGCGACCCGGTCGCCCGCCCTGATCCGCTTGCCCGGCTTCATGAAGGCCGACCAGACGTCGGGGGCGTCGCGGTGATGCAGGGTGGCCTCGACGGCGACGGTCAGGGTCCCGCCCTCCGATCCGATCCGCTCGCGCACCCCCGACAGCCGCGCCGGGATCACCCGGGTGTCGTTGAACACCAGGGCGTCGCCGGGGCGCAGGATGTCCGGCAGGTCGTGGATGATCCGATCCTCGAGCCCGCCGTCCCGCACCACCAGCAGGCGCGCGGAGTCGCGTGGCTCGGCGGGGCGCAGGGCGATATGGTCGTCGGGCAGGTCGAAGTCGAAATCGGCGGTGCGCATGGGTTGGCGTCACGCACACGAGGCGATCAGTCAAGCCTCGGGAACCCCCCACGTTCGACCCCGTTCATGAAGCCGGCGGTTGTGACTCGCAATTTGCGGATCGACGCGGTGGGCGATAGGTGATTTTCGCGCTGATGTGAGTTCGTTTCTGATGTCTGACCCGATTGATGGCGCCGGTGAAGGCCGCGAGGCTCTCCGCCTTGACGCAGTCAGGCGCTACGACATTCTCGATACGCCGCCGGACGGGTCGTTTGATCGCCTGGCCACCATTGCGGCGCGCAGGTTCAAGACGCCGATTGCGATCATCAGCATCGTTGACAACGACCGCATCTGGTTCAAGTCGCACCACGGCCTCAATGTTTCCGAGATCGATCGGGCGCCAGGTCTGTGCGCGTCCGCAATTCTGTCAGCCGAGACCTATGTCCTGACCGACGCGAAGCTGGATCCCCGGTCACTGGCCAATCCGCTGGTCGCGGGCGAGTTCGGATTGCGCTTCTATGCCGCCGCTCCGCTGATCACCCATGACGGCTTCAATCTCGGGACGCTGTGCGTGATCGATTTCGAGCCTCGCGAACCCGACGAGGATGCCGTCAGCGATCTGACCGACCTGGCCTCGGTGGTCATGGATCAGATGGAACTCCGGCGAGCGTCGCGGCAGGCGGCCTCGCACGCCGAACTGATGTCGCGCGAGATCGACCATCGCGTCGCCAACAGCCTGCAGTTCGTCTCCTCCCTGCTGGTCTTGCAAAGCCGGGTCCCGGGCGTGAGGGATGCCCCGGAGCAGTTGCGGATCGCCGCCAACCGGGTCGCGACCGTGGCCCGGATACATCGAAATTTCTACGCCGAGGCGGGCCTGGAGATTGAAGTCCTCGCCTTCCTGAGGCGGCTGAGCGCCGATCTGTCGGACACCCTGGACCGCGAGATCACCGTCGAGGGCGCGGAGTCGCTCCTGCCTTCGGGGATGGTGCAATCGCTCGGGCTGGTCGCCAACGAGCTGATCACCAACGCGGCCAAATATGGCGAGGGCGAGATCGGTGTGGAGTATCGCCTTGTCAACGGCGTCCATGACCTCTGCGTCTCCAATGACGGCCCGCCGCTGCCGGAAACGTTTGACCCGGCCGCCAGCACAGGCCTCGGGATGAAGGTGATCGTCAGCCTGACGGCGCAAATGGGCGGCACGTTGAACTGTGAGCAGAAGAACAAGGACGGGGGCGCGCGGTTCAGGCTGACCTTCCCGCGACTCTGACAAGGCTTCCGCTGGCGACGAAGCGGGACGTTGACCCCACGCGTCTGACCCTGCAAACCCCGCTTCATGCTGCAGAACCTCGAAACCCTCGCGCGCGAAGCCAGATCCTGGCCGTTCGAACAGGCCCGCAACCTGCTGGCGCATGTGTTGAAGAAGCGGCTGAGCGACGCCGAGCGGAACGCGGCGAAACTGCTGATCGACGCCGGCAAGGCGGACGAGGCGCTGGCGACGTTCGAGGCCCTGCTGGCGCCCGTCGTCTTCGAGACCGGCTATGGCCCCTCGGGCCTGCCGCACATGGGCACCTTCGGCGAGGTGGCGCGCACGACCATGGTGCGCAACGCCTTCCGGGCGCTGACCGGCGACCACTGGTCGACGCGGCTGATCGCGTTCAGTGACGACATGGACGGGCTGCGCAAGGTTCCGGAAGGTATCCCCAACCCGGAGATGCTCACCGAGGACCTGCACAAGCCGCTGACCGTGGTGCGCGATCCGTTCGGGACCCACGACAGCTTCGGGGCGCACAACAACGCCCGGCTGCGCGCCTTCCTCGACGGCTTCGGCTTCGACTACGAATTCCTGTCCTCGACCGAGCAGTACAAATCCGGCCGGTTCGACGCGACGCTGCTGACCTTGCTGGAGCGGTTCGACGCCGTGCAGGCGATCATGCTGCCGACGCTGGGCGAGGAGCGGCGCGCGACCTATTCGCCCTTCCTGCCGGTCAGCCCCGTCACCGGCCACGTGCTGCAGGTCCCAACGCTTGAGCGAAACGTGGAGCAGGGAACCATCGTCTTCGACGACCCCGCCGGCGGCCGCACCGAGGTTCCCGTCACGGGGGGCCATGTGAAGCTGCAGTGGAAGCCCGACTGGGCCATGCGCTGGACGGCGCTGGACGTCGACTATGAGATGTCCGGCAAGGACCTGATCGAGAGCGTCCGCGAAAGCTCCAGGGTCTGCCGGGCGCTCGGCGGCACGCCCCCCGAGGGCTTCAACTACGAGCTCTTCCTCGACGTCGAGGGCAAGAAGATCTCCAAGTCCAGGGGCAACGGCCTGACCATGGACGAATGGCTGCGCTACGGCACGCCGGAGTCGCTGAGCTGGTACATGTTCCAGTCGCCGAAATCGGCCAAGAGCCTGCATTTCAACGTAATTCCCCGGGCGATTGACGACTGGCTGGCAGCCATCGAGGCCTACAAGACCCAGGAACCGGCCAAGCGGATCGACAACGCCGTCTGGTCGATCCACGCCGGATCGCCGCCCGAGCACACCTCGCCAGTCTCGTTCGCCCTGCTGCTGAACCTCGTCGCCGTGGCCAATGCGTCGAATACGGACCAGCTGTGGGCCTATTTCGCGAAATATCTGCCGGACGCGACCCCCGCCAGCGAGCCGCTGCTCGACCGGTTGATGGGGCATGCGCTGAATTACTACGAGGACTTCGTGAAGCCGACGAAGTCGTACCGGGCGCCGGACGACAAGGAGAAAGCGGCGCTGCTCGACCTCGCGGCGCGGCTGAAGGCGCTGCCGGCCGGTACGACCGACGGCGAACTGATCCAGACCGAGGTCTATGCGGTGGGCAAGGACCACGCATTCGAACCGCTGCGCGCCTGGTTCGGGGCGCTGTACGAGGTGCTGCTGGGCGCATCCCAGGGCCCGCGTTTCGGCTCGTTCGCGGCGATCTACGGCCTGCCGCAGACGATCCAGCTGATCGAGGCCGGCGCGAACGGAAGGCTGGCGTCTTCGTAGGCCCCCGCGCTCAAGCAGCGAGCCGCCGCGCGGCGAGCGATAGCGCCCCGACAAAGATGAACCGAACATAACGGCGCCGCACCGGGAGCCTTCATCCGCCGCTGCGCATTCTCCCTGACATCGACCAACCTCGATGAATGGAGAGAGCCATGTCGAAGATCATGAACACCACCCTGGCCACCGCCGCCGCCCTGGCCGCCCTGGTTATGGCGGTCCCGACCGCATCGATGGCCCAGCAGGCCAACGGCGTCACCAACTGCGACGCCCCTGGCGGCCGTCAACGCGCCGGCGCCATGATCGGCGGCGTCCTCGGCGCCCTGGCCGGCAGCCAGGTGTCGGACAATGAACGCACCCTCGGCGCCGTGGTGGGCGCGGGCGCCGGCGCCGCCGCCGGTTCCTACATCGGCTGCAACCAGCAACGCGCCCGGGTAACCAGCGCCGACTCGGGCGGGGCCTATCGCGCCACGTCCAACCTGCGCATCCGTTCGGGACCCGGCACCAACTATCGTCAGGCCGGCAGCTTGCGCGCCGGTCAGTCGTTCAGCGCCATCGGCTCGCAGGGCGAATGGGTCCAGATCGCCGGCGGCGGCTGGGTCAACGCCCGCTACGTCACCGCCAACTAGGCGCGCCTGACGATTCCGAAATGAACAGACCGCCCCTTCGGGGGCGGTCTCTTTTTTTTGGCGCTATCGTTCGCAACGCGGCTGCTCGCTGCTTCAGCGCGAGCTTGATTTTACTGGCTGACCCAAAGGATACGGCTCATCCAGACGATGTCCTTGCGGGCCACCATCCTCGGCGCATAGGCCGGATTGACCGAGGCGAGGGTCACCGCTCGCGCCGTCAGCGCCGTTATCTCCTTGGCCAGGGTCTCGCCGCCCGTGGTCCGCACGACCACCCGGTCACCCTTGCGCACCTGCGTCGCCTCGCGATCGACGATGACCCGGTCGCCTTCGCGATACAGGGGCGTCATGGAGTCGCCGACGATGCGCAGGCTCAGCAGGCTGTCCCGGGGGCGGGGCAGGTCGGTCTGCTCCCAGCCATCGCCGACCGGCAGGCCCGCATCATCGAAAAAGCCGTCCTGCCCCGCCTGGGCCATGCCCAGCATGGGCACGGTCGAGGGCCTTTCGGCCGCATCCCTGGCCAAGGACGCGAACTCGCCCAGCGACAGGCCGGTCGCCGTCAGGATCCGCGTCAGGCTTTCGGTCGAGGGCCAGCGCGGCCGCGGCGGCTCGCCCGGTCCGAACCGTTTGGATGGATTGAAACTGGTCGCGTCCAGTCCGGCCCGTTTGGCCAGGGCCGAGACGCTCAGTCCTTCATGCCGGGCCAGACCGTCGATCGCCTTCCAGAGCCGGGCATGGGTGAGGGGCATGACCTTCGCCGCGGCCAAAAGGGCCGATTCGGCAATTATCTAGGAATAAAAGCCTCTGCGCAACGCCGACGGCTTATTCCAGTCCTGCGGCGCGGCGTTCTTGCCAGGCCCAGAAGGTGCCGATGGCGATGACCAGCAGGATCCCCACGCTAG
>NZ_JBHYDN010000020.1:0-38203 GCF_051860745.1 Brevundimonas sp.
CGGCGGCGCCCCCCCCCCCCCGGGGGGCCGCGCCCCCCCCCGCCGACCGGGCGGGGGGCGCCCCCCCCCCCGGGGGGGGGGGGGGGGGCCCCCGGGGGGGGGCCCCCCCCCCCCCGGCCCCCTCCACCGCTTCGCGGTCCCCCTCCCCCGGTGGGGGAGGAATACCCGGCCCAAGCCAGTCCGCGATCATCTCCGGGTCGTCCACGGTCGCGCTCAACGCCACCCGCCGCATGCCCGGCGCGAACTGTTGCAATCGCCCCAGCCCCAGCGACAGCAGATCCCCCCGCTTGCCGCTCCAGATCGCGTGCACCTCGTCCAGCACCACACATTTCAGATCGGCGAAATACGCCCGCGCCCCGTCCCAGGCGCAGAACAGGGCCAGCTGTTCGGGGGTGGTCAGCAGGATGTCCGGCGGGTTCTCGCGCTGCCGCTGCTTCTTGGATTGCTTCGTATCGCCGGTCCGGCTCTCGACATGGATGTTCAGCCCGATCTCGCGGATCGGCGTCATCAGGTTGCGCTCGACGTCGGTGGTCAGGGCTTTCAGCGGCGACAGATAGAGGGTGTGGACCCCGCTGCCCGGCCCGAACTCCGGCCTCGGCCCGCGCGCCGCCAGCTCGACCAGCGACGGCAGAAACCCCGCCAGCGTCTTGCCGCCCCCGGTCGGCGCCACCAGCAAGGCGTGCGAACCGGCCTCGGCCGCCGCGATCATCTCCAGCTGGTGCCGTCGCGGCGACCAGCCGCGCGACGCGAACCAGTCGGCGAAGAGGGGCGAAAGCGTTGCAGGAGCGGGCGGCGGCGTCACATCGCGCCTATAGCATGTTCCCGTTCCGTTTCACCTCACGAACGGCTATCTATCGGTCGTGTCCCTCGACTCCCTCACCTCCGCCTCCGCCCTGACCAGCGCCGAGCCGTGGCTGGCCCTGCCGCCGGCGCTCGCCATTCCGCCGGGGGCGGGCGCGATCTGCGACGCCGGCGGGCCGCGCCGGATCGGGCGGGGCGCGGCCGAGGGGGCCTTCACCACCGCCCCCGTCATGGTCGCCCACGCCAGTCTGACCGCCCGCCGGCTCGGCATCGCGCCGCCGCCGCGCTCGGCCGAACTGCTGGACGTGCTGGAGCTGTTCGCCTTCGTCCGGCCCGCCCGCTTCTGCGCCCCCTCGCCCAGCGGCCTGGCCCTCGCTATGGGGATGAGCGAGCCGAAAGGCGCCGAGGCCCAGGCCCAGGCCCTGATGGACGCCGCCTCGGGCCTGCTCAAGGAACTGGCCGATCCCGCCTACCCCAATCGCGAGGACGCCTTTACCCTGGTGGAGACCCTGGGCCGCGCCGGCTGGTCGTGGGCGTGGCGGGTCTCGGGCGCCCTCCAGCACCATCCCGTCCGCGACCGCAACCATCGCGGCAGCGGGCTGGACGTCTGGTCGCGCCTGGCGGAATGGGAGGACGAGGCGCCTCGGGGCGAAGCGGGGTCGGCCCCGGTCGATTCGGAGTCCGCCCGTATCCGTCTGGAGAAACTGCTTCAGGCCTCGGGTCTCGACGAGACCCGACCGACCCAGTCCGACTATGCCGCCGAGGCCGCCTTCGCCTTCTCGCCGCGCAATGAGGAAGGCCGCCCCCGCGTCTTGCTGGCCGAGGCCGGGACCGGCACGGGCAAGACGCTCGGCTATCTGGCGCCCGCCAGCCTGTGGGCCGAGCGCAATCAGGGGGCGGCCTGGGTCTCGACCTACACCCGCGCCCTGCAGCGCCAGATCGACCGCGAGAGCGCGGCCCTGTGGCCCGACCCCGTCGAGCGCAGGAAGAAGACCGTCGTCCGCAAGGGGCGTGAAAACTACCTGTGCCTGCTGAACCTGCAGGAGATGGTGCAGGCCGCCCAGCTGGGGAACGGCGACCTGATCGGCATGGCCCTGGCCAGCCGCTGGGCCATGCACAGCCGCGACGGCGACATGACCGGCGGCGACTATCCGGGCTGGCTGCCCGGCTTGTTCGCGACGGGGCCGAGCCATCAGGCCAGCGCCGCCAATCTGGTCGACCGGCGCGGCGAATGCGTCCACGCCGCCTGCCCCCACTACCGCACCTGTTTCGTCGAGAAGACCATCCGCGCCAGCCGCCGGGCCGACCTCGTCGTCGCCAACCACGCCCTCGTCATGACCCAGGCCGCCTTCGACGGCGCCCGCTCGGCGCGCGGGCTGAAGCAGGACGGAGAGACGGCCGCGCTGAAGCGCATCGTCTTCGACGAGGGCCACCATCTGTTTGACGCGGCGGACAGCGCCTTTTCGGCCTGCCTGTCGGGTCAGGAGGCCGCCGAACTGCGACGCTGGTTGCGCGGACCCGAAGGTCGCGGCCGGCGCGGGCGTGGGCTGGAACAGCGGCTGGGCGACCTGTGCGCCGACAATGAGGCGGCGACCAAGGCGCTTCAGGACGCCGTCCGCGCCGCCGCCCAGCTGCCCGGCGAGGGCGTGTCGGGCCGCATCGCCCCGGCCTCGGGCGAGGTCAATCCCGTCGGGCCGATTGAGCGGTTCCTGCTCGCCGCGCTGGAACAGCTCCGTGCACGGACCAGTGAGAACGCCTCGGGCAGCGGCGTCGAATTCGGCATGGAGTGTTCGCTGCGCCCGGTCACCGAACCGGTGCTGGAAGCCGCGCGCGAGGCCGCCCAGGCCCTGGCCGCCGTCGAGGCGCCGCTGCTGGCCCTGTCGCGGCATCTGGAAGACATTCTCGACGACGAGGCTTCCGAACTGGACGGGGCCTCGCGGGCCCGGATCGAGGGCGCCCTGCGCGGCCTCGACCGCCGCGCCCGCATGACCCTGCCCGGCTGGCGCTCGATGCTGGCCGCGCTGGAGGTCTGGTCCGACGAGCCGGACCCCGACTTCCTCGACTGGCTCTCGGCCGAGGCCGCCTTCGGCCGGATCATGGACGTCGCCCTGCGCCGCCACTGGATCGACCCGACCGTGCCGCTCGAGGCTGCGGTCATCATGCCGGCCCACGGCGTGCTGGTGACCAGCGCCACCCTGTCGGATCCGAACTCGGACGATCCCTTCGACATGGCCCGGCTGCGCACCGGCTCGGCACGCCTGATCGAACCGGCCCGGACGTTGAAGGTCGAAAGCCCGTTCGACTATGCAGTCAACAGCCGGGTCATCGTCGTCAATGATCTGATCAAGGACGACACGCGCCAGACGGCGTCGGCCATGCGCGAGCTCTTCCTCGCGGCGGGCGGCGGCGGTCTGGGCCTGTTCACCGCCATTCGCCGCCTGAAGGCGGTCTATGAACGGCTGGGTCCCGACCTCGCGAAGGCGGGCATCCCGCTCTACGCCCAGCACGTCGATCCG
Source organism: Brevundimonas sp. (assembly GCF_051860745.1). Taxonomy (GTDB): domain Bacteria; phylum Pseudomonadota; class Alphaproteobacteria; order Caulobacterales; family Caulobacteraceae; genus Brevundimonas. The sequence continues at coordinate 3,318 of NZ_JBHYDN010000020.1, forward strand.
CTGGAGGTGGGGGCGCTGGTCGACGTCTTCCGCGCCGAACAGGACAGCTGTCTGCTGGGGACCGACGCCGTGCGGGACGGCGTCGACGTGCCGGGCCGCAGCTTGCGCATCCTCGCCTTCGACCGCGTGCCGTGGCCGCGCCCCGACCTGCTGCACAAGGCGCGCCGCCTGCGCTTCGGCGGCGAGGGCGCCGGCGGGCGCAATTTCGACGACGCGCTCGCTCGCGCCAAAATGGCCCAGGCCTTCGGCCGGCTGATCCGCCGCGCCGACGACAAGGGCGTCTTCGTCATGCTGGACGCCGCCGCCCCGACCCGGCTGTTCGCCAGCCTGCCGCCGGGCACGGAGGTTCAGCGGATGGGTCTGGCCGAAGCGGTCGAACAGGTTGGCGCGTTCCTCAAGGCGGACTAGACGGTGCCTCAATGACCGCCAGCACCCCCCGCCACCCTCGCCGCGGCCTTGCCGCACCCTTCGTGATCGTCGGCCTGCTGCTGGCCGCCTGGACCGGCTGGTGGTTCTGGCTGACCGACCAGACCGAGACCCGGCTGGCGGCCCAGGTCGAGGTCCTGCGGCAGGACGGCTGGACCATCACCCATGCGCCGGTGACCACCACCGGATGGCCGTTCCGGGCACGGGTGTCGATGCCGCAGGCCGATATCCGGGCTCCGTCCGGCCACGGCGTCGCGGCGCCCGAGCTGGTCGCCGAGGCTAGCACCTGGAACCCCGACCACTGGGTGGTTGTCGCCCCCGATGGCCTGACTCTGACCCGCGCGGACAAGGGCCGGGTCGCGGTGGGCGGGGACGGCCTGCGCTTCAGCATCAGCCATCTGCGCGAACGCTTTCCCGATCTGAGGGCCGAGATGATCCGCCCGACCTTCACGGCGCTTGACGACGCCGAACCGTTTCCTATCGTCTCGGCGGAACGGATCCAGCTGGAGACCCGGCCGCATCTGACCGCCGGCCAGGCCTCGACCGATGAGCTGGATGTGCTGTTCCGCCTCGTCGACGCACGCGGGCGTCCGGGGGGGCCGGTCGAGGGCGCGACGCGTCAGGGCCGGCTCAGCGCCGATGTCGAGGCGACAATCGTCGAAGCCAGCCGGCTGCGGGGCATGGACGCCGCCGGGGTCTTCGCCGCCTGGACCGCCGCGGGCGGGCGGTTCACCGCCGTCCGGGGTCGATTGAAGGCCGGGGACAGCACCGCCGTCATCTCCAGCGAATCGCTGGCGGCTGGCAGCGACGGGCGGCTCGAGGGGTCACTGGCCCTGACCGCCGAACAGCCGATGGCCGCCATCGCCGGTCTCGCCCGATCACGCTCGGGCGCCGTCAACCGCCTGGGCGCGGCGGGCGCGGCGGCGGCCACGGCGGCCTCGGGCGAGCGCCCAGTGGATCTGGTCGTGCAGTTTCGCGACGGCCGCACCTGGCTGGGCCCCTTCGCCCTGGCCCCGGCGCCGCGGCTGTTCTGATGCCCCCCAAGCCCTTGGTCGAACCGGAAGCCGACGCCGGGCGGCTGGCGCTGGATTGGGCCGTGGCCGAGGCCGTGCGCCTGAGGATCGTCGCCGGCCCCCGTCCGACTCCGGACGCCGACGCCATCGCCCTGCGCGAACTGCTGACCGGCCTGTCGCCCGCTGCAACCGCCGCGGTTCAAGCCGTGCTGGGCCGGATCGACGCGGCGACCGGCGCGCCGCTGGTCGTCTGGGGCCCCGCCAGCCAGACCCTCGCAGCCGACCGCTTCGGCCTGGCCGCCCGCACCGCCGCCGAACCGGAGCAGGCCCTGGCCGCCGTCCGCGACGGCGCGCGCGCCTTGCTGGACCTGACGCCGGGCAAGGCATGGTGGGGCCGTCTGCTGGCCGAGCCGGCGCTGCGAGTGATCGCCGCCATGCCCGACGACCGCCACAGCCTGCCGCGGGCCCTGATGGTTCAGCGGACAGAGCCCGGTCCGACGCGGGACGATCGCACCTTCTGGGCCACCGACAGCAAGGCCTCCGACGCCCGTATCGTCGAGACCCTGGGCGACGCCGGCCTCGCCGCCAGCCCGCTGATCGCGGCGGGCGGCTTGAAGCTTTTCATGCTCGCGGGCTATGTGCAGGCCGAGGACGGGCGGCTTGCATCCGAGCCCGGCAGCCTCTCCGGCGTCATCGGCGCCGCCCCCCTGTTCTGAAAGCGCCCATGACCGACGCCCCCCAAGCCGTTCCGACGCCCAAGCCCGGGATCCTCGACATCGCCCCCTATGTCGGCGGCAAGTCGCGCATCGAGGGCGTGGCCGAGCCGATGAAGCTGTCGTCCAACGAGAACGCCCTGGGCGCCGGCGAGAAGGCCCGCGCGGCCTATGCCGCCGCCATGGACCACATCCACATGTACCCCGACGGCCGCGCGGCGAAACTGCGCGGCGCGGTGGCGGAACACCACGGGCTGGAGCCTGAGCGGCTGATCTTCGGCAACGGCTCGGACGAGGTCTTCGCCCTGCTGAACCAGACCTATCTGATGTCGGGCGACAACATCGTCAGCGGCCAGTACGGCTTCCTCGCCTATCGTATCAGCGCCCTGGCCAATCAGGCCGAGGTGAAACTGGCGCCCGAGCCAGGCTTCAAGGCCGAGGTGGACGCCCTGCTGGAACAGGTCGATGAGCGCACCCGCATCGTCTATGTCTCCAGTCCGTCCAACCCGACCGGCAGCTACAACACCGCCGAGGAAATCCGCCGCCTGCACGAGGCCCTGCCGCCGCACGTCCTGCTGGTCGTCGATGAGGCCTATGCCGAGTTTGTCGCCGAGCCCGACTGGGAGACGAGCTTCCCCCTCGCCCGCGACAACGCCAACATCGTCGTGACGCGCACCTTCTCCAAAATTCACGGACTGGGCGGCCTGCGCATCGGCTTCGGCTATGCGCCCCTGAAGGTGGCCGAAGCGGTCGATCGCATCCGCCTGCCGTTCAATGTCTCGGTCCCCGGCATCGAGGCCGCGGTCGCCGCCCTGGGCGATGAGGCCCACCAGAAGGCCTCGCGCGATCTCGTCCACAGCTGGCGACCGCGCCTGACCCAAGCCATCAAGGGCTTCGGTTTCGACGTCTTCCCCTCGGCGGGGAACTTCGTCCTGGTCCGCTTCCCCGATGAGAAACGCAACGCCGCGGCGGCCAACGACTATCTGAACTCGAAGGGTATCATCGTCCGCCCTGTCGGCGGCTACGGCCTGCCTGACTGCCTGCGGATCACCGTCGGGACCGAGGACCAGAACCGGGCCGTCATCGACGCACTGAGCGAGTTCGCGGCGGCCGGGTGACCCACCATCCGGCTTGGTCTCCTGACTAAATTTCTCGCCAGAGGCGCGCTTGAGGCTTGCTTTCACCCCCGAGTTGTTGCCGGCAGGACACGCACACGGACTTGCCTTGCCAAGCTTGCGTCGTTAGATAGCTGCTTGGACTTTCCGAGGGGACACACAATGAAGAAGATTATCGCCGCGACCGTCGCCGGTCTGTTGCTGGTTGCCGGTCAGGCCGCCGCCTCCACCGAAGCCTCCGCCCGCGTGGGTGACCGCGTCGGCGCCCAGGCCGGTGAGTCGAGCGAACTCGCCGCCGTCCCGCTCCCGCTGATCGCCATCATCGCCGTCGTTGGCGCCGTCCTGTTCTACAATGAAGTCATCGACGACAGCGAAAGCGACTGAGATTTCGGCATCTCCATGTGAAGGGGCCCTCCGCATCTGCGGGGGGCCTTTTTCGTTGCCCACCGACTAACCGGCGATGCGCCGTTAGCTGCGCCTGAACAGCCGGCTCGCCGCCCAGCCGGTGAACGCCGCCAGCAGCACGCATAGCAGCCCGTAGCTCCACGGCCGGCGATGGGCGAACTCATAGAGGTCGCGCTCGATGCCGACCTTTTCGACGGTCAGGGTCAGATTCGAGACCGACACCGGCTCGCCGTCCTGGAACAGCCAGACCTCGGCGAAATACTGACCGGTGGGGGCGACGGCGGGCAGCTCCAGCTCGGCGCGGAACAGGCCGGTGTCGACGAACTCCACCCCGTCCGGGTCCGTATTGTACAGCGCCGCCGCCTCGCGCAACCGGATGACGGCGCGGCGGTAATCCAGATAGTCCTCGCCCAGCCGGCTCACGACGACATCGCGTACGCCATAGCGGGTGACCGTGCGGCTTTCCTGCGGCGCATTGATCCTCAGGTGATCAACCCCCACGCCAAGGCGGCGCAGCTGACCGAAGTCGGCGATGTCGGACAGCGGCCGGGTTGAAGCCGTCATGTAGAAGCCCGGCGCACCCTCGAACAGAACCGGCCGGCTGTTGAGCCAGAAGCCCATGCTTCGGGTCTTCTTGACCAGGCGCACCGGCCCGTCCGGACCGCGCACCACCACCACCACATCGGCCGGTCGGTCGGTCGGATTGAAGACGGCGCCGTACAGGACGATGGAGGCTCCACGGAAACTGGAGTCGATCATGACCCGGGCATCGGTCATGGCTGCGGCGACACGGACCTGGCCGACGGTGCCGACGGAGCGTTCCGGCGCGGGCGCGGCGATGGCCGGAGGCGGCGGGGGAAGGGCCTGCATCATTCCGGCACCCCCGGCGCGAAGGCGAAAAGGTCGGACGGTCGCACGAACAACTCCAGCCCCATCTGGATGCCGACGAGCAGGACAATCAGCCCCAGCACCGCCCGCAGCACGTCCGGCCGGAACCGGCCCGACAACCGCGCGCCGTACTGGGCCCCCACAACACCGCCCACGAGCAACAAGGTGGACAGGACGATGTCGACGGTCTGGTTGCGGCCGGCCTGGAGGATGGTGGTCATGGCCGTGACGATGATGATCTGGAACAGGCTGGTCCCCACCACCACCCCGGCCTTCATGCGCAGCACATAGAGCATGGCCGGCACCAGGATGAAGCCGCCGCCGACCCCCATGATGGCCGACAACACCCCGGCGAAGGCGCCGAGGGCGAACGGCGGAATGGCGCTGATGTAGAGGCCCGAACGGGGGAAGCGCATCTTCAGCGGCAGGCCGTAGAGCCACAGCGGCCTGCGGCGCTCCTTGTGCGGCGTGACCTCGCCGCGCACCCGACGCAGGATCTGGCCGAGGCTCTCGTAGAGCATCAGGGTGCCGATGGCGCCGAGGAAGAGGAGGTAGGAGACCGCCACCGCCATATCGGCCTGGCCAAGCAGGCGCAGATAGCGGAACAGCTCAACGCCCAGCAGCGCTCCGACGACGCCGCCGAAAGCCATGACACCGCCGATGCGATAGTCGACCGCCTTCTGGCTGCTGTAGCTGATCACGCCCGAGGTCGAGGAGGCGACGACATGGCTGGCCTGGCTGGCCACCGCCACCGACGGCGGAATGCCCATGAAGATCAGAATCGGAGCCATCAGGAAGCCGCCGCCGATCCCGAACAGTCCGGACACGAATCCGACCGTCGCGCCCAGCAGAACCAGGAGCGGCCAGTTCACCGAAACCTCGGCGATCGGCAGATAGATATCCAAAGGACGCGCCTTCGGCTGGAACTGAAGCTAGGCGCCGGAAAGGCGACGACGGAAGTCTGGTTGTCCTAGACCCACCCGGCGGTCCCCGCCACCGGATGCGCCAGAAAGGCTTGGTGTCCCGCCTCAGGCGAGCGGTTCGACCGCAAACTGCTCGGCCTCTGTCCGGGCCTTGCCGCGGACGGCGGCCGGCACCGTGGCCCGCAGACGTTCGACCGCTGACTGGGCGTCGCCATCGCCGGCGCGCGCCGCGATCAGGTACCATTTGTAGGCTTCGGTGAGGTCAGGCTGGATGCCCTGGTCACCGGTCTCATAGAGTTTGGCGACGTTGAACTGGCTGTCGACCAGACCGAGCTCCGCCGCACGCTTCAGCCAGTCCAGCGCCTCGCCCCGGTTCTGGTCCCCGCCGACGCCGTCGAACAGATACATGCCGTAAGCGTGCATCCCGCGGGCGTCGCCCCCGTCCGCCGCGCGGCGCGCCCAGACCCGGGCTTCCGACAGATTGACCGTCAGACCCTTGTCGCCGTCCTGATAGAGGCCGGCCAGATGCAGCTGGGCTGGCGCGTATCCGGTGGCGGCGGCCTGCTTCAACAGCTCGACCCCACCGGCGTCGTCCGCATCGAGCTGGGCGGTCGCCTGTTGATACAGGTCCTCGCCCCGCGCCAGATCAGCGGGCGTGGCCTTGGTCGGCAAGACGGCGAGCGCCGCGATCGGGGCTGCCGGTTCAGCGCCCGGAAAGCCGGGGATATTCAGACCCGAGCCGGTCAGCTGCCCCGTCGCATAGGCGCCGCCCGCAGTCAGCAGGACCGCTATGGCCGAGGCGCCCAGCGCCTTGCGGACCGTGCCGCCATCCTTCGACGCCTGCTTGTCCAGTCGCTCCTGCAGGCGGGACTTGCCGCCGCGTTTCAGGCCGAAGCCCGAGCGGGCAGGCGCTTCGGCAACCGGGGCCGCCATGGCGGCCCGAGCGGCGTCGATGGTCTGGCGTGTGGATGAGGCGCGACCCTGGGCCGCCGCCGCGCGCAGGGCGCGGGGGTCGACGAAATCCGTCTCGCCCTCGAAATCGTCATGCCCGCCGTCGAGGACGCCGCCGGGCTTGCCGGGGGCGGTCGCCTCCAGCGCGTCCGAGACGTCGGCGCCGCCGAAGCCTTGGCCGAAGGCCGTCGGCGCCGGTGGAGCCTGAACCGGCGCGGCCCGGGAAGCGGCGTTGAACGGGGGCGGCGTGAAGGCCGGAATCTGCGGCGGAGGACCGACTTCCTCGGCCAGCGACGTCCCGCCGGGACGGCTGCCGAAGGGAGCCGGAGCGATCATCGGCGTCGCCACGGGCGCCTCATCCACGCGTGGACCGCGTATGACGGCGTCGAAGATGGAGTCGGCGCTCAGGACCTCGTCGGCGGGAACGACAGGACTGAAGGCCTCGGGCGTCGGCTCGGGCGGCGCCAGATCGGCGGACCAGGCCTGCTGTTCGGCATAGATCGGATCGTCAAAGACGGCGTCAGAGAACGGCGCGTCGGGGAAGGCGGCGTCGGGGAAGGCGGCGGCCCGCCAGTCGGAGTCCGGGGCGGGCGCGGGCGCCGCCGGTTCGGCGCGGCGCTCGATATTGCCTCGCGCCTCGGAGATCAGGGCCGCGGTGCGCTCTTCCGACATCCGCATGCGCTCGGCCAGTTCGCCGGACGCCCGGTCATAGCCTTGCTCGATACGGGCGGAACTGTCGGCCAGGCGGCGACCGATGTCGTCGAGCGCCTGCTGCGAGCGCCGCTCGGACTGGGCGATGCGTTCGCTCAGCCGGTCGGAAATACGGGTGATCTCGCTGCCCAGCTTCTCCAGAGCCAGGGCGTGGCGGTCGTCGGTCGCGATCAGCCGCTGCTCGACGCCCTGGGCGAACCGGCCCATGTCCGTCTCGACCTTGCGGCTCAGCTGCTCGAAGCGGACCGGGGTTTCGGTTTCGATCGACTGGACCCGGCCGTTCAGATTCTGGGCGATGCGCAGGACCTCGCGGCCCATGGTCTCGACAGCCTTGGCGGAACGTTCCTCGGACGTCTTGACCTGGTCGCCGATGGCCAGCACCGCGCGTTCGATGCGGTCCATTCGGCCTTCGGATTCGGCGGTGTCGAGCCGCCGCATCATCTCGGCGCGGTTGCCCTCAACCTGACGGCTCAGGGTCTCGGCCAGTTTTTCGAACCGGGCGGCCTCGCGGACTCCCTCGGGCTCGGTCCGGGATTCGGCTGCGCGCAGGCGCTGGTCCAGGCCGGCGAACGAGGTCTGCAGATTGCGCAAGGCCTCGGCGGTGCGGCCCTGGGCCTGGTCCAGCCGCTGCCCGACCTGGGCCAGCAGGTCCGACCCCACGCCGGGACCGGCGACCTTCTCGACGGCGTCCATCCGCTGGCGCAGTTCGTTGACGCCCGAACGCTGGCGCTCCTCGATGTCATAGAGGCGGCCCGCCAAGGCGCCCATGGTGGTCTCGACCTTGCCGAAGGTCTCGGCCGTCTGGGGCCCGACCTCCTGCTCGAAACGGCGCAGGCGTTTGTGCCCTTCGCGCAGCTCCTCGGCGATATCGTCAATGCGGCGTGCCCAGGCCTTGCCGGACTGGTCCTGCCCCTCCAGCCGGCGCACCAGACCGGAGACGGCCTGATCAACCCCCTGGATCGCGATGGTCGAGCGGCGCTCCGCAGCTTCCAGCCGGGCGGCGATGGCGTCGATCGAGGCCCCGAGGCGCTGGAGTTGGTCATCGCCAACGCCATAGGCGTCGTCGACGCGGCGGCTGCGCCCGCGGCGATCAATGCTGTCGGCGGCATGGGGGCGACGCGACAGGGGCGTAAAGCCGCCTTCGTCATCATCGCCATCTTCCATGATGATGGTGTTCAGCCACTCGCCCAGCGTCATGCCGGAGCGACGGGCGAGGTCCTTGGCGATCTCGCGCGCCTTGGGCTCAATGCCCTTCACGCTCCACGGCGCGGCTGCGCTCACTGATTCGCCTCCCGACCTACCTGTCGAACGCTAGACGCCAAGATGATGGGTGTAAACGCGTGGTTAACCCCAAGATGTAGCGGTATCCCCAACTTCCTGTGGAAAGCGTCCTGACCCAATGAATATCTCGCGCCGACGTGGTTAACGACGCATGAAGATTAACGTCCCGGCAACGAATTCGCCCTTGCGCCGGGACCCTCGACGGACCACCTCGCGCGGATGAGCCTGATCCTGACTCTTGCCCTGCTCGTGGCCGCCCTCGCCCTGGCGGTCTTCGCGGGCTGGCGGGGGTCGCGGCCTTGGGACCTGACGCGTGGCGTGCGCATGATCCCGTGGCGCTTCATCATGCTGCTGTCGGGCGCCGCGATCCTCGTCCTCGTGATCCACCTCGGGACCCTGATGGGCGTGCCGCAGCGGCCCTACTAGGCGACGCCCCGCCGGAACCCGTCCGGCTCCCGGCCATTCCTGACCCACCCCCACGATCAGGAGACGCACCCATGGGCGACAAGACTCTCACCGCCCCTGACGCCGAAAAAGAGTTCTGGGACCACCTCAAGACGTCCAACACCGGCATGCTGGGTCTCGACCAGCCCGGCTACCACAGCCAGCCGATGACCGCCTTCCGTGAGGCGGAGACCGGCACGATCTGGTTCTTCACCCGCGACGACACGGATCTGGCGAAGGATGCGGCCCTCCCCGACCAGTCGGCTATGTTCACCTATGGTTCGAAGGACCAGGAGGTCTGGGCCTGCATCCACGGCACTCTGTCTGTCAGCCCGCGCAATCCGGACCTGATCGACAAGCACTGGAACCCGATCCTCGCCGCCTGGTACCCGGAGGGCAAGGACGACCCGCACCTGACCCTGCTGCGCTTCGACGCTGACGACGGCCGCATCTGGATCGCCAAACAGGGGCCGGTGCGGTTCCTCTACGAGATCGCCAAGGCCAATCTGACCAAGACCCTGCCGGACGCCGGCGGGGTGGTGGACGTGAACCTGCAATGAGGCAGTAGGGGTTAGGCCCAGGCAGTAAAAGCGGGATCAATCCCTGCTGCCTGCTGCCTGTTGCCGACCGCCTATCCTGCGAAACACCAGGCCAACACCGCCTTCTGGGCGTGGATGCGGTTTTCGGCCTCGTCCCAGACCAGCGATCTCGGACCGTCGATCACGGCGTCGGTGACTTCCTCGCCGCGGTGGGCGGGCAGGCAGTGCAGGAAGACCGCGTCGGTGTTGGCCTGGCCCATCAGGGCGTTGTTTACGCCATAGCCCTCGAAGGCTTCCAGCCGCGCCTCATAGTCGCCGTCGCCCATCGACACCCAGGTGTCGGTGACGACCACGTCGGCGCCGACCACGGCCTCGCGCGGATCGGCTGTGAGGGTGACATGGTTGCCGCCCCTGGCGAGGTCATGCAGGTCCGGATGATAGTCCGCCGGGCAGGCGACATTCAGGTGGAAGCCCAGCTTCGGCGCGGCGTGCATGAAGCTGTGGCAGACGTTGTTGCCGTCCCCGACCCACGCGATCGTCTTGCCCGCGATGGGCCCGCGATGCTCCTCGATGGTCATGATGTCCGCCAGGATCTGGCACGGGTGGGAGCGGTCAGTCAGGCCGTTGATCACCGGCACGGTCGCGACCCGGGCGAAGCGTTCGACGTCCTCGTGGCTGTTGGCGCGGATCATCACGGCGTCGACCATGCGCGACAGGACGCGGGCCGTATCCTCGACCGGCTCGCCGCGGCCCAGCTGCATGTCGCCGGCGTTGGCGATGATGGACGCACCGCCCAGCTGGCGGATGGCGGCGTCAAAGCTGAAGCGGGTGCGGGTTGAGTTCTTCTCGAAGATCATCGCCAGTACGCGATCCTTCGCCGGTGCATCGGCGTCGGCCCGCCCCCTGGGCCAGCCCAGACGATCGCGTTTGCGGGCGTGGGCGTCATCGAGGATGGCGCGCAGGTCCTCGGCTTCGAGCCGGTGGATGTCGAGAAAGTGGCGGACCATCAGGCCGCGGCCAGCTTTGCCCGCGCGCCCTCGCAGGTCCGCTCAAAGCGGGCGATGGCCTCGCGGGCCTCTTCCAGCGTCAGGTTCAGCGGCGGCAGGATGCGCACGCAGTTGTCGCCACCGCCGGCGACCAGAAACTGCTGCTCGTCGCGGGCCCAGCCCATGAATTCGCGGTTGTTGGGGACCAATTTAACGCCGAGCAACAGACCCTTGCCGCGCACGTCCACGATCACATCGGGGAAGCGCTGGGCCAGGCCGTGCAGTTGCTGCTTCAGATAGCCGGCGATCTCGTTGACATGGGCCAGGGTCTCCGCCTTCGAGATCTCGCCGAAGGCCGCGCCGCCGACGGCCATGGCCAGCGGGTTGCCGCCGAAGGTCGAACCGTGCACGCCGACGGTCATCCCGGTTGCGGCCCGGGCAGTGGCCAGACAGGCGCCGACCGGGAAGCCGCCGCCGAGGGCCTTGGCGATGGCCATGATGTCGGGCGTCATGCCGGCCCATTCATGGGCCCACAGCTTGCCGGTCCGACCCATACCGCACTGGACTTCGTCGAAGATGATCAGGACGCCGTTCTCGTCGGCCATCTGGCGCATCCAGCGCAGGTCTTCGTCGGGGGTGGCGCGACAGCCGCCCTCGCCCTGCACCGGCTCGAGGATGATGGCGGCCGTGGTCGGGCTGCGGAACGCCGCCTCAAGCGCGTCCCTATCGCCCCACACCAGCTGGTGGAAGCCTTCCATCGGCGGGCCGAAACCGTTGGTGTAGCTGGGGTTGGCGGCGGCGTTGATGGCGCCGTAGGTCCGGCCGTGGAACGAGCCGTCGAAACCATAGATGTCGATCCGCTCGGCCTGGCCGTTGGTCGAGTGATACCTGCGCGCCGTCTTCAGTGCGCATTCGACGGCCTCGGTGCCCGAGTTGGTGAAGAAGACCACGTCGGCGAACGACTTCTCGCAGAGCGCGTCGGCCAAGGCTTCCTGCCCCGGAATCTTGAAGATGTTGGAGACGTGCCACAGCTTTTCGGCCTGATCCTTGACCGCCTGGACGAGGATCGGATTGGCGTGACCCAGGGCGTTGGTCGAAATGCCCATGACGCAGTCGAGGTATTCGGTCCCGTCCGTCGCCCAAAGACGCGCGCCCTGACCACGATCCACCTCGAGCGGAGCACGGTTATAGACACCCATCAGATGTTCACTGGACACGGGCAGACCTCCAAAAGCGAGACGGCCCCGTCGCTGGAGAGCGCCGGGACCGCTGGAATAAGGGTCAGGCCTTGTCGGCCGGAGGGCGGTGTTAGTCAACACCGGCCAGTTGGCGATCCAGCCGCTCAACCACCGCCGCATAGACCTCGCCGGCGAGCGCGACCGTCGCCGGATCGACATGCTCCATGGTGTCCTCGGCCGAGTGGATCAGGCGGAAGACCTGGGGCACGAAGCCTTCAGCCAGGCCGTTGGCCTCGCCGCCGTTGAAGGCCAGCCACATCTGGTGAGCGCCGACCTGGTCCTGGAAGCCCAGCGAGACCACGGGCGCGCCGGCGGCGGAGAAGGCGCGGTCATCGGAGGGCGGATAGACCGGATAGCCGACGCACTGCATGGCGCGCTCGGCGCACAGCTCCTGCACCGCGCGGGTGACGAAGGCGGATTGCGGGCCGTTGTTCTGGCCGTACATCATCGTGTCGCCATAGCCGGCGACATCGGAGTTCACGACGGCGGCGACGTTCGTCAGGCCGTGCGCCTCGATCCATTTGCGCGCGCCGATCAGGCCCAGCTCCTCCTGGTCGAACAGGATGATGCGGATGCGGTGGTTGAGCGCCTTGCCGCGCAGGATCTTCGCCGCCTCGATCACCGCCACGACGGAGGCCGCGTTGTCGACCACGCCGTGGGACAGACGACCGGGCTCGAGTTCGACGGCGTCATAGTGGGCGGTCAGCAGGATTTCGCGCGGGCCGTCGCCGATGGTGGCGACGATGTTGCGGCCGGCGAGCGGCCTGTCCCGCCGCCCGCCCATGAAGTCTTCCATCACAGGGTCGAAGCCGGCTGCTCTCAGCTGCGCGGCCGCCTGGATCGCGCGGGCGACGTTGCTCGGCTGGACGTAGGCGGCGACCTGGGCGCGCAGGTCGAGGTCCTGGGCGGCGACCGGCGTGCAGACGGCGAGAAGGGCCGCGGCGGCGGCGAGCGAACGGAAGAGCATGGAACCCCCTTGAGACGAGGCGCCATGGCTAGCGCGAGCGGCGCCGGCGCGCATCTTACTTCTGAGTCAGGTCTTGAGCCGCCAGCCCGACCTGAACACCGCCCAGCAGGCCCAGGCCATGACCAGGGTCAGGATCCCGCTCATGACCGCCCCGATCAGTAAATTCCCTTCGGCGTTCTCCACGCCGATGAAGCCGGCCCGGAAGCCGTCGATCAGATAGAAGAAGGGGTTGAAATGGCTGATGGTCGCGAACGGCTCGGGCAGGTTCTCGACGAGGTAGAAGGTGCCGCTCAGGAAGGTCATCGGCATGATGACGAAATTCTGCACCGCGGCCAGCTGGTCGAATTTCTGCGCCCAGAGGCCGGCGAAGACGCCCAGCATCCCCATGATCAGACAGGCCAGCAGGCCGAACCACAGGATCAAGCCCAGGTTCGCGACCTCAAGCCGGGCGAAGGGCATGACGCAGATCGCCGTCACGATCCCGACCACCAGACCCCGCGTCGCGGCCCCGAGGGAAAAGCCGACGGTCAGCTCCAGCGGGCTGAGCGGCGGGGTCAGGAAGTCAGTCGCCGTATTCATCACCTTGGCCTGGATCAGGCTGGAGGAGGCGTTGGCGAAGGCGTTGTTGAGCATGGCCATCATGATCAGGCCCGGCGCCACGAATTCGGCGAAGGGCGTGCCGTGCAGCGGCGGGCGCGTGCCCTGAAGGGCCACAACGAACACCAGCATGTAGAGCAGGGTGGTCACCACCGGCCCGGCCACCGTCTGGGCGCCGACCTTCCAGAACCGCCGCACCTCGCGCAGGTACAGGGTCTGGACCCCGATCCAGTTGACGCCGGCATAGCTGCGCGGTTGTGGCAGGCCGGACGGGCGGGTCGAGGCGAGATCGGTCATGGGGGGCAGATGCGGCGGGGAGCGGTCGGATGCAAGTGGCGAGGGACGAGGGACGAGGGACGAGGGATGAGATGAGCAATGTCGGAGGGCTTTCGCGGCCCGGCCTCGCAGCCGCCGCCCTCATCCCTCATCCCTGTTCCCTCATCCCGCCGTTAACCATCCCTACATCTGGTTCCTGTGGACGGACTGATTCGCACATCTTGCGTCTGTTAGTGCCTCGTTTACGATTAGTGGTAGGTCGAGGCCCCCGGAGGGAGGTCTGGACCCCATATATTGAATCCGAGACCCGGAGGGTTGGCTATGACCGCAGGCTGGACAGAAGACCGCGTCGGCGCGCTGAAGAAGCTCTGGCTGGAAGGCCAGTCGGCCAGCCAGATCGCCAAACAGCTGGGCGGCGGCGTCACCCGCAACGCCGTCATCGGCAAGGTTCACCGCCTCGGCCTGTCGGGCCGGGCCGCCCCGTCGCAGCCGGCGCGGGCCACCTTCCGCCCCGCTCGTCCGCGTCCGGCCCAGCCGACCCAGGCGCCGTCGGCCCCGCGCCGCATCGAGGCCGTACAGCCGCGCGTCGCGGCCGCCGCCTCGGTTCCGGCCCCCATGCCCGACCTGCCCGGCACCGCCACGGTGATGACCCTGGGCGCCCATATGTGCAAATGGCCGATCGGCGATCCGTCCTCGACCGAGTTCAGCTTCTGCGGCCGCCGCGCCTCGGAAGGCGTCTATTGCATCGAACACGCCCGCGTCGCCTATCAGCCCCAGGTCAAGCGCGGTGGCGCCACCGATCTGGCCCGCTCGCTGCGGCGCTACATTTAAGATGGGGCGCTAACGCTCGCGTCCCGGCTTTCGCCGGGATGACGACCGGTCGCTCGCTGCTTGAGCGCGGTCGCCGTCTCGAGGGCGGTCGCCGCTTCGGCGGCGATCGCATCACCGCTCATTAACCAATTCGGCCATACGGCTGTCATGAACGGCTCCTAGAGAGCCGCCCTCCGCCTCGAGACCCCACCCGCACGGGGACTCGAGTACTGGGGCGGGGCTGCGCTTTTCCGGGTTGACGCAGCCCCTCACCCGCTTGGCGGGATCAACGATTATTCTCGTCCGGCTGTCAGGTGATTGGTGGTTGGTGGTTGGTGGTTAGTGATTGCCGCTTCTCTGCCCGCGGAAGGGCGGCGCGGACCGCGCCATCGCACAACGCCGGCCAGCCACTAACCACCAACCACCGACCACTCAGTTCAGCACCCGCCGGTCGCCCGGCACGTCGAGGCTAAAGGCCGGGATAGCCGCCTCGAAGGTGCGCCCGGTGGCGTCCGTCATGGAATATCCGCCCACCATGGAGCCCGAGGCCGTACCCAGCGGACAGCCCGAGGCGTAAGAATAGCTTTCGCCCGGCAGAATCGTCGGCTGTTCGCCGATCACGCCCGGCCCACGCACCTCCTCGACATGACCGCGTGCGTCGGTGATGACCCAGCGGCGCGCCATAAGCTGCACGGACACGCCCGTCAGATTGACGATCTCGACCTGATAGGCCCAAACCCAGCGACCGCCGTCCGGATCGGACTGGCCGGCCAGATAGCTGGGCCGCACGCGGACCACGATCCCGTCCGTTTCGGCTTCATAGGCGCGGGTATCGTGCATCCGCCCATGGTCGCGGAACGCGGCCCGACGTCAAGCGCGGCCTTGCCCCTCGCGGGAGGGGAGACGCGGCGAAAAATCGTGTAAGCCGGACGTATGCAGTCATACGAACACGCGATTCCGGGCATCCTGCCCTGCCAGTCCATCGAGGCCCTGATCGCCGGCGGCGCGATCGCTTCGGACACCCCTTTCGACGCCGATCAGGTCCAGCCGGCCAGTCTGGACCTGCGCCTGTCCGATCAGGCCTGGCGCGTCCGCGCCTCCTTCCTGCCGGGCCGGCGCACCGTTGAGGACCGGATCGCCGATGTATCCATGCATCGGATCGACCTGTCGGGCGGCGTCGTGCTGGAGCGCGGCTGCGTCTATATCGCCCGGCTGCAGGAGCGGCTGAGCCTGCCCAAGGGGCTGATCGCCCGGGCCAATCCCAAGAGTTCAACCGGCCGGGTCGATGTCTTCGTCCGCCTGCTGACCGATCGCGGCGCCAGTTTCGATGATGTGGCCGAGGGCTATGAGGGCGCCCTGTATCTGGAAATCTCGCCCCAGACCTTCCCCATCCTGGTGCGGCCGGGGACGCGGCTGAACCAGTTGCGGCTCAAGGCCGGCGAACCGCCCAAGCTGGAGACCCGCAGCGTCGGCGTCGAGCTGCAGGGCGGCGACGGGGCCGTGGTCGGCTTCCGCGGACGGCGCCACGCCGGGGTGGTCGATCTGGACAATATCGACGGTCACGACCCGCGCGACTTCTGGGAGCCCCTGACCCTGCGTCGCGGCGAGCTGCTGCTCGATCCGGGCGAATTCTACATCCTGGCCTCCAGCGACGACGTGGAAATCCCCGTCGACCAGGCCGCCGAGATGACGCCGATCGACCCGTCGGTGGGCGAGTTCCGGGTGCATTACGCGGGCTTCTTCGATCCCGGCTTCGGCACGGACGAGGCGCACGGCGCAGGCTCCAAGGGCGTGCTTGAGGTCCGCACCCATGACACGCCCTTCCTGCTGGAGCACGGCCAGATCGTCGCCCGGCTGGTCTATGAGCCGCTCACGGAACGCCCGACCCGCCTCTATGGCGAAGGCGGCAGCCACTACCAGCGGCAGGGGCTGAAGCTGAGCAAACACTTCAAGCCGTGGTGAGCTGAGGGCTCACTCCAGCCGGTCGGCCTTCCGCAGGTCCGGGAACCACCGCGCCCACAGACCCGTCGCCGTCAGGGCGCCTATGCCCCCGAACACCGCAGCGCCGATGGGGCCGAGGAAGCGGACCGCCACGCCGGAATAGGCCTCGCCCAGTTCGTTGGAGGCGCCGATGAACAGCATGGAGACCGAGCTGACCCGGCCGCGCATGTGATCGGGCGTCGAGAGCTGGATCAGGGTCTGGCGGATGTTGACGCTGATCATGTCGGCGCCGCCGCCGAAGAAGAGGACGGCGCCGGACAGCCAGACGCTGGTCGACAGGCCGAAGGTCAGGGTGCAGACGCCGAACAGGGCCACCGAGGCGAACATCCATTTGCCGGCGTGCTTCACGATCGGGAAACGGCTGAGATACAGGGCCACCAGCAGGGCGCCGGCGCCGAAGGAGGCGCGCAGCAGGCCGAAGCCGATGGCCCCGACGTGGAGGATGTCGCGGGCGAAGATGGGGGTCAGCAGGGCGACGCCGGCCAACAGCACCACGATCAGATCCAGCGAAATGGCGCCGAGCACGATCCTGGTGTTCCAGACATAGGCCAGCCCCTCCTTGACTTGATCGACAGTCGAGACCCGCGTTGGGGACGGCGCGGGCCTGCCGCTGGTGCGGATGAGCAGGAGGCTGCCTATGCCGACCGCGAACATGGCCAGGGCGGAGGCATAGGCGAGAGGGATGGAGAAGCCGACGATCAGGCCGCCGAGGGCCGGGCCGGCGATGGCGCCGGTCTGGAAGGCGATGGACTGGGCGGCGATGGCCGGCGGCAGGGCGCGGCGTCCGACCACCATCGGCAGGAAGGCCTGGCTGGCCGGGGCGAGGAAGGCGCGCGCCGCGCCGAACACGGCGGCCACGGCCAGCAGGCCCCAGAGGGGCGGCGCGCCGTGCAGCGCCATGAACAGGAAGGCGAGCGCACATCCTCCCTCGACCATGACCGAGAGAGTGACGGTGTTCTTGCGGTCGCGCCGGTCGGCCAGGGCGCCGGCCGGCAGGGTCAGGGCCAGCAGCGGCAGGAACTGGCACAGGCCCACCAGCCCCAGATACAGGCTGGCCTCGGCGATCGGGTGGTCACGACGCGCGATCTCATAGACCTGCCACAGCAGGGCCGACGACTGGATCTGGATGCCCAGCACCGCCGCCACCCGCCCGACCCACAGCAGGCGGAAATCGCGAATGGCCCAGGGGCTGGTCGGCCCCTCAGGCGGCGGCGGGGGCTGGACCGGTTCGGTCGTCTCAATCGTTTCGGTCACGTGCGCCGGTCGGCTTTCGGATACGGGGTCCCGTCGCGGTGGAAATAGCCGCCCTGCCGGAACTGCATGTCGATATCGGGATAGTCGCCCGCGTCGCCGCCCGGGGTGCGCGTGCCGACCTCCAGCAGAACGACCTCTGCCCCGGACCGGTTCTGCAGCACATGGCCGTTGGGCACGCCCGCCTTCCAGCCCGCGCAGTCGCCGGCGCGCAGCACGGTCTCGCTATCATCCTCGACCAGAACCACCTCGCCCTCCAGCACCCAGACGAACTCGTCCTCGCTCTCGTGCCAGTGCCTCTGGCTCGACCAGGCCCCGGCGGGCAGGCGCAGCAGATTGACCCCGAACTGGTCCAGCCCGACCGCGTCGCCCAGCCGCCAGCGGCGGCGCGGCTTGCAGGGGCCGGCGAATTCTTCGGGATAGCCGGTGCCGTGTCCGGTGGGAGCGTTGTCGATGTCGATCTTCGGCATGGGATGGCGCCTTCTCGCAGTCGTCCGAACCCCGTAAAGCACAGCCATATGAGCGTCGCATCAACTCCCGTTATCGATCCTGTCGCCCTGACCCGCGACCTGATCCGCAGACCCTCCGTCACCCCCGCCGACGAGGGGGCGATGGATGTGCTGGAACGCGCCCTGACCGGGCTCGGCTTCCACTGCCGCCGGATGAGGTTCGGCCCCGCCTCAAGTAGCGAAGCGGTGGGCGATCAGCATTTCATCGAGAACCTGTATGCCCGACTCGGCACTGCCTCGCCGAACCTCTGTTTCGCCGGGCATACCGATGTGGTGCCGACCGGTTCGACCGAGGCCTGGTCCGCCGGCCCGTTCGAGGCCGAGGTGAAGGACGGCGTCCTCTACGGTCGCGGCGCGGTGGACATGAAGGGCGGCATCGCGGCCTGGGTGGCTGCGGTCTCGCGGGTGCTTGCCGAGGGCGAGGTTCCCGGCAGCCTGTCCTTCCTGATCACCGGCGACGAGGAAGGCCCGGCCCTGCACGGCACAAAACGGGTGGTCGAAACCCTGATGGCCGAGGCCGAGGTCATCGACGCCTGCGTCGTCGGCGAGCCGTCGTCGTCCCAGGTGCTGGGCGACATGATCAAGGTCGGTCGCCGCGGCTCGCTGAACACCTGGATCACCGTCCAGGGCAGGCAGGGACACGTCGCCTATCCCGACCGCGCCGCCAATCCGGCGCCGGTGATGGCGAAGCTGCTGGCCCGGCTGGACGCCCATGTCCTCGACCAAGGTTACCCCGAGTTCCCGCCGTCGAACCTTGAGATCACGACCATCGACATCGGCAATCCGGCCACCAACATCATCCCGGCCGAGGCGAAGGCGCGACTGAATATCCGCTTCAATCCGAGCCACACCGGCGACGAGCTGATCGCCTGGCTGAACGCCATGGCGGGCGAGGCCCAGGCCGCCTCGGGACTGCAGGTTTCGCTGAAGCATCTGTGCTCGGGCAATGCCTTCCTGACCGAACCGGGTCCGTTCGTCACCGCTGTACAGGACGCGGTCGAGGCCGCCACCGGCCATCGCCCCGAGGCGTCGACTACCGGCGGCACCTCGGACGCCCGCTTCATCCGCGCCATGTGTCCGGTGCTGGAGCTGGGCCTTGTCGGCCAGACCATGCACCAGATCGACGAGCGCGCGCCGGTGGCCGAGATCGAGGCCCTGGCAGAGGTCTATCGCACGGTGATCCGGACCTATTTCGCGCGGGTTTAGCAGCCCCTTGTCATCCCGGCCGAAGCGAAGCGAGAGCCGGGACGCACGGCCAGAGACCTTCTCCTCCCGGAAGCTGCGTCAGCAGCTATCCGGGAGACGGGTGCGGCTGGGACCTATGGCCACCTGTCCCCCGGATAATCGAAGGCGATTTCCGGGGGCGCTCAGAGAGGCGGTCGCGGTCCCGGATCAGCGCTTCGCGCAGTCCGGGATGACAAGCGACACACCGACATCGACCGCGATCAGGACAGCAGGTTCAGGCCCAGCAGGGCGGCTCCGAACATCGCTCCGAAGGCCACGAGAAAATAGAACAGCTCACGGAGCTTTCCACCCCGGCGTTCCAGCGTCATCGGCGGCAGTTGAACGGGCAGATTGCTCATGACCCTCTCCTGTATGACCACGGAAGGATGCACCGCCCTTCTTGCTGAGGGGTTGAGAAACGTGGTTGCCGCGCCCCGCCGCCGTTAGTGGACCGTCGTCTCAAGCCTGGCGATCCGCCGGTCGAGGTCCGCAACCATGTCCTCGAGCCGGGCCCGCTCGGACTTCATGTCGACCGCCGTGCCATCGTCATAGGTGAGCTGCGCGCCCTTGCCGATCAGGTCGAGGCGATAGAGGGCGGTCACCCGGCGTGCTTTCAGCTGCTCCAGTTCGCTGTCGGCCACGGCCTAGTCGCGCTCCAGAAACCGGAGGGCGCTCAGCACATGGGCCCGCACCCCGACCGGCAGGACCGCCTCATTGACGTCGAAGCCCGGCGAATGGTTCGGCGGCGAGGTGTTGGGATCGACCCCGTCCTTCGATCCGCCGAGGTGGTAGAAGACCCCGGGCACCTCCTGCGACAGATAGCTGAAGTCCTCGGCCACGGTGGTCGGCGGCGTGGCCGGATTGACGTTGCCCTCGCCCGCCGCCTCGGTCAGCACCGGGGCCAGCCAGGCCGACAGTTCCTCGTTATTGAACACCAGGGCCGCGTTCTGGCGCACCGAGAATTCCGCCGTCGCGCCATAGGTCTCGGCGACATTGTCGATGGCGATCCGGGTGCGGGCCACCAGGTCGTCGCGCTGGGCGATGTCGAAGGTGCGCAGGGTGCCGGACAGCACCGCCTGGTCCGGGATGATATTGTAGCGGACGCCCGCATCGAGGGTGGCGATTGTGAAGACCGTCGGCGTGGTGGTCGGATCGATGGTCCGCGCCGTCAGGGTGTTGATGGTCTGGACGATCTGGGCCGCCGTTGCGATGACGTCGACGCCCTTCCACGGCCAGGCCCCGTGGGTCTGGCGGCCGTGCAGGGTGATGTCGACCCGGTCCGAAGCCGCCATGAAGCCGCGCGGACGATAGAACAACGTCCCCGGCCGTCCCGGCACGACGTGCAGGCCGAAGATCGCCTCGGGCCGCGGATTGGCCAGCGCCCCTTCCTCGATCATCAGCATGGCGCCGCCCTTGGGCTCTCCCGGAGGCGCGCCCTCCTCGGCGGGCTGGAAGATGAAGACGATGGTCCCGGGAATGTCCTCGCGCATGCCCGCCAGCACCCCGGCGGCGCCCATCAGCATGGCGACATGGGCGTCGTGGCCGCAGGCGTGGGCCACCGGCACGGTGTTGCCCATATAGGTCCCGGTCGCCGTCGAGGCGAACGGCAGGCCCGTGGCCTCCAGCACCGGCAGGGCGTCCATATCGGCCCTCAGCGCCACCACCCCGCCAGGTCGTCCGCCGCGCAGCACCCCGACCACGCCGGTCTTGCCCACCCCGGTGCGGACCTCCATCCCGAGCGCGCGCAGGTGCTCCGCCACAAGGGCGGCGGTGCGGGTCTCGGCGAAGCCCAGTTCGGGGTTGGCGTGCAGGTCGCGACGCCAGGCGACGACCTTCGGCATTTCTGCCGTCACCGCCGCCTCGATCCGTTCCAGGGCGACGGGTCCGGTCTGTGCGCGGGCAAGGCCGGCGGACAACGCCAGCGACAGGGTGGAGACGGCGAGCAGGCGGCGGATGGTCATGGCGGTCCCCAGTGTCCGAGAACCGCCACCGTGCGCGGACGGGGGGACCGGATGCAAGGGTTGAAGCGCACAGAGGGTATGCTTCAGGTGACGGCGGACATCAGCGGGCCTAGTCTGCACGGGTGAACCTGCGCTCTCCCGCCTTCGCCATTCTGTTCTCCGTCAGCCTGATCGCGGCGGCCGGAAACATGGCGCTCCAGTCGGTGCTGCCCGCCATTGGCCGCGAGTTCCAGCTTTCCGACACGCTGGTGGCCGGGGCCTTCGCCATCTCGGCCCTGATGTGGGCCGTCGCCTCGCCCTTCTGGGCGCGGTTGTCCGACACCCTGGGCCGCAAGCGGGTCATGATGATCGGCCTGGCCGGGTTCGTCGTCTCGATGGGCGGCTTCGGCCTGGCCGCGACCTCGGGGCTGGAACAGTGGCTCAGCGCCGGGCTGGCCTTCGTCCTGATGGGGGTGGCGCGCACCGTCTATGGCGTCTTCGGCTCGGCCGCCCCGATCGCCTCCCAGGCCTATGTCGCCGACCGCACGACGCCGGAACAGCGCACCCAGGCCATGTCGCTGCTGGCCTCGGCGCAGGGGCTGGGCACGGTGATCGGCCCGGCGCTGGCGCCCTTTTTCGTCCTGCCGCTGATCGGTCTGGCGGGCCCCATGTACGCCTTCGCCCTGTTCGGGGCCGTGGTGCTGTTCGTGGTCTGGCGCAAACTGCCCAGCGGCGAGGTCGCGCGCACCCCCTCGGCCAGCGGGCGGCAGGGCGACGCCGGCAAGGGGCTGTGGAAGGACCCGCGCGTGCGCGGCTATCTGCTCTACGGCCTGTTCGTCACCGGGGCCCAGGCGGCCAATATCTCGGTGCTGGGTTTTCACATCATCGACGAGTTGTCGGCGACGGGCATCGCGGTGCGCGACGCCCAGCCCTTCATCGGCATCGCCATGCTGGCGGGCGCCGCCGCCACCCTCATGGCCCAGTGGGGACTGATCCCGCTGCTGAAGCTGCAGCCCGCCGACCTGATGCGCTGGGGCGCGGCCCTGGCCCTGGTCGGTAATCTAATGAGCATCGCCGCTCCGGGCTACTACGGGGTCGTTGTCGGCTATGCCGTGGTTTCCATGGGCGTCGGCTTCGCCCGGCCCGGCTTCACGGCCGGTTCGTCGCTGTCAGTCGGTCCGCACGAACAGGGGGCGATCGCCGGCCTGATGATGTCGCTGGCCGGACTCAGCTTCCTCGCTCCGCCGGTGATCGGCGTCGCCCTGTACGAGCTGGCCGAGCCGGCGCCCTTCATCGCCAACGCCTTACTGCTGGCCGCCGCGACCGCCCTGTGTTTCATCAATCCGCGACTGCGCTCCGGTCCGCCGGATCTGCCGGACCGCGACGAGACGCCCTCGCCCGAGACGCCGCCCGCATCGCAGCCTGGTCCCGAAGGCAATCGCTGATCGCATGGATCGTCTCGGGGCCTTTTCCCGGTCCCAAAGCCGTGGCAGATCGGGGCCATGGACATCGCCCGTATCGAGCGCCGCATCGGCGTGCGCGCCGCCCCTGAGCAAATCTGGGACCTGATCGCGGACCTGCCCGGCTGGGACCGCTGGAATCCGGTCGAGACCGGACTTGAGGGGACGATCGCCTTCGGCGCCGGAATAGCCCTGACCGAAACGATCGAGGGCCTGCCCGAGCGCCGGGCCGCGAGCCGCGTCGGCGACTGGCAGCCGTATTCGCAGCTGGTCTGGGCCGAGAACCGCGGCCTGTGGTTCCGCTCGATGCGCTATTTCGAGATCCAGCCTCTGGACGAGCCGAACAGCTGCATCATCGCCAACGGTTTCATCTTCTCGGGCCTGCGCGGCGAGATGTTCTTCGACAGGAACCGCCCCCACCTGCGGCACGCGGTCGACGCCGTCGCCGAGGCTTGGAAGGCCGCGGCCGAGGCCTGATCGGTTCGGGGTCCGGTCAGCGTCACGATCGAAATGCCCGGAACCCGTCCGATTTCCATCGTCACCCGCGCAAAAGAGGCGCCTCAGCCGCCCGCGGCGCCGGCGGCCATCGTGTCCTGGATGCTGATGATGGCCGGGGTCAGGATGACGATGAACAGCACGGGCAGGAAGAACAGGATCATCGGCACGGTCAGTTTGGCCGGCAGGGCGGCAGCCTTCTTCTCGGCCGCCGACAGCCGCATCTCGCGGTTTTCCTTGGCCATGGTGCGCAGGGCGGTGCCCAGCGGCGTCCCATAGGTCTCGGCCTGGGTCATGGCTGTGGCGACGGACTTCACGCCCGGATGGTTGGTCCGTTTGGCCAGCCCCTCATAGGCCATGCGGCGGTCGGGCAGATAGCTGAGTTCGGCCGACAACAGCGTCAGCTCCTCGGCCAGGTCGATGGACGAGCCGCCGATTTCCTGGCTGACCTTCTGGATCGCCGCCTCGATCGACATGCCCGCCTCGACGCAGATCAGCAGCAGGTCGAGCGCATCGGGGAAGGCCTGCATGATTGACGTACGGCGCTTCGAGATACGGTTCGAGAGGTAGATATTCGGCGCATAAAAGCCGATTACCGCCGCAAACATGCAGGCCGTGACACGGGTCATCACCGGCAGACCGAAATCATTGAAGATGAACAGGTAAAACGCGATGATCGCGAGGAAGACGAACGGCATGGAGAAGCGGAAGAAATAGAAGGTCGTCAGCGGCTTGGGCCCGCGATAGCCGGCCTGGGCCATCTTGTCCGCGACCTTGGGGTCCTCCAGCAGCTTGGTCAGGTTCAGGCGTTCGACGACGCGCTTCTTGAAGCCTTCGTCAGAGTGCCGGAGGTGCTGGGGGCCGCTGTTCTGCGCGGCGATGGCCTGACGCGAGCGCCGCTTCAGCTCCTCGCGCCGCACCGCCACGGCCTTCAGCCGGCCTTCCAGCTTGGCCCCGCCGCTGAACGAGCTCGCCAACGTCACCAGGGTGGCGAACACCAGCACGCCCACACCGAGGCTCAGCAGGTTCTGGACGTTGGTGAAGAACTCGATCATCGGAGTCAGCGGGTCCCTAGAACTTGAACGCGATCATTTTCTTCATCACGAACACGCCGAAAGCCATCATGCCCACGGCGATCAGCAGCATGAACTGGCCCCGCGGGTCGGTGAAAAGCCGGGCCATGTAGGCAGGCGTAGTGATGCTGACGAGAATCATCACAGCGGGCGGCAGCGAGCCGATGATGCCGGCGGAGGCCGTGGCCTCGGACGACAGGGCCTTGATCTTCTCGCCCATCATCTTGCGGGCGCGCAGCACGACCGAAAGGTTGTTCAGCGCCTCGGCCAGATTGCCGCCGGTCTTCTGCTGGATGGCGATGACGATGGAGAAGAATTTCAGCTCCGGCGTCGGCATCCGCTCGTACATCTTGTCCAGCGCCTGGGCGAGCGTCAGGCCCACGCCAAGGCCCTCGACCAGCTTCTGGAACTCCGGTCCCAGCGGCGCCGGGCTCTCGCGGGCGATGATCTTGAAACAGTCATGCACCGGCAGGCCGGACTTGATGCCGCGCACGATGACGTCGACGGCGTCGGCGAAATAGCCCGAGAACTTCTTCCGCCGCCCCTTGCCGAGGAAGCCGACGACCCAGCGCGGAAGGCCGAGACCGAAGACGACGCCAGCGCCGAGGCAAATCAGGATGTTCAGCCCGAACAGCAGCGGAAGCAGGAAGGCAATGACGCCCAGCACGCCGCTGATGATCCAGAAGGTCGAGACCTTGGTGGCCAGGCCGGCCTGCTTCAGCTTGGCGGCGAGACTGATCCGCGCCTTGCGCTCCGCCCGCTCGGACTCCTGCAGCTGCTGCATGATCTGTTTGCGGCGCGCCTCGGGAGTATTGGCCTGCGCCGCCTTCCTCGCCGCGGCGTTGTTCTGCTTGGGGCCGCCGAAGGTCTGGGCCCGCTTGACCGCGGCCTCGCTGGAGTCGCCGCCGCCGACGAAGGCCCAACCCAGTCCGCCGATGGTGATGAAGGCCAGAACCGCCGCGAGGATCGGAAGCATCCGCCCTACTCCGCCGCGTCGAGGGCTTCGGCCAGCTCGCGCTCCAGCCCGTAGTAGCGGGCGCGGTCCCAGAAGCGGGGACGGGCGATGCCGGTCGAACGGTGACGGCCGATGATCTTGCCGTTCTCGTCCTCGCCGGTGATCTCGTAGACGAACAGGTCCTGGGTGACGATGACGTCGCCCTCCAGCCCCACCACTTCGGTGATGTGGGTAATGCGGCGCGAACCGTCCCGCAGACGGGCGGCCTGGATGATGACATCGACAGAACCGACGATCATTTCGCGGATGGTCTTCGAGGGCAGGCCGTAGCCGCCCATGGTGATCATCGACTCCATCCGGCTGATGGCCTCGCGCGGGCTGTTGGCGTGCAGCGTGCCCATGGAGCCGTCGTGGCCGGTGTTCATGGCCTGCAGCAGGTCGAAGGCCTCGGGTCCGCGGACCTCGCCGACGATGATCCGCTCGGGACGCATACGCAGGCAGTTCTTGACCAGATCGCGCATGGTGATCGTGCCCTGGCCCTCGAGGTTCGGCGGGCGGGTTTCCAGACGCACCACGTGCGGCTGTTGCAGCTGAAGCTCGGCCGCGTCCTCGCAGGTGATGACGCGCTCGGTCGGATCGATGAAGGCGGTCAGGGTGTTGAGCAGGGTCGTCTTGCCAGAGCCGGTGCCGCCCGAGATGACCAGATTGCAGCGCGAGGCGCCGATGACGCCGAGCACGCGCGCGCCCTCGGGACTGATGGAGGAATACTCCACCAGATTCTTCATAGTCAGCTTGTCTTTCTTGAACTTCCGGATCGTCAGGGTCGGCCCGTCGATGGCCAGTGGCGGGGCGATGACGTTGACGCGGCTGCCGTCCGGCAGGCGGGCGTCGCAGATCGGGCTGCTCTCGTCCACGCGGCGGCCGACCTGCGACACGATCCGCTGGCAGATGTTCATCAGCTGGTTGTTGTCGCGGAAGCGGACATTGGTCAGCTGGACCTTGCCGCCCACCTCGATGAACACCCGGCCCGCGCCGTTGACCATGATGTCGGCGATGTCGTCGCGCGCCAGCAGCGGCTCCAGCGGGCCATAGCCGAGGACGTCATTGACGATGTCCTGGACCAGGTGCTCCTGCTCGGCCACCGACATGGAGACGTTCTTGATCGCCACCAGTTCGGCGACGATGTCGCGGATTTCCTCGGACGCCGCCTTGGTATCGAGCTGGGCCAGCTGGGCTAGGTCGATAGTGTTCATCAGGGCGTTGAAGATCGTCGTCTTGGTGGCGTGATAATAGTCCGACTGCTCGCGGACGATCTCGGCGACGGCCTGGGCCTTCTTCAGCTGTTCGAAGCCGGGCGTGGCCTTGGGGCCGGGCGCGTTCCTGTCGCGCGCGGGCTCGGCGTCCGGCCGGGGTCGCGCCGCCAGTGCATCCAGGCGATCGGCTGCCGGAGAGCGGGGCTTGGCGGCGTAGGATTCCGCCTTGCGCGCGGCTGCATGCACCTTGTCGGCGTCCGGCTCGCCACCGAGGGCGAAGGCTTCAACCTGAATACCGGGCGACGGCTGCGCGACCGACGCGGCTTCAGGCGCGGGCCGCAGGGCGGCGGCGACGTGGCCGGGCTGACCTGTGCGCTTGCCGAACACGCGTCAGGACTTCTTCTTGAACAGGCCGGAGAACATGGACTTGCCTTCGGCCTTTCCGGCCTTGCCCTTCGGCCCGGCGATCAGGGGCAGTTCGCGACGCGAGACGATCTGGGCCAGGGTCTGGAAGGCCTCGGCCGACTTGGACTTGCCGCCGGCGTCGAGGATCATCTGGCCGTTGTTGGCGGCGGCGCCGAAGGTCTTGGGGTCGAACGGGATGATCAGGCTGGGGTGAACCCCCAGGGCCGCGCCGAAATCCTTGGCCGGAATCTCCGGACGCCCGGGGACGCCGACCTGATTGAGCACCAGCCGCGGCGGCGCGTCATTAGGCCGGCCCTGACGGATCAGATCGATCATGTTCTTGGCGTTGCGCAGGCTGGCCAGGTCGGGCGTCGCCACGATCACCACCTCGTCGGCGGCGATCAGGGTGCGGCGCATCCAGCCGGACCACAGGTGCGGCAGGTCCAGCACCACGAAGGGCGCGGTCGAGCGGATCTGGGTCGTCACCTCCTCGAACGCTTCCGGGGAGATATCCCAGTCGACATCCAAGGTCGCCGGCGCGGCGAACAGACTGAGCTTGTCGGTGCAGCGAACCATCATCCGGTCCAGCAGCACCGGGTCGAGTCGGTCCGGCTGACTGAGCGCGTCGGCGACGCCGCTCAGCGGATCCTGATTGAAGTCCAGACCGGCGGTGCCGAACGGCAGGTCATAGTCGACGATGACAGTGTTGGCGCCGATCCGCTCGGACATCGCATAGGCGGTGTTGTGCGCGACCGAGCTGGAGCCGGTGCCGCCGCGCGCGCCGACGAAGGCGATCGACCGGCCGACGAAGGGCTGGGCCGGATCAGCGAACAGTCCGCCGATGGCCGAGATCAGCTGCAACGGCTGCAGCGGCGCGACCAGATATTCACTGACCCCCCGCCGCATCAGCTCACGGAACAGCAGGATATCGTTGGTGGCGCCGACGACGACCACCTTGGTGCCGGCGTCGCAGACTTCGGCCAGTTGATCGACTTCCCACAGCAGCGTCTGCGGGTCTTTCATGCATTCGACCACGATCAGCGGCGGGGTCGGCTCATGCCGATAGGCCTCGACCGCCGCGGCGACGCCGCCGATGCGGATCTGGGTCGTCGCCCGCGACAGCCGGCGATCCTGGCCGGCGCGCTCGGCGGCGGCCAGGGTGTCCTGACGCTCGGCGAAGACATGGATGGCGATGCGCGGAACCGACACCTCAGCGGTGTGGCCGCCGCTCACGCTGATGGGCGAGAAGGCCGCCGCGGCGCCGGCGACCAGGTCGCCGACGGGGTTGAACCCGGCGACCTGCATGGACGCATCGTCAGACAGGTGTTCAAGCACAGGCTGGACAGACGGCACCGGAGCGGTCGGTGCGGTGAACTGCAACGCCTGCCGTTGATCTCCGATAACCTCCTCGAAAGTCTCGGAATCGGCGGGGGCCTGCCCCGGCATTGCGGCGCCGGGCGCGGAATAGCCCGCGTCGAGATCGAATTCGTCATCGAACTCATCAAACGGCCGGGGTGCAAAGGCGTTGCTCATGTCACACTATTCCACAGCCCCAGAGATGCGGCCGTTCACCAGGGGATCCTGCGGCGTCGAACTGACCTGACCCCTGCGATAGTTGTCGAAGACCACAGCCGCGCGGCCGGAGTCGGCCGGCGTCATCGGCCGGGCGCCGAGAATGTCGCGGGGATCGGCGATCTGGGCCGCCATATTGGCGGTGATAGCGCAACCGAAGCCGCCCGAGCTCTGGTTCGAAAGCCGGGCCCCCATGTTGCGGGCCTCGGCGGCGCAGTCAGGGATGGAGGCCCGGATGGTCTCGAATCCGGCCAGCACCGGCGCCCGTGGATCGGGCGCGGCATAGGCGGCCATCTGGATGCGGTCTTCCGGGACGCCGGCGGCCTGCAGGAAAGTACGGATGGCATAGGCCTGCTGGACCGCGACCGGATCGTCGCCCGCCGGCGATTCGATACGGACGTGACCGGAGCCCGACGCGCCGTAACGCGCCGCCAGACCGCGCAAGGCAGCGTGCTGGTTCGAGGACAGGCCCTGATCGTGGACGGCCAGGGCGATGCGGTCCAAACCCGGCTCGACCTGCAGGGAATAGCGCGACAGCGGCGTCATCGGAGCGTCGGCGCCGGCGCCGGCGGACATCGAGGCGCAGCCGGAGACGGCAAGCCCCGCGGCGAGGACGAAGACGGCGGATGCGAGGGCGCGTTTCACGGGGATCCTCATTCGATGACATAGCCCACAGGGCCGCTCCAGCCGCTGTCGGCGGCGGCCGGATCGCCGGGCCGGCGGTACTGCTGGTTCAGCTGACCAAACAGCAGCGTCTGGGCGTCGCTGGCGATGATCAGACCGTCAGCCGGCGTCTGCATCCGACCGGGCGAGGTCGGCGAGACGATGTAGGCCTCGATGATGATGACCAGTTCGGTCTCGCCGGACAGATAGTCGCGCGAGCGGAACAGAGCGCCCAGGACCGGCAGACTGCCGATGCCCGGCAGCTGGTCGATGTTCTGGCGGGTGTCCTCGCGCAGGAGGCCGGCGATCATCATCGACCCGCCGGACGGCAGTTCGACGGTGGAAGAGGCGCGCCGCACGTTCAGGGCGGGGATGACGAGGGCGTCGTCGCCGGTGCCGCCGAGGGTGAACGCTCCGGCAGTGGTCAGTTCAGAGACCTCGGTCGACAGCTGCAGAGAGATGCGCCCTTCCGACAGCACGATCGGTCGGAAGGCCAGCCGCACGCCGAACGGCTTGAACTCGATGCCGATGGTGACCTGACCGGTGCTGGCGTCGACGCTGCGTCCGATCGGAACCGGGAATTCGCCGCCGGCGAGGAACTCGGCGTTCTCGCCATTGACCGAGGTCAGGTTCGGTTCGGCCAGGATGCGAACCAGTCCGGCGCGTTCGAAGGCGCGAATGCTGGTGTCCAGCTGATTGCCGTCGCCGCTCTGGTCCAGAAAGTTGAGGATGCCGCCGCCCAGCTGGCTGCCGGATACGCCGAAGGTGGCGCCCTGGGCGAAGCTCAGGCCGTCGCCGACATTGTTGAGCACTGCGTCGACGTCCAGGCCCAGCTGCTTGATCGCCGTCCGCTGGACCTCGATGACGCGGGCCTTGACCATGACCTGATCGGAGCCGGCGATGGTCATCATATTGATGACCCGTTCGGGGGCCGAAACGAAAGCCCGGGCGACCTGGGCCGCGCGATCGGCCTCGCCGGGGCTGCTGACCGGTCCGGTCAGGATGATGCTGTCGTTGACGGCCTCGGCGCGGACCTGCGAGCCCGGCATGACCCGGCTCAGGGTGTCCTGTAGCGCGGATACCCCGGCGTCGACGCGCACGCGCAGCGACAGAATGGTGCGGCCGGCCGTATCCAGAACCACGGCGTCAGTCTCACCGGGCTGGAGGCCGATGATGGTGATGCGGCGCGGCGAGTGCAGCATGGCCTCGGCCACCATTGGGTTCGGCACGATGACGTCGCGGGCGTCAGACGGCAGGTCGATAGCCATCGACGAGCCGCGCGGCAGATTGATCAGCTGGGCGCCGGCGCCCATCGGGACTGCGGCGCGGGACTGAGCCTGGGCCTCGGTCGATCCGGCGGGCGCGACAGCGGCGACTGTCAGACCGACGAGGGCGATCGCGATCAGATGTTTCATTGGACCACCACCACTTCGGGCGCACCGCCGCGATAGATTCGGACAGCGGAGGATTGGCGGGCGACCGGCGCGACCCGCCCGGATGGGCCGCCGGTGTCGGCGTAGGAGCGCAGCACCAGGCTCAGTTCGCCCTCGGACTTGGCCAGGGCCAGGGCCTCGGCGTCGCGGGGGCCGACCTCGAGGGTGGCGGTGGCGCCGACCACGGCCTGTTCATCGTCACCGGCCCGGGTCGACTGGTCGATGGCCAGAACCTTGATGTTCTGCATCACGGTCGATGAGGCGAATTTGGACCGGTCGCCTTCCTCGGCGCCGACATTGCTCAGATTGGTTTCGCGGGTCAGCAGGACATCGACCCGGTCGCCGGGCAGGATGAAGCCGCCGGCGGCGGTCTCGACCGTGACCCGGATGGCCATGGCTCGCATACCCGGCTCCAGATAGGCAGCCATATAGCCGCTGTCCCCGGCGCGGACGATCTTGCGGCCGACGATCGGTTCGCCGGCGAGTATGGGTTCGCGAACCACCGAGCCGACATAGTCGGCCTTGGCTCCGCCGCTGGCCAGATTGGCGGCGGCCCGGGTGACCGAGGCCACGGCGCCTTCGGGGCGTGCGGCGGGGGCCGCGCCTCCGGCCGCATCGCCCGAGGGCAGGGGCGTCGTGCCATCGGTGATGAAGGCCGGATTGACCTCGTCGACAGGCCAGTCCTTCCAGGCCAGATCGGACTCAGTCAGCCGCTGTCCGGGCTGCAGGTCCTTGGCCGCGACCAGCACCTTGGCCATCGGCCGCGTCGGAACGACGGCGGCGGTGGCGACGGCAGTCGGCGTATTCGAGGGTGATCCCATGGCGCGCACGATCAGGGCCAGGCCAATGGCGGCCACGGCGGCGACGCAGATCACGATGATACGGGCGGGCTTCATCGACGGTCTCCGGCAGGCTGGACCGGACTCTGAATCAGTCCTTCGGGCCCCTACCGTTAACGACCATGCCGGGCGCGGGTTAACGACGGCCTAAGTGTCGGACGAACCCTGCTATCCTGCGATGAATGCGGCGAGCAGCGGCGAGGCCGGATAGGCCATAAGCGCGCCGGCGGCGATGGCCACGCCATAGGGGATGTCGCCGCGAGGCTCCATCAGCTGCACCACCCATCCGGGCGCGCCCAGCAGGTAGGGGCGTGAATGAAAGCGCGCGAACAGCAGCGCCAGGCAGAACAGCCCGCCCATCACGCCCGTCCACAGCAGGAACATGCCCGAGCCGGTCGCCCCCAGCCACAGGCAGGTCGCGGCCATCAGCTTGGCGTCGCCGCCGCCGATCCAGCGCAGGGCGAACATGCCGGCTCCGATCACCAGCGCGAGGGCCGCGACACCGATGTTGACGGCCACCGTCACGGGGTCGAGACCGACGGCCAGGGCGGCGGGGAAGAAGGCGAGGACCAGAAGTCCGGAGATCCAGTTCGGGATCTTCATCGACGTCAGGTCCTTCAGGCCCGCGACGATGGCGAGCGCCGGCATGACGCCAAGAAGGATCAGGGTAACGGTGTCCATCCCCCCTTGTCGCCCGCCGACGGTTAAAACCCGGTTGCCATCCGGGGCTCCGCAAGTGAAAGAGGCCGGAGTGTTTCCGCTCCGGCCTCCCGTCGGTCTCAGGGTTTTCGACGTCGATCAGACGCCGGCGGCGCCGCCCATGCCGGTCACGACATCATTGAACTTGGTCTTGATGGTCGAGCCAAGGGCCGTCACGGCCGAGTAGCCGGTCGCCCAGCTGCCCCCCTGAGCATCCGCAACCTGCGCCGCATGGGCTGAGTCCCGGCGCACAAAAACTGCTTGCCCCAAGCTTGACCATAAAAGGGATCCGGACCCGTGGAAAAGCAGAAGGGCCGGAGCGTTTCCGCCCCGGCCCCTCACCGGTTTCAGGATTGTCGTCGGCGATCAGGTGCCGGCGGTGCCGCCCATGCCGGTGACGACAGCGTTGAACTTGGTCTTGATGGTCGAGCCCAGGGCCGTCACGGCCGAGATGATGACGACGGCGATGAGCGCGGCGATCAGGCCGTACTCGATGGCGGTGGCGCCCGACTCGTCGGACATGAATTTCGAAACGAACTTGGTCATTGGATTTCCCTTTGGAAGGAGTGAAGCGAGCTATTGAAACGGGGGGAGCCGGTAGCCCGCTTGACCCCCAAATGCAGGATTGTTTTCGCCGATAACGGTTAAAGTCGCGTGGTTGGGTGTGGTTACTTCGACATTTACTCTAAAAAGTTTTCATGTTGGGGACGGGCAGTTGTCCAAGGAATCCGGGGCGGAGCAGCGGCGCCGGCCAAAGGAAAGGGGCCGGAACGTTTCCGCTCCGGCCCCTCGCCGGTTTCAGGACTGTCGTCGGCGATCAGGTGCCGGCGGTGCCGCCCATGCCGGTGACGACGGCGTTGAACTTGGTCTTGATGGTCGCACCCAGGGCCGTCACAGCCGAGATGATAACGACGGCGATGAGCGCGGCGATCAGACCGTACTCGATGGCCGTGGCGCCCGACTCGTCGGACATGAACTTGGAAACGAACTTGGTCATGACTGAAATCCTTCTGTGTTTAGCGAGCGATCGTTGACACCAACAGGGTCATCGGCTTTTGCCCGCTTGACCCCCTTTTGCACGGTCATCCTGCACCCCGCGGATTAAGGGCGAGTAAAACAACGATACATTAGCGCGATTTCTTTATTGACGTCGCGTTTACTATAATTTCAGCCGCAATTGCCTGATTTCAGACTTTCTTGAGGTTTGCGGGGCAGTGTCCGGAGACGCTCACGCGCGCGCCCCGTTCACTGGAAGTCGACGCCATGACCCGATCCGTCTCCCCCGCCCGCCTCGCCGCCGTCCTGGTCTCTGCCGCCGTCCTTTTCGCGCCGGCCATCGGGACGGCCCAGTCGGGCAGCATGAATGTCGAGATCGATCAGACCCAGCGGGTCCAGCTGCGTGGACCAGCTGGTTCGGTCATCGTCGGCAATCCCGCCATCGCCGACGTGACGGTGGTGGACGCCAACACGCTCTACATCACCGGCAAGGGCAATGGGGTCACCGAGATCGTGGCGGTCGATACGATCGGTCGCACGGTGTTCCAGAGCCAGATTGTCGTCACCGACGGCGCCGGTTCAGGCCGAGTCCGGGTCTGGCGCGGCGGCCAGGCCACCGAGATGGCCTGCGCCTCGTCGTGCTCGCCATCCCTGCGCGGGACCAACGGCGCCGCGCCGACGCCCTGAGGAATTGGGCCGGTGTCTCCTCGCTCTGTTCATCATCCACGAAGGCAGGGTCGCGCGAACTTCGCCCGCGGCCTGATCCGCTCGACCGACGGCTCGGCCGCGGTGGAGTTCGGCATGGTCGCCCTGCCCTTCCTCATCATGATGTTCGCCATCCTAGAGCTCGGCATCGTCTTCGTGACCGATTCCGTTCTGGAGAACGCCACCATCGAAACCGGACGGCTGGTCCGCACTGGCCGGGCCAGCGCCCAGTCCATGACGGCGGCCACGTTCAAGACGTCGCTGTGCGGCCGGATGAGCATCTTCGCCGGCGACTGCGACAGCCGCGCCACCGTCGATGTGCGGGTGATACCGCAGTTCGCCACCACCCCGCCCGATCCCATGGCCGGCGGTACGTTCGACGATGGCGTCCTGACCTACAGCAATGGCCTTCCGGGCGACCTGATCCTGGTGCGGGTCTGGTACCGGCAGCCGCTGCTGACGACCTTCCTGGCCCAGGGCCTGTCGCGGATGAACGACGGCGCCGCCATGCTGACGGCGACCACCGCCTTCCGGAATGAACCGGCATGATGCGGCAGGGCGTATTCTCACGGCTCGGTCGCGACGAGCGGGGCGTCTCGGCCATCGAGTTCGCCATGCTCGCACCCGTGCTGATCGCCTTCTATTTCGGCATGGCCGAGTTCTGCCAGGGCTTCATGGCCCAGAAGCGGATGGGCCATGTCTCGGCCATGGTCGCTGATCTGGTGGCGCAGGAGGAGTCGGTCGCGACGGCGAATCTGGACGACATCTTCGAAATCGGCGGCCTGATCATGAAACCGTTCTCGACCGCCGCGTTGGAACAGCGGGTCAGCAGCGTGACCCGCACGGCCGGCGTCGCCAGGATCGACTGGAGCCGGGGCGACGGCATGGCCGCCCGGGCGGTCAACTCCACCATCACCTTGCCGACCGATCTGATTTCCGACGGCGAGAGCGTCATCGTGTCGGAAGCGACCTATGACTACGATTCTCCCGTCGACTATTTCATGCCCGGCATCACCCGGTTCTCGCACATCTACTATCTGCGGCCGCGGACCGTCGACAAAATCCGCTGTTCCAACTGCTAGAGCGTGGCCCGTTTTGTTGGAATCGGGATTCCCAAATCGGTGGTGATC
>NZ_JBHYDN010000021.1:0-37804 GCF_051860745.1 Brevundimonas sp.
CCAACTACCTCGTCAACTCCGGATACGGTTCCGTGTGAACGAGTCCCGCTCTAGAACCTGGAACCTAGAACCCAGAACCTAGCTGAGCGTCGCCATCGCCGAGCGCTCGAAGTCCTTGAGCTCGTCGAGACGGCCGTCGCGGATCTTTTCAACCCAGTGGGGGTCGGCCAGCAGGGCGCGGCCGACGGCGACGAGGTCGAACTCGTCGCGCTCCAGCCGTTCGATCAGGCCGTCCAGCGACGCGGGCTTCGATCCCGCGCCGCCGAAGGCCGCGATGAATTCGCCGTCGAGGCCGACCGAGCCGACGGTGATGCTGGGCAGGCCGGTGACCTTCTTGGCCCAGCCGGCGAAATTCAGGTCCGAGCCCTCGAATTCCGGCTCCCAGAAGCGGCGCTGGGAGCAGTGGAAGACGTCGACGCCGGCCTCGACCAGCGGCGCCAGCCAGGCTTCCAGCTCGGCCGGGTCATGGGCGTTCTTCGCCGCGAAATCGTGCGACTTCCACTGCGACAGGCGCAGGATCAGGGCCATGTCCGGACCGACGCCCTCGCGCACGGCCTTGACCACCTCGGCCCCGAAGCGGGCGCGGTCGGCGATGGTCCCGCCGCCCCATTTGTCGGCGCGGTCGTTGAGGCCGGACCAGAAGAACTGGTCGATCAGATAGCCGTGGGCGCCGTGGATCTCGACGGCGTCGAAGCCAAGCTCGCGGGTGGCGCGGGCCGAGCGGCCGAAGGCGGCGATGGTGTCGGCGATGTCCTCGTCGGTCATCGGCTCGAGGCCGCGCTTGCCGGGGCTGGTCATGCCCGCAGGGCTGTCGACCTTGCCGAGCGGCGCCCAGTCGGCCCCCTGCCCGCGCGCCGAGCCGACGTGCCAGAGCTGGGGTGCGATCAGCCCGCCGGCGGCATGGACTGCCTCGACCACCTTCCTCCATTCCGGCAGGGCCTCGCCGTGGAAGACCGGCACCTTCGCGTCGTTACGAGCGGCGGGGCGTTCCACGACCGTGCCCTCGGTGACGATCAGCCCGACCCCGCCCTCGGCCCGGCGGCGGTAGTAGCCGGCGACGTCGCTGCTCGGAACGCCGCCCGGCGAGAAGGACCGCGTCATCGGCGCCATGACGATGCGATTGGGCATCTTCAGCGATTTGACCTGGAAGGGGCGGAACAGGGCGTCGACGGACATGGGCGGTTCTCAGGTGACTGGAACACACAAGGTGGCGGTTAGGGTTGCGTTTGAAAACCCTACAGGTCGAGTTTTTTCGCCAGGGCCTCAGCGAAGCCCGCGAACCGGCCCGCGATATCCCCGTCGGGGTCGCTGACCACGGTCGGCACGCCGGCGTCGCCGCCCTGGCGCAGGGCCGCGTCGAGCGGCAGGTCGCCGAGGTAGGGGATGCCCAGACGGCCGGCCTCCGCTTCCGCGCCGCCGCGGCCGAACACAGCGCCGGTCATGTTCTCGATCAGGCCGAGCGTCGGCGCCTCGACCTTCTGGAACAGGGTGTGGGCGCGGCGGGCGTCCGCCAGCGCCACCTCCTGCGGGGTGGACACGATGACGGCGCCGTCGAGCGGGGTCTTCTGCACAAGGGTCAGCTGGACGTCGCCGGTGCCCGGCGGCAGGTCGACGACGAGGATGTCGAGCGGCGCGTCCTCTGTGCCCCAGCGGGTCTGGGTCAGCATCTGGGTCAGGGCCTGGGACGCCATGGGGCCGCGCCAGATCATGGCGTCATTGGCCTTGGTCAGCAGACCGACCGACATGACTTTCAGGCCGTGGGCGACATGGGGCGTGATGGCGTTGTCGATGTACTCCGGCGCGCCGGAGACGCCCAGCATGGTCGGGATCGAAGGGCCGTAGACGTCGGCGTCGAGCACGCCCACCGACAATCCCCGCGCGGCGAAGGCGGCGGCGAGATTGACCGCGACGGTGGACTTGCCGACCCCGCCCTTGCCGCTGGCGACGGCGAGGACACGGCGGACGTGGGCCGGTCGCGCCGTGGCGACGGGGGCCTTAGGGCGGCCCTGATCGACGGCCTGGGGCGAGAGGGAGGCGCGGCGCGGAGCGGACACCTTCAAGGTCTCGGCGGTCAGGACGACGGCGACGCGGACCATGCCGGGGATGGCTTTGAGCGCGGCCTCGGCGGCGTCGCGGATCGGGGCGTAGAGGGCGGCGTCGGCGGCGGCGACCTCCAGCGCGAAGCCGGCGCGATCGTCGGTGACGACCAGACCCTGGACCAGACCGGCGACGACCAGCCCCTGCCCTGTCTTTGGATCGAGGACGGCGTCGAGGGCGGCGAGGACGGTTTCGCGGTCGGGCAAATTACGATTCCATGCTC
Organism: Brevundimonas sp.; assembly: GCF_051860745.1. Taxonomy (GTDB): domain Bacteria; phylum Pseudomonadota; class Alphaproteobacteria; order Caulobacterales; family Caulobacteraceae; genus Brevundimonas. The sequence goes on from NZ_JBHYDN010000021.1 coordinate 2,321, forward strand.
CCTCTCCCATTGGGAGAGGGCTTGAGCGCCCGATAGCCGAAGGCGATCGGACTTGCGCGAAAGGGTGAGGGGCGGGATGGTTGGCGATACACACTAAAACGGACGTGGCCGATGTGCGCTTACCGGCCAAGAATGCAACCCCTCACCCTTTCGCGCAAGGGCGACGCCGAAAACGGCGCCGTGCGCTCAAGCCCTCTCCCCATGGGAGAGGGAGCCGCAGCTTGACCCCGCCTCTGATCACCCTGCTGGCCGGCCCGACCGCCTCGGGCAAGTCGCGGCGCGCGCTGGAAATGGCGGCGCGCACGGGAGCCGTCATCGTCAATGCCGACAGCCAGCAATTGTATGCCGACCTGCGCGTGCTGAGCGCTCGTCCGTCGGCCGCGGAAGAGGCCATGGCCGAGCACTGGCTTTATGGAGTGGCCAACGCTGCCGACGCCTGGTCGGTCGGACGCTGGAGCCGGGTGGTCATGCCGGTGCTGGCCGAACTGGCGGCTGAGGGACGCCCGGCCCTGCTGGTGGGTGGGACCGGTCTCTATTTTACGGCCCTGACCACGGGGCTGGCGAACATTCCGGATGTGCCGATCGAGGTGCGCGACGCGGCCGGCGTCGCCTTTGACGCCGACGGCGAGGCGGCGTTCCGCCGTCGGCTGGCCGAGGTCGATCCGGCGGCTGAGGCGCGGATCGAGGCGGGGGATCGCCAGCGCCTGACCCGGGCCTGGGCCGTGGCGGAACACACCGGGCGGGCGCTCAGCGACTGGACCGCGGACACGACGCCGTTGCTGGCGCCCGGATCGTGGACGGGGCTGGTGATCGAGCCGGAACGCGAAACCCTGTACGCCAACTGCGACCTGCGGGTGGCGCAGATGGTCCAGGCCGGGGCGCTGGACGAGGTGCGGACGCTGATCGCGCGTGGGCTGGACCCGGCCCTGCCCGCCATGAAGGCGGTCGGGGTGCGCGAGTTCGCCGCCCATCTGGCGGGCGGGACGACGCTGGCGGCCGCCGTCGAGGCGACGCGCCAGGCCACGCGCAACTACGCCAAGCGGCAGCTGACCTGGTTCCGCAACCAGACGCCGGAGTGGAATCGGCTCCCGGAGCCTGATGCGGTCCGCGCGCCCGCGCCCTGAGACGCCGGCCGGAGCGGATGCTATGCAGAAACCGGGTGCGGGGGTCGCATCAGCCACAGCGACGTCGCCCGGGCCGATATCCGTTGCGCGCGCGAACTTCGAGAGCGCGCATGACCAATCGGGTCGATTCCCTCATCGAACAAATCCGCGCGCTGGAGCACGATCTGGCGGCCGAATTCTCGCGGCAGCGGTCGGGCTTCCGGTTCGGGCTGGAGCATGGCCGGGCCCGGTTCGAGGAAGAGGCCCTGCGCCGGCTCGAGGAACGCCGCGTCCACCTGATGAAATACATTCTGGGCGCGCCGGTTCTGTACGTGCTGAGCGCCCCGGTGATCTATTCGCTGATCCTGCCGTTCGCCGTGGTCGATCTGTGGGTGTCGCTCTACCAGGCGATCTGCTTCCGCGTTTACGGCATCCCACAGGTCCCGCGGGGGCGCTACATGATCTTCGACCGGACCGGCCTGCCGTATCTGAACGCCGTCGAAAAGCTGAACTGCGCCTACTGCTCGTATGTGAACGGCGTCATCGCCTATGTCCGGGAGGTCTCGGCGCGTACCGAGCAGTATTGGTGCCCGATCAAGCATACCCGCCGACTGATGGGCGCACACGGCCGCTACGCCGGGTTCGGCGATTTCGGGGACGGCGAGGCTTATCGCGAGGCGCTGGAGGCGTCGCGCCGGGCGCTGCGCGAGGACCGCGAGGACTGACGTCCAACGCAGCCCTCACTTCGGTCCTTGGAAGCCGGCGCGGGAGACCCTATATTGGTTCTGCCGGGGCTTGCTCCGGATATGGCGATAAACGCGCTTGTAATAAGCGGACCGGACCCGGGTGCGATTCCCGGCGGCTCCACCATTTCTTCCCCGCGTTATCGGCGGAGCGAGCATGGGGCCGACTAGCATCGACGGACGTGTAAAGAAGACTGCTTTCGCCCGTCCTGGCCCACCGTATCGGGCCATTTTCTAACTGCGAACGATAACTTCGCTGGAGAAGTCGCTCTCGCCGCATAAGCGGTTCGGGTGATTTCGAACACTTAAGTCCTCAGGGATCAGTTCCTGGGGCGGGGCCCGGAGGGCGCCTGCCAACAGAAGCCCTCCACCTACCTCCAGTGACGCGCCCTCCTCTTTCTTTTGCAAGATGGGGGGGGCCTGCCAACAGAACCCCTGGCACTTTCCCCTATCAGAAGGCGCCCTCCTGTCTTCCCGGGGAAGGTTTGGGGGCGCCTGCCAACAGAAGCCCTCCACCCAGGCTGTTCGTCACTTGAATTGACCCGCCTCCCGCGCGCTTGCCCCGACGATGGCCGGTTCATCACACTTGGCCCGGAAGGCGTCGCGCCAGCCAGATTCAACTCGGCGAACGGATGGTCCATCTCAGGGACCCGCCCTCGTCTTTCGGAAGATGTGGGGGGCAGCCAACAGAGCTCCTCGCACTTTCCCATCTTGGCGCCTTTCGCCGGCCTCTGCGCACAGCTATCAGTTCGCGCGAACAATCGAGGCGACCCATGGCCCAAGAGACGCCCCCCGTCGACGAGATGCACTATGAGCAGCTGGCGCAGGATGCGCTGCGCGGCGTCATCCGCTCGGCGCTGGAACGGGCCGCCCTGCCCGACGGCATCCCGGGGGGGCACCATTTCTATGTGACGTTCAAGACCCGCGCCCCGGGCGTCAGCGTGCCGCCGGACATCCTGGCCAAATATCCTGACGAGATGACGGTCGTCCTCCAGCACCAGTATTGGGACCTGAAGGTCGAGCCGACGAAATTTTCCGTCATGCTGAAATTCGGCGGCATGCCGAAGGTGCTGGCCATGCCCTACACCGCCGTGACCCGCTTCTACGATCCGTCGGTGCAGTTCCTGCTGCAGTTCGAGGCGCCCGCGACGGTTGAGGAGATCGCCGCCGAGGTCGCGGCCGCCGAGCCAGACCGGACTCCGCCGGCGGACGGCGACGACGACGGCCCCAAGGTCGTGTCGCTGGACCAGTTCCGGAAGAAGTAGGCCCTTTCCCTCGCCGCGCCTTTCGATAATCTCGGGCCGGGCTTAAGGCCGGGGGAGTGCATGGGTCGGGGTCTGATATTTGTTCTGGCGGCCCTGTTCGGGTTCGCGGCGTCCGCCCATGCCCAGACGGCCGCTCCGCCCAGCCGGTTCGCCAACTGGACCTCGGCCATCGTCGCGGCGGACTGGCGGGACGGGGCCAACCGGCCGATCCAGGCCTTCGACAACGCCCGGCGCGATCTGGTGAAGGGCTTCCTCTCCGCCGGCTTCACGCGCGCCAATATGGTCGACTACAGCCTGAGACCCGATGCGCCGCAGCCGGTCTCGGCGTCAGCCGTGCTGGAGGGAATCAATGCGGCGGCGACGCGGGGGACGTCGGGATGCCTGCTGTATTTCACCTCGCACGGCGTGCCGACCGCCATGGTGTTCGGCGAGGCGCCGCGGATGACGCCGGACATGATGGCCAATATCGTCCGCGCGGCGTGCGGGACCCGGCCGACGGTGGTGATCGTCTCGGCCTGCTATTCCGGCATCTTCGTCAACGCCCTGTCTGCGCCGAACCGGATGGTGCTGACCGCCGCCAGCCGCGAGCGGACTTCTTTTGGCTGCGGGGCTGACGAGACCTATCCGTGGTTTGACGGCTGCATCATCGAGACCCTGCCGACGGCGACCGACTTCCTGGCCCTGGCGGCGGGAACGCGGGCCTGTGTAACGCGCAAGGAGACCGAGCGCGGCGTGAGCCCGGCGTCGGAGCCGCAATTGTTCGTGGGAGCGGAGATGCAGCTGCGCTTGCCGACACTGCGCTTTCAGCGCCCTTCGTAGGATCCCTTCTCCCATTGGGAGAAGGTGGCCCGGAGGGCCGGATGAGGGTCGGGTGCATCCAACGGCGTAAGCCGTAGCGCGGACGGAGGTACGGCTTTCGCCGACCGCAGCAGGCCCCTCACCCTTTCGCGCAACCGCTCGCTTCGCTCGCGGGCGCTCAAGCCCTCTCCCATCGGGAGAGGGTCAGGTCGAGCGCGGAAACACCCTGATCGTGATCCGTTCGCGCTCGCCCTCGCGGCGTTCGACCAGCAGCCGGGCGACCTGGGCGTCGTCGTGGAACAGATAGCCCTTGAGTGCGTCCAGCAGGGCCTTGGCGAGGTTGTCCAGGTCCATCCACGGCGGGTCGCCGATGTGCTCCATCAGGATCTCGACCGTGTAGTCGCCGTATGAAGGGCGCGACGTCCACTCCTTGCGCATGAACTCATAGACCAGTGGCTTGTAGTATTTGGCCTGGGTGGTCAGGCCGTCGATGGTCAGTTCGACCGTGTCGCCGGTCTCGCGGGCGCGGACCTTTCCCGTACCAATCCAGCCTGCCGTCACGGATGGCACCCGGGCGGTACATGGCCCTCGATCCGGGTCGAGCGGATGACGACGGACGGGGTCAGCCGTTCCTCGCTGTTCGCGGGCGACATCTGGATGCGGCGGGCGACGTCGAGGCCCTCGACCAGGCGGCCGAAGGCGGCGAACCCCTCGCCATCCGGATTGCGGCCGCCGCCGAAGTCCAGGGCGGGCGTATCCTGCGTCACGATGAAGAAGCTGGAGGTCGCCGTGTCGGGGCCGTCGCGGGCCATGGAGATCGCCCCGGCGACGTGGCTGAGCCCGGTGTCCCGGGTGCGCTCGAGGGGGATCGGAGGGCGCAGGTCGTCATCGTCGCCGCGCGGGGTGGCGGCCTGGATGACATCGATCGGATGGGGATTGCCGGCATTGGTGGCCCGAACGACCGTGCGGAAGAAGCGGCCGCCGTCATAGTCGCCGTCGGTGACATAGCTGAGGAAGTTGCAGGTCGAGAGCGGAGCGCGGGCCAGATCCAGTTCGACCACCATCCGGCCGGCGTCGGTCTCCATGACCACGCGCGGCGCATCCTGTGCGCTGGTGGTCGTGGCGCAGGACGTCAGGCCGATGGCCGCCAGCGCCGCCGCCGTCATCATGGTCCGCATCGCCGGTCCTCCGCCTTGCCCCTTCGCCTGCTCGTGCTACACCGCCGCGCATCCTCCCGCCACGCCTTCGAGAGCCCGCGCCGCATGTCTGGACACCGCACCGAGACCGACACCTTCGGCCCCATCGAGGTCGCCTCGGACCGATACTGGGGGGCGCAGGCGCAGAGGTCGCTCGGCAATTTCAAAATCGGCTGGGAGAAACAGCCCCTGCCGATCGTCCGGGCGCTGGGGATCGTCAAGCGCGCGGCGGCCGAGACGAACATGGCTCTGGGCAAGCTGGACCCGAAACTGGGCGAGACCATCGTCGCGGCGGCGAACGAGGTCATCGAAGGCAAGCTGGACGACCATTTCCCGCTGGTGGTCTGGCAGACCGGCTCCGGCACCCAGTCCAACATGAACGCCAATGAGGTGATCTCGAACCGGGCGATCGAGATGCTGGGCGGCGAGATGGGCTCCAAGACGCCGGTGCACCCCAACGACCACGTCAATATGAGCCAGTCGTCGAACGACACCTTCCCGACGGCCATGCACGTCGCCTGCGCCGAACAGGTGGTCAACGACCTGATCCCGGCGCTGAAGCATCTGCAGGCGGCGCTGGACGCCAAGGCGAAGGCCTGGGACCACATCATCAAGATCGGCCGGACGCATACGCAGGACGCCACGCCGCTGACGCTGGGCCAGGAGTTCGGCGGCTATGCCCAGCAGGTCGCCAACGGCGTCGAGCGGATCGAGCTGACCCTGCCCAAGCTGATGGAACTGGCCCAGGGCGGCACCGCCGTGGGCACCGGGCTGAACGCGCCGGTCGGGTTCGCCGAACAGGTGGCCGAGCGGATCGCGGCCATCACCGGCCTGCCCTTCGTCACGGCGCCGAACAAGTTCGAGGCCTTGGCCGCCCATGACGCCATGGTGTTCAGCCACGGGGCCATCAACACGGTCGCCGCCTCGCTGTTCAAGATCGCCAACGACATCCGCTTCCTCGGCTCGGGCCCGCGTTCGGGGCTGGGCGAGCTGGCCCTGCCGGAGAACGAGCCGGGCTCGTCGATCATGCCGGGCAAGGTCAATCCGACCCAGTCGGAAGCCCTGACCCAGGTCTGCGTCCAGGTGTTCGGCAACCACGCGGCGGTGACATTCGCCGGTTCGCAGGGGCATTTCGAGCTCAACGTGTTCAACCCGGTGATGGCCTACAACTTCCTGCAGTCGGTGCGGCTGATGGCCGATGCGGCGGTGTCCTTCACCGACAACTGCGTGGTCGGGATCGAGCCGCGCGAGGACAATATCAAGCGCGGCCTCGACAACTCGCTGATGCTGGTCACGGCCCTGAACGGCAAGCTCGGTTATGACGCCTGCGCGAAGATCGCCAAGACGGCCCACAAAAACGGCACCACCCTGCGCGAGGAGGCGGTCGGCGGCGGCTATCTGACCGATGCCGAGTTCGACGAGGCGGTGCGGCCCGAGAAGATGATCTCGCCGGGTTAAGCCCAATCAGGGCTTGTCGCGGATCGTCCGGCCGATCGGGGCGAGGGCCAGTTTGGCCAGTTCCAGATCCTTGAGCGCGAACGGGATGCCGATGATGGAGATGAACTCGGCAACGGCGATCAGCAGGTGCGACAGGGCGATGTACCAGCCGGCGAACAGGAACCAGATGACGTTGAGGACGAGGCCCAGCGGCCCGGTTCCGACGTCGTGCGCCCCCAGTTCGTCGCGCCAGACCACTTCGCGGCCGAACGGCCAGAAGGAATAGCTGGCGATCCGCCAGGCGGCGAAGGTCCACGGCAGGCCGACGATGGTCAGGGCCAACACAGCGCCGCCGAACAGCCAGAGCAGGCCGGACAGCCAGCCGCCGAAGACGAACCAGAGCAGGTTGAGGATCAGGCGGATCAAGGGCGTCGTTCCGTCGCGCCACGAGCCGGCGCATCCCCCAGATAGGTCGAAGGCGGCTCGGGCGACAGCGGGTCCCGGGTGAATTCGCGGTAACCGGCCGGTCGTTTCGAGGTGTTCGCCGGACTGAACCGGGTCTACCGTGACCTCGTTCCGGCGACGTCGGCCCGCGGGAGACCCGCCGGATCGCGCGTCAGGCGGCATATCGGAGGTCGGCATGGGCGAGATCGTCAATCTGAACCGGGTGCGCAAGGATCGGGCGAAGGCCGAGGCCAGGGCGACGGCGACCGCCAACCGCGCCGCCCATGGACGGTCCAAGGCCGAGCGAACAAAGGCGGAGGCGGAACGCGAGCGGGCCGCCCGACTGCTGGACGGATCGAAGCTGGAGGACTGAAATGGAGGATATGCCACACAACCGGCACGGACTGATCCCGATGCTGGTCGCCATTCGGGTCACCGCCGAACGCAAACGGCGCGACGCCGAGGCCGCCGCCAAGAGCGGAGAAAAGGCCCCGCCCGCGGAGACGCCGAAGAAGAAGAAGCGCGGCTGGTTCTAGCCGGCCGCCACGACCTTCGGCGCGCGGATCAGCAACGCCTGCCCCGACAGCACCAGCACCAGCCCGGCCAGGGCCGGCCAGCCGAAGCGGGCGCCCTCGAACAGCACCGAAACCAGCATGGCGATGGGCGGCGTCAGGGCCGAGATATAGCTGGCCATGGCGTAGCCGATCATCCGGGCGATGGTGAAATACATCCCGAAGGCGATCACCGATCCGAACACCGACAGATAGAGCAGCGATCCGACATAGGTGAAGGTGGGATCGATGGTGAACTCGACGCCGGTGGCCAGCCCGTAGACGGCGAGCAGACCCGTTCCATAGGCCATGGCCCAGGCGGTCGAGGGGATGGCCGCAGAGCCGTGGGTCTGGCCCTTCCAGGCGAAGAAATTGCCGAAGGCCGAGGCGGTGGTGGCGATCAGGGCCAGGCCGACTCCGAGGGCCGCCTCGCGGTCAAAGCCTGCCTTGAGCACTTCGCCGCCCGACAGGACCACCACACCCAAAATGCCCAGGATCGCTCCGCCCCATGAGGCGGCCGCGGCTTTCTGACCGGCAGCCAGCCGAAACAGCACCAGATTGATGAAGGTCAGGGAGGCGAAGGTGACGGCGACGATGGCCGAGGCGACGTGGGTCTCCGAGGCATAGGTGAAGCTGTAGCTGATCGAAAAGGCGAAGGCCCCCTGCCCCAGCGCCGCCAGATGCTGGGCGCGGGTCAGCCGCAGTTTCTGGCGGGCGATCAGGCAGCCGAGGAACAGGAGGGCCGAGGCAAGGCCGAACCGCCAGACGATGGAGGCCAGCGGCGCCACCGTCCCCAGCTGAAGGGTGATGGCGTACCAGGTCGTGCCCCAGATCATGGCGCAGACCAGCACTCCGCCGATGCCCAGCAGGGTGGTCCGTGACAGGGGCGGACGGGCGACGGGAGGAACGAAATCGGGGGAGGTCACCCACGCCCAGTGGCGGATGCCGGAGGTCGGGGCAAGCCGGGTTTTGGAACGGATGACACAAGTCCGGCTTATGACGTCCGGAAAGCGCGCTCAGCCGCGCAGCTTGAGCCCCGCGCGAACCTCGACCGGCACCGACTGATAGACGGAGGGCGGGCGGATGTTGAGGCGGGCGCGGGCGGTCTCCAGCGGCTGTTCGAACAGGGCCTCATAGTCCAGCGCGGGCAGCCAGCGCGCGGCCCTGCCGTTGCGGTACGCCTGCCAGACGGCGCGGCGGGCGGGAATGGAACGGACCTCGCGCCGGATCTCGCGGGCCGCGCCCCAGCCGATGAAGGCGAAACCGAGATTGCGGGTCTGGCCGAAGGAGAAGGAGACCACGCAAGCCTCCCCAAGCGCGTCGGTGCCGTAGCCGGTGAGGACGTGCCAGATGTCGTGGACGTCCCTCAGCCGGCGCGAATACCAGACGACCGGGTGCGGCGCGTCAATGAAGGGCACGACCTCCCGCTCGACTTCCGCAAGGCCGTCGGCGGTGAAGCCCCGCGCCTCGCGGAACGCCCGATAGGCCGCGCCGACCGTCCCGGGCTGGAAACGGGCCAGCCAGACCGGGTCGTCGAGTTTGTGGGCGAGTTCCTCGCGCAGGAAGGCCTGGCGACCGCCTTCCATGGTCGACAGCATCCGGTGATAGCCGCGCGAGACCGACCGGCCGCTGAGCGCCTGCATGATGCGGAACACCTCGGCGGTGTCCTCCTTGTCGCGGATCAGCCGACGAAAGGCCTTCAGGGCTGCGAGCGGGCGCAGGCGCTCGGAGCGTACCTTGCGGAAATCATCGACGTCGGCGGAAATCAGGGTCATGGCGGCGTCCGGGAAGATGTCCCAGTGTAGCGAATGAAGCGTCGGACTGGAACGGGCCTGCGCAGCTTGGGTTAACAACGACAATACATTTTTGAAAGCCGCGTTTTGATGCCTCATGCTCATACCCCGGCGCCGGCGCCCCGATTGCAATCGCTCGCCCTCGCCTGGCCGCGTCATGTGCTTCGCCAGGAGGATGTGGCGGCCAACGGGGCGGAGATGTTCGCCACCACCCACGGCGGCTTCGAGCGGCTCGCGCCGATCTACCGGAACGCCCTGATCGAGACGCGGCATTCATGCGTGCCGATCGAATGGTACCTCAAGCCGCACAGCTTCTCCGAGCGCAACAACCTGTTCCTTAAAAGCGCGGTGCCCCTCCTGGCGGAGGCGGCCGGCAGGGCGCTGGATCAGGCCCGGCTGACGGCCGGCGACATCGACGTCATCGTCGTGGTCTGTACGACCGGCATCGCCACACCGGCGCTGGACGCTCGACTGATGCAGGTCATGCCGTTCCGGCCGGACGTGAGACGGGCGCCGATCTTCGGGCTGGGCTGCGCCGGCGGCGTGGTGGGACTGGCGCGGGCCGCCGACATCGCCCGGGCTCACCCGGAGGAGCGGGTGCTGTTGCTGGTGGTGGAGCTGTGCGCCCTCACCTTCCGGGCCCAGGACCGCTCCAAGAGCAATCTGGTCGCCACGGCCCTGTTCGGCGACGGCGCGGCCGCGGCGGTGATCTCATGCCGATCGGACGCATCCGGGCCAACGCTGGGCGCGAGCCGTGAACACACCTGGCCCGACAGTCTGGACGTGATGGGCTGGGATGTCGCCGACGACGGACTGAAGGTCGTGTTCAGCCGGGATATTCCCACACTCGTTCGGGACGATTTCCGCCCGGTCGCCATCGATTTTCTGAGCCGGCAGGGGATGATCGCGGCCGATGTCGGCGGGTTTGTATGTCATCCCGGCGGGGCCAAGGTGATCGATGCCCTTGAAGGCTGCTTCGGACTGGACGAGGGCGCGCTGGTCCACACCCGCGCCGTGCTGCGCGACCACGGCAACATGAGCGCGGCGACGGTGCTGTTCGTGCTGAAGGCGATGCTCGACGACGGGGCGAAGGGTCCGCTGCTGTTGACGACGCTGGGGCCGGGCTTCACGGCCGCCCTGATGCTGGTGCACGCCTGATGTGGCTGTGCCCTATCCTGGTCGCGGTGGCGATGCAGCGACTGTGGGAGCTCTGGCTGGCGAACCGCAACACCCGTCGCCTGCTGGACGAGGGTGCGATGGAGGTCGGGGCCAACCACTACTCCCTGTTCATCGTCCTGCACGTCGGCTGGCTGACGGCGCTGGCGATGTTCACCCCGTTGACCACGGTCCCCAACGCCTGGCTGCTGGCGTTCTATGGATTGCTGCAGTTCGGTCGGCTGTGGGTGATCGCCACGCTGGGACGGTTCTGGACCACGCGGATCATCACCCTGCCCTCGGCGCCGCTGGTCCACCGCGGGCCGTACCGGTTCGTGCGCCATCCGAACTATCTGGTGGCGTCTTTGGAGATCGCGGTGCTGCCGCTGGCCTTCGGGCAGGTCTGGATCGCTCTGGTCTGGAGCCTGGCCAACGCGCTACTGGTCGGCTGGCGGATCCGGATTGAGGACCGGGCGCTGGAGGGGCGGAGACAATGCTGAGGAAGCGATCCGTCTCCCTGTCCGGCCACGCCACCTCTGTGGCGCTGGAGGCCGAATTCTGGACCGTTCTGGACGCCGTCGCCGCCGCGGGCGGCCTGTCGCAAGCGGGGCTTTTGAAGCGGATCGACGAGCGTCGCGGGCGCACGCCCCTGGCCTCGGCCTGCCGCCTTCTGGCGCTGGCCTGGACGGGCGGCGACCGATCTTTCATCGAACAGGATTCGGCCGATTGACACCCGTCAGGGTTGGCGCATGGTCGGTTTTCCAGAAGGAAAGCCGCTGTGTTGGACAAGATCGACAAGACCCTCATCCCGCCCGCCCTGTTCGGAGGATTGATCGCCATCGGACTGATCGGCGCGGGGGCCTTTATCGGCTCCGGCGTGGTCAACGCCCAGGTCGGCAACCGGCAGGTGACGGTGCGGGGTCTGGCGGAGCGCAATGTGGTCGCGGACCTCGCGGTTCTGAACCTCGGCTTCAAGGCGGCCAATGACGATCTGCCCACGGCCCAGGCGAAGATCGACACCGACCTGGCGCTGGTGCGGGCCTTTTTGACACGACAGGGCTATCCAGCCGAGGCGGTGACGATCGGCCGGCTACAGGTCACGGACACCCGGGCGCGTGAATACGGTTCGACCGACAACGTCGTCCGCTACATCCTGTCCCAGAGCGTCACGGTACGGACCACGGACGTCCAGCGCGTGGCGCAAACGGAGCGGGCGCTGAACGATCTGGTGCGCGAGGGCGTGCAACTGGACTTCGCGGCCCCAACCTATGTCTTCACCAAGCTGAACGAGGTGCGGCCGGCGATGATCGCCGAGGCGACCGCCTCGGCGCGATCCGGCGCCGAGCAGTTCGCCAAGGACTCCGGCGCGCCGCTGGGCCCGATCCGTCAGGCGACCCAGGGCTCGTTCGAAATCCTCGCCCGCGAGGACATCGACAGCGAGTCGACATCGCTCGACAAGCGGGTCCGGGTCGTCGCGACGGTCAGCTACCAGCTGCGCTGACGCTCAGGTCGCGGGCGCCGGCTCGGGCGGCATGACCGGTGGATTGACGGGCGGCACATCCGGCAGGTCCGGCATCTTCGGCGCATCCGGCAGTTCCGGACGCGGCAGGTCGATGTCGACGGAGATGTCCGTGCCGTCGGGCGCTTCGATCGCACCGCGATTCGAGAAGACGACCACGGCGATGATGATGACGACCACCACCAGACCGCCCACGAGCAGGGCGATCCAGCTGCCGCCGCCACCGCTCTTGGGCGGATTGTTGATCGTGGTGTGATGAACGACCTCAGGCCGCTCGGGCGGAGGAATGTTGGGATCGGTCATGGCTCAGTTCACCGTCGGAACGGCCGGGGCGGAGACCTCGGGCAGATTGACGTCGACATCGATGTCCTTGCTCTCCGGGGCCATGCCGCCGCGGGCGAAGACAAAATAGGCCACGATGGCGAGGACGACGACGATGCCGCCGACGATGAAGGCCAGCCCGGCGTTGCCGCCGCCACCGCTGTTGTTCGTATTGTTGTCGGTCATGAAATAGTCCCTTCCCCAGTCTGTCGATGCTGCGGAAACGACGGCGACGCTTGCCGGTTCCGTGAGGCCGGCGGCAGGCAGGCGCTGACATCCGCCTTCGTGCCCCTTATGTTCTCCCGATGAGTCGGCATTTATATACGTGACAAAGCAGCATTGCTTCTGTAGGGTATTTTCATTGGAGCCGACCGATGAACCTCACCGACCCGATCTTCACCTGCGCAGATAAGGCCCGCGACCATCTGGAGCAAACCCGCTGGCCCCATGGCCCGGTCTGTCCCCACTGTGGCGTGGTCAACGAAGCCACCGCGATCAAGGGCCGCAGCGCCCGCGCTGGCCTCTACCAGTGCAACGCCTGTCGCGACCAGTTCACGATCACGGTCGGAACCGTCTTTGAACGCTCCAAGGTGCCGCTCAATAAATGGCTGCTGGCCACATACCTGATGGCGTCCTCAAAAAAGGGCATTAGCGCGCACCAGATCGGTCGCACCCTCGGCGTGACCTACAAGACCGCGTGGTTCATGTGCCACCGCATCCGCGAGGCCATGACCGAAACCAGCCCGGCTCCCCTCGGTGGCCCTGACAAGACCGTTGAAGCCGACGAAACATTCATCGGCGGACGCGAGAAGAACAAGCACGTCAACAAGCGCCAGTTCACGCGCGGCGCGGGTGCCAAGCAAGCTGTCGTCACGCTGGTTGAGCGCGACGGTCGCGCCCGCTCGTTCCATGTCGCCAACGTCAACGCCAAGACCCTTCGCCCGATCATCATGACCAGCGTTCACCGCACCAGCCACCTGATGACGGACGGCGCTTCCTTCTATGTGAAGCCCGGCCAAGAGTTCGCCAGCCACGAAGCGGTTGACCACAAGAGCGGTGAATACGTGCGCGGCAAGGCCCACTCGAACACCGCCGAAAACTTCTTCTCCATCCTCAAGCGCGGCATCATCGGGACGTTCCACCACGTCTCGGAAGCCCACCTGAAACGCTATCTGGCGGAGTTCGATTTCCGCTATTCCAACCGTTCGGGCCTCGGCATCAACGATGCCATGCGTACCGACGAAGCCCTCCGCATGATCGCTGGAAAGCGCCTTATGTATCGGCGGGCTGGTGAAGCCGCGTACGCTTAAGCAGAAGGCTAGACGCCTGATTGCACTGCGCAAAAACAAAGGCGGGTCGTAGTTTCCCACGGCCCGCCTCGCTTTTTGAAGTCGTCTTCGCCACTCGGACACAAGGCCCGAGAACACACAGCTCACCCCCCTTGCGGGGGTCGCGTGGCAAGCTGCGATACATAGCAGAATGCTATGCGGGGCTTAAAAGATCAACAATCTTGGAAAAAAATGGTGCGGTGGGGAATGTCGCGCCCCACCGCCTTTCCACTCTTTGAGCTGCGGTATGCCCGCTAAGTGGCGAAGACGACAGGATTCGAACCTGCACCCCGCGACAGGGCCCTCAGTTTAGCAAACCGGGACGATATCCATTCCGCCACGTCTTCAGCCTTCTGAATAACACGGCTTTTGGATTCGCGCGACTCGGCTCAGCTTGGCGGGCTGACCTTCTTTTTGGGCGCGGCCTCGCCGCTCTGATGCGGCTTGTGAGGCGTGTTCACAAGGTTCCGCAGAACGCGCTCAAACTCGGCATCGGCTTCTGGCGATTCAGGCTTAGGGTCTTCGGTCATGGAACTCGAACCATTCGAAAGCCCCAAGTTAGTCCTCGGGGGCGCGAAAGAAAGCATCGCGGATTTCGAAGCGGCCTGTGCGAGTTTCGTCAAGGCTCCAGGCTACACCGTCATCCGACGCATGGATGGTAAGACCGGCGAGGAGGTCGTCAGCGCGCGCTTTGAGGGAAGCGCGCTCGGCACTGTCCGATTGTCCGCTTACCGCGTCGTCAACCAGTTGCGCGACGCTCTCGATCAAGCCACGAGTGACGCCGCCAAAGCCTTGGGACTGACGAACGTCGCGAACGTCCATTTCCCTATGGGTCGATCCAGTGATGACCTTGAGCGGGCCATCAGCTACAGGCTCAAGGGAGCCGACCCCGATCTCGTGGCCTTCGTCCGGGCCCTCCGTCCATACCTTGGAGGCAACGACGAACTCTGGGCCTTGGGTCGCATTTCGGGTCCGAACAAGCACCAGAGGGTACTCGCCATCGGGCTGGACAACGACGCCGGTTTTCGCATTGGGGGTGACGATATTCATATCGTCGGCCCGGCCAAACTCGGCGTTGGCACTTGGAACAGCTCTCGCAACGAGTTGGAACTCGTCAGAGTGGGGGCCGGCGGCTACTACTATGACGGCGTCACACCGGCCCTGACGGTAAAGATCGGTGATGCGGAAGTTTTCGGCGGCAAGCCTGCGGCGGCCTGCTTCCACCATCTCGCTGGCGTAGTTGAGGGCGTCGTCGCGGGTCTCGAAGCGGAGACCGCCCGCATCATCGCCGCGCGAGCGGCCTAGTGTGCCAGCCTGTCCCGATTTCTCTAACACGATGAGTCCTGCTTTGTCAGGTATATAAATGCCGATGAGTCTCCCCGATGCCCCTGCCCCGCGTATTTCCGACTTGGCCCGTTCGCGAGGTCCCGGCGGCGTCGAAGCGGCGGCCGTCGACTATCTGGCCGGGCTGAATCCGGAACAGCGCGAGGCAGTCGAGACGGTGGATGGGCCGGTTCTGGTGCTGGCCGGGGCCGGCACGGGCAAGACCCGGGTGCTGACCACCCGGCTGGCCCACATCCTCGCGACCGGACGGGCGCGGCCGTGGGAGCTGCTGGTCGTCACCTTCACCAACAAGGCCGCGCGCGAGATGCGCGAGCGGATCACCCACCTGATCGGGCCGTCGTCCGAGGGGCTGCGCTGGCTGGGCACCTTCCACTCGGTGGCGGCGCAGATCCTGCGGCGGCACGCGGAACTGGTTGGGCTGAAGTCGACCTTCACCATCCTCGACACCGACGATCAGGAGCGGGTCTGCAAACAGGTGCTGGAGGCCGAGGGGCTGGACACCAAGCGGTGGACGCCCAGGTCACTGAACGGCCTGATCGACCACTGGAAGAACCGCGGCTGGACGCCGGAGAAACTGCCCTCGAGCGAGGACTTCGCCAACGGCAAGGGGCATGCGCTGTACGCCGCCTATCAGGCGCGGCTGGTCAGTCTGAACGCCTGCGATTTCGGCGACCTGTTGCTGCACAACCTGACGATCCTGTCAAAACATGCGGATATCGCGGAGGAATACCGCCGCCGGTTCCGCTACATCCTGGTCGATGAGTACCAGGACACCAATGTCGCCCAGTATCTGTGGCTGCGGCTGCTGACCGCCTCGACGGGCAATGTCTGCTGCGTCGGCGACGACGATCAGTCGATCTACGGCTGGCGCGGGGCCGAGGTGGACAACATTCTGCGTTTCGAACGCGACTTTCCCGGCGCCAAGGTCGTCCGGCTGGAGCGCAACTACCGCTCGACCCAGCATATTCTGGGCGCGGCCTCGGGCCTGATCGCGGCCAACCGGGACCGGCTGGGCAAGACCCTGTGGACCGAGGACCTGAGCGGCGACAAGGTCCGGGTGCGCGGGGTCTGGGACGGCGAGGCCGAGGCGCGGCTGGTCGCCGACGAGATCGAGACGGCGCGGCGGGCCGGCACGCCCTACAAGGACATGGCGGTGCTGGTGCGCGCCTCGTTCCAGATGCGGGCCTTCGAGGAGCGGTTCGTGCTGCTGGCCGTGCCCTATGTGGTCATCGGCGGGCCGCGCTTCTTCGAACGGGCCGAGATCCGCGACGCCCACGCCTATCTGCGGCTGATCCTGTCCGAGGACGACGACCTGGCCTTTGAACGGATCGTCAATGTGCCCAAGCGCGGCATCGGCGACACCTCGGTGCAGAAGGTGCTGCAGATCGCGCGGCTGTCGGGTGTGTCGGCGATGAGCGCGGTGCGTGACCTGATCGTTTCGGACGAACTGCAAGCGCGGACGCGGACGGCCCTGTCGAATTTCGTGCGCGATATCGACCGCTGGCGGACCTTCGCCCGGACCACCACCCACTGGGAGCTGACGGAAACCGTTCTGGAAGAGAGCGGCTACACTGACATGCAGAAGGCCGACCGGGCCACCGGCCAGACACGGCTGGATAACCTCAAGGAACTGACGCAGTCGATGCAGTCGTTCGAGACCCTGCCCGCCTATCTGGAACACGTCTCGCTGGTCATGGACCTGGATCGCGGAGGGTCCGACGACGCCGTGCAGATCATGACCCTGCACGGGGCCAAGGGGCTGGAGTTCCCGCTGGTCTTCCTGCCGGGCTGGGAGGAAGGCGTCTTCCCCAGCCAGCGCAGCATCGACGAGAAGGGCGAAAAGGGCCTCGAGGAGGAACGCCGCCTGGCCTATGTCGGCGTGACGCGGGCCAAGTCCGATGCGCGTATCAGCTTCGCCGCCAACCGGCTGGTCTACGGGCGCTGGACCTCGCAACTGCCGAGCCGGTTCGTGGATGAACTGCCGATCGACCACGTCGAGGCCGAGAGCGACACCGGCTACTACGGCGTCACCCCCGGCATGAAGGACGCCAAGTCCCGCTGGGACGAGATGCCGACCTTCGGGGCGGGCTATTCGTCACCGGGCTGGAAGCGGGCGCAGTCCTTCACGGCGGGGCGGGCGCCGGCGGGCAAGCCGGCGCGGCATACGTTGATCGAGGGGGATGGAAGGCTGGTGGCCACGGCGGACCCGAAGGCCGGCGGGAATTGGTCGAAGGGCGAGCGGGTGTTTCACCAGAAGTTCGGTTACGGCGCGGTCACGGCGATCGAGGGCAACAAGCTGCTGATCGACTTCGAGAAGGCGGGTGAGAAGAAGGTGATCGATACGTTTGTGGAGAAGGCTTGATGAGCGTGTCAAAGGCGTTTGGGGTTGTTGTGCTGCTTTGTATCGTGTTCGGCTCGGGCTGGTTCTTTGGGTGGACCAGCGAACTGGTCTTGTCTGGAGTGACAGCCGCTGTAGTCGTTCAAAGCACAACGATTTTTGTGACCATCGGTCTTGCGATTTGGACCTATAGCAAGACCAAAGAAAAAGAGCGGGAGGCGCGCCTGTTCGCGCAGAAAGCCGAGGTTTATGAGGAGCTTCTCGGCATCATACACGGCCTGATGGGGCCGAACGGAGCAGACGCTCCTGATGATCTTGTCGAAAAGCTCCGGCAGGTGCAGTTCAAAGCGATCACTTGGGGTGACCAATCGCTTCTGGATATTCTATCAGAACTAAGCGACGGCGATGATAGCCCAAGTCAGCGTGTGCTCTTCGAAAGAATGGCCCGGCTCTACAATCAGATGAGAAAAGAACTCGGCCACAATGATCGACCGGGCATTGGGTGGGACATCCTCAAGCTACAGCTGATTGCCAAGGATCGCCCCCTCATCGACACGCTCAGAGCGCAAGCCGTCTCACCACCAAAGCGATGAAGCCGACGGCTTAGTCTCGGCGCGCGCTGGCGAGCCCGCCCCAACCCTTCGTTAAGCCTGAGGGCCGACCCTGCACCGGTGCGCGATTCCCGTTCAGACGAGGTCCTGATCGAGCCCGCTCCCGGCCTGTGGGAGCGGATGATCTGCGGCGTGATCATCGCCATGCTGACCGGAGCCCTGATCGGGCCGGTGTTCGCACCCCTGCAGGAAGAGACGCCGGTGCTGCGGCTGGTCTGGCTGCCGGCCTATGCGGCCATCGTCGGCCTGCTGCTGTTCCGCATCGACCGGCTGTGGCGGGCGTGGCCGGCGATGCTGGTCATCGTCGCCCTGGTCGGTCTGGCCTTCGCCTCGCGCTACTGGTCGATCGATTTCGTCACCACCATGCGCCGGGTGATCGCCCTGGCCATCAGTTGCGGCTTCGCCCTGTATCTCGGCGCCGTGTTCCGGGGGCCGCATCTGCCGCGGCTGCTGATGCACACGGCGCTGTTCATGGCGGTCGGCAGTCTGATCATGGTCTTCGCCTTCCCCGCCATCGGCGTGCACCAGCTCGACAACGCCGGCCTGTGGCGTGGCCTCTGGTACGAGAAGAACCAGATGGGGGCGGTGATGGTGATCGGCGCGACCGCCGCCGCCGCCTGCCTGGCCTCGCCCGACCCGCGCCGGCTGCTGCCGGCCCTGGCGCTGATCCTGTCCAGCGGTCTGGTGCTGGCGACCCAGTCCAAGACCTCGCTGCTTTGTCTGGTCGTCGCCCTGGCCTTCATCGGCGGCTTCTGGGCCCTGCGGCGCGGGGGCGCAGCATTCTCCGTCATCGCCATCTGGAGCGTGGTGGTGCTGGCGGGTCTGGGGCTCTGGGTATGGGAGACCCATTCGGTGGCGGTGCTGGAGGCGCTGGGCAAAGACGCGTCGCTGACCGGCCGCACCGAGATCTGGGACAGCCTGATGCGCAAGGTCGCCGACCGGCCATGGACCGGATACGGCTACGGCGCCTTCTGGGGCCGGATCGGAGAATCGCCCCCGGCCGACTGGGTGCGCAAGGAGACCGGCTGGATCGTGCCGTCGGCGCACAACGGCTGGATCGATCTGCTGGTCCAGCTGGGCTGGCCGGGCGCGGTGCTGGTCGGCGCGCTGATGGCCGGAACGGCCCTGATCGCCGTGCTGCGGTGCATGGGATCGGGCATGCGCGAGGGCTGGTGGGCGCTGGGCTTTCTCGCCGCCTTCTTCGTGCTGAGCCTGTCCGAGAGCATACTGCTGGCGCATCAGGGCCTGCCCTGGGTGCTGTTCATGGCGGTGATGACACGGGCAATGCTGCCGTCGCCTTCAGCGGTCCCCGCCCCGCTTGTGGAGAAGCGCCGCCGGGCCTACCAGACCGGTCCCCGAATCGTCTCACAGTATCCGTATGGGTCCCAACGCCGCGCCTTCCCTGTTCGATGATCTGCCCGAACCGCAAGGTCCGGCGCCGACGCCTGCGCCGTCCACGCCGGACCCGGCCCTGACGCCGCAGGCTGTCGCGCCGCGGCCGGAACCCGTGCCCGTGCGCCCCGCCCCCGCTCCGTCCGCGCCTCCGCTGCCCGGCGACTATTCCGCCTCGTCGATCGAGGTGCTGGAGGGGCTGGAGCCGGTCCGCAAACGCCCCGGCATGTACATCGGCGGGACCGACGAGCGGGCCCTGCACCACCTGTTCGCCGAGGTGCTGGACAACGCCATGGACGAGGCCGTGGCCCGCCACGCGAAACTGATCACCGTCGATCTGGACGCCGAGGGGTGGCTGTCGGTCAAGGACGACGGACGCGGCATTCCGGTCGATCCGCACCCGAAACATCCGGGCAAGTCGGCGCTGGAAGTGGTCATGACCGTCCTGCACTCGGGCGGGAAATTTTCGGGCAAAGCCTATGAAACCTCTGGCGGTTTGCACGGAGTCGGTGTCAGCGTCGTCAACGCCCTGAGCGAACGTCTTGATGTCACCGTCTGGCGCGACGGGCATGAATGGACCCAGTCCTTCAGCCGCGGCCTGCCGCTCGGTTCCATCGTTCAGGGGGCGGCGTCGAAGAAGAAGGGCACGCTGATCCGGTTCCGCCCGGACGAGGAGATCTTCGGCGTCGGCGCCGCCTTCAAGCCGGCGCGTCTGTTCCGCATGGCGCGGTCCAAGGCCTATCTGTTCCGTGGCGTCGAGATCCGCTGGAACTGCGCGCCGGAGCGGATCACCGACCACACTCCCACCGAGGCGGTGTTCCACTTCCCCAACGGCCTGGCCGACGCCCTGTCCGAGCGGATCGGCGACATCGAGACCGTAACGCCCGCCTTCGCCGGCCGGGTCGAGCGCAAGGGCGAGGCCGGGGCGGTCGAATGGGCCGTGACCTGGTCGCCGATTGGCTTCGGCGAGGCCGACGGCTTTGTCTCCTCCTATTGCAACACGGTCTCGACGCCCGACGGCGGCACGCATGAGGCCGGGTTCCGCGCGGCGCTGGTCAAGGGGCTCAAGGCCTATGGCGAGCTGACCAACGAGAAGCGCGCGGGGCTGATCACGGCCGAGGACGTCATCGCCAACGCCGGGGCGCTGATCAGCGTGTTCGTGCGCAATCCCGAGTTCCAGGGCCAGACCAAGGACCGGCTGTCGTCGCCGGACGCCCAGCGGCTGGTCGAACAGCTGATGCGCGATCCGCTGGACCACTGGCTGACCGAAAGTCCGAAACAGGCCAACACCCTGCTGGGCTTCGTCATCGAGCGGGCCGAGGACCGGCTGAAGCGGCGCAAGGACAAGGAGGTCCAGCGGGCCCAGGCCACGCGCAAGCTGCGCCTGCCGGGCAAACTGTCCGACTGTTCGCGCCAGTCGGCCAACGGCACCGAACTGTTCATCGTCGAGGGCGATTCGGCCGGCGGCTCGGCCAAACAGGCGCGCGACCGGACCACCCAGGCGATCCTGCCCCTGCGCGGGAAGATCCTGAACGTCGCCTCGGCCACGGCGGACAAGCTGCGCGCCAATATCGAACTGTCCGATCTGGCGCTGGCGCTCGGCGTGCAGCCCGGCAGCCGGTTCAA
This sequence comes from Brevundimonas sp., assembly GCF_051860745.1. Taxonomy (GTDB): domain Bacteria; phylum Pseudomonadota; class Alphaproteobacteria; order Caulobacterales; family Caulobacteraceae; genus Brevundimonas. The sequence goes on from NZ_JBHYDN010000021.1 coordinate 23,285, forward strand.
CATCGAGGACCTGCGCTACGAGCGCATCGTCATCATGACCGACGCCGACGTCGACGGGGCCCATATCGCGGCGCTGCTGATCACCTTCTTCTACCGGGCGATGCCCGAGACCATCCGTCAGGGCCGGTTGTTCATGGCCCTGCCCCCGCTCTACCGGATCAGCGCGGGTCCGTTGTCCGAATACGCCCGGGACGACGCCCACCGCGACGAGCTGCTGGCCACGGTGTTCAAGGGCAAGAAGGTCGAGATCGGCCGCTTCAAGGGTTTGGGCGAGATGATGGCCTCCCAGCTCAAGGAGACCACCATGGACCCGAAGAAGCGCACCCTGGCGCGGGTCACGGTCCCGGCCTCGGAAGACGAGATCGAGGATCTGGTCGAACGGCTGATGGGCAAGAAGGCCGAGGCCCGGTTCCAGTTCATCCAGGACAACGCCCAGTTCGCGGTGGCCGATCTGGACGTGTGATGCCGGCCTGACGGGGGAGATCGAAGATGAACCGGGGGTCCTGTCTCTGCGGCGCCGTCACCTTCGAGGTATCAGGCGAACTCCCCGCGCCCGACGCCTGCCACTGTCAGAAATGCCGGAAACACTCGGGCCACTTCTTCGCCTCGACGGATGTGCCGAAATCGGCGCTGACGATCCGGGGCGAAGACCATGTTGCCTGGCATCAATCCTCGGAAAAGGCGCGCCGGGGCTTCTGCGCGGCGTGCGGCTCGTCGCTGTTCTGGGATCCGCTGTTCCGGGACTGGATCGGCATCGCCATGGGGGCCTTCGACACGCCGACAGAGACACACCTCGGCGTGCACATCTTCGTGGCCGACAAGGGCGACTACTACGACATCGCCGACGGCCTGCCGCAGAAGCAGGCATAGGTCGCTGCATCGCCAGCAGGTCGTACACATTGCTGTGGCCAACCTGAACGCGTGAGGCTAGGTTCCGCCGGACGACCGCAAGAGGAGCCTGCCCGTGCGACTGCGAGCGACACTGGCATTGATTGGCCTGTTGGCGGCCGGACCTGCGCTGGCCCAGGAGCCGGGACTCGCTCCCGAGCCCGTCCCCATCGAGGAATGGTCGCTCGGGAAGGTTTCGGCCATGGGTCTGGAGATCCATCGCCAGGACACCGCAGCCTGGCGCGCGACCGATCGGCTGCTCGAGACCCTGACGGCGGAGGAGGTTGCGACGGTTCGCGGCTGGATCATCATTCCAGACGGCGAGAACCTGAAGGTCCGGTTTCTAAAGGCGGGCGATCCTGAGCCGGCGCCGGGCTGGGACGTCGTCATGGCGGGCGATCAGGCCGGGCCGGTGACGGCGGCGACTGATGCTGAGTTCCCGCCCGAACAACTGGCCCAGGTCCGCGCGCAGGCGACGGCGCGGGCCAACATCGGCGCTCTCAGGTGCACGTCCCGCCCCAATACCGTGGTCGTCGCCGATCCCGACAGCGACGGCTGGCTGGTCTGGCTGCTGACTCCCATGGGCGAGGACCGGAAGATTCCCATCGGCGGCCACTATCGGTTCAGGATCAGCGCCGACGGTAACACCGTCCTGCGGCGGGATCAGTTGAGCAACACCTGCTTCTTCGCCGACCGGCCGCCGGGCCGCAGGCAGGACGCCATGCTGTTCTTCACCCAGATCGTCTCCCAGGGGCCGGTTGAAACCCAGGTCTTCCTGTCGATCCAGAACCAGATAACGATCGTGATCATGGCCGGCGACCGGTACTTCTCGGTCGGCGGCGGGCGGATCTCCGATATCACGGACATGGTGAACCGGTGATGCGCAGACCTTTACGTGGCTGGACACGATTCTCGGCCGAACAGGCTGACTGATCAGCAGGTCGTCGGCGCCCCGTACCGACCCACGACAGCGGCGGTGTGTTCCCCGTTGAGATCCAGCATCGTCAGCCGGTCGTACTCGCAATCCGCCATGTCCGCTGCGGCGGTGTAGCCCAGCGCCCGCGCGATCAGCGGGATGGTGTTGCTGTGACCCACCACCAGAACAACCGCGCTGTCCGGTAGTGCGCGGACGCGGGCGGCGACGGCGGCGACATGGGCCGGGGTTCCGCCCTCGAAGCCGATGGGCTCGACGGTCACGGAATGGAAATCAGCCGCGGGCCCGGCGGTCAGGCGGGTGCGCTGGAGCGGACTGGTGAAGACGTGGCCGGGGTGGGCGTCGGCGAGAACAGCGGCCAGGGCGGCGGCGCGGGCCTGCCCGGCCTCGGACAGCACCGGATCGGCGCTGGCGTCGACCTTTTCGGCATGACGGACCAGAACCACGGTCTGGGCCATGGTCGAGCCGGCGGTCAGGAGCGAAAGGACGGCCGCGAGCAGGAAGCGTTTCATGATCTCAATTCCCCGTTGGGCCGCAGACTGGCTGGCGGCGCGGCGACTGTCGAGCGGTCAGTGGGTCTTCCACTCGCCTGGCTGGGCGAAGGCGGGTTCTCCGCTGACCTCGGCATAGACGGAGCTGAGATCCTCGAAAACGCGGTTCCAGGCGAAGCGTTCGACGGTGCGGGCGCGCGCGGCGACGCCCAGGGCCTCTATGTCCCGGGCGAAAAGGGCCTCGATCGCCGCCGCATAGTGGCGGGGATCGGCGCTCTTCGCGAGTTGTCCGACAGTGTCGTCGACCGTCTCCTTGACCCCGCCGGCGTTGACGCCGACGACCGGGCGACCGCAGGCCATGGCCTCCAGTACGATCAGGCCGAACGGCTCCTTGTCATTGGCGTGGACGAAGGCGTCACAGCTGGCGATGATCCTGGCCACGGCCTTCGGATTGGCCTCATACGGCAGGGAGATGACCCGTTCCTCGGCCGGCATGCCGGCGCCGGCGCCGACGAGAACCAGATAGTAGGGATCGCCCAGTTTCTGGACCGCCTCGATCAGGACGTCGATGTTCTTTTCCCGGGCCGGACGGCCGGCGAAGCAGAGCAGCCGGGCCGAAGCAGGCAGGCCCAGCTTCTTCAGCAGCCAGTCGCGGTCGCCGCGGTCGGGTCGGAAGGTGTCGATCTCGACCCCCAGCGGCCGGATCACGATATTGCCCACGCCCGCTTCCTCGAGGCGACGGGCGATGTAGCGGCTGGGCGAGATGACGCGGTCGAACTGACCGAACAGACGGGCCCAGCGCTTTTCGACGGGCTTTTTGGCCCATTCGCCGAAATGCAGGGCGGCGAGGCCCGCCGGATCGGAGTGGCAGAAGCCGACGACGGGGCAGCCGGCGCGTTGACCGGCCGCCAGAGCCCCCTGCCCGGGCGTATAGGGATCGCCGGCCTCGATGATTGAAGGGTTCAGCGACGCAACCCAGGCCGCCCAGCGGCTGACCGAGGTCGGCCAGCGGTAGCCGTCCCCGAACGGGAGCTTCGTCGCGTGAAGCTGCACGATGCCGTCGTCACCGGCCTTGTGGTGGGCGCCGGGCACGACGAGCGAATGGGCCACGCCGGGGCGATTGGCTTCCAGCCAGACCTTCTTGGACAACAGGTAGCGCTTCACCCCGCCGGAGCGCGGCGCATAGAGCATGGTGGTGTCGACCAGCCGGGGCCGACCGTCTTCGCCGGCGGCCTTGGTCGCGGCCAGGGTCTCCGAGACCTCCTCGTCCCAGCCAGGAAACAGGCGCAGTTCGCCTTCCTGAACCTCGAGCCCGGCGAGGGTCATGAGCTCCCGCTCGGTGGCGCTGATACTGGACGCGCCGGCGCGCCGGACACGTCTCTGGATGCGACGGGCCTTGCGGACCTTGGACATGTGCGACTTCACCATGCGCGGCCCCTAACGCCGACGACGGCGAAGCTCAAGCGCTGTCCGTCGGCGGAACGTCTTCCGAAGGCGAAATCCCGCGCCGGGCGAGCGCCTCGCGCAGCAGGCATTCGACCTGGGCGTTGACCGAGCGCAGTTCGGCGGCGGCCAATCGCTCGACCGCCGCCATCACCCCCGAAGAGGCCCGCATCAGGAAGGGCTTTCTGGCTCGGGCCATGTCAGCCGTACAGCGTGCCCGTGTTGACGACGGGCTGGGCCTCGCGGTCGGCGCACAACACCACCAGCAGGTTGGAGACCATGGCCGCCTTGCGGTCCTCGTCCAGATCGACGACGCCACGCTCATTGAGGTCGGCCAGGGCGCTCTCGACCATGCCGACGGCGCCCTTGACGATCAGGCGGCGTGCGGAGAGCACCGCTTCGGCCTGCTGGCGCTTCAGCATGGCGCCGGCGATCTCCGGGGCATAAGCGAGGTGTGCCAGGCGGGCTTCGTCAATGGCCACGCCCGCGACGCTGACCCGCCCCACCAGTTCCTCGCGCAGACGGCCGGCGACGTCCTCGGCGTCGGCGCGCAGGGTCAGTTCAGGTACATCCGTCTCGTCGCCGTGGTCATAGGCGTAGTGCGAGGCGATATCGCGCAGCGCTGTGTCCACCTGGATGTTCACGAACGCCTGATAGTCATCGACGTCGAACAGGGCCTGGGCCGAATCCTGCACCCGCCAGACGACGTTTGCGGCGATCTCGATCGGGCTGCCGCGCCGGTCGTTTACCTTCAGCTTGTCGCTGGTCAGGTTTCGAACCCGCAGGGAGATTTTCTTGCGGGTGTACCAGGGCAGAACCCAACGCAGTCCGGTCTTGCGGTCAGTGCCGCGGTAGGACCCGAACAGCATGATCGCCATGCCTTCGTTCGTCTGGAGCGAATAGAGACCGCAGACCAGCAGCAGGCCGACAACCGCGGCGCCGATCCCGGCGACCACGCGCAGGGTGGAATCGGGCTCCTGCGCCACGCTCACGGGCCCGGCGATGAACAGCAGCAATCCGACCAGCAGCATCAGGATACCATTGGCGGTGCTGGCAGGGCGTTCGGTGGATCTGGAGTGTTCGTTGGTCATCATTCCCTCCCCAATGTCGATATGAAAACGATATCACTTTGATTGCGCTCCTGGCAATAGCCGTGCTTTCGGAAGGCGCCCCGCCCGCGCGTTCGGCCTTGCATTCGCCTCAAATTCGAGAAACTTGAGGCAGGCTGACACGGTCCCTGTTAGAGGATCGCCGGCGTCTCTGCGTGTGTCGTCCACAGGGGTTTCTACCGAATGCGTATTCTACTCGCGACCGCGGTTGCGATCGCTCCCCTGATGGCGGCCTCCGGAGCCATGGCCGAGGTCGTGATCACGACTGTCCGGACCACGCCGATCACGACGGCCAACGCCACCGGCACGGGCACTGCGGACGATATCCGAATCTCGGGCAGCGGCGGCGTCTCCCTTGGGTCGGGGACTGCCGTGACGGTGAATTCGAACAACGACTTCACGATGGAAGGCACCAGCTCGATCACCATGTCGCCGGCCGCCGACGGAGCCACGGCGGTGCTGGTCAATGCGGGGGTCACCTCCGACGTCACCATCGGGTCCACGATCGCGATCATCGACACCATCGAAACCTATCCGGACTCGGACAACGACGGCGACATCGACGGACCCTGGGCCACCGGCACGGACCGGTACGGCATCCGCTATGCGGCCGGCGCGCCGGTCACGGGCAACCTGATCGTCAGCACCCTCGGCTCCATCGGCGTCGACGGCAATAATTCCTACGCCATCTCGATCGAATCCGGCCTGATCGGCAACATCCAGTCCCAGGGCAACATCCGCGTGTTCGGCGACAATTCCGTCGCGATCCGGACCCAGGGCGCCGTAACCGGTAACGTCACCCTGCTGGGCACGGTGACTGCGCGCGGTATGAATACGTCCGCCGTGTCGATCGGTGGCGACGTCGGCGGCCGGCTGACGCTGCAGGGCGAAATCAACGCCACCGGCTATCGCTATACCAGCCTGGGCAACGACGCCTTTGAGGCGAAGCTCGACGCCGACGACAAGCTGCAGGGCGGCCCCGCGGTCATCATCGCGGGCAATGTCGCGGGCGGCGTGGTCGTCGACCGCCCCCCGACCGATACTGACGCCGCAAATACGGATGAAGACGGCGACGGCATCGCCGACGGAACCGAAGGCACCGGCAATATCAACAGCTACGGGGCCGCCCCGGCCATCATCGTCGCCTCGACGACCCAGTCCATCACCCTCGGCGTCGTCGGAACGGACGACAGCGCCTACGGCTTCATCAACCGCGGCACGATCACGGGCCAGGGGATTTATGAAGGCATCACCGCCAATGCGGTCGTGTTCGGCGGCAACCCCGGCCAGACCGTGACTATTGACGGCGGCGTCCGTAACCAGGGTACGGTCGCCGCCCTGGCTAACGGGGCCAGCGCCACGGCCTACCATTTTGGCATCGGCGCCGCCACGCCGCGGTTCGTCAACGTGGGCAACATCACCGGCGGTGTCGCCAGCGAGGTCGCGGCCAATGCGACCGCCATCCTGATCGACGCGGGCGCCTCGCTGCCCAGCCTCACCAACGACGGTTCCATCCTCGCCTCGGCCGGCGGCGGCGCCGCTGATGTGACCGCCATCAACGACCTCAGCGGCACCCTGGTATCGATCACCAACACCCGCTCGCTCCAGGCGACGCTGAACTCCAATGAGGCGGGCGATCCGGTCACCGGCTCGACAACCGCCATTAACGTCGCGGCCAACACGACCGGCGTCACGATCCTTCAGACGGGCGTCCTCGCCACGGTCACAGCGCTGGATCCCGACACGGACGGCGATGGCGTGCCGGACAGTATCGAACCGATCATCGTCGGCGACATCCTGCTGGGCACGGGCGCCGATACGGTTGATATCCGCAACGGTGTTGTCTTCGGCGACATCGATTTCGGCCTGGGCGCCGACACGCTCTCGATATCTGGCGGAGCCATCGTACGGAGCGCCCTCTCGGACGTCGGCGGCGACCTGACCATCGACGTGAGCAACGGCATCCTCGACGCCCGGCACACCGCCCCTCTCGATGTGACCACCCTCAACGTGGGTGCGGACGGCAACCTGATCATCACGATCGACCCGGCGAACAGCGCCTCGGGCGGCTTCAATGTCGCCGGGACCGCGACGCTGGCTGACGGCGCCGGCCTCGGCGTCCGCTTCACTTCGCTCCTGGCGGCTCCCGAGCGCTTCACCCTGATCGACGCCGCGACGTTGAACTACGGCGCCATCGATCTCGACTCGATCGAAACCAACTCGCCCTACCTCTACATGGTCGAGGCCGGCGCCAATGTGCCGGCGGGCCAGGTCTTCGTCGATGTGCGCCGACGGACCGCCGACGAGGCTGACTTGATCGCCGTCGAAGCGGCGATGTTCGATTCCTTCTATTCGACCCTCGGCGGCGCCGGCGCGGAAAGTGTCCGCAACGCCTTCCTGGCCCAGACCGGGCGCGAGGATTTCATCAACCTGTATGAGCAGCTGCTGCCCGATCATGCGGGCGGGCCGTTGCTCTCGCTGTCTTCGGGCGTGGATGCGGTGACGCGCGCGCTGACGGGCCGCAACGCCTCGGCTGCCCCGGGCGAAACCAGCGCCTGGGTGCAGGAGATCAATTTCTACGCCGACAAGGACAAGACCGACACCTACGGCTTCCGTTCGGAAGGGTTCGGCGTCGCCGGCGGTATCGAGCGTGGCTCGGGCCTCGGCGCGGTCGGTATTTCGCTGGCCTTCACCTCGTCCGACCTCGAGGACCCCGAGTCCGAGGCCGAAGAGGTGCTGTCGGCCAGTCTGCTGGAGTTGGGCCTCTACTGGCGTGCCCAGGGCCAGTACTGGACGACCTGGGCACGGGCCGCGGCCGGCTATGCGACCTTTGAATCCGAGCGCCGCTTTGTCGGCGCCGGACTGAACCTGTCCAATGAATCGGACTGGACCGGCTTCTCCCTCGCGGCCGCAGGCGGCGTTTCCTACGAGCGCGATTTCGGGCGCTTCAGCATCCGGCCCGAGGCCTATGCCGAGTTCTTCTCGCTGAGCGAGGAAGGCCACGCCGAGACAGGCGGCGGCGACGGCTTCGACCTCGAGATCGACGACCGGGACGGGCACCTGTTCTCGGCCACGGCGGCGGTCAATTTCGGCATGTCGATGGGTGAAAACAACTGGCTGCGTCCGGAAGTCCGCGTCGGCTGGCGTCAGAACATCTCGGTCGATCCGGGCGAGACCATCGCCCGCTTCCGCTCGGGCGGTCCGGACTTCACCCTCGACGGCGGCTCGATCGAAGGCGGGGGCCCGATCCTCGGCTTCCGGCTGAACATCGGCAACGAACTGGGCATGCTGTCCATCAACGCCGACGCCGAGATGATTGAGGACTACATCCGCTACATGTTGTTCCTGCGAGCCAGCTTCCGGTTCTAGGACACAGGAAACCTGCGGGTTTTCATGCGGACGGGCGGCTAGCTCAGCTGGTCAGAGCACCTCGTTTACACCGAGGGGGTCGGGGGTTCGAACCCCTCGCCGCCCACCAGCCGTCCGCGGCCCCGATCTCGCCTGATCCGCCGGTCAGAGTGCATTCACCATTGCCGGTTAACCCTGCCCCATCGGGAGAAGGCGTCATGATCAAGACCATCAAAACCGGCGGGACAATCCTCGCTGTCGTGGGCGCGAGCCTGATGCTTCAAGGCTGTATCGTGGGGGCCGTCGTCGGCACGGCCGGCGCGATCGTCGGCGGGGCGGCCCAGGCCACCGGCGCCGTCGTGGGCGCGGGCGTAGACGCGGTCACGACCTCAGACGAGGAGACCCGGGCCAAACGGGAACGCGAGGAGCGGGCTCGCGAGCGCGAACAGCGCCGCTGTGAACAGCGCCAGCGTCAGGGCCGCGATTGCTGACCTGGAGCGTCAGAACGCAGCGTTCGTGGATCGTCGGGCGCGAGACCATGATCCGGCTCAGGCCCGGCCATTCAGGCCTGAGACGTTCGGCGAACCACAGGCACAGGTTTTCCAGCGTCGGCAGTTCCAGGCCGGACTTTTCATTGAGCAGGCCGTGATCCAGCTCCCCGGCCGCCGCCTTCAGCGCGCGGTCGAGGGCGCCGAGGTCCGCGACCCAGCCGTGGCTGTCCAACGCTTCGCCCCGCACGGTGGCCTCGACCGAGAAGGAGTGGCCGTGCATGCGGCGATACGGGCTGCCGTCCGGCTCGTTGGGGAAGTGGTGGGCCGCGTCGAAGGTGGCCGCCTTGGTGATCTCGAAAACGCTCATCTTACGCCGATGTATTTGTGGGTCTGGACGCTGAGCCGCCATTTCGGGTGGGTCAGGCAATAATCGATGGCGGCTGCCGTATTGGCCGACTGGTTCGGGCCGTCCATGGGCTGAAGCCAGAAACGCTCGAACGGCAGATGCTCGAACCGGTCCGGCATGGCCGTGGGCTGGGGAAAGACCAGTTTGAGCTCCTGCCCGGAGGTCTGGAGCACAGGTGCACCGGCCTTGGGGCTGATGCAGATCCAGTCGATTCCCTCGGGCGTCGCCAGCGTGCCGTTGGATTCGATGGCGATCTCAAAGCTGCGTGCGTGCAGGGCCACGATCAGGGCGGCGTCCAGCTGCAACAGGGGCTCGCCGCCAGTGCAGACTACCAGTTTCGGGTCCCCTGCCCGCCCGCGCCACATTGCGGCGACGTGATCGGCAAGGGCGTCAGCGGTCGCGAACTTGCCGCCACCGTCGCCATCCACGCCGACAAAATCCGTGTCGCAGAATGTGCAGATGGCGGTCGCGCGGTCGCGCTCCAGTCCGTTCCACAGATTGCAGCCGGCGAAACGCAGGAAGACGGCGGGCCGTCCAGCCTGCCCCCCCTCGCCCTGCACAGTCAGGAAAACTTCCTTGGCCGAATAGGTCATGCGGCTGCCCATTCGGCATGGCCCGCAGCGCGCAGTTCGCAGGCCGGGCAACCGCCGCAGCCATAGCCCCAGGGGCGGCGATGCGTCCGGTCGCCACGGTAGCAGGTGTGCGACGCCTCGACGATCAGATCGACCAGGGCCGCGCCGCCGATCCGGTCGGCCATAGCCCAGGTTTCAGCCTTGGTCAGCGCCATGAGGGGCGTCTCGATGACGACCGGCTTGTCCAGCCCCAGACTGAGCGCCGTGGCCATGGCGTCGATCGCAGCGCGGCGGCAGTCGGGGTAGCCCGAATAGTCGGTCTCGCACATGCCCCCGACCAGCAGGTCCAGACCCCGGCGATCAGCCAGGGCGGCGGCGCAGGTCAGGAAGACCAGATTGCGGCCGGGTACGAAGGTGGTCGGCAGACCCCGGGCGTCCATCTCGATGGCCCGGTCGGCGGTCAGGGCGCTGTCGGCGATCCGGCCATAGCCGGCGAGATCAACGACATGGTCCGGCCCCAGCCGGTCGGCCCATTGCGGCAGCACCGCCGCCATGCCGTCGCGGACCGCCAGCCGGGCCTCCATCTCGACGAAATGACGCTGGCCATAGTCGAAACCGACCGTCTCGACGCGCCCATAGCGCTCCAGCGCCCAGGCCAGACAGGTCGCGCTGTCCTGCCCGCCCGAGAACAGAACGAGAGCCGATTTGACGGGTCTGGGCAGGGAATCGCTCATGACAAACCTGCGGTCGGCCGGTCGGCCGCGCGCATGGACAAAGGGGATAGGCCGCTGGATGGCGGGGCCGGCCTTCTACACCAACCCCGCAGGCAGAGCAAAAGCGGCTCAAAAATGACGGTTACCGGTCTTAACTCTTCTGCAAATGGTTCTGATCCAATGTCCACCGGTCCCAGTGGAGTAGCGGCCCGTCATGCCGACCATAGAAGTCCTGACCGAGCGCGCCGAGGCGGTGTCGCCCCAGACGCCGGGAATCGACGTCTTCTCGCGCTTCGAGCGTGAACCCGACACTTTGGTGATCCCGGTCGTCGAGAATGGACGACCCGTAGGTCTTGTCGAACGCAACGCCTTCCTGCTGAAAATCGCCAGCGCCTTTGGCCATGCCCAGTACGCCAATCGCCCGATCCTGCACGTCATGGACCCTGAACCGGCGGTGGTGGAGGCCGGTGTCAGCATCGAGACCTTCTGTGATATCCTGCTGAAAGGCGGCCCGGCCGCCCTGATCCGGGGCTTCATCGTCACCCGCGAGGGCCTCTATCACGGCGTCGGTACGTCCGGCTCCCTGCTGCAGGCGGTTAACGAACTCCAGCGGCAACAGAATCTCGACCTGGCGGAACAGGCCCGCGTCCTGACCGATACCCGGACACAGGCCGTCGCCTCGGCCCGCGACAAGAGCCAGTTCCTGACCATCATGAGTCACGAGCTGCGCACGCCGATGAATGGCGTGCTGGCGGTGGCCGAACTGCTTCGCCGCCAACCGCTGAACGCCCAGTCTCACGCTCACGTCACCACGATCGTGGAGTCGTCCGAGACCCTGCTGCGCATTCTCCAGGACGCGCTTGACCTGTCGCGCGCCGAAGCCGGCGAACTGGAGCTCAACCCGACAGCGACGCCCCTGCGCGCCCTGATGGACGACGTCCAGGCGACCTGGGCTCCGCGGGCGTCGCAGGACAATGTGACCCTGATGGTGAGCTATGAGGGCGACACTGAACTGGCGGCCGTCGTGGATGGCGTGCGGGTCACCCAACTGTTCAACAACCTGATCGGCAACGCGCTGAACTTCGCTCGCAACGGCGTCGTCGAGGCAGGTCTGAAAGCCGTCGCCGAGGGCGATCGCATCCGGTTGGAAGCCCGTGTCCGCGACGACGGCGCCGGTATCGACACCAATCGTGTCGATGCGATCTTCGAGCCCTTCGTGCATGGCTCGGGTCAGGACGGAGCAGGTCTCGGTCTGGCCCTCTGCCGCCAGATCGTCGACCGCATGGGCGGTCGTATCTGGGCCGAGAACAATCCGGGCCGCGGAGCGACCTTCGCCTTCGACCTGGACGTCGAGCGGACCCGGGTCGAGGCCGCCGCGACCTCCAACGTCGAGCGCCTCGGCGGCGAGGGCGACCTCGCGAGCAATCCGCACATCCTGATCGTCGACGACAATGCGACCAACCGCGTGGTGGCCCAGGCCCTGTGCGAGATGTTCGGTTGCACCTCCGAGACCGCCGAAGACGGCGTCGAAGCCCTCGAGGCGGTGCAGGAGCGTCGCTTCGACCTGATCCTGATGGACATCAAGATGCCGCGCATGGACGGCGTGCAGGCGACCCAGGCGATCCGCGCCCTGACCGGCCCGGCGCGCGACATTCCCATCGTCGCCCTGACCGCCAACGCCGATCCCGACGATGCGAAGAAATATCTCACCATCGGCATGGCCGCCGTCGTCGAGAAGCCGATCAAGCCGGAACGCCTGCGCATGGCCATGAACCTCGCGCTTGAACAGGCCGCTGCGACCACCGCCGCCGCCGCCGAGGTCGCTCCGGAGCGCAATCGCAAGAACCGCTCGGCCGCCTGACGCACCGGTTGATGAATGGGCGCTCTTGCGCTCGTTTCCGGACGGACCGAGAAGCGGACGATGCGCTCTCCGATCCTTGACATCCTCCCCCAGCTGGCAGCCGGCGCCGCCCATACCCATGCGCTGGGCTTTGTCTATGACAGTCTCGACGGCGACCGGGTCCGCATCCGCGCGCCGTGGCGCGAGGACCTCGTTGGCGATCCGGACACCGGCGTGCTCTCGGGCGGTCTGGTCACCACCCTGCTGGACCATGTCGGGGGATTGGCGGTGTGGATCGCTCTCGGGCGGTTCGAATCAATCGCCACCCTGGATTTGCGCGTCGACTATATGCGGGCGGCCCAGGCCCGGCGCGATCTGGTCGCGGAAGCGCGCTGCTACCATCTGACCCGGTCGGTCGCCTTCGTTCGAGCCTGGGCCTTCGAAGACAGTCCCGACGATCCGGTCGCCGCGGCCCAGAGCGCCTATATGCTGGCCTCAAAACGTAGCGGCAGCCTCGAATCCAATCTCAAGGTCGACCCGGAGAACGGGCGATGAGCGACCTGCTGGACCGCCTGCCCTACGCCCGATTTCTGGGCCTGACGACCGCGACCGAGGGGCAGACCCTTACCGTCACCATGCCGTTCGACCAGAAGCTGATCGGCAACCCGCTCCTGCCGGCCCTGCACGGCGGGTCGACCGCTGCGTTGCTCGAATTGACAGCCGTCGCCCAGGTCGCCGCCCTGTACCCCCGGTTGCGGCTGCCGAGGCCAATCAATGTCACGGTGGCTTATTTGCGCTCGGGGCGCCCGGTCGATGTCCATGCCCGCGCCCGGATCAGCAAGGCCGGACGCACGGTCGCCCACGTTCTGGCGGAGGCCTGGCAGGACGACGAGGCCCAGCCCATCGCCGCCCTGACCGCGCACTTCCTGATGGCCGAAGACGACCATTAGTTGTATTTGGCTGTAACCTATGCTGGTCTCTCTTTCGTGACGCCAGGTCACGAGGAGATTCAAGCATGACCAGACTGTCTGTCGGCGAAGCTCTCGCCACCCGCCTCTACGCGGCCGAATCGGCGATCGATCAGGCCCTGATCGAAACCGCGACCCCGGCGGCGGCCCTGCCCGCGGCACGCGCCGAAGCGTGGCTGTCCGCCGTGACGGGCCAGCGCGCCTTTGCGGGAACCGCCGCCACCATCAGCGCCCTGGCCGACGCGCGGGCCCATATAGTCCAGACCCACAACACCCTGACGGCGCTGGCCCGCAAGCTAGGACTGGAAACCCTGGCCGTGGGTCCCCTGGACAAGCCGGGCGACGGCCCGCCGATCGGCGGTGGCGGCGGTGACGGCCCCGGCGTCGCGTCAGACGTGGTGAACAAATTCCTACCAAGCACAACCGAGTCGTGTTAACGCATTCTTCATCTGTTATTTCAGTGGGAGGCTTACATGAACAAGGCTGAAGTGATCGCCAGCGTCGCAGGCGACCTGAACTCCGCGGAACAATCGCTGGACACCGCCATCGCCCAGGCGACGACGCTGATCCAGTCGATGATCGGCGCCCGTACCGTGCTCAGCCTTTCGCCCATCTCCGGCGCCGGCTCGCAAGCCCGGGCCATGGAAGCCATCGCCGCCATGGCGACCGCCCGGGAAGCCCTCGTGGCCTGCCATGAAGAACTGGCCAAGGATCACCGTCGCCTCGGCTACGGCGTCTATGCGTCCGGGATCCTGAACAAGCCGGCCGAGACCACGCCTGCCACCACTGGCGAGCTGACCCGCACGGCCCGTCTCCGCGCGGTTTAATTCGATGTAATGTTCGGAACCGGTCATTCCGGTCTGGACCGACTCGATGATATATCGCCCTCATGCCATTCGGCATGGGGGCGGTTTCATGTTTGACACCCTGCCAACCCAGATCGGGGCTGGCCTGACAGTGTTGGTGGTCGCCTTCGCCTTCCTCAAGGGCGATGAGCCCGAACGGATTGCCGGTGGCGCCTATGTCCTCGCCTGGTTCGCTTCCCTGCTGGTCCAGAACGATGGGACGACTCTCGGCACCCAATGGGGCTTGATGGGCATCGATATCATCATGCTCGGAGTCTGGGCGGCTCTCGCCTGGAAAAGTCGGCGCTCCTGGCCGGTTTGGGCCGCTGCCCTGCAATCGCTTGTCGTCATGAGCCACATCCTGACACTCGTCGACATCCGACCCCCGGTCTCCGCCTTTGTTGCGGTCATCAATCTGGCTAGAGCGTGGCCCGTTTTGTTGGAATCGGGATTCCCAAATCGGTGGTGATCT
>NZ_JBHYDN010000022.1:0-28650 GCF_051860745.1 Brevundimonas sp.
TGTAGCTCAGTTGGTTAGAGTGCCGGCCTGTCACGCCGGAGGTCGCGGGTTCGAGTCCCGTCACTCGCGCCATTCCCTTTGAAATCGAAATCAGGGAATGGCGCGCCGCCGCCGGTGTGAACCGGCTCTCCTCACCGCAGCGTCAGCACCGCATCCTCAGCCTCCAGCGCCTGTGCGCGCCCTTCCGGCCCCGCCGTGATCTGGATGAAGGTAAAGCCCCGCGCGGTCAGTTCGTCCAGCAGACCCGGCAGGGCCTGGACCATCTGCGGCCGGGTCTCGTGCAGGATCAGCACCCCGCCACGGTTGCTCTCCATCGCGTTCAGGGTGATCCGGGTGATCGATTCGGCGGAATAGCCGCGCCAGTCGTCGGTGCCGGCCTCGGCCGAGACGACGATGATCCCGCGCTGGTTCAGCCAGTCCGCCAGATACGCCCCCTCGCCCAGGCCCGGAAAGCGGAACATCGGCTCCAGCCGGGCGCGCTCCTCGGGCGGGGCGTCGGCCAGGGCGGCCTCGAGGGCGGCATAGCTCTTGCGGACCTCGCTGACCTGGGCCTCCCGGGCCCAGTAGCGGAGATAGGTCGGGTGCGACCAGCTGTGGCTGGCGACATTGTGGCCCCGGCGGACGACCTCGCGCACCTGTTCGGGATGCGCCCGCACATACTGCCCCACGAAGAAGAAGGTCGCCTTGATCCCGCGCTCGTCGAGGATGTCCAGCACCCGGCTGTTGTACTGCGGGCTGGGGCCGTCATCGAAGGTCAGGGCGATCGCCTTGGGCGGCAGCGGCGTCCGGACGTGCTGGATCGAACCATACCTCCCCGGCAGGGTCAGGACAGCCTGACCCGCCTGTGCGGTCGCTACGGCGAAATAGGGAACCTCACTGCCCTCGGCCGGCGCGCGAGGCAGCCACACGGCGAAGGCGGCCGTCAGGGCGATCAGGAACAGACGCACACACCCTCCCCCGAGGCTTCAAGCCCGCACGCTACCCCTGCAACGCCGTCCAGCGAGCGAGCGCAACCCGTGGGGGAGATTGGATATTACGGGTTCCGGCCCGCGACCAGAATGTTCTGGACCCGGCGGCCCAGGGGATCGCGGGACTGCCAAGTCTGGCCGACCTCGGCCTCGACCATCTGGGTGCAGAAGCGAGGGACCAGCATATAGGGCCGCATATTGGTCAGACAGACCCGTTCGCCGGCGACCGACCAGCGCGCCGCCAGCCGACGCCCATCGGAAAACTGGGCCGCGTAGGTGCCGTCCGGATTGAACCAGTGCTTGACCCAGCCACCATCCGGGTAACGCGACACGACTGTATTGCCGAAAACGGAATTCATTTCGGCCCGACCCGGGCCCGCAGCCAGACATGCGACTGTCAGTGTCGCGACAGCAAGCGTTCGCAGCATTCCAGCACCCCTGTTCAGCCCTTCCCGACGCCGACTATTAACAATCGGTTAGGGAAAGCCAAGCCCCGACTCCCGGCACACGAATAGTTGACTCTGGCGTGGGGGCTTCTATATGCGGCGCACGTTCGGGACAGGACTGGCGAATCCGCGCCGCCCGCTCGCCCAGAGACAGGGCGGTTCCGCGACATCGCACGACGGCCCGATGCGCGGGCCGTCCTTACCAGTCCCAAGGACCCATGACCGAATTCTCCCAGCTGGGCCTCTCGGCCACGACTCTCAAGGCCGTCGCCGACACCGGCTACACCACCGCCACCCCAATTCAGGCCTCGGCCATCCCGGTCGCCCTCGCCGGCCGCGACGTGCTCGGCATCGCCCAGACCGGCACCGGCAAGACCGCCGCCTTCACCCTGCCGATGATCGACCGGCTGTCGTCCGGCCGGGCCAAGGCCCGCATGCCGCGCGCCCTCGTGCTGGCCCCGACCCGCGAACTGGCCGACCAGGTCGCCTCGTCGTTCGAGAAATACGCCAAGGGCACCAAGCTGAGCTGGGCCCTGCTGATCGGCGGCGTCTCGATGGGCGATCAGGTGACCCTGCTGAACAAGGGCGTCGACGTCCTGATCGCCACCCCGGGCCGTCTGCTGGACCTGTTCGAGCGCGGCAAGGTCATGCTCAACGGCGTTGAGATCATGGTCATCGACGAAGCCGACCGCATGCTGGACATGGGCTTCATCCCCGATATCGAGCGCATCTTCAAACTGACGCCGCCGCGCCGCCAGACCCTGTTCTTCTCGGCCACCATGCCGCCCGAGATCACCCGGCTGACGACCCAGTTCCTCAAGGACCCGACCCGGCTGGAGGCCTCGCGCCCGGCCATGACGGCCGAGACCATCACCCAGTATCTGGTCCGCATCCCCTCCAGCGATCCCAAGGCCAAGCGCGCCGCCCTGCGCGCCCTGATCGGCCGCGCCGACGTCAAGAACGGCATCGTCTTCTGCAATCGCAAATCCGAAGTCGATGTCGTCGCCAAGTCGCTGAAACAGCACGGCTTCGACGCCGCGCCGATCCACGGCGACCTCGACCAGTCGCTGCGCATGAAGACCTTGGCCGCCTTCCGCTCGGGCGAACTCAAGCTGCTGGTGGCCTCCGACGTCGCCGCGCGCGGCCTCGACATTCCCGACGTCAGCCACGTCTTCAACTACGACGTCTCGCACCACGCCGACGACTATGTGCACCGCATCGGCCGCACAGGCCGCGCCGGCAAGACGGGCCAGACCTTCATGATCGTGACCCCGGCGGATGACCGGTCGCTCGACAAGGTCCTGAAGCTGATCAAGATGGATCCCATCGAGCTGACCCTCGACGGCGTCGACTTCTCGCCCGGCCGGGAACAGCCGCGCCGCGACTCCGGTCGTCCCGAACGCGCGCCCGCCCGGGGCCGTGGCCGCGTTCCCCGCGAAACGCCGCAGGACGCGGCTGTCGAACCGTCAGAGGTTGTCGCCCCCGTCCCGACCGCAGAACCGGTGAAAACCGAAGCCGCGGTCGACGCGCCCGCGATCGATACCCCGACGACCGACGCGCCCAGGCCACGCCGGACCCGTAGTCGCCGCGGCGCCAGGCCCGCAGCGGCGGAGGCCGTTGAGGCCGCCGAAGCACCCGTCGCCGCTGTGGCCGCGATACCTGCGGCTCCTTCCCAGGACCGTCCTGTGCAGGAAACCCACCTGCGACAGTCGGACCGTCGTGGCGACAATGCGAGCCCTGAGCCGCAACGCTCGAACGGCCGTCCGTTCGGCGAAGGCGATGTTCCCGCCTTCCTGCGCCGCCCCGTCTCCCTCAAGAGTTGAAAAAACTCCCAATTCGGCGGTCAGCGAACCGGATTTAACCCGTCGTTACGGAACCGCGCATAGCGTTACCGGAAATCGGTCGCTTTGGGCGGTCCGGCGGGGAATTCGTATGGCGGCCGAGCTCGAAACCACTCTTCGGGGACCTGAAGCCTACGGTCTGGCGCGCCGGGTCATCGAGGCGATGGAGTCAGCGGGCGTCTGGCCGACGCCGCTGAATTTCGAAATCTGGGTCCATTACCTCGGCGACCCTGAAGGGCCGCTGGGCCGTGAGATCAAGCGCATCCTGGCGGCGTCCGAGCCGTTCACCGAGGCGACGGCTGACATGCTGGCCGCCGAGTATCTGCCGCGTGGGCGGCTGACCGAAGAGATTCGCGACGCCGGTCGCGTACTGGACCGTGAACTGTCCAGCGTGTCCGAGGCCATCTCGAAGGCCCACAAGACGCAGGCCGCCTACGGCCAGACCCTCGACAAGGCCGCGACCAGCATCGAGACCGCCGGCGACGGAGCGGGACTTCAGGCCATCGTCTCCGGCCTGACCTCGGCCACCCGCAAGGTCCAGCGCGAGAACGAGACGCTGGAGAAGCGGCTGGACGCCTCGACCCGCGAGGTCGCCCGGCTGCGCGAACACCTCGAACAGGTGCGTCGCGACGCCATGACTGACGCCCTGACCAATCTGGCCAATCGCAAGGCGTTCGACGAACATCTGGAAACAGCCTGCGCCCAGGCCGAGGCCGGCGGCGGCGCCCTGACCCTTGCCGTGCTCGATATCGACCACTTCAAGCGGTTCAACGACACCTGGGGGCACCAGACCGGCGACCAGGTGCTGCGCTATGTGGCCAGCGTCATGGGCCGCGTGGCCAAGGCGCCCCGCATCGCCGCCCGATACGGGGGCGAGGAGTTCGCCATGATCTTCCCCGAAGAGAACCTGGCCCAGGTGGAGAACGCCCTGGAGGCCATCCGCAAGGAAATCGCCTCCCGCTCGCTGCGCCGCCGCTCAACGGACGACGAACTGGGGGCGGTGACCCTGTCGGCCGGCTTCGCGCAACGGCGGCCGGGCGAGACCGCCTCCTCCCTGCTCGATCGCGCCGACACCGCCCTCTATGCGTCCAAACACGCCGGCCGGAACCGCGTCACCAGCGCTGACCGGCTCGACAAGGCGGCCTGAAGCCTTTCACCCGAACCGTTTCACGTCATAGTGGACCGATGCGCAGCTTCGCCTTCAACGTCGCCTATTGGCTCCTGTCGATCGTCTATACCTCGGCCGCGGCGTTCGCGGCCCTGACGCCCGGCCGGGGCGCGACGACCTGGGTCATCCGCCGCTATGTGAAGCGGATGGTGCAGGCCATGCGGGTGTTCGCCGGCATCCGGATCGAGGCGCGCGGCCGCGAGCGGCTGCCCGTCGGCGCCTTCATCATCGCCTCCAAACACCAGAGCTGGGGCGACGGTTTCGCGACCTACGACCAATTCGACGACCTGGCCTTCGTCACCGGCGATCATCTGGAGAAGTTTCCGCTGCTCGGCACGGTGCTGCGCAAGCTGGGAGCCATCGTCGTCAACAATTGCGGTGGCCGCGAAGCCCGCGAGGCGCTGAAACACCGGTCCGCCGACGCCCATGCAGCGGGCCGCAAGATCCTGATCTACCCCGAGGGCAATCTGGCCAGGGTGGGCGAGAAATTCCGCTACCGCTCGGGCGTCTGGCACATGTATCGCGACTTCGACATGCCGGTGGTGCCGCTGGCCACCAACCTCGGCCTGTTCTGGCCGCAGGAGGAATTTCGCAAGAACCCTGGGACCGCGACGCTGGAGTTCCTCGACCCTATTCCGACAGGGTTGGGCAAGGAGGAGTTTCTGGCCCGGCTGGAAGCCGCCGTTGAGGGCAAGACCGCGGAACTGATCGCCGAGGCGAGCGGGCAGCCTGTCACGCCCGCGGTCTCGGTTCTGGCCCCGGACGAGGTGGCCAAGGCGAACATCAGCGCGTTGACACCCGACGCCTCGTCAACCCGAGACGGATCAGGTCGAACAGGATGAAGCCGATCGCCAGGCCCAAAGCCTGCGGCCACCAATCGCCGGGACTGTCGCCGTTCCAGGAACGAAATAGAGCGACGAGGGACGCCGCGACACTCGCGCGCGCGACGGAAATCATCAGGCTCCGTTTCGGCATGCCACACCTCCCCAATCGCCCACCAAGGGTATGTGGAATCAACCAGCGGTTCAAGCCGCCGGAATCACCGCCCCATCGTATTTCTGCGCGATGAAGTCCTTGACCGCCTGGCTGCGCAGCATGGCCGCGAGGGCGACAATGCGCGGATCAGTCCGGTTGTCCGGCCGCGCCACCAGGTAGTTCACATAGGGGCTGTCGGCGCCTTCCAGCATCAGGGCGTCGGTGCGTGGCTTCAGCCCGGCGTCGAGCGCATAGTTGGTGTTGATCACCGCCATATCGACCTGATCGAGCACCCGCGGCAGGGTCGCCGACTCCAGCTCGCGGAAGCGCAGGTTCTTCGGATTTTCCACGATGTCCCGCAGCGTCTGCAACGGATTGACCGGGTCCCTCAGCCGCACCAGCCCGGCCTTCTGCAGCAGGATCAGCGACCGCCCGATCGAGGAGGCGTCATTGGGCACCGCCACCTCCGCCCCGTCCGGCAGCTCGGCCAGCGTACGGAAGCGGCGCGAATAGGCCCCCAGCGGCTCGACATGCACCCCCGCCACCGTGATCAGGTCCGCACCGCGCGAGGCGTTGAACTCGTCCAGATAGGGCTTGGTCTGGAAATAGTTCACATCCAGCCGGCCCTCGGCCAGCTGGGTGTTCGGCTGAACATAGTCGTTGAACACCTTGATTTCGATCTGGACTCCCTCAGCCGCCAGCAGCGGCTTGATATGTTCCAGTATCTCGGCGTGCGGCACGGCGGTCGCGCCGACGATCAGTGGTCCTGTGGCGCCTGCGGTCTTGTCCGCCCCCTGTCCGCAGGCGGCGAGCGCCGTCGCGGCGGCGGCGAGGGTCAGGAGCGAGCGGCGGTTCATGGCGGGCCTTTCGGGAAACGATCAACGGTGAGAAACGGCGGTGACCAGCCGGTCGCCGAGCATCTGGAGGACCTGCACCAACAGGAGCAGCAGCACGACGGTCACGACCATGACATCGGTCTGGAATCGCTGATAGCCGAAGCGGATGGCCAGGTCGCCCAGCCCGCCCGCGCCGACCACCCCCGCCATGGCGGTGTAGCTGACCAGGGCGATGGCGGTCACCGTCGCGCCGGCGAGGATGCCGGGCATGGCCTCTGGCAGCAGGGCGCGGGTGACGATCTGGAAGGTCGAGCCGCCCATGGCCTGGGTCGCCTCGACCACCCCCTTGTCGACCTCGCGCAGGGCCGTCTCGACCAGACGGGCGTAGAAGGGCGCGGCGCCGACGACCAGCGGCGGGATCGCTCCAGCCACGCCCAGCGACGTCCCGACCAGCAGCACCGTCACCGGCAGCATGACGATCAGCAGGATGATGAAGGGCACCGACCGCAGGATGTTGACGATCAGCGACAGCACCGCATTCACGACCGGATTGGCCGCCAGCCGCCCCTTGCCGGACAGGTACAACAGCACCCCCAGCGGAATGCCGAACAGAACGGTCAGCGCCATCGACCCGCCGAGCATCAGCAGGGTGTCGCGGCTCGCTCGCGCGATCTCTGGCCAGTCCACATTGGCGAAGAAGCCGTCCATCAAACCTCCTCCCCCACGTCCTCAACGGCGACGCCGCGCGCCGTCAGCTGGGCCACAGCCGCCTCTGCGTCGCCGCCGGTGAAGGCCACGACCAGCTGGCCGTAGGGCTCGCCGCGGATGCGGCTGATGCGGCCCGACAGGATCGAATAGTCGACGCCCACCGAGCGCGCGACGCGGCTCAGCTCGGGCTCATAGGTCGAGCCGCCGCGGAAGGTCAGCTTCGCCAGCCGACCGCCGGGCGGCACGTCGGCGGTCTCGAACCCTTCCTCGCCCTCGGCCAGCATGGCCCGGGTCGCGGCGTGTTGCGGGTGCAGGAAGACGTCGGCCGTCGCCCCCTCCTCCACCACCCGCCCGTCCTTCAGCACCGCCACCCGGTCGCAGACGCGGCGCACCACCTCCATCTGGTGGGTGATCAGCACGATGGTCAGCTTCAGGTCCCGGTTCAGCTGGTCCAGCAGGGTCAGGATCTCATCAGTCGTCTCGGGGTCCAGGGCGCTGGTCGCCTCGTCGCACAGCAGCACGCCGGGCTCGCAGGCCAGGGCCCGGGCGATCCCCACCCGCTGCTTCTGCCCGCCCGACAGCTGCGCCGGATGTTTCTTCGCATGCTCCGACAGGCCCAACTGCTCCAGCAGGTCCGCGACCCGGCGATCGACGTCCGCCGCCGCCCGGCCCTCGAGCCGCAGCGGGAAGGCGACGTTCTCGGCCACCGTCCTGGCGTTCAGCAGGTTGAAATGCTGGAAGATCATACCGATCCGGCGGCGCGCGGCGCGCAGCTCGGCCGGCGGCAGCGTCGTCATCTCGCGCCCATCGACGGTCACCCGCCCCGCGTCCGGCCGCTCAAGCAGGTTGATGGTCCGGATCAGGGTCGACTTGCCCGCGCCCGAGCGACCGACCACGCCGAACACCTGACCCGCCGCGACGGTCAGATCGACCGCGTCCAGCGCCACGCGCTCGCCCGCCGCGCTCCGGAAGCGCTTGGTGACCCCGTCCAGCCGGATCATCAGTCGGCTTCCAGCGCCTTCGCGGGAATGATGGTGACGCTCTCGCCGCAGCCGCAGGCGTCGGTCTGGTTCGGATTCCGGAAGACGAATTTCGACGACAGTTTCGTCGTCTCGTAGTCGATCTCCGACCCGATCAGGAACAGGATCGCCTTGGGGTCGATCAGGATGGTGACCCCCTTGTCCTCGACCACCTCGTCCAGCGGTTCGATCGTCTCGGCATAGGCGAAGGTGTATTCCTGTCCCGCGCAGCCGCCGTTCTTCACCCCGACGCGCAGGGCGACATAGGGCTTCTCAGCCTTGGCCATGATGTCGCGCACCCGTTCGGCCGCGGCGTCCGTCAGGCTGACCGCCTTGGGGCGCGGGCGGCGGGGGCGGATCGTGGTCTGAAGCTCGGTCATCGGACGGTCCATCAGAACATGTTCAGGGCCAGTTTGGCCTCGTCGCTCATCTTCGACGCGTCCCAGGGGGGGTCGAAGGTCAGTTCCGCGCGCGCCGACCGGACGCCCTCGACCTTCTTCACCGCCTCCTCAACCCAGATCGGCATCTCGCCGGCCACGGGGCAGCCCGGCGCGGTCAGGGTCATCTCGACCACCACGTCGCGGTCGTCGGACAGGTCGACCTTGTAGATCAGTCCCAGTTCATAGATGTCGACCGGGATTTCCGGGTCGAACACCGACTTCAGCGCCTCGATGATGTCGTCCGTCATCCGGTCGATCTCGGCCTGGGCCAGGGCGTCCTTCTGTGGCGCGTCCCAGGCTTCGGCGAAGGCGGCGCTGTCGGCGGCCGGATGGGGCGATTGGGTCGTCTGGTCGCTCATGCGAAAAACTCACGGGCCTTGATCAGGGCGGCGGCGAAGGCGTCGACGTCCTCTGTCGTATTATATAGGGCGAAGCTGGCGCGGGCGCTCGACGTCAGGCCAAATCGCTTCGCCAGCGGCTCGGCGCAGTGCAGGCCGGCGCGCACGGCGACGCCATAGCGGTCCATCACCTGGGCGATGTCATGGGCGTGGGCGCCGTCGACGGTGAAGGTGAAAATCGCCCCCTTCCCCTCCGCCGTGCCGATCTCGGTCAGCCAGTTCAGGCCCGCAAGTCGCGCCCGCACCCGATCCATCAGGGCCTGCTCATGAGCCCGGATCGCGGCGCCGTCGAACGACCGCAGCCACTCGATCGCGGCGCCCAGTCCGATGGCCTCGAGGATCGGCGGAGTCCCCGCCTCGAACCGGTGCGGCGGCTTCGCATATGTGATCCGGTCCATCTCGACCGTCTCGATCATCTCGCCCCCGCCCTGATATGGCGGCAAGGCCTCCAGCGCCTCGGCCGTCCCGTACAGGGCGCCGATCCCGGTCGGACCGAAGAGCTTGTGGCCGGTGAAGACATAGAAGTCGCAGCCGATGGCCTGCACGTCCGGCGCGGCGTGCACCGCGCCCTGACAGCCGTCGATCAGAACCTGCGCCCCGACCGCGTGGGCCATCTCGGTGATCGCCTTTGCCGGATTGATCGTGCCCAACACATTGGACATGTGGGTCACCGCGACGATCTTCGTCCGCGGCCCCAGCAGGTCGGCATAGGCCGCCATGTCCAGCGAGCCGTCGTCCAGCACCGGGATCCATTTCAGCACGACCCCGCGCCGCTCGCGCAGCATGTGCCAGGGCACGATGTTGGAGTGGTGCTCCATCTGGCTGACGATGATCTCGTCGCCCGGCTGGAGGGAGTGGCCGATCCCGGCCGCGACCAGATTGATCGCCTCGGTCCCCCCCTTGGTCCAGACGATGTTCGAGGCGGCCGGCGCGTTCAGAAACCGCGCCACGCTCTCGCGCGCCGCCTCGAACGCCTCGGTCGTCTCATTGGCCAGGGTGTGCAGGCCGCGGTGGACGTTGGCGTAACTGCCCTCCATCGCCAGCACCATGGCGTCGATCACCGCCCGCGGCTTCTGCGCCGAGGCGGCCGAGTCCAGATAGACCAGCGGCTTGCCGTTCACCTGCCGCGACAGGATCGGGAACTGTGCACGGGCGGCGTACACATCAAAGCCCTCCCCCTCGACGGGGGAGGGTTGGGTGGGGGTGTTCGCACCGGCGGCGCCGGATCGAGCGCGAGAGGCGGCATCGACGCCTGCCGCGCCATTCCCGGTCAGGTCCGCGCGCACACCCCCATCCCTGGCCCTTCCCCCCTCGAGGGGGAAGGGAGAATTTGGCGGGGCGCTCAAAGCCTCTCCTCCAACCAAGTGCGCACCACCTCCCGCGCGCCCTCGTGTTCGATCCGGTCGACCACCTCGATCAGGAAGGCCTGCGTCAGCAACGCCCGCGCCTCGTCGGCCAGGAGGCCGCGCTGCTGCATGTAGAACAGCGCCGCCTCGTCCAGATTTCCGACCGTATTGCCGTGCGCGCACTGCACGTCGTCGGCGTAGATCTCCAGCTCCGGCTTGGCGTCGACCTCGGCCCGCTCGCCAAGGATCAGGGCGTGGTGGCCCATGCGCGCATCCGTCCCGTCGGCCCCGCGCTCGACGACGATCTTGCCCTGGAACACGCCGCGGGCGGTGTCGCGCACCACGCCCTTGGTCAACTGGCTGGTGACCCCGTTCGCGGCCACGTGATCGACCACCGAGGTCAGGTCGGCCTGCCGCTCGCCCGACAGCACATAGACCCCGTCCAGCCGCACGTCGGCGCCCTGCGCCCGGTGCGTCACCTGGGTCTCCAGCCGTTGCAGCTTCGCGCCGGTCGTCAGGATCGTCTGGCGATAGACGCCGCCCGCCTCGACCCGCACCTGGGCCTGGGTGATCGAGACCGCGTCCGCCGGTTCGTCGGTCAGAACCACCCGGGTCACCTCGGCGCCGCGCGCCACGTCCAGCTCCAGCCGGTTGTGCGCCACATAGGCCGAGCCGTGGCCCTCATGGGTTTCCAGCAGCAGCAGCTTCGCCCCCGCCCGAGCCGAAACGCGGGCGGTCAGGGCATGGCCCGTACCCTCCGCCCGGGAGATCAGGCGCAGCCGCACGGTCCTGTCCCCGCTGACCATCAGCTGGGTCTCGTTCACGGCCCGGCCGTTGACGAACACCATGGCCTCGCCGCCCAGCGCCTCGAACGGTCCACCCCCGACCAGCGGCACCGCCGCCGATGGCGAGGCCGCCGGGGCCTCGCGCAGATGCCGGCGCAGGTCCGAATATTTCCACGCCTCGACTCGGCGCGAGGGGAAGCTGGACGCGTCCTTCAGATCGATCAGCGGAAGGGCGTTCACGCCGCCTCCATCGCGTACTTGTCGTAGCCCTCGGCCTCGAGCTGATGCGCCAGCTCCGGCCCGCCGGACGCCACGATCCGCCCGCCGGCCAGCACATGCACCCGGTCCGGCTGGATATAGTCCAGCAGGCGCTGATAGTGGGTGATCACCAGCATGGCCCGCTCCGGCGAACGCATCGCATTGACCCCCTCGGCCACGATCCGCAGGGCATCGATGTCGAGGCCCGAATCCGTCTCGTCGAGGATCAGCAGCGACGGCTCCAGCAGGGCCATCTGCAGGATCTCCATCCGCTTCTTCTCGCCGCCCGAAAAGCCGACGTTGAGCGGCCGCTTCAGCATGTCGAAATCCATCTTCAGCGCCGTCGACGCCGCCCGGACCAGCTTCAGGAAGCCGGGGGCCGAGACCTCCTCCTCGCCGCGCGCGCGCTTCTGGGCGTTCAGCGCCGTGCGCACGAAGGTCAGGGCGGGGACGCCGGGAATCTCGATCGGATACTGGAACGACAGAAAGACGCCCTTCGCCGCCCTCTCGGCGGGCTCCAGCGCCAGCAGGTCCTCGCCCTTCCACGACACGCCGCCCTGCGTCGCCTCATAGCCCGGCCGTCCGGCCACGGCGTAGCCCAGCGTCGACTTGCCGGCCCCGTTCGGTCCCATGATGGCGTGCACCTCGCCCGCCGGAACGTCGAGCGTCAGCCCCTTGAGGATCGGCTTGTCGCCAACGGCGACGTGAAGGTTGGAGATGGAGAGCATCAGCGCTTTTCAGTCTTTGCGATTAGTGCGACGGCCATGCCCAGCATGACGTAAATGAGAAGGGTCAACGCCGCACCGGAGAGCCATTGCGGTTCGATGAGCGGATCGGAATCTGCAGCAACCCACAGTCCAAAAGCCGAAACGACCAGACCATAGGTAAGCCAGCCCATCGGATGGATTGGAACCGTCATCAGTCGGTCTCGCCGAAACCAAGACCTGCTCACCCCACGCTCCCTTCCAGACTGATCGCCACCAGCTTTTGCGCCTCGACGGCGAACTCCATGGGCAGCTTCTGCATCACGTCGCGGACGAAGCCGTTGACCAGCAGGGCCACCGCCTCCTCCTGCGAAAGCCCGCGCTGCTGGGCGTAAAACAGCTGGTCGTCCGACAGGCGCGTCGTCGTCGCCTCGTGCTCCAGCTGGGCCGAGCCGTTGCGGGCCTCGATATAGGGCACGGTGTGCGAGCCGCAGTCCTTGCCGATCAGCAGGCTGTCGCACTGGGTGAAGTTGCGCACGCCCGTCGCCTTCGGGTGCACCGAAACCAGCCCGCGATAGGTCGAGTCCGACTTGCCCGCCGAGACCGCCTTGGCGATGATCCGGCTCTTCGAATTCTTGCCCAGATGGATCATCTTGGTGCCGGTGTCGGCCTGCTGATGTCCGTTGGTGATGGCGATGGAATAGAATTCGCCCGAGCTCTCCTCGCCCTTGAGGATGCAGGACGGATATTTCCACGTCACCGCCGAGCCGGTCTCGACCTGGGTCCAGCTGACCTTCGACCGGTCGCCGCGGCAGTCGGCGCGCTTGGTGACGAAGTTGTAGATCCCGCCCTTGCCCTCGGCGTCGCCGGGGTACCAGTTCTGCACCGTCGAATATTTGATCTCGGCGTCGTCCAGCGCCACCAGTTCGACCACGGCCGCATGCAGCTGGTTCTCGTCGCGCATCGGCGCGGTGCAGCCCTCCAGATAGGAGCAGTAGCTGCCCTTGTCGGCGATGATCAGGGTGCGTTCGAACTGGCCCGTCTGGCTCGCATTGATGCGGAAATAGGTCGACAGCTCCATCGGGCAGCGCACGCCCGGCGGGATGTAGACGAACGATCCGTCCGAAAAGACCGCGCTGTTCAGGGCCGCGAAATAGTTGTCCGAGACCGGCACCACCGAACCCAGATATTGGCGCACCAGTTCAGGATGTTCGCGCAAGGCCTCGGAAATCGGCATAAAGATGATGCCGACCTTGGCCAGTTCCGCCTTGAAGGTGGTGACCACCGAGACGCTGTCGAATACCGCGTCCACGGCGTAGCGCGGCGCGCCCTCGACGCCCGCCAGCACCTCCTGCTCCTTCAGCGGAATGCCCAGCTTGGCGTAGATGGCGAGGATTTCCGGGTCGACCTCGTCCAGCGACTTCAGCCCCGCCTTCTCCTTCGGCGCGGCGTAGTAGAACAGGCTCTGGTAATCGACCGGCGTGTATCTCACCGACGCCCAGGTCGGCTCCTCCATCGCCAGCCAGCGCTCATAGGCGGCCAGACGCCATTCCAGCATCCACTCCGGTTCGCCCTTCTTCTCCGAAATGAACCGCACGATATCGGCGTTCAGCCCGCGCGGGGCGTATTCGGTGTCGATGTCCGAGGTGAAGCCGTGCTCGTACTTCTCCAGCGCGGCGACGGCGTCGATGGTCTTCTGGACAGCGGCCATCAGGCGTCAGCCCCGGCCCGCTCGGCCGCCCGCGCGCGTTGTTTGGCGTAGGCCTCGACCCAGGCGGCGGCGAACCGCTTCCAGTCGTCCTCGACCGTGCCCCAGCCGCCGGAAATACGGATGCCGCCCGTCGCCATGTCGATCCGGCCGGTAGCCACGATGGCCCGCGACGGCTTGGTCTTGCCCGAAGAACAGGCCGATCCGGCCGAAACCATCAGACCCATCAGGTCGAGGGTGATCAGCTGCTGCGGGCTTTCCCAGTCGGGCACGGCCATGAACAGGGTGTTGGGCAGCCGCTCGGCCCCCTCGCCAATGACGGTCGCCCCGGCCGCCTTGACCACCGCCTCGGCCGCGTCGCGCCATGCGGCGTGCGACTGTACGGTTGGCAGGTCACGCGCGGCGCAGACGGCGGCGGCGCCGAAGCCGGTGATCCCCGGCACATTCTCCGTCCCGGCCCGCAGACCCCGCTCCTGCCCCGCCCCGTGCAGGATCCGCACCGCCTCCCGGCCCTCGCCAATCACCAGAGCCCCGACGCCCTGCGGCCCGCCCAGCTTGTGCGCGGACAGGGTCAGGCTGTCGGCCCGGAGCGTGAGGATATCGACCGGAATCTTGCCCGCCGACTGGATGGCGTCGACGTGCAGCCAGCCGCCGGCGGAGCGTACCAGCCTCGCCGCCTCGAGGATGGGCTGGATGACGCCGCTCTCGTTATTGGCGTGGTGGATGGCCACCACCGCGCGGCCCGGCTGTCCCAGCAGTTGCCGCAGCTTGTTCAGGTCCACGACGCCGCGCGCGTCGACGGACAGCATCTTCACCGGCTTGCCCGAGGCCGTCGCCGCCTCGGCCACGCAAGGATGCTCCGTCGCGCCGACGATCAGCCGCTCGCAGCCGGCCGCGATGGCGCTGGCCACCGCCTGGGCGTTCGCCTCGGTGCCGCCGCTGGAGAAGACCACCGCCGTCGGATCGGCCCCGACCAGATCGGCTACCTGCGCCCGCGCCGTTTCGACCCGCGCCCGCGCCCGCCGCCCGGCCGCATGTACAGCGTTGGGATTGCCGTTGTCGGCCAGGGCCTTGGCCATCAGGTCCTGAACCTCGGGACGGACCAGTCCCGAGGCATTGTAGTCCAGATAGACCCCGCTCACGCCGCCACCCCGACTTCCGCCGCGGTCGCCCGGCGCCGCGCGCCGGTGCGGTTCATCACCACATCCTCCAGCGACACTCCGGCGAGATAGCGGTGAATCTCGTCGCCGAGGTCCTCCCACAGATTGTGGGTGATGCAGCGCTCCCCGGCCATCATGCATCCCTTGGGTGACGAATGGCCGATGCAGCGGGTGGCGCGGATGGGTTCATCGACGGCCAGCACGATCTCGGCCACCACGGTCTGGTCGGCGCCCTTGGCCAGCCGATAGCCGCCGCCGGGACCACGCACGCTCTGCACCAGGCCGCTCTTGCGCAGGCGGGCGAACAACTGTTCCAGATAGCTCAGCGAAATCTCCTGACGCGCCGCGATCTCCGCCAGGGAGACAGCGCGAACCCCGCCCTCGCCCTGTCCGTTCCGGGCCAGATCGGCCATCGCCATCACAGCGTATCGGCCCTTGGTCGACAGGCGCATTGCGCTTCCTCAAAAATCGCGCGCTTTTCGAGGGTCCTGTGCTAGAACCCGCGCCTTCGCAAAGGCGTCGGCGCGCACGCGGGACTTAGAAAGTCCTACCGCTGCGGTCAAGTATTACGCAGGTGCGAAACGACAGTTGATCGCGGAATTCCCCAGAGCGTTGGATCCACATGCCTGAAGTCATCCTGCCCGGCGCCTCTGGCCGTATCGAAGGCCGCTACTCGCCGGGCAAGCGCCCGAACGCGCCAATCGCCCTGATTCTGCATCCGCACCCCAAGGCGAACGGGCATATGAACAACCCGGTCACCGTGACCCTGTACCAGCTGTTCCAGAAGCGCGGCTTCGCCACCCTGCGGTACAACAGCCGCGGCGTCGGCAAGTCGCAGGGCGAGTTCGACAGCGGCATCGGCGAGCTGGCCGACGCGGCCACCGCCCTCGACTGGCTGCAGACGCAAAACCCCGGCGCCTCCCAGACCTGGGTCGCCGGCTACCAGTTTGGTGCCTATATCGGCATGCAGCTGCTGATGCGCCGGCCCGAGACGGACGGCTTCATCTCCGTCTCGCCGCCCTCGAACATGTACGACTTCAGCTTCCTGGCCCCCTGCCCGGCCTCGGGCCTGTTCCTGCACGGCGCCAATGACACCGTCGTCCCGCCCGTCGAGGTCGAGCGCGTGGTCAACAAGCTGCGCACCCAGAAGGGCATCATCATCGACTATGAGCTGGAAGAGGGCGCGACCCATTTCTGGCAAGACCACATCGGCGCCGTCGAATCCCGTGTCGGCGCCTATCTGGACAAGCGCCTGACCGAAAAGCCGGCGTAGGGGCCACTTTCCGTTCCGCTCATCCCGGCGAAAGCCGGGATGAGCGGATATTTGATCCCTCAGTAGAGCAGGAACGGCTTCCGCTCTTCCACCCAAGCCGCCTCGTCCGGCAGGGTCAGCGCATCCAGATGGGCCGGCGTCGCCGCCGGGTCGTCGACCCATTCCCGCAGGGCCGGCCCGCCGTTGATCACATCGATGGCCAGCTTCCCGAACGCGTATTCATACGGGAAGTCCCGCCACAGATCGTAGTCGGGATACAGCCGCCGGATCGCCTTGAACGCCAGCGCCTGAACCCGCCACGGCCTGAACGCCGCATGGTCATAGGCCGGGTCGTCGACGTGCATCTGCACCCCGTTGCACAGCGTTCCGACATGCTTGTGGAAGGTCGGCTCGAACCAGCAGTCGCGCAGCCGGCATCCCTTCAGCCATTCCGGGGCCAGCGCCCGCATCTCCGCAATCACCGCCCGGGCGTCGATATCCGGCGCCCCGAACAGCTCCAGCGGCCGGGTCGTGCCGCGCCCCTCCGACAGGGTCGTGCCTTCCAGCATCACTGTCCCGGCATAGGCGCGCGCCATGGACAGGTTTGGCGCATTGGGGCTGGGGTTGATCCAGCTGCGCTCGCCCAGCGGCCAGCCGAAGCCCGGCGCCTGTTCCGGCGCCCAGCCCTGCATCTCGATGACGCGGTAGTCGACGTCCAGCTTGAACCGGTCAATGAACCACAGCCCCAGCTCGCCCAGCGTCATCCCGTGCCGCATCGGCATCGGCCCGGCCCCGACGAAACTCTCCCAGCCCGGCCGCAGCGTCAGCCCCTCGACCGGCCGTCCCGCCGGATTGGGCCGGTCCAGCACCCAGACCGTCTTGCCGTGCTCGGCCGCGGCTTCGAGCATATAGAGCAGGGTCGTGATGAAGGTGTAGATGCGGCAGCCCAGGTCCTGCATGTCGACCAGAATGACGTCGAACGTGCCCATCGCCTGGCCGGTCGGCCGCCGCACCTCGCCGTACAGGCTGAAGACGGGGATGCCATGGACCGGATCGGTGAAGTCCGGGCTCTCCATCATATTATCCTGCAGGTCACCCCGCATGCCGTGCTGGGGACCGAAGGCGGCGGTGACCTTCAGGTCCGGACAGGCCATCAGCGCATCCACCGAATGGGTCAGATCCGCCGTCACCGAGGCCGGATGCGCCAGCAGGGCCACGCGCTTGCCCTGCAACGCCGCCCGTAGCTCGGGCTCGGACAACAGGCGGTCGATGCCGAATTTCATGGGCGCTCCATGGCGGGCAGGTCGAAAGCGAAGGCGGCGGCATGATGGAAGTCCGGCTGGCCCGGCGGATGGGCCAGCGCCCACCACGCCTTGTCGCCGTCCGCGTCTTCGATGACAGCGGACAGCCCGAGTCGCCAGTCGGATCGCGCCAGTTCCGGCACGCCGCCGAGGTCGATCAGCGCCTCCAGTTCGTAGCGATCGGGATAGGCGCGGCTTTCGATCAGGGGCGGCGGCATTGCGAGGTTCGCCATACCCTCGCGATATCCGTCAAAGCGATAGGCCGCCCACCGGGTCGACGGGGACAGGTTGATCTCACAATAGGCGTCGCCCGACGGCGTCCGGATGAAGGCTTCAAGGCAGGTGTGCCGCCACAGGCCATCCACCCGGCTTGAGTCCGCGATCGGCGGCAGGCGCAGCTCGTCAGCCGGGGCGTGGATCACATACCGCAGGGCGAGACGGCCATGCTGCGGACGCCACGCGGTCGCCTCGACGCGGGACGCCGCCTCTCCGGCGGAGTCGGCGTGGCGCCGCAAAGACAGTCGCTGTCCGGGCGTTCCGGCGGTTCGCGCTTCCATAGGCTCGTGCTACACGCCCCTTCCCTCCCAAGCCAAGCCTGATCCCCAAGTCCGAGCCCCAAGTCCGAACCCATGACTGAGCCCGCCTTCAAGTCCGACTTCCTGCAAATTTTGCAGGCGCGCGGCTATATCCATCAGATCACCCACCCGGCCGAGCTGGACGAGGCGGCTGCGACGGGCGTGGTCACCGGCTACATCGGCTTCGACGCCACCGCCCCCTCGCTGCATGTCGGCAGCCTGATCCAGATCATGATGCTGCGCCGCCTCCAGCAGGCCGGCGGCAAGCCCATCGTCCTGATGGGCGGCGGCACCACCAAGGTCGGCGACCCGACCGGCAAGGACGCCTCGCGGCCCCAGCTGACCGACGAGACCATCCAGTCGAACATCGCCTCCATCAGAACGGTGTTCGAGAAATTCCTGACCTTCGGCGACGGCCCGACCGACGCGGTCATGGTCGACAACGACGCCTGGCTGTCGACCTACGGCTATGTCGAATTCCTGCGCGAATACGGCACGCATTTCACCATCAACCGGATGCTGGCCTTCGACTCGGTCAAGCTGCGGCTGGAACGCGAACAGCCGATGACCTTCCTCGAGTTCAACTACATGCTGATGCAGTCGGTGGATTTCCTCGAGCTGAACCGCGCCCGCGCCTGCACCCTGCAGATGGGCGGCTCGGACCAGTGGGGCAACATCGTCTCGGGGGTCGATCTGGTCCGCCGCGTAGACCACAAGGCCGCCTTCGGCCTGACCACCCCGCTGCTGACGACGGCCTCGGGCGGCAAGATGGGCAAGACGGCCCAGGGCGCGGTCTGGCTGAACGCCGAACAGCTGAGCCCGTATGACTACTGGCAGTTCTGGCGCAACGTCGACGACGCCGACGTGGGCAAATTCCTGCGCCTGTTCACCGATACGCCGCTGGACGAGATCGCCCGGCTGGAGGCGCTGGACGGCGCGGCCATCAACGACGCCAAGAAGGCGCTCGCCGACGCGGCCACGACCATGCTGCACGGGGCGTACGCCGCCGAGAGAGCGCGCGAAACGGCGGAAAGCGCCTTTGAAAAAGGGGTCGCGACGGATGGTCTGCACACGGAGGACATGCCCTGGGGCGGCACGCTCGACGAGCAGGAGAGAAATGGCGGGCCCTTCACCGAACGTCGCGCGGAAGCGCTGCTCAAATGGTCGGGCCTGTCTCCGTCGATCGGTCAGGCGCGCAAGAAGATCGAGAACGAGGGCGTCTGGATCAACGACGAACTCGTGCGTGACCCGGCCCGGCCCTTCTCGCTGGAGGACGTCGACCCGGAATTGGGCGCGTTCAGGGTCCGGCTGGGCAAGCGTGGACAGATCGTCCTGGTTCGCCCTCACTAACCCTTCCGCTCATCCCGGCGAAAGCCGGGACCCAGCGCCTTGGGTGAGTGGTGGTTACGAGGTTCATGCTGACAACGGTCCCGAGGCGCTGGCGTCAGGCTGGACAGAACTGGGTCCCGGCGTTCGCCAGGATGAGCGGAGAGTTGGAATGACCGAGATCACCGAAGGCTCCAAAGCCCCCGCGTTCGACATGGCCACGGCCGGCGGCGGACGGGTTTCGCTGGACGGGCTGAAGGGCCGGACGGTCGTGCTGTATTTCTATCCGAAGGCCGACACGCCGGCGTGCACGACCGAGGGCCAGGACTTCTCCGCCCTGATCGGGGATTTCGACGAGTCCGGGGCCGTGGTCATCGGCGTGTCCCGCGATCCGGTGAGGAAGCTCGACCGCTTCAAGGCCAAATACGACCTCAAGGTCATCCTCGCCTCCGACGAGCCGGAGGACGTCACCGGGGCCTTCGGCGTCTGGGTCCAGAAAAAGCTTTACGGCCGCGAATATATGGGCATCGAGCGGGCCACCTTCCTGATCGACGGCGCCGGCGTCGTACGGCGTGTCTGGCGCAAGGTGTCAGTCAAGAACCACGCGGCGGAAGTCTTGGCGGCCGCGCAATCGCTCTGATCACGGAACGATCCAGACCCCGCCGGAGATGTAACAGGCGTTACATAGATTCGCGGATTCGCCTGCCAAGCGAATAATAGCCACGAATACCGGCGTTCTTCGCGTGAAGACCGCCCAAGGTGGTTAACAAGTCGTGAACAGACTTGTCCCCAAGCTATACCTTGGCGCATAACCCCTCGTCGTACGTTCTGGGGGCGTTGCGTGATGACCGAACAAGAGCCGACTGTCAGGCGGTCTCTGATCGGAAAATGGTTTCCGACCCGATATCTGTATCTGCGCGACGGCGACGCCGTCCGCGCCTGGGCCCTGACGCCCGGAAAACAGGCGCTGGGCGCCGTGGCCGCGGTGCTGCTGGGCGGCTGGACCGCCATGGCGTCGGGCAGCATGATCTTCGACATGGTGGCGCAGAGTCAGACGGACCGCACCGTCGCCCGCGCCCGCGCCGCTTCGGAGCGGATGAACGCCGACCTGCAGGCCCGGCTGGACAGCGCCGTCGTGCGCATGACCGCCACGACCGGCTCGCTCGACGAAATGGCCCAGATGGTCGAGCGCCGTCACGCGGCCCTGACCCAGGTGATGGGTATGTTCCGCGGCGTCGACGGCGCTGAACAGGCGCTGCGCCCCGCTCCGGCCCTCAATCCAGACCGGTCCTCGCCGGTCCAGCGCATGATCGCCGTGCGCATGGATCAGGAGCGGCTGATCGCCCGCGCCGAGACCGAGGCCCAGACCCGCGCCGAGCGCCTCCGCCTCGCCTTCCGCCTCGCCGGCCTCAACCCCTCCGCCTACACGCCGCACGGCTCTGCCCTCGGCGGTCCGCTGGTCGAGGCGCGCGACCCGCGGGCGCTGGCCGCCGTGCTGGATGTCGACGAAGCCTTCGCCGTCCGCATCCGCCACGCCGCCGACAACCTGTCCGACATGCGCTCGCTGGCCAACGCCGCCGAGAGCATGCCCTTCCGCCGCCCGACGCCCGCGCGCACCACCTCGGGCTTCGGCGTTCGCTTCGACCCGTTCAACGGCCGCCCGGCCCTGCATCAGGGTCAGGACTTCGCCGCTCCGCTCAACACGCCCATCTACGCCCCCGCTCCCGGAATCGTGTCTTTCGTCGGCATACGTTCAGGGTATGGCAACACCGTTGAGATAGATCATGGACGCGGTTTCAAGACGCGCTACGCTCACCTGAACGCCACGGCGGTCCTCCCCGGCCAGCGGATCAAGCTTGGTCAGCGTGTCGGCGCCATGGGAACCACAGGACGCTCCACCGGCGTACATCTGCATTACGAAGTGTGGATGAATGGCCGACCCCAAAACCCCGCCCGCTTCATGAGAGCCGGAGACCAACTTGTTCAACAAGACTAAATCCCCCGCCCCGTCGCCCCAGCCCCGCGCTGACAACGGATCATCGATCCCGCCGCTGCCTGACCTGCCCACGCCGGGCGGTTCCTCGGCGGCGCCGGCCCGCGCCGCGTCCCCGTCGGCGCCCGGCGCACGAGGTCTGTCCACCCTGTCGTCCGACCTCCAGTTCGAGGGCGGCATCACCGGCGGCGGCGATCTCCAGATCGACGGCGCGATCAAGGGCGATGTCCGCGTCGGCCGACTGATCGTCGGCGAAACCGGCGCGGTCGAGGGCAATGTCTCGGCCGACTATATCGAGGTTCGCGGCCGTATCGTCGGCGGCATCTCGGGCAAACAGGTCAAGCTGGTCGCCACCGCCTATGTCGACGGCGACATCACCGCCGAACAGATGTCGATCGACATCGGCGCCTATTTCCAGGGCCGCGTCCTGCAAGGCCGCCGCGAGGCGCCGGCCCCCACGCCCGCGCCGCGCCCGGCCGCGCCCGACCCCGCACCGCAGATTATCGACATGAAGGGCCCGTCCTGATCTTCGAGGGACGCTGAAAGACAAAAGGCCCCGGAGCGATCCGGGGCCTTTTCTATTCGACCGTCGATCCGCGCGTCTCGCCTACCCGGGCCGCCAGCGCCGCGCCCATGAACAGGTCCAGATCCCCGTCCAGCACCCCTTGGGTGTCCGAGGTTTCGACGTTGGTCCGCAGGTCCTTGACCATCTGATAGGGCTGCAGAACGTAGGACCGGATCTGGTGACCCCAGCCGATGTCGGTCTTGGCGTCGGCCACGGCCTGCGCCGCCGCCTCGCGCCGTTGCAGCTCCAGTTCGTACAGCCGCGCCCGCAGCATCTTCCACGCCTGCTCGCGGTTCTGGTGCTGCGAGCGGCCGGCCTGGCAGGCCACCACCGTATTGGTCGGAATGTGCGTCAGACGCACCGCCGAGTCCGTCTTGTTGATGTGCTGACCGCCCGAACCGGAGGCGCGGTAGGTGTCGGTGCGCACGTCGGACGGATTGATGTCGATCTCGATCGCGTCGTCCACCACCGGCGAAACCCCGATCGAGGCGAACGAGGTGTGCCGCTTGGCCGCCGCGTCATACGGGCTGATCCGCACCAGCCGGTGCACGCCCGATTCCGACTTCAGCCAGCCATAGGCGTTCGGTCCGGTGATCAGGATGGTGGCCGACTTGATCCCCGCCTGGTCGCCCGATTCCTCGGCCTCCAGCTCGACCTCATAGCCGTGCGCCCTGGCCCAGCGCGAATACATCCGCAGCAGCATCCCGGCCCAGTCGCAGGACTCCGTGCCGCCGGCGCCGGAGTTCACTTCCAGATAGGCGTCATTGCCGTCGGCCTCGCCGGACAGCAGGGCCTCCAGTTCGGCGCGGCCGGCGCGGTCCTTGATCGCCTTCAGCGAGGCGCGCGCCTCCTCCAGCGTCGCCTCGTCGCCTTCCTCATCGGCCATGTCGGCGAGCATCACGCCCTCCTCCAGACCGGTCTCCATCTCGCGGACCGTGTCGATCTGGGCGGCCAGCCGGGAACGGTCCCGCGACACGGCCTGGGCCGCCTCGGGGTCGTTCCACAGCGTCGGGTCCTCGACCCGCGCGTTCAGCTCATCAAGTTTTCGAAGCGCGACATCCCAGTCAAAGACGCCTCCTGAGCAGAGCGATGCTCTGCTCGATGTCGGCCTTCATGGCCTCGACATCCGGTCTCATCGCATTCTCCGGCGATAGCTAAGTGAGGCGCGGACATAGAGTGCGCCGGGGGAAAGGGGAAGTAGGGGCGAGAGTCGAGGGTCGAGGGAATTGCAGGGCTGTCTTCGCCCCTCGCCCCTCGTCCCTAATACAGCCCGCTCAAATCCTCGGCCGGCTCCTTCTTCGGCGGCGGCGGCGTGACCGGCGGAGCCGGGGCGGTGGACGGCGGCTGGCCCGTCGCGTCCGCCTCCTCCCGGCGGATCACCTCATTGTAGTTCTGCGGGCCGGTGGGGATTTCCTGCGCGGGGGCCTCTTCCTCGCGCCGGCGTTCGGTACCGGGCCGGAAGGCCTCCTCGATGCCGTTGACGGTGCGGAACACCGCATTCCGGGGCCGCACGAACGGCCGGGCCGGGCGCTCGCGCAGGGCGACCTGCATGAACTCCGTGAACACCGGCACCGGTCCGGTGGCGCCCGTCTCGCCCGAGCCCAGCGGCCGGTTGTCGTCAAAGCCGATGAACACCCCGACCACGATGTCGGACGAGAAGCCGACGAACCAGGCCGAACGGTATTCATTGGTCGTGCCGGTCTTGCCGCCGACCCAGCGGCCCAGGCCCCGGGCGCCGGCGCCGGTGCCGCGCTGGACCACGCCTTCCAGCATCGAACTCATCTGATAGGCGGTGATCGGGTCGATCACCTGCGTCCCGCGCCCCTCGAGCCGGGGCGATTCCTGGCCGCTGAAGGGCCGGCCGCAGTCGCGGCAACGGCGCCGGTCGGCGCGGAAGATGGTCTCGCCGTCGCGGTCCTGGACCATTTCGATCAGATAGGGATCGACCCGCCGCCCGCCGTTGACGAAGGCGGCGTAGGCGGCCGTCAGGCGATAGGGCGTGGTCTCCCCCGCCCCCAGCGACACCGACAGGTTCGGCTGCAGATTCTCCGCCACGCCCATCCGCCGGGCCAGGCTGACGACATTGGTCATGCCCACGTCCTGGGCCAGCCGCACGGTCATGACGTTGCGCGACAGCTCCAGCCCACGGCGCAGGCTCTGGGGTCCGTAGTATTCGCGGCTGTAGTTCTCCGGCGTCCAGCGTTCGCCATTGCGGCCGCCGGCGAAGCTGATCGGGGCGTCCAGCACGATCGAGGCGGGCGTATAGTCCCCCTCCAGCGCCGCCGCATAGACGAAAGGCTTGAACGCCGAGCCCGGCTGGCGATTGGCCTGGGTGGCGCGGTTGAAGCTGGACAGGGCGTAGGAATAGCCCCCGACCATCGCCAGCACCCGCCCGGACTGCGGCTCGATCGCCACCAGCGCGCCGTTGACGTTGGGCACCTGTTTCAGAAGGTACTGGCCGCCCCGCGCCTCGACGAAGATCAGGTCGCCGCGCCGCAGCTGCCGGTTGGCGTTGGCCCAGGCCGCGTCGGCGGTGATCAGCGAGCCCGAGCGGTTGTCGCGCGCGGTGCGGATGCGGACGTTGTTGCCCGCCACGGATTCGACGGCCGCCGCCTCCCAGGCCCGGCGTTCGGGCGGTCGCTGGCCCCGGACGGCGGTCTCGCGCCAGCCCTCGGCGAAGTCGGTCGTGCCCCACGGCCCGCGCCAGCCATGCCGGCGGTCATAGTTCTCCAGCCCGTGCATCAGGGCGTCGCGCGCCGCCGACTGCAGCGTCGGGTCCAGCGTGGTCCGCATATAGTAGCCGCCGCGGTTGACCTCTTCCTGACCGAAGCGGGCGATGGCCTGCCGGCGCGCCTCCTCGACGAAGAAGTCGGCGTCGGCGTACTGGGCCCGGCGCGGCGCATCCTGGGCCGACAGCGGCCGGGCGAGGGCCGTGGCCAGCTGCGCGTCATTGATAAACCCGTTCTGGTTCATCTCCCCCAGCACCCAGTTGCGACGGCCCAGCGCGGCCTCGGGGTGGCGTTTGGGGTGATAGTTGTTCGGCCCCTTGGGCAGGGCCGCCAGAAAGGCCGCCTCGTCCGGCGTCAGCTGGCTCAGCGACTTGCCGAAATAGTTGTAGGCCGCCGCGGCCACGCCATAGGAGCGATAGCCGAGGAAAATCTCGTTGAGATACAGCTCCATGATCTGCTGTTTGGTCAGGGTCGCTTCCAGCCGGTTGGCCAGGATGGCTTCCTTGACCTTGCGGTTGATGCTGCTCTCATTGGTCAGCAGGACGTTCTTGGCCACCTGCTGGGTGATGGTCGAGCCGCCCTCCAGCCGCCGCCCGGTGGCGGCGTTGAAGATGTTCTTGAACATGGCCCGGCCCAGGCCGCCCACGTCGATGCCGCCATGGTTGAAGAAATTCCGGTCCTCGGCCGCCAGAAAGGCCTGGATCACCGGCAGCGGGATCTGCTCATACGGCACATAGATGCGCCGCTCGTCCGAGAATTCGCCGATCAGCGTCCCGTCGCCGGCATAGACCCGCGTCGCCGTCGCCGGCCGGTAGTCGGCCAGCTCCGAGGCGTCGGGCAGGTCATGGAACAGCCAGGCCGCATAGACGGCCACGATCACGCCCGCCAGGGCGATCGCGCCCAGCAGGGCCACGCCCGCCATCACGAACCAGCGTTCGGCAATCTTCAACCTGAATACTCCGAAAGGCGGGCCCGAGGGTCCGGTTTAGCCCGCGTCGGGACCGACCGCCAGAGCCCCGATGACGCCCCCGGCGCGACGGTCCAGCTCCTGTCGCGCGGCGGCCACGACATCGGCGTCCATATCCCCCTGCCCCGCCATCCAGCGCAGATAGTCCTCCGGCGGTTCGGCCCACGGCCGTCCGCGATGCTTGCCGAACGGAATCCGGTCCAGCCGCCGCGGCTCATTCGTCCAGGCCAGCATCTGCTCGACCGTGGCGACCTTCAGCATGTCGATCAGCAGATGCGCCGTCACCCAGGCGTCCGGCCCCGCCCGGTGCGCCGGATCAGCCAGCGCCGGGTCCAGCCTCAGCCCCCGCCAGTACCGCAGCACCTGATTGGAATGCCCCGGCGCCTCGGGCCAGACATTCTTGGCCGACCGCACCGTGCAGATCCACGGCAGGCCGCCATGCGCCGTATCGGCGATAAATCCCCGCTCGAACCGCGCCGAATGCGCCACCATGACGTCCGCTGGCACGGGCAGGAACATCTCGCGCAGCCGGTATTCGTCACAGTGCGGATCATCGTCACAGAAATGCTCCGGCGTCAGATGATGCACCGCCATGGCGTGAAACGAGATCTCCCCCCGCGGCCGGAACAGCTTCGTCACCGGCGGCGAGGCGACCCAGCCGCCCGCCCCGTTCGGCAGGACATCGACGATCCCGACCTCGAGGATCTCGGCGGAACGATCCCCGCCGCTGGTTTCAAGATCGACGACACGCAGGCGCATGGGGCGGAGATAGGGGGTTTGGCGGGGGAGCGCGAGGCTGGGCGCCCGAACCACCATTCCGCCGAAAGCGGACCAGGCGAGGGTCTGCTAGGGGGGGAAGCGGACATGGCTTTTAGCAATGCACGGTGACTGCACAGCGCCACATGCGGGCATTGTGCACAGGTCAGAAACCGGACCTTTCGCACCCTTTATCTGAGACAGACCGCTCGTTGCGCCCAAGCCCATTCCGTGAAAAGGCACGACCAGTTCGATTGCCGCACCCTCCCCCGAAACGGCTCGCCAGCCAAATCAGATTGGCCCTACGTCAAGGCAGGCGCTGGACCAGGGTGGTGTCAGTGCGTGCCGCACGCTCCAAAGGCAATACGGATCTACCAGACAAAAGAGACCCGGCCATTGCCGCCAGGATTTCCTATTCCCTGTCCATCGTTGTTGCCTTTCGCAAGGCACGTGGGGAGCGCGAGATAGCGGAAATAGCCGCCGTGCCCTCCATCACCGCCGTCATTTATGTAACCGGGCGCGGTCCTGCCTGGGCCACCGCCAGGTCCACCGAGCCCGCCGCCGCCGCCATTACACGTAGTTACGACAGCGCCATTTCCACCAGGAAGGCCACTCCAATTATTCGGGTTCGCCTGGCTGCCAAAGCCGCCGCTCGTGCCGCCTCTGCCGGTATTGAACGGGGAAATGTCACCAGCGCTTCCTCCTATCCCACCCGGAGCCATCAAGACGCTGGGGCCGTTCTGATCGTTAGCCAGAATTTGGGAAAATCCTCCGTCACGGCTCCCGCCGAGTACGCTCCCGCCGTGACCTACTACAACGGAGTAGGTGAGCACTCCGCTCGACGGTATTATTACGTTGATACTTCTCTTGCTGTAACCGCCACCGCCACCGCCGCCGCCGCCGGCACCGCCGTGACCGCTTGCCCCCGTAGTGCTATAACCCCCAGCGCCACCGGCACCGCCCGCTCCCCACGCCTCTATCTCGACAGGGACAGATCGCCCCGGCGAGCCGTTGATGGTGCACGTTGAATGCACGCACACGGTAATCGTGTAAGTGCCTGGGCCGTTGCTAGCGGAAGCAGCAGAGCCTCCTCGAGTCCAAGCGCCGTGATTGTTAGAACCCTGGTTGGCTCTGGGCAGCCTTAACCGCGCGCTGGGTGGTGTCTGCTGGGTTGCCCCCACAGCGGGGCCGGGAGACTGACCCCAAGCCGTTCCTGGCGAGGCAAGCACCATGTATGCGGAGACAACCGCAGCGATCCTGCGCGAAACCATATTGGCCACCATCATGAGGAAAGGGAATTCAATAAAGGGAAGACTGCTGGACTTTTCCGTTGTGGTCAAGCGGCTGTAGATTTGGGCATCGTCTCGGTTTGAAATCTATGCGCGCGGTGGCCACCCGGCGTTGAACACTCATCAGACGCTCCTCTCCAGCTCCGAAAAGCTAGCATGGGTGTCCACTGATCTTCCCCCGCAAAAGTGGACGGGGTTAAGCCGCTCTGCGTTCGGCCTCGACGGGGCTTATGCAGCCCGCTGACTGAAGATCCTGAACGACCTGTAGCGCTGAGCGTCCGTCCCATATGCCGGCAGTGAGCTGGTATGCGGGCGGGGCGTTGGGTGCTCGCCCCTGTCGCCAGAAAGAGGACCTACTAGAGTCTGCTTCGGGTCGAGGCTGTGTAAAAACTCACTGCGCTAGAAAACTCGCGCACGATCTTTCGATCAAAGCGGCGACAGACAGAATAATGCCCGAAGATCGACCGTTCTCCAGCTTCATCTTAGAATGAAGTTGCTATCAGATTCGGCGCGTTGACGTTTTTACACAGCCTCGGTCGGGAGCCGACCGTCGCCTTGCGGCGGTTACCTGACGCTGCGGCCCGAGACCAACCTGCCTCCAGGCTCGACTCAACGGCCAAGCTAAGGGTGGACGCCGACCTCAGGTTTGATATCGTCGTTAGGTGAACACAACTCTTCATAAAGGGGACTTGCGGACTTTAACGGCCTTCGCTGTGCGGCGGTCTGAAAACCGGCAAGTC
Source organism: Brevundimonas sp. (assembly GCF_051860745.1). Taxonomy (GTDB): domain Bacteria; phylum Pseudomonadota; class Alphaproteobacteria; order Caulobacterales; family Caulobacteraceae; genus Brevundimonas. Next base: position 28,254 of record NZ_JBHYDN010000022.1, read on the forward strand.
GTCGGGATTTTTGTGGCCGTCGGACCGAACCAGCTGGCGGACCTCGTGCTCCAGTGCGTCGATCCAACGACCACTGAATACTCGGTACTGGGACCCGGTGGGGTTTATGCCGGCCTTCCAACCACCGCTCAGTGGCCATCCCGGGAGGTGCGAGATGCGGAGGATGGGTTCGCAGGTTTCGAGCCCGAGGATGAGGATCCTCTCAAAGCTGCCGTGTTGGACGAGTATTGGTGGGGGGCCATCGATCGAGGGGACTGGCATCCTCTTGATTGGGATGCAGTCCTCCCGGGTCGTGTGGTGGAGTGTGGGCCAGGGGTTAGCGGATCTGCCTGACCGATGTCCGCAACTGATGCTGTGGACGGCTCTCCACCCCTGCGGGAGCATAGGCTCCTGCTGA
>NZ_JBHYDN010000023.1:0-25918 GCF_051860745.1 Brevundimonas sp.
ACGTGTCAAACAATCCCGAATTCACTCTTGCGCTGAAGGGGGCGTCCACAGATGGAAAGCGGTCCTTCTGACGAGCCGCTCGACGTCCCTTCCAAGCGTCACGCCCAATCCGTCGACCAACGCCTCACCGCTCTCGCGCATCGCCGCCGCGATATGGGTCAAGTCGCCCTTTCCCCACATCGGTTTGTTGGGGTTCATGCTATCGCAACGGTCGATCTGAACGGTTACTCCCTCAGGCAGGGCGGATCGTCCGCTAATCGACGCCGCCCTCGGCAACCAAAGCGTCCACCGCGCCGTCGAAGGCAATAAACAACACGCAGGGTTCGGCGCTGACGCAGGTCGCGCGATGGGCGAGGCCTCCCGGTCCGAAGGCATACGTTCCGGGTGTCAGGGTCGCCTCCGCTGCGCCGCGATACTTCACAGTCAACCGCCCGGAAGCCAGCATCATGCGCTCCGCGCTCGTGTGGCTGTGATCCGGCAGGGTCTGGCCAGGCGCGACCCTGAGCAGGACATCGGCACCCGGTCGCGCCGGATCGCCATGTAGGACGGCCAGTTCGCAGCCTTCAGGGAACACCGAGGGACAGGGCGACCACGAGAGCGCCGGGCTATCGTAGGCCATGGCTAAGGGGCGTTCTTGGGCTTGAGCGGGGGCGGCCAGCAGCACGAGGACTGCAAGAGCGGGGATGGGATGGATGGACATGCTCAGACTCCTTGGGCGTGAGGTTGGTCAAGAGTTCGGTATGCGGGAAAAAACTCCAAGGCGCCGAAATTGGCCGCAGTTTTTCTTCTGCTCAGAGGTCGGATCGCCTCGTCTCATGGAGATATTTCTCCCAGATCGTCGAGTATGACGGAGTATTTTACGCCAGTTCTTCGGTGCAGTGAGTTTTTACACGGCCTCGGTCGGAAGCGGACTGCCGCCTGAGGGTGGAACGGGGACCGTCCGGAGCGATCTAAGACTGAATGGTCCTCGCCGAGAACCGTCTCCACGCCAAGTTCTGGTGAAGGCGTCCGAAGCCATTCCTGGCTTCCGAAAGACCGAACTGCTGTTTTCAGCCGGTCACTTCCAAGACCATGTTCGTGGGGGTTTCCGCCGCCCGGCGGATTTTGGTGAAACCTGCCTCACGGCAGACTTCGGCGAGCCGCTTTTCGCCCGCCTGAGCGCCAAGGCCGAGACCGACTTCCTGCGACAGGGAATTAGGCGTGCAGATGGTGCACGACGCCGCGTAGAAGATTTGCCCGAGCGGGTTCATGTTGTCGGCCATTGAATCCCCAGCCATGGGCTCGACCAACATAAACGTGCCGCCCGGGGCGAGCGTGTTGCGGATGTGGCGTGCGGCGCCGACGGGATCGCCCATGTCGTGAAGGGCATCAAAGATGCAGGCGAAATCGTAACCCTCTCCGGCGAAATCTTGAGCCTTGGCGACGTGGAACTCGACGTTGGTCACGCCTGCGGCTGCGGCTTTTGCTTTCGCTTCCTCGATCGAAGGGGCATGCAGATCGATGCCGTGGATCGTTGAGTTCGGATAGGCTTGAGCCATCAGCACGGTCGACGAGCCGTGGCCGCAGCCTATGTCGGCGACCTTCCCACCGGCCTTGAGTTTGGCCTCCACGCCGGCAAGCGCGGGGATCCAGTTGTCGATCAGATTAGCCTGATAACCGGGTCGGAAGAAGCGGTCGGTGCCACAGAACAGGCATTGGGGGTGATCGCTCCACGCCCGCCCGATGCCCGTCCTGAAGGTTTCAGTCGCTCTTTCATGCCCGGCGAACTGAGACACGAGCACTTGGAAGAAGCCCTGCATGCACGCAGGTTGCCCCTCGCGCGCGAAGACCAGCGCCTGTTCGGGAGTTATTGAAAACGTTCCTTCCTCGGCATGATGCTGAACGTAGCCCGCCGCGCAGACCGAGCCGAGCCATTCGTGGAGGTATTTAGGGTTGAGGCCGATCTTCGCGGCCAAGGAATCGACCGTCAATCGACCCGCGCCGTCAAGCGCGCGGAACACGCCGGCCTGATCTCCGAGGTAGGCCATGTAGAGGCTCATCGAACCCGCGACGTCGCCAATCACCTTGCCAATCAGATCGTTCAGGACGACTTCGTCTACTGCCTCGGTCATGGCATCCTCCGCCGGATCGGTTGGGATTATGCGGTTATACTAGGGCTCGACGCACCGTATTCCGACAGCATTCCGTGCGCAATAGACGGGGTCTGGACGGCTCAAACCACTCACCCGAACCCAAAGCACTCAGCGGCCGGAACCCGTCGAGGCGGCCCAACTTGAGGGCGTCAAGACGGGCGAACGAAGTAAATGAGGTGACTGTAGCATCGCCGAGCCCTTCCTTGCTGAAAGCTCCCCAGCCCGGACCCACGCGCCGACCCAGCGTTACGGCCTATCCGCCGCTTGCCCGACAACTTCCAAGCTAGAGTGGCTCTGGAAAGGTGGTGCCGCTTAGGTGACTCGAACACCTGACCCCCGCATTACGAATTATGCGCGGACCTCTATGATTGGTTTTGCCGCTTTTGGACGCATCGCCAAAAAGCCGAGTGGCTGAACGCCTTAACCTTGGCTCGGGTGGGAGCGAGCAGGACGTTCGATGAGCACGATCCCCTACTAGTGCCCTATTTTTACCCGCGATACGCACTTGGTGTCGTCCTGACGGCGACGCCTGATTTCGCCATACTACCGGACCTCATATCGGATGACATGAGCGGCCGGTCGGGACTCGCAGCATTGGTTGGAAGGTCCGCTTTTCTCACCAAGCCGCGCCAAAACTCATCCCAAAGGATCGTCGTCGTCATCGCCCCAGTCGAACCCCTCGGACAGATCGGGTCCATCGTTGTCGCTATCGTAGCCATATCTTGTCAGGCTTATCGCCCGGGTGCCGTGATTTTTGACACTGTCCATGTGCGCTTTGAAATCGATCATCCTGACTTTTTTCGCCACTAGATGATCAAACTCAGAAGAAAGCGCGCCGGAGAACGACGCTTTTGAGTAACCGGATGATTTCGCGACGAGATTCAAAAGCCAGTTATCATCAGTGGTAGATAATTTTGCGCCCAGACTTATCGGCGGTCTGCGCTTTATGGAGCCCTTTGTATAAGCATAAACAATTATTGCGCTTATATGCGAGTTTCCGTTCGCAGAAAGCTTATCAACTACGGCGTGGTCTAAATCTATATCGCATGAAATCATGAGCCACATAAGCCAGACGATTTCATGATGATTGTTAAGGGGCAGATGCCTAGAAATTAAGTCGTGGCAAGCACTTTTCCAACTATCTCTATCAATCTCACCACCCGTTGCCACCCTTTTGGCTACAAGCAGAGCAGCGTAATCAATACAATGTGGGTGATGAAAAATTGCCCGCAATAGGTAGGGCTCAATCAAGGCCCAAGACGCCTTTTGATACAGCCTAGTTTGGTCAAACGTCCGCAGGGCAATTTTTACGGGGCTGTCTGATCCAATTGATTTTGATAGGGACATCGCCTCATTAATAAACAGCAATATATCTTCAGAAGGCGCATGGTACTGCTGTCTTAGCTCCCGAGATTGCTTACGCATGCGCTGAGCCCAGATCTCGTTTAGCGGCTCCGTACCATCCATAGTTCGGGTTTTCGCATCGTTTATCTGTAAATTGAAGCGCTGAAGTGTGTCTCGCAGTGTGGAGAGCGCCGATAGTGCTTCAGGCTGACTTCCAATGCCAATATAGTAGTCATCAACGTGCCTTGCGGCACCAATCACATAGCTTTTTATTCCTTCATTGAATTCCGAATCCAAGCCGGATGCTATGAACTCACTTATTAGCCGAAATGCATCTGGACCAACAAGAACCCCTCTGGTTTCGGCTAACTGACAGTTGCGAACAAAGAAATCTAGCTTGTTAAAGTACATCTCTTTGGATGTAACAGCCTGATCTGCCTTTGCGTGGTCTATACCATGAGCTGACCAAGCGATGGAGTGGGTATAAATGCTTGGGAAAAACTGAGATATATCAGTCTTCAAAATGAATGCGGAGTGGCCGAGCTTCTGAGATGCGATGGAGGTTAATTCTGACAAAGATGGAATGACGATAGGACGATCATCAGTATCCCGACCTATCCGCGGGCTGCTTACAGAGAATGGTGAACTTTCAAAACGTTCGTTAAATATCTCCCAGTTATCCGCGATGAAGCTCGCTACATAGAAGTATGATATAGGGTTAGGAGTGCCGAAATAGCGGCGGGTATGATCGTGTTTCGTGCCGTTATACCGAATGTAATCGGTATGCCGTTTTTGGTGAAACTCTTTGCTTTTTAGGTCACGGACTAGCCCCGAGAACGCACGCTTTAGATCGACTGAGGTGAAGCATGGCGGCACCGTCTCCGGGAAAAGCCCCCGCTGAATAAGTCCCCACCGGTCCTTCACGCCATCGCCCCTAACATCAACGACAGCTCGATCATTGAGCAGCCGTGAGCCTTGAGTCGCTCGACGATGGGCCAGCAGAACGGCTCGTGGGTCTGCACGTCCGCTGCGGTCGCCATTATGCGTCAGCCCTCTTCTGTTCGCGGGCGGAGGCCGGCAAGGCCGCCATGGTGTCGGTCATGGCGACGGTCTGGACGCTGACGGTCACGACCCGGGCCAGCAGATCGACCACCGCCTCCTTGTATTCGGCGAAGCGGTAAGTGTTGAACTTCTCGCGGATGGTCGGGTCCTTGGGTGTCTTTTCCTTGTGCTGGTCCAGCACCCAGTCGATGGCCGAGCGGTCGCCGAGGCGATAGCGCCAGGCCTTTAGCGGTATGCCTGATAGCTGGGTGTCGGCGTCAAGCACGACGATGCCGTTGTCGGGATCGGACTTCAGCTTGACCACCGGCGTGGTGTCGGGCGCGCGTTTCGGATCGGGGGTGTCGGTGCGGGTCAGCGGCGCGGGCGCGGCGGTCTCATAGCCGATGTGCAGGTCCAGCAGCGCCTGACCCCAGTCACGCCAGCGCCTGAAGTCGGGATAGAGGGGGATGCGTGGGAATTCGCGCTTCAGGTTCAGGGCATAAGTCTCGCGGTAAACCGGGTCGTGCAGCACGGCATAGACATAGGCGAAGATGTCGTCCTTGCTGATCGCGGCGGCTTTACCATAACGGTCGGTGAACTGTTTCAGCGCCCAGTCAGTGATGTTGTCGAGGCGGTCGGTGCCGACATAGCGGTAGCGAGCGGCACACATTGCTCCAGCACCGGCTCCAACATAGTGGAGGTCCGGAAGGCGATCCACGGCCGCGCACATCCAAGGCTTTTGCGACGTCGGGTCTGAAAAGACGATCAACTCGTTGCGGACGTGTCGCTCGATCGGAAAAAATTCATCCTGTTGATAAACGCGGTGCGTTACGTGTCGATCGTAGTAGGTCTTCTTCGAGGTGAATGGCCGATACGCTGCGTCACGAATCCTCTCGGCTCCAAGGCGAATGGGCCGATCTTTGGAAAGCAGAGCTTCCAGTTCGCTCGTCCACTTTATTGACCGTGAAACATGGTCGGTGGGTTTTCTGAGAGCGCCTAGCTTCCCTAGCCTCACCCGGTCAGAGTTGTATGTCTCAATGAAGAACGAGATTTTCTCTCCGAGCCGTCCTTCACTGAAATCGTAGACCCAGTCGTCTCGATTTGTGGCGACGCCAAGTGAGTAGTTGCGGAAAATTGCCTTGCGGGTGGGGTGGCTCTTCCCGGCTTTTGCTTCACGCGACACAAGCGGCAAAGAACCATGGGTGTCGACGGTCGGATTTCCAAACCAGAATCCGTCAGCCGATGGGGTCACGTCTTCAAACCGAAGCGCTTCGATCGTCTGTTGCGCAATCCAGGAGAGTTTTTCTTCGCCCGATCCGGGAGGGGAAGCGACATAGCGAACGCGGCAGCGCCCGTGTGCATTCGACCGCTTCACCCAGAAGCTGATCGCCACGCCTGTGCCGATCCCAAAGACGTTGCCTCCGCCGCCTTGGTCCTTCCGCTTGTAGTCACCACCAAGATCGATCACCCAGCCTTCGGCGAAATCGCGGCCCACCACCTTGCGGAAGCCGTCAAAATTCTTGGCGTCGATGAAGCTGCGGTTGGTGATGAAGGCGACGATGCCGTTCTCCACGATCCGGTCCGATGCCCAGCGGAAAAAGCGGGCGTACATGTCATAAAGCTTGGTCTTTTGGGCGGTGCTTTCCTTGATGTAGCTATGCTTGATGCGATCGTCGATGGACGGGTAGGTCCGGTTCTTGTTGTTGTCGTTCTCGTTCTGCTGATTGGCATTGTAGGGCGGGTTGCCGATGACAACACTTATCTTCCGCCGGTTCTGTCGCTTAACCCGCTCGACGTTCTCGCCGGAGATGCCACCCAGAAGGTCATACTGTTGGTTCTGATAGACACCTAAGGCAGCGACGTTATCGAGCGTGTCGACGAAGCACAGGCTCGGAAATTCCACGTAGTGGCCACCGTTCAGGGCGGCATAGGTCGCCTCGATGTTCAGGTTGGCGACGTAGTAGGGCAGGATTGCCACTTCGTTGGCGTGGAGCTCCTCGGCGTATTTGTGCTTCAACTTTTCCGGCTGGCCGCTGAAATGTTCCAGCAGTTCGACGATGAAGGTGCCGGTGCCCGTTGCGGGGTCCAGGATTTCGACGTCGCGGTCGATCAGGTTCTTCTTGAAGTGTTTCTCGCACAGCCAGTCGGCGCTCTCGACCATGAAGCGGACGATCTCATTGGGGGTATAGACGACCCCCAGCCGGTCGGCGGCCTTGGCATTGTAGACCTTGTAGAACCCCTCATAGATCGCCTTGAGGAAGCCCTGCTTTTCGCTGTGTGACTTGATGAGGGCGGCGGCGGATTCGATGGCCGCATAGTAGGTAGAGAGTTTCGACAGGGTGCGGCGGCGCACATCCCCGGAAAAGAAGGTGTCCTCCAGCGCATACAGTGCCTGTGCGACATTGTTCTTCCTGTGGAACTCGTCGTCGCCGAACACCTTTGCGAAGATGTTTTCGGTCAGGATGTGCTGGATCAGCATTTCCCGAACATCCTCCGCCGTGACCGACGGATTGATGGTCTCCTTCGCCTGTTTCAGGAACGCGGCGGCGGCGGTCTGGAAGGCCGCGACATTGGCTTGGGCGGCGTCGATCTGTTCTCGCAGGATGTCCAGGACGGGGGGCAGATCAACTTTGAACTGGGCGACGGCCTTCTTGAAATTGGTCGTCTCCTCGCGCTCGTAGCCGAAGAAGATGTCCAGCAGCTTCCCCAGTTCCGGGCCATCGGTGACGGAGCAGTCCATGACGAACTTGCCGTGCTGCCACAGGACCGCGCGGTGGGTGTCCTCGAAGACGATGTTGGTCTTGGGGTAGCCGCGCCGGAACTTTTTTTCGATCTCAACGTCGAGGTCGTCGTCCTCGTCCTTGGCCTCCCAGTAGCCGATGGGGAAGCGCTCCAGCATGATCGCGCCGTCGACGCGGTTGTTGACTCGCGCGGTAGTGGTGAAGGCGTGCTGTGGGATGAAGGTGAAGCCCAGCGGCCGGGCCCAAGCCTTCAGCAGATCTTTGAACGCCTCCGACGTGACGCCCTCGGTTGTGCCGCCGATGCGGCGAAGGGTGGCAAGCTCCTTCAGATAAGCGTTAATCAGTTGCTGGCTCATACATCCCCCAAGCCGCGTAACTTCGCCTCGTTTGGGTGACCCGTGCAAGTCGTCGCACCGATCAACCGCGATGGTCCGGAAGTTAGGGCCGGCGGGCGATGTTCGCAGCGCTCCTCGTGAGCCTCCGCGGGAGCATTGGGTTACCGCTACCCGCGGTCCACGCCGGGCGCCTGATTAGATATCGATTTGATTGGGCAGCGACCCCGCCAGCTCAGCCAGCAAGTCATTGGGATCAAGGCCCAAGGCTCGTGCCAACACGATGAACTCGACGATGTCGATGCGACGTTCTCGGTTTTCAATCTTGGAGATGAATGACCGTGGCTTGTTGATGCGTTCGGCCAAATCTCGTTGCGAAAGACCACAGCGCTTTCGCACCGCGACAAGCTGGCTGACCGCTGCCTCATAGGCCGGCGATGTAACCCAAACCCTCCGCATCCAGTCACTTTCAAACAGCGTGACCGCTTGCTAAGGCTCAGTTCAGGCGCACCCATCATGGGTGCGAGAAGCGGCCCGGCGGCGCGAAAGCGGCAAGGGGCGGGGGTGGGTGGCGTGACTACACTCTTCAAGACTGCGGCGTTGATCGCGACCGTTTGCTTCCTGCAGGGCTGCGGCAGCGGTGACGGCCAATATGAACTCGGTGACGACCCCTGCACCGGCGTTGACCCTTCAGCAGGCGGCGTGAATCCCACCGCCTCAGATGAGGACCTGCGGGCCCAAAGTGAGGCGCTGAGACGCTCCACCTACTGGATGGAAAACCCGGATTTGTCAGCACCGCGCGCCTGTGCCGCCGCCCGGCGTGCTGTAAGCCTAGCCCCGGCAGAAACGCCCTCCGTAGGGGCCGGGCAAGCTCAACGGCCGCCAAGTGCGCCCACCCTACCGCCGCAGCAGGCCGCCAACGGGGCAGAGCTGGCGACCATCCTCAACCTCAATGGCCACCTGTGCGCGCGCGTAGTTAGCGCGAACCGCCTGACGGTCGGCGGCGGCCGAGTGTTCGAGGTGACTTGCATTGAGTACCGAAGTGGGTCGGGTACAGTTCGCTACCAGATCGACACGAGGCAGGACCCGCCACGCATCTTTGGGGGCTAGCGACCAGTGACGATCACCGAACCGACAGCCGCTTGCCCCAAATGCAGCAGCACCCAACTGACGGTGGCGGGGAAAGGATTTGGCGGAGCCACGGCCTTTGTCGGAGCCGCCCTCATGGGGCCAGCAGGACTTCTAGCGGGCTTTTTGGGAAGCGGCGACGTCCGCATAATCTGTTTGGTCTGTGGGTCGCGCTTGAAGCCTACTGCGCTGAAAATCCTTCAGCCGCCACCAGAACCATCGCCCCCCAAAGAGTTGACTGAGGCCGAACTAGAATACGAGGCAGAGGTCGAGAGGAGGCTTGCGCGGGACGCTCCGCGCCTCGCGGCAGAAGCTGCTGCCTACCAAGCTGAAATCGACGCAATCATCGCCGAGAAGGGCTTTACCCAATCCGATCTCGCGTACTACGGGACCGATGCTCTCGTCAGGCCAGTTCTACAGGAGCGATGGCGCGAGGCTGACGAGAAGCGCGTCGCCGAGAACATTAAGGCGGAAAAAATGCGCGTCGCGGAGCGCCGTCAGATGGCTGTCGCGAGCGGGTTTGATCCGGACAGTGTTCCGTTGGTCGCCCCGATCCGAACCGGCCCGGAGGTTCAGCCGGGACTATTGAAATGGCCGCCCTGGACGAAGCGCCCCTAGCCGTTATCAGAGCGGCTGAGCCCGGGCGCTTAGCCGCTGGTTTCGACATTCATTGAAGAACGAAGAAGGCCCGCTAATCCGTCCTGATTGGGCTTTCGCTGACGACGACCCTCACCCTATCAAACTTGAGTTTGGAGGGTGTCATGCCGCAAATCCGGCTCACGAAGCGCAACATCGACCTGATTGAACGGCCTGCCTCCGGGCAGGTCCTATATTACGACACAGACCTAAGGGGCCTCGGCCTACGGGTCGGTACCCGGTCATCCAGCTACTTTGCTGAACGGCAGGTTCGGAGGCGCACGGTGCGGGTCACAATTGGCCAAGCGGCGCTTATGGTCCCAGAAATCGCACGTAAGCGGGCCCTCGGCATTCTGGCCGAGATGGCCGATGGCAACGATCCAAACGAGGCCAAACGCACCGCCAGAGCGACAAGTCTATCCGTCGATCAGGCCTTTGAGCGGTTTTTTGCCGGCAGAACGTCGCTAACGGCAAACACCCGTATGCACTACGGCCGCAGCAACTCATTCTACCTCAAGGCTTGGGCGAACCGCCAACTCGGCGAGATCACCCCAGAAATGATCATGGCCTGCCACCGCCGCATAAGTGAGCAGAATGGCCCCACCACCGCGAACAACGTGATGAGGCATCTGCGGTCAGTCTATAACTTCGTCTCCGCTACGGTGGGCGAATTGCCTCCCAACCCTGTGGTCGTGCTCAGCAAGGGTCGCCTTTGGCATATTGAAAAGCGACGGCGAACCCTTATCCCAATGCACGCACTGCCGCGTTGGTTTGAAGCGGTCGAAAACGAAACCGAAGATGCGAGGGATTTCCTCAAGATTGCCCTGTTCACAGGCATGCGTCGGTCTGAGGTGACCGGCCTGCGCTGGGAGCACATCGACCTTGTAAGCGAAACGCTCACAGTCCCCATGACTAAGAACGGTGAGCCGCTAGAGCTGCCGCTGTCATGGTACCTCATGGACCTGTTTATCGCTCGCCGGCAGCGACTGCCGGAAGTAGAGTGGGTCTTCCCCGGGCGCGGCACCACCGGTCATCTCAAGGAGGTGAAGACGTTTTCAGCCCGGGTCTCCAAGGCATCGGGCGTCGCGTTTACGGTCCACGACCTGCGACGGACGTTTGTCACCATCGCCGAGAGCTTGGACATTCCTGCCTACGCGCTAAAACGTTTGATGAACCACCGAGCCAACAATGACGTCACCGGCGGTTATATAGTCATCAACACTGATCGGTTGCGCACACCCGTGAACCGGATCGCAGACAGGATTTTGGAGTTGGCGCAATGACCGAGGTTGGAACGGACCCGTTCGCCCGTCCCGAGCGCTTTGTAGACCGAGAATTTCCTACCGAACGCAGTCCCTTTTTCTCGTCGTTCTTGGAAAAGCTGGTCGTGGGGATCGTTAATGCCCACCCAGAGACGCCGACGGAAACCGAAGACGAGCGCCATCTCCGTGTACGCAGGGCGGTTACAGAGTTGTCGGGGCACAGATCAACCGGGGCGACTAAAAGCTATGATCTACCTGAGACCTTCAACGCCTTTCTTACGTCCAAGCAGAATGGCATCGTAGCATTGGAATCCAACGCTCAACGGCCCAACCTCTCGTGGACTCTGGATGCCGAGGTTGAGAACCGCGACTTCAAAATGCAAGTGCCGCGTGACGCATCTTTGACGTATCTCGCGGATCGTGCGGCGGCTAAGCGCAGAAATCCAAATGTCTTCGCAGAGACTATCCGAAAGCGGCTCGGACAGAGCGAATACCGAAACTACCTTGTTGACGTTCTGGATGGCCGGGTCGCTGGTGAAGAGGCTGAAATGAAGGCGGATTTGGACGCCATCGCCGAAATTCTGGGCCGTTGGAATATCCGGGCTGATATCGATCCGATCGCCTTGGCCTTGGCTAGCTACTGGACGGAAAAGGCCGAGGATCAAGGGTCGGGTCAGAACCCGGCCACTTAATACCCAACACCAAGGCCCTAGCCTGTCCTAGTTGGATGGCTCCCTCAAACAGGAGCCAACAAATGCGACCTCAACCCTCCCCTCTTCTCCACGAGCGCGACGCGGCAAGAATGCTCGCCATGACGCCAGCATGGCTCCAACGCCATAGATGGCTCGGTACTGGGCCAAGCTACATCAAACATGGGCGGGCGGTTCGTTATGAGCTCGCGGCGCTGGAAGACTGGATTGCCAATCATCGCCGGCGCGGCACTGAGGTGGCGCGATGAGCAATCAGAATGGCGGGGTTGAAGGGCTCCTCCTGCAGATAGCAGAGCTAGGAAACTCAACGCTACACTCCGTCCGCCATGAGGACGGCGAGAAGGTATCATACCGCCCCGTACATCGGCCTCCGGAACTGCCTGATGTTCGTCGTCACCTCAGCACGAGCAAATCTGTTTCGATCTATCCTTTGCGCGGTGCGCAGACTCGCATCGGCGTGCTCGACTTCGATGTGCATCACGCGCGAGCTGACCCGGAAGGCCCCCGCAAGGCAGTGCATGCTGTGCAGTCAGAGCTAAGGAGGCTTGGACTGCGATTCATGCTCGTTCGTTCTAGCGGCGGCCAAGGCTCACACTTCTGGATCCTGTGGAAAAAGCCGCAGTCGGCCGCATTCGTGCGCCGACTATTGATGGCCGTGCTGCACAGAGCTGGACTGAAGGCTGGTGCTCGCGGCGTGACCGCTGGCCACGTGGAGGTGTTTCCCAAACAGGATGTCGCTCCGCCGAAGGGCGGCAGCAGCATCTGCCTGCCGTTCAGCCGTCAGTCCGCCCCATGGAGCGACGATCTTAGCGACGTCGTTCCTTTGGACGAATGGACGCCACCGATGCTTGAGGCGCTCTTAAACGCTGACATCGATCCCGCTGCCCTACCCGCCAACCCGCCGACAAAGAAAACGAGCTCTAGCCGCCGCGCTCCGCCACCGATCGGGGTCGCTGCCAGCATGCTCGCTGTGATCCCGGCAGATGAGTATGACGAGTGGATCATGGTCGGAATGGTCCTCCACCATGGCTATGGTGAAGAGGGGTATGGGACATGGCTTGAGTGGTCGCGAACCTCCGACTCTTTCGGCAGCGACCAAGATTGCGAGTCCCGCTGGTCGTCATTCGGTGCCCGCCGTGGTGTTGGTATCGGAACTCTGTTTCACTTGGCTCGCAAAAACGGCTGGGTGCCCGAGGGTGAGGCGGATGCCTTTGCTGAGGTCAACGCCCGTTACATGATCCTTGGCGCGGGCAAGCGCCCATCGGTCATCGACGAAAGCCCGCAGGACCCAGACGGCCTGAGTGTAATCGAACTGCTGGGGCCGGAGAGCTTGCGGTCGCGGCTGAGGGCATATCCGTACGAGCCTGAAGGCCGCAACGAGCCGCAGGACCTCGGGGATGACTGGTTGAAATCGCCGCAGTCGCGCCGTGTTGAACGCTTGATCTTTGACCCATCCAAAGAACCGGGAGTTCACGGTGCGAGCTACAATATGTGGCGCGGCTTTCCGGTCGAGCCGGTGCCCGGTGACTGGTCTCTTTTCAGAGCGTTCGTCGAGGACGTAATCGCCTCAGGCAATCCGGAAACGGGGCGGTGGCTGCTAAACTGGATGGCATGGGTGGTGCAGAATCCAGCTGAACCAATAGGCACTGCGCCGGTACTGCGAGGGCTTCCGGGAACTGGAAAAGGCTTCTTCGCAAACATGTTTGGAGGCCTGTGGCGGCCTCATTTCGTCACCGTGACATCACCGGAGCACGTGCTTGGGCACTTCAACGCATATCTGATGGGGCGGCGGCTGATCTTCATCGACGAGGGCACATTCGGGGGCGATCGCAAACGGATTGGTGCGCTTAAGACCCGCCTCACCGAGCCTGTGATCATGATCGAGCAGAAGGGCGTCGATCCGATTCAAATGCCGAATCGAGCATGTTTTATTGTGGCCTCGAACGAGGAATCGGTAGTGCCAGCCGATTTGAATGACCGCAGATGGATGATGATCGAGGTGTCCGCCCATCGGCGTCAGGACAAAGGCTACTTCGGGTCGATTGCGCGCCAGATGGCGGCAGGTGGGTCTGCAGCAATGCTTCATGACCTGTTGAACTGGAACCTAAGTGAGGACCCAGACCCGCGAGAAACATTACCCAACAAGGCCCTATTTGGTCAGTTTCTGCCGACTGCAGACCCGGTTCTCAGATATCTATTTAACCTCTTGGACCGCGGTATTCTCCCGGGCTCAGGCGTGGACGAAGTTGCGCGCACTAGCGTGGCTGATTTGGTCGCAGACATGCGTGACAGAGAAGGCCACTACGGGGCGACTGACAGCGCGCTGGGCAAAAAGGTTCGTGAGATCCTTGATCCCATCAGCGAAGGCCAAACAGGTCGTTTTACCGATCACTTCGGGCGATCAAGACGGACCACCGTCTACCGTTTCCCAGCCCTACCGGAGGCGCGCAGGCGCTATCAGCGGCATGTTGGTATGCAAATAGATTGGACTTCACCTCCCAAGGACTGGCAGCCCGACTTGCCGGCTTGACGGTGCAGGCGCGCAGGGCAGGCAAGGCAAATAACCCCCTGTGCGCCCAGCACAGGCCCCCGTGTTTTCCTTGAGGGGGTGGAAGAGTAAAATGCCTTGCCTGCCCTGCAGCCTTGCAAGATCACCCGGAAAAGTTATCGCTCACGAGGTGGGCCGTTTTGACAGGGGAGGGCCATACCCCCCATGGGTCCCCTTCCTCCTACGATCCTGACAACCCATACGGACGGCCGCCTCATTCGTTGGTCGCTCTTGCTCAAGCTGGCCGATTTGCCCCTTCTGCCGGTGATTTCGGCTCAGTCAGGTCGTGAGGGAGAAAGCGGCTAGCGCGCTGTAGCGCTGTTGCATTGGCGGTGCTGCTACCGGCCAGCGCACCAGCGCTAATCCGGAGCTGGGCGTATCCTCAAATGGCGATGTGCAGCCGCTGCGCAACGAGCCCCTGCCGCTCCCTGCCGTGGTGCGCGCGGACGTACCACAATGACCGAAAGGGCCTGACGCGACTTGCCCCTCGGTGATGCAGAGTTCAGCGTTGCGTTTTCCATCGCAGACGCTCGCCATGACATCCAACCGCATACCCCCGGCGATCATCGGGACCGTCGCTCCCATTCTGAGTCAGCGATACAGTCACGACCAATTGGACGCCCTGTTTATGAGCGCGGGGTTTCCAGGTGATCCTCCAGAGCGCAGCAAACCCGCCAAGGTCATGGAATGGCTAAGGCGTGCAAACGCGGAGTGCGAGGACGACGCCCTAGATCGGTTCGCGAGGCTGATTGCGGAGTTCATGGACACGGAGCCCGCTGCCGTTCATCGGACCCTGTGGTCTGGCGAGGCGTCAGAGGACGCCGCCGATCCCCGTGAGACTGTGCTCGACTGCCTAAAGCGCGAGGGCCTGACCTACCGACGAGGCGGGTACATCGTGGGTGGGACCCTCTCAGGTCCGTCCAAATCTCTCGCCGAGCGGTTGGCGAAGGACGGCGTAGTAACTGTCGAGACTGAGTACCAGCGAGCCTACGAACAGGTCGAGAGCGATCCGCCTGCTGCCGTCACTGCTGCCTGCGCGATCCTTGAGGCGGTCTGTAAGACGTATCTGGCAACCGAAGGCCACCCTCTACCGAACAAGCAGGTGTTGGGAACCCTGTGGTCGGAAACGGCGGCCCACCTCGGTCTGCGTCCGAAGGACGTCGCCGACCTAGACCTCAAGCGCATTCTGTCCGGCCTCTCCAGCATCGCAGATGGCGTCGCCGCTCTACGGACGCACCGAGGCTCGGCGCACGGTCACTCCGACGGAGGGACAGAACGCAAACCCTACCGGTTGGCCGCGCGCCATGCCCGTCTCGCCGTTCACGCAGCCCACACCATGGCGCTCTTCGTTCTGGAAACGTGGGAAGCCCGGCGCGGCCCGAAAGTGGGGGCTAGCCGGTAGTCCCGTCGCCCTTCGCCTTCTGGCCGAACAGGGGTCCAACATCGTCGTTGGCGGCCTTGTCGCGCACCGTCTGGGACTTTTCGGAGCACACCTGATCCCAGATCGAGAGCGTCTCTTCCGTCATCGCGGCCAGATCCTCGTAGCTGATCAGCTCGACCTGCGGCACCACCAGTTCAATCGACCGGGGCCGGTCCTTGGGGGCGGGGAAGCGGATGATGCCGAGCTCAATCTCCGCGTACTCCGCTCCCAGTTTCCGGATGCGTTCATGGGCGACGGATGTCGAGAACCGCTGACCCAAAGCCGAGTAGCCTGTCGAACGGCGGAAGTCCGTGTTGACGACGAGGAGCCGATCCTCCCACCGCAATACCGCATCGGCCCAGTACGTCGCGCTGTAGCCCGCAGCAAGCCGCAACGGAGCGAACTCCTCCTCGACCACCACAATCTCGTTGTCCCGGATGAAGTCGAACAGCAGACCAATGACCTCGGCGTTCGAGTCTCCCTCGTCGTCGCTGCCAGACACCTTTCGGACGGCGGCCAACAAAGCGTCCTTTGAGGGGCTCGCGACAATCATCGGAAGCGCTCGCTGAATGTTCAGGGCGTCTGGAAGGTGCAGCCGGGCGGGGCGGTAGGAGATCGGGGACCAGCCCGACCGCATCCCTCGCAACGCTCGCCATTTGTCGTTCGTCGCCATGGGAGCGACACGAGCGAGGTCGGTTTCAGGCAGGCGGGCTTTCGTCAACGACATCTCCAATCCGATCATCGGAGCGGACCATCACCATGTGGCGATGGAATCGCTCCCTGATCAGAATATCAGAGATACGTAAGCCGAAGCGAGTCCGAGTTCCGCTTTCGTTCACAACCTCGTGCCAAGGCCCCCCGCGAGCGTGGGAGATGCGAACGAGGCTTGATGCGGGCTGCCGCCCGAGCGCAGCGAGAACTTCGTCGAGGATCTCTACGGCGGCGGCGTCCACCGGCGCTGCCAGCGCGATCCTAGCCCCTGTGCGGAAATCCCGCCCCATAGCCTGCTCGCTGATGGCCACCCGTCCCGCCCCCTTGAACGTTGCGTAGAGCAAGGGGTGGACCGGCCCAAACTCCCAAGCCTCGAAGTAGCCATCGACGAGGGGGCGATTGTGCCGCCGGAGCATCAAGCCGTGAGCGAAATAGATCAGCTTCTGCAGCGCGAGATTCGTGACTGCGATGCCGTAACCGTCAGCCCTCGCGAGCAGGAGGTTCGCCACTGCTCGGGCGTCGTGAGCGCACTGGTTCACCGGCAAGCTGCTCATATGGCAAGGTTGGCCTAAAACGACGGAGGACGGAAGCCGCTCGCTCTAGATGGCCGGTGATCCCTTGTCACAAGGTGAAAGTGTTACCCCTTAAGGCGCGACATGTACCACCGGTCTGAACGATTTCGGACGTCAGCTAACTGATAATAGTAAGTTTTTAAGGGCGTGGGTGGTGCCGCTTAGGTGACTCGAACACCTGACCCCATCATTACGAATGATGTGCTCTACCAGCTGAGCTAAAGCGGCTTAAACCCTACGTATCCACTACTAAATCCCAACCCCGAAAGCCAACTGACTGGAACACCACCGGAAAAAGCGGCTGACCCGCTACTTACGAATGCGATGCTCTACCAGCTGAGCTAAAGCGGCCTTGGCGCGGCGGATGGAGCCCGTCCGCGCGAGAGGCGCTCTTTATACGCGACGCAGGGGATTGCCAAGCGCCGCGAGCAGGGCGTTCTCATCGGGCGTCAGGGCGAGGCGAATCTCGAGGCCGGAACGGTCGCCGAGGGGGTCCGCCGCCGCCGCTGACAGGGCGAAGGCCAGCTGGCCGGCGAAGGGGCCAAGGGCGGCCAGCGCCCGGGCTGCGCGGGCGGAATGGACCAGAACGGCGTCGAAGGCGGCGGGGGCCGCGGCTCCGGTCTCGACGGCTTCATAGAGGGGCAGCGCCCGGGCCTCGACGCGGTCCCGCAGCAGGGCGGGCAGGTCTCCGGCCGGCTCCAGGGCGCCGGGAACCAGCAACGGGCCGACCGCAGGCCCTTGCGCGCTCAGCAGAGCGGCGAGGCTGTCGAGATCACCGCTCGCCGACTGAACCCGGGCGAAACCCGCCGTCCGCGCCGCTCCGGCGGTGGCGTCGCCGACGGTGAAGACGGGGCGGGTCCGGTCCGAAGTCAGGGATGCAAAGGCAGCGACGCCGTTGGCGCTGGTAAAGGCCAGCGCGGCCACCCCGGTCAGGTCGGGCGCAGCCTGCGGGATCGACCGGGTGGCCAGCAGGGGCGCTATGACGGGTTCAAAGCCGAGGGCGGTCAGACGGTCGGCGGTGCGCGTGGCGCCCGGCTCGGCGCGCGTGACCCAGATGCGGCGGATCGCCGTCAGGGCTCGACCCGCTGGTCGCCGGCCATGGCGTGGACCTCGGCGCCGAGCCGCAGGCCGAGGGCGCGAGCCTGATCAAGGGCGTCGGCCGCGGCGACGTCGCCGATCTCGCCCGAGCGGCGCCAGCGGGCGGAGCCGTCCGGCGCCAGCATTTCCGTGGTCAGACGCAGCCGGCCGTCGGCGATCTCGGCATGGGCGCCGACAGCCGTGCGGCACGAACCCTCCAGCGCGGTCATCGCGCCGCGCTCGGCTGCTATCGCCAGCGCCGTCATCGGGTCATTCAGCGCTGCGACCCAGGCCGCGCCGAGGTCCTCCGTCCGGGTCTGAAGCGCCAGAGCGCCCTGTCCCGGCGCGGGCAGGAAATCGTTCAACGACATCCGCTCGCGGATCACCTCTTCGAACCCCAGCCGGTTCAGCCCCGACACCGCCAGCAGGATGGCGTCGAACTCGCCTTCGGCCAGTTTGCGCAGCCGGGTGTCGACGTTTCCGCGCAGCATTTCGATGGTCAGGTCGGGCCGCAGCGCCAGCGCCTGGGCCTGTCGCCGCAGCGAGGCTGTGCCCAGCCGCGCCCCGACGGGCAGGTCAACGAACGATGCGAAGGCCTCGCTGACGAAGGCGTCGCGGGGGTCCTCACGCGGCGGGACGGCGGCGATGCACAGACCTTCGGGCTGGTCGGCGGGGACATCCTTCATCGAATGAACGGCGACGTCGACGCGGCCTTCCGCCAATGCTTCCTCGATCTCCCTGGTGAACAGCGCCTTGCCGCCGATCTCCATCAGGCGACGGTCCTGCACCCGGTCGCCGGTGGTGACGATCTCGACCAGGGGCACGGCTTCGGGGAGGTCGGCGTCGGCGACGCCGAGGGCCCGGCCGATGGCGCGCTGCATCATGCCCGACTGGGTCAGGGCCAGTTTCGAGCGGCGCGTGCCGATGCGGACGAGAGGGGCCATGAGTCGTTGCGCCATGAATCGTTGCGCCTGGGGGAAGGGGTCGCTACCTCGACCCGATGGAGAGGTCCGCCGACTATAGCAGCGATGGGAGCCGGGCAACCGCGCCTCTCACCGTGCTCGGCCTCGAGACCAGCTGCGACGAGACCGCCGCTTCGGTGGTGCGGCTGTCGGCGGACGGCGAAGCCACGGTCCTGTCCTCGGTGGTGCACAGCCAGATCGACGACCACGCGGCCTATGGCGGAGTCGTTCCCGAGATCGCGGCGCGCAGCCATGTCGAGATGATCGACGGCGTCGTCCGTCGGGCCATGGAAGAAGCGGGTATGACCTGGGCGGAGCTGGACGGGGTCGCCGCGACCGCCGGGCCCGGCCTCGTCGGCGGCGTCATGGTCGGCTTGAGTTTCGGCAAGGCGGTCGCCCTGGCCCGTGGCCTGCCGCTGATCGCGGTCAACCATCTGGAAGGCCATGCGGTCTCGGCCCGGCTCTGCGGGCGGGCCGACTATCCCTTCCTGCTGCTGCTGGTCTCCGGCGGTCATTGTCAACTGCTGGAGGTGCGCGGCGTCGGCGACATGACGCGGCTGGGCACAACCATCGACGACGCGGCGGGCGAGGCCTTCGACAAGATCGCCAAGGCGCTGGGTCTCGGCTATCCGGGCGGTCCGGCGCTGGAGAAACTGGCCGAGGGCGGCGACGGGTCGCATTTCGATCTGCCGCGCGCGCTTCTGGGGCGCAAGGACTGCGACTTCTCCTTCTCGGGCCTGAAAACAGCCGCGGCGAGGCTGGCCCAGACCTGCGAAACCGACCAGCAGCGCGCCGACCTCGCCGACGCGGTCCAGACCGCCATCGCCCGCCAGCTCAGCGAACGCTCGGATCGCGCGCTGAAGGCCTGGGCGGAATCCCACGCCCTCAAGCAGCCTCGCCCCGCGGGCGAGGCGGTAGGGCAAGCCAAAGGCCTTTTCGTCGTGGCGGGCGGCGTGGCGGCGAACCGGACGGTCCGCGCGACGCTGCAGGCGACAGCCGAGAAAAACGGATTCGCCTTTCTGGCCCCGCCCATGGCCTACTGCACGGACAATGCGGCGATGATCGCGCTGGCGGGGGCGGAACGCTTGCGGAAGGGTCTGGTTTCGGACATCGACACCGCCGCGCGGCCGCGCTGGCCGCTCGACGAACACAGCGCGCTCAACGATCCGACGCATGCGCCGGGCCGCAAGGGCGCCAAGGCTTAGGGACGACGCATGCAGTTCAAGACCGCGGGAGTGATCGGCGCCGGCGCCTGGGGCACGGCCCTGGCCCAGGTCGCCGGCTGGGCCGGCCTCGACGTCCTGTTGCAGGCGCGTGAGCCCGAGGTGGTTGAGAGCATCCGCGCGCGCCGCATCAATGAGGCCTTCCTTCCGGACATCGTCCTCGACCACCATGTGTCTGTGACGGCCGATCTGGCCGACCTCGGCGCCTGCGACCTGATCCTCGCCGTGCCGCCGGCGCAGCATATGCGCTCGACTCTTGCGGCCTTCGCCGCCCACCATCGTCCGGGCGTGCCGGTGATCCTCTGCTCCAAGGGGATTGAGCGCGGCTCGCTGAAACTGATGACCGATGTGCTGGCCGAAACTCTGCCGGCGGCCCCGGCCGCGGTCCTGTCCGGTCCCAGCTTCGCCGGCGAGGTGGCGCGCGGCCTGCCCAGCGCTGTCACCCTGGCCTGCGCCGACGAAGGGCTTGGTGAGGAGCTGATGTGGACCCTGTCGGCGCCCGGGTTCCGGCCCTATCTGGCCACCGATCTGATCGGGGCCGAGGTCGGCGGAGCCATCAAGAATGTGCTGGCCATCGCCTGCGGCATGGCCGAGGGCCGCGGCCTGGGGCGCAGCGCACACGCCGCCCTGATCACCCGCGGCTTCGCGGAAATGACCCGGATGGGCGTCGCCCTCGGCGGTCAGGCCGAGACGGTGGCGGGCCTTTGCGGCCTCGGCGATCTGGTGCTGACCTGTTCCAGCCCCCAGTCGCGCAACATGAGTCTGGGTCTCGCGCTCGGTCAGGGGCAGACGGTGGAACAGGCGCTTGCGGGCAAGCGATCCGTGGCCGAGGGCTATGAAAGCGCGCCGGCGGTGCGCGAGCTGGCCGCGAAGATGGGCGTCGACATGCCGATCTCTCTTGCGGTGGCGGCCTTGCTGAACGGCGAGACCACTGTCGAGGCGGTGATCGACAACCTGCTGTCCCGCCCGCTGAAGGCCGAACGGCACTAGATGCAAAACAAGAGATCCGCTCATCCCGGCGAAAGCCGGGACCCAGTTCTGTCCAGCTTGACGCCGGCGTCTCAGGACGACCGAAGAGACATCGTCCCAGCCCTCCGTCATCCAGAGCACTGGGTCCCGGCTTTCGCCGGGATGAGCGGGAAATAATGAGCGAACGCAAACGCGTCTGGATCACGCCCCCCGGCGTGGCGCTGTGCGCCGAGGCTGACATCGCCGATCCCGGCTCGCGCGGCTTTGTGCTGCAGATCGGCGAGGCCTTCTTCCACGGTTTTGTGGTGCGCAAGGCCGGTCAGGTCGCCGGCTATGTCGATCGTTGTCCGCATCAGGGCTTTCCGCTGGCGATCGAGCTGGACCGCTATCTGGTTCCGGACGGGTCGCTGATCCTGTGCGGCTGGCACGGGGCGGTGTTCGAGCCGCTGTCCGGGACCTGCGTCGGCGGTCCCTGCGCCGGGGCCCGGCTGACGCCCTGGCCGGTTGCGGCCTCGGGCGGGATCATCCGCACCGCCTGACGCCGGTCAGTCCGGGTTGCGCAGCAGATAGAGGCCGAAGCCGATATAGTCGCGGCCGAACTCCATGATGGCCTGCACCCGGTCGGCGTTGAACCGGATCGAGCCTGCTTCCGGCGCCTCGGGGTGGGCCTCCACCCAGGCGCGCGCGGCGGCGATCGAGTCGGCGGAATAGGCGTCGAACACATCCTGCGGCGAAATCCGGCCGTCGATGACCTCGAACCCGGCGGAGAGCGCCGCGGCGCGCCAGCCGGCGTCGTCGGTATAGAGGTTGGTGGCCTCGGTGATCTGGCGCAGCGGGGCGGGCGGCTCCGCCAGCCAGACGACGTCGCCCCACAGCAGCCAGCCGCCGGGCTTGAGGCTCCGGCGCAGGGCGATGAAGCCGGCCTCGGGCGTCGGCCGGCCCTCGCCGCTGATGTCGGTGGTCCCCAAGGCTACGATCAGGTCGACGGGTTCCATTCGCGCCAGCGCCTCCGCCGCGCGCGCGACGGTCAGCGACACCCGGCCCCCGGCGCCGGCTGCCGCGATCCGATTCCGGGCCAGCTCGGCCATGACCGGATCCAGCTCGATCGCTGCGACTGTCAGAGCGAACCTTTGCGCCAGCTGAATGGCCACCGTCGCATTGCCCGTGCCGATGTCGATCGCTGTCGCGCCGTCGCCCAGGCCGGTGCGCCCCACCGCCGCCTCGAGCGCGGCCAGCTCCACGCCGTTGCAGACCTCGCGGACCTCATAGGCGATGCGCTGGAAACTCATACTCATCCGCGTTTGTCTCCCGCCCCGCGGGGCCGGGCAAGGGGCGCGAAGGGGAATAGCGCTTTGTTTCCTCCCATTCGCTGCGCGAAGGGGGGAGGAGACGTGACGCACTGCTGACAAGCCGCCGATTGTCAGCACATCGCGGGCCGCTAACCCGCTGACTTCCCACACCTTCCAAAAATTACAGCGTCCCCAGCCCGCCACAGGAACAGCCCCTCCTAGACTCCCTCCGTCCCGTCGCGGGGGAGGCGCAGAGGCCTTGCGTCCTTTGGCGGCGGGATGTGGAGAAGCGGGGGCCCGGTTCCCGGCTGCCAGAGCAAGGCAGCCAACGCCCGGGGTCTGATAACCAAACGGATGTCAGGGGCGAGGGGGATACTCGCCCGGTCCGGGGACCGTGTCGCAAGCACGGCCCGCCCGCCGGAGGCGCTGCGGTAAGGCGATAAAACCGCCACCGGACGCAAGCTTCCGATCAATCTCCGCGCGGAGCGTTCGTCTTTCGTCGAAACGGTATTCCATCTGCCTCTTCCGGGCGAAGGCCCGGACGCTCCGCACGCCTCCCGACCATCGACGCCTCGTAATCAAGTACTTTACAATACAAAGTTGATGTGCCATCAAGGGGCGACATCTGATCCAGGCCGGAACGCTTGCGCTTGCGGCCCTGCTGCCGGCCCTGTGGCTGGACCTTGGCCGCCGACTCTGAAAGGACCTCGACCCCATGACCGAGACCAACGAAGACCCCGCCGCCGATATCGCCTGGATGCGCCGGCTCGCCGAGGAGGGCGCCGGCGCTCCCATGCAGGGCGCCTCCATCCTCATGTCCGCAGGCCTCATCTACGGCTTCGCCGCCTTGGCGCACTGGGCCCAGATCGGCGGTCTGATAGACGTCCCCGGCGTCGTCGAGGGCGTTGTCTGGCTCATCGCGACGGGACTGTTCTTGGTGGTCCTGACGGTGGTGATCATGGGCCTGAAGCGAAAAGCCGGCGTGGTTACGGCGGGAAACCGGGCGTCCAGCACGACCTGGAGCGCCTTGGGCTGGGGCATTTTCGCCCTGTTCGCCTCGCTGGCCGTGCTCGGTTACCGGCTTGGCGAGGACGCGGCCATGCTGGGCTTGGCCTTGTCGCCGTCGATCATCATGGTCTTCTACGGCATCGGCTGGGCCGTAACCGCGACCATGTACCGGAACCGGATGCTGTGGTGGCTGGCGGGCGGCTCCTTCGTGGCCGCCCCCGTGCTGGCGTGGATGGCGGGGCAGGATGCGCAGTACCTGGCATACGCCGCCGCCCTGTTCCTGCTGATGGCCCTGCCGGGCTGGCTGCTGATGCGGCAGGCGCGGGCCTGATCCCATGACGGACGAGTTCGACATCAACCGGATCGACGATGTCATCCACGGCAGGGTGCGTCTGGGGATCATGGCTGTGCTTTCCGGCGTCGAGAGCGCGGACTTCAACACCCTGAAAGCGCGGCTGCAGACCACGGACGGCAATCTGTCGGTCCATCTGCGCAAGCTTGAGGACGCCGGCTTCGTCGCCGTGAGCAAACGGTTCGAGGGTCGCAAACCCCTGACCGAGGCGACGATGACGCCGGTCGGCCGCAAGGCCTTCGTCGCCTATCTCGACGCCATGCAGGGTCTCGTCGGCAAGGCATGACGGCAGGGCGGTGGTTCGCATCGGGATGGTCGTCTAGACAGGGCGAATGACCGGCCGCATCCACCGCTTCGACGCCCTCGACAATTTCCGCGACTACGGCGACTACGCCACGGCGGCCGGACGACAGGTCGCGCCGGGCCGGTTGTTCCGGTCCGGCCATCAGGCGCGGGCCACCGAAGCCGATCTGGATCGTCTCGGCGTCCTGGGCATCGCCACGGTGGTCGATCTGCGCCGCCCGTCCGAGCGCCGCGACCAGCCTTCGAAACGGCCCCCGGGCTTCGCCGGCGCGGTGATCGAAAGCGCCCATGACGACGGTGGCGAGGCGCCGCATATGACCTTCCTGCGCACCGCCGACCTGACGCCCGACTCAGGCCGGCGCTTCATGACCGACACCTATCGGCGGCTGGCCTTCGAACCGTCGCACCTCGACCTGTTCGCCCGCTATTTCCGCGCCCTGGGCGAGGCGGACGGCCCGGTGTTGATCCACTGCGCCGCGGGCAAGGACCGTACGGGGTTGCTGGCCGCCCTGACCCATCATCTGCTGGGGGTCCACCACGACGACATGGTCGCGGACTATCTGCTGACCAACACCGCCGTCGATCTGGAAGGCCGTGCGCCCGGCATCGCCCGCCAGCTTGAGGCCATGACCGGCCGCGCCGCTTCCCATGACGCCGTGGTCGCCTTCCTCGGGGTCGAGGCCGTCTATCTGGACACAGCCCTGGGCGAGATCGCCGCCCTTCATGGCTCGACCGACGCCTATCTGGAGCAGGCGCTCGGGGTCGATACGGCCCTGCGCGACCGGATCGGCGCGCGGCTGGCGGCGTGACGATGGCGGCGCGCTCCGTCGAGGTCCGCGAACGGCCGTGGCGGGATCCGCTGGCGGTCGCCGCGGGCCTGCGCCGGCTCGAAGGGCCGCTGGCCCTGCTGTCGGACGGCGGCGTGCTGGGCCGCTGGTCGTTCGTCGCCGCTGAACCGGACCGTGTCCATGTCGGGACGACCGGACTGGGCGGGACGCTGGACCTGTTACGGAGCCCTGACTTCGCCGCTGGCGTGGTCGGCTTGCTGGCCTATGACGCCGGAGCCCGCGCCGCGACCGGCCTGCGCGATCCGGTCTGGCCCGACCTGATGCTGGCCCGCTATCCGGCCATGCTGGCCTTCGACCATCAGGGAGGCGTGGTGCGGGTCTTCGGTCGGGGCGATGATCCGGACGCCGCGCGCGCCGCCGCCGACCGCGCCGGGAGCTGGCTGGCCTCCGCGGTCGATTCGACCTGTCCGTCGGCCCCCGCCGATGCCTTCGCGGCGGAAGAGGCGCCGGAGGCCTATCTCGCCGCGGTCGCCGATGTGGTGGACCGGATCGCGGCGGGTCAACTGTACCAGGCCAATATCGCGAGGGCCTGGACCGGAGGGTTGAAGCCCGGCGTCGATCCTTTCGACGTCATGCTTCGGCTGGCGGACCGGGCCGCGGCCTACGGCGCCTTCTGGCGCCTGGGCGACCGCGCCGTGGTGTCCAACTCGCCCGAGCTGTTCCTGACCTTCGACCCCGACAGTCGCCGGATCGAGAGTCGGCCGATCAAGGGCACCCGGCCGCGCGATCCTGATCCTGACCGGGACTCCGCGCTGGCCGCCGAACTCAGCGCCAGCGCCAAGGACCGGGCCGAGAACCTGATGATCGTCGATCTGATGCGCAATGACCTGTCGCGCGTCGCGGAGCCCGGCTCGGTTTCCGTCACGGCGCTGTTCGAGGTCGAGAGCCATCCGACCGTCCACCATCTGGTTTCGACGGTCACCGGTCTGGCGCGCCCTGGGATTGGACCGGCGGATCTGCTGGAGGCGACCTTCCCTCCCGGCTCCATCACCGGCGCGCCCAAGCATCAGGCGATGAAGATCATCGCCGGGCATGAGCCGCCGCGCGGGCCATGGTGCGGCAGTCTGTTCCATATTGAGGACAACGGCCGGCTGACGGCCTCGGTGCTGATCCGGACGGCCTCGTTCGAGCGGATGGAGGGGCGGTGGCGGTTTCGCACCCTGGCCGGGGCCGGCATCGTGGCGGACAGCGATCCGGCCGCCGAATTGGCCGAGACGGAGGCCAAGATCAGGGCGCTAAGGGAAGCGCTGACCGGGCTCTAGAGCGGGACTCGTTCACACGGAACCGTATCCGGAGTTGACGAGGTAGTT
>NZ_JBHYDN010000024.1:0-16679 GCF_051860745.1 Brevundimonas sp.
AACCCGCATCAATCGCGCCGTACCAGCCATTCGGCTCGGCGTTGGCGACGCCGGCGGACAGGGCAAGGGCCCCGACTGCGCTGGTGGCCAGAATGAAAGTTTTAACGCGCATGGGTGGATGCCCTCCGCAGCCCAAATGAATTTGTGACGGCGTAGTGGCCGCCGCTAAGGTGTCATAACAGCCCCGCTGGCCCAGGTCGAGATGGCCGGATACGAAGGCTGGCGAGCGTGGCTGATGGGCTACACAACAGCGTTTTGCGGCCCGCTTGCGGGAATTTCAGCCCTGCTTGTCCCCTGAAGGGGGGGCGCGCAAATGGCGGAATCAGGCGACGTCATAGAAAATCCCGGACGCGTTCGAAGGGCATTGGATCAATCGGCCCGCGGCTCAACCGCCGCCGGTTCTCCCCGTGGCCTTGCCCGTTCCTTCGCAGATGGGACAGGTCTCGCCGGTCGGGATCGCCCCGGCGCCCTGACATTCCGGACACAGCACGGGATCGGGACCCTGCAGCGACGCCGGATCCGTCGGGCGGGAACGGGTCAGGTCGCGATCGTCGATCTCATGCTCTTTCATACCCGCGTCAACGGTCCGGGCGCGCGCCGGTTTCATGACGGCTGGTTTCAGGTGACAGGAACCTAGCCTCGCTTTAGGAGCCTGCTCATCATGGACGAGACCGAACGGCAATCCGGGGATCGGGGCTGGGACACGGCGAAGACGCTCGCCGAGGCCCTGCCCTATATCCAGATCTATGACCGCAAGACGGTGGTCATCAAATACGGCGGCCACGCCATGGGCGAGAGCGCGGTCGCTCGTCAGTTCGCGGCCGATGTGGTGTTGCTGAAGCTGATGGGCGTCAATCCGGTCGTGGTGCACGGCGGCGGACCGCAGATCAGCGCCATGCTGGACAAGGCCGGGGTCAGGTCAGCCTTCGTCGATGGCCTGCGGGTCACCGACGCCGACACCATGCAGGTGGCCGAGATGGTCTTGTCCGGCGCGGTCAACAAGGAGATCGCCCACTGGATCACCATGGCCGGCCGTGAGGCGGACGTCAGGGGCGTCGGCCTGTCAGGCAAGGACGCCGGCCTTCTGACCGTCGAAAAGACCAAACGCACCAAGCGCGACCCCGACAGCATGATCGAGCATGAGGTCGATCTGGGCTTTGTCGGAGAGCCGACCCGGGTCGATCCCAAGCTGATCAAACGCCTGCTGGAGTCCGACGCTGACTGGGTGCCGGTCATCGCGCCCATCGGGGTGACCGAGGAAGGCCAGACCTTCAACGTCAATGCCGACACCGTGGCCGGGGCCGTCGCAGGGTCCCTGGGCGCCAAGCGCATGCTGCTGCTGACAGACGTTCCCGGGGTCAAGGGCGCGGACGGAGAGATCATCCGTCAGATGACCGTCGGCGAGGCCTCAAAACTGATCGAGGACGGTGTCGCCACCGGCGGCATGATTCCCAAGCTGCAGACCGCCATGGCCGCAGTCCGCGACGGGGTCGAGGCCGTGGTCATTCTCGACGGGCGCCGGCCGCACGCCATGCTGGTGGAGCTGTTCACCGAACACGGCGCCGGCACGCTGGTGAAGGCAGGATGACGGCCGAACCGGTCCAGGCGACCGAATACGGGGCCGATCTGCGCCATATCCGCAGCTGGATCTTCGATCTCGACGACACCCTGTATCCGCCCGAGAGCCAGTTCATGGGGCTGATCCAGCAACGCATCAACGACTATGTCGTGCGCACCTCGGGCATGCCCGCAGATCAGGCGATGACGGTGCAGAAGGGCTATCTGCGCGACTACGGCACCTCGCTGGCCGGACTGATGGCCCACTACCGGATCGACCCGTACGACTTTCTGGCCGAGGTCCATGACGTGCCGCTGGACGTGCTGAC
The DNA here is from genome assembly GCF_051860745.1 of Brevundimonas sp. GTDB lineage: Bacteria > Pseudomonadota > Alphaproteobacteria > Caulobacterales > Caulobacteraceae > Brevundimonas. The sequence goes on from NZ_JBHYDN010000024.1 coordinate 1,887, forward strand.
GCCCGATCCTGGCCTGCGCGCGGCGCTTGAGCGGCTGGAAGGTCCGCGCATCGTCTTCACCAACGGCTCCATGGCCCATGCCCGGCGGGTGATCGACAAGCTGGCGCTGGCCGATCTGTTCGACGGCCTGTTCTCGCTGGAGGACGCCGACCTGATCCCCAAGCCGGACCCGCGCACCTTCGCCCGCATGACCGAACGGTTCGGCGTCGACCCGACCACGGCGGCCTTTTTCGAGGATACGGTGCGCAACCTGCCCCCCGCCAAGGCCATCGGTATGACCACCGTTCTGGTCGGCCCACACGCCCATGACGCCGAGGCGCCCTTCGCCGACCACCGGGCCGCCGTCCTCGGCCCCTTCCTCGCCACCGCCCGCCTGCCCGGAGACGCCTGATGACCGATCTGACGCATCTGGAAGCCGTCATCGAAGCCGCCTGGGAAGACCGCGCCCACGTCACGGCCGCCACCCACGGCGAGGTCCGCAAGGCCGTCGATCAGGCGCTGGAGTTGCTGGACTCGGGACAGGCGCGCGTCGCGTCGCGCGGCCCCGACGGCGTCTGGACTACGCATCAGTGGCTGAAGAAGGCGGTGCTGCTGTCCTTCCGCCTCAACGACAATGAGATCCTGCGCGCCGGCGACCGGGGGCCCGCCAGCCATGCGCCGGGCGTGGGCCCGTGGTGGGACAAGGTCCCCAACAAATTCGGCGACTGGACCGCGGCCCATTACCAGGAGGCGGGCTTCCGTTCCGTGCCCGGATCGATCGTGCGCCGGGGCGCCTTCATCGGCCGCAACGTCGTGCTGATGCCCAGTTTCGTGAACATCGGAGCCTATGTGGACGAGGGCGCGATGGTCGATGCCTGGGCCACAGTCGGCTCCTGCGCCCAGATCGGCAAGAACGTCCACCTGTCCGGCGGGGCCGGTATCGGCGGCGTGCTGGAGCCGCTGCAGGCCAGTCCGACCATCATCGAGGACGGTTGTTTCATCGGCGCCCGCGCCGAGGTGGCCGAGGGCGTCATCGTCCGCGAGGGCGCGGTCCTGGCCATGGGCGTCTATCTGTCGGGCTCGACGAAGATCGTCGACCGGGCGACCGGCGAGGTGTTCCGCGGCGAGGTGCCGGCATACAGCGTCGTGGTGCCCGGCAGCCTGCCCGACCCGAACGGCGGGCCGGGCCTTTACTGCGCCGTCATCGTCAAGCGCGTCGATGCGCAGACGCGGGCCAAGACCGGCGTGAACGAACTGCTGCGGGACTGATAAACTTCCCGGCTGCGCGGGATTTGACGGCGGCCTGAGTTGGCTCAAAGATCGCCAGGTGACCTACCTTTTCAAATTCGCAGGCCGCATGAGCCGTGCCGCCTTCTGGTCATACCACTACGGGATCATGGCCCTGACCATGGTTCCCTTGGTCCTCTGCGCAATCTTGTCCTTCAACGGGTTCCCGAACTGGATCTGGTGGACGGTCGGCGTCGGGTTTGTCGCTCACCAAATCGCGACGCTTTCTGGCGTAGTGCGTCGATTCCACGATCGAAACCTGAGCGGATGGTGGACTCTCCTCTCCGGAATCGCGACGCTCACCTTGGTGGCCTGCGGAATGCTGTTGGCGACTGTTCTGGCGGAACCCTACAGCAGCTGGGCCTTTTTTGGCGGTCCGGGTGCAGGCATGGCCGTAATGCTCTGGGTGAATGTTGAACTCTTCTTTCGGGCCGGGAACCCCGGCCCGAACCGCTTCGGCCCGCCGCCCGAATAGCCGTCAGTTCACCGCCGCCAGCCGCACCAGCTTGCCGTTGGTCTCATCCGTGATTGCCCACACCGCGCCGTCCGCCGCCACGGCCACGTCGCGCACCCGTTCGCCCAGGTCGGTCATCAGCCGCTCCTCGCCGACGACCCGGTTTCCCTCAAGCACCAGACGGGCGATGTGCTTTTCCTTCAGGCCGGCGACCAGCAGATTGCCGCGCCAGCCGGGGAACATGGCTCCGTCATAGATCGTCATTCCGCCCGGCGCGATCACCGGATCCCAGTAGTAGGCGGGCTGTTCGATGCCCTCGCGCGCTGTGATCCCGGCGTTGATCGCCGCGCCGCGATATTCGACGCCATAGGCGACGTCGGGCCAGCCATAGTTGAGGCCCGCCCGGTCCAGATTGACCTCGTCGCCGCCCCGTGTGCCGTGCTCGACGGTCCAGACCCGGCCGTCGGCGGCGATGGCGATGCCCTGCATGTTGCGATGGCCCAGCGACCAGATTTCCGGCAGGGCGCCCGCGCGGCCGACGAAGGGATTGTCGGACGGGACCGAGCCGTCGGCGTTGATGCGGATGGTCTTGCCCATGTGCGAGCCCAGATCCTGGGCCTGGGGCCGCATCGGGGCGTCGGACCGCTCGCCGAGGGTGATGAACAGCTTGCCGTCCGGCGCGAACGCCAGCGACGAGCCGTAGTGCAGCGTGCCGTCATAGGTCGGGATGGCCCGGAAGATCGCCTGCACATCCTCGACCCTCGCGCCATCGTCCGACAGCCGGCCGCGCGCCACGGCCGTGGCGTTGCCGCCTTCGCGGGGTTCGGCATAGCTCCAGTAGATCATCCGGTCCTCGCTGAAGCCCGGTCCGACGACGACATCCAGCAGGCCGCCCTGACCCCGGGGATCGACGGCGGGCAGACCCGTGATCGGCTCCCCCACCGCGCCTTGGGCGGTGATGATGCGCAGGCGGCCGGGCCGCTCGGTGACCAGCCAACGGCCGTCGGGCAGCAGAGCCAGGCCCCACGGCTCCACCAGCCCGGAGGCCACCACCGTATGCGCCATGACGACCTCGGTGCGCACGCCGGGTGCCCGGGTCTGGCCGGCGAAGGCGGGCTGCTGGTTCGCGCCATTGGCGGGGCGGGTCTCGACCGGATCGCCGGGCCGCGCCTCGTCCTGTCCGTTCGCCCCGCAGGCGGCGGCCAGGGCCACAGCCGAAACGGAGACGGCGAGGGCGAGCAGGCGCATGGAAAACCCCTTGAAGCGGACGCGGACCGAACGGTCGGCCCAGCCTAGCCGTTCCGTCGCGGCGGCGTCACCTGTCTGCGACGCATCGCCCCGGCCGCGCGACGGCGTGAAGGCGGCTTGAATCCGCCATCTCCCGCCTATATAGGCACCGCTCTTCCGGCGGACAGACCAGTTCCCGCCGGGACTCGAGCGACGTGATCGTCAATTGGGGCTGGGTAGCTCAGCTGGTTAGAGCAATGGATTCATAACCCATAGGTCGGCGGTTCAAGTCCGCCTCCAGCCACCATCACCGCAACCCCACACCCTTCCCCGCGTTACCCGCCAAGGTTCAACGCTGAACGGGGATATTCCATGCGCATCCAGACCATCACGCTCGCCGCCGTCGCCGCCCTTGCGCTGGGCGCCGCCGCCTGCACGCCGGCTGAACAGCAGGAAGCCGAGACCAATGCCGAGGTCGCGGGCGAGAAGGCCGGGGATGTCGCCGCTGAGGCCGGCGAGGTGATCGAGTCCGGCGCCATGAAGGCTGCGCGGGCGGTCGAAGAAGGCGCGGGCAATGTCGCCGCAAGGCTGGAAGACAACCAGGCCGAGGCCGCCGCCGAGGGCCGACCGGGCGCGGTCGATCCTGCGACTGACGAACGCGTCCCGGCGAACTAGGTCGTCAGACCGGCTCCGCCAGCAAGGCGTCGATGAGGGCGCGCGCTTCGGGGCTGGCCCAGTCGGCCTCGCCGGCGAAGGACGCACGAATGCGTCCCCGGCGGTCCAGCAGCACCGTTTGGGGCATCTTTTCCTGCTGGGGCAGCAGGAAGGGCAGCTGGAATTTCATGTCGCTGTAGAGCGGCAGGGGTTCGTGCACGTCGATGAAACTGCGCGCGTCGGCCAGACCGTCCGCGGTGGCGTCGACATTGATCGGCAGAACCATCAGCTCGGTGTCCGGATAGGCCTCGTCCAGACGGGCGAGGGTCGGCATCTCGGTGCGGCAGGGCGCGCACCACATGGCCCAGATGTTGACCACCACCACCTTGCCGCGGAAATCGGCGAAGCGGGCGTCGGCGCCGTCGCGGGTCCTGAACACATAGTCCGGGGCCATCGGGGTGGCGGCGAGGGTTTCCAGCCGGGTCAAGGAGCCGATGGCGAAGCGGGCCAGCGCGCTCTTCGCCGCCGGTTCCGGCGTTGCGACTTTGAAGAAGGCGTCACGATTGGCGTATAGCAGCCCGGCGCCGACGATCATGCCGGCCGCCAGCGCAGCCGCGATCGCTATTCCCGCCGTCTTCGAGCCCTTCATGACCAAGCCTTCCGCCCCCGTTTCGACAGTTAAGCCTTCTCCGAACGCGGAAGGTCAAGACATGTGGGGCGGGCGCTTCTCGGCGCGTCCGGCCGACATCATGCAGGCGATCAACGTTTCCATCGGCGTCGACCGCCGGCTGTGGGCCCAGGATCTGGCCGGATCGCGCGCCCATTGCCGCATGCTGGCGGCGCGCAAGATCATCACCGGGGCCGACGCCGACGCCATACTTGGCGGGCTGGACGCCATCGAGGCCGAGATCCGGGCCGGGACCTTCCCGTTCCGCGACCAGTTCGAAGACATTCATATGAACATCGAGGCGCGGCTGGCCGAGCTGGTCGGCGAGCCCTCGGGCCGGCTGCACACGGCGCGCAGCCGCAACGACCAGGTGGCGACCGATTTCCGCCTGTGGGTCCGCGCCGCCTGCGACGCAGCCGTCGAACAGCTGAAGGGCCTGCAGTCGGCCCTGCTGGCCCGCGCCGAACAGCACGCCGCCGCCCTGATGCCCGGCTTCACCCATCTGCAGCCGGCCCAGCCGGTGACCTTCGGCCACCATCTGATGGCCTATGTCGAGATGTTCGGCCGCGACGCCGCCCGTTTCGCCGACGCCCGCACGCGGATGAACGAGAATCCGCTGGGCGCCGCCGCCCTCGCCGGCTCCCCCTTCCCCATCGACCGTCATATGACCGCGGCCGAGCTGGGATTCGACCGGCCGATGGGCAATTCGCTGGACGCCGTCTCGGACCGTGATTTCGCGCTGGAAAGCCTCGCCGCCGCCTCGATCTGCGCCGGCCACCTGTCGCGGCTGGCCGAGGAGATCGTCATCTGGATGACGCCGCAGTTCGGTTTCGTGACCCTGCCCGACGACCTGACCACCGGCTCGTCGATCATGCCGCAGAAACGCAATCCAGACGCGGCGGAGCTGGTGCGGGCCAAGACGGGCCGGATCATGGGCTCGCTGGTCGCCCTGTCGACGGTGATGAAGGGCCTGCCGCTGGCCTATTCCAAGGACATGCAGGAGGACAAGCCGCCGGTGTTCGAGGCCTTCGACGCCCTGACACTGGCGTTGGGAGCCATGACGGCCATGGTTTCGGGCCTGCAGCCCAACACCGAACGGATGCGCGCGGCCGCCGGCTCGGGCTTTTCCACCGCCACCGACCTGGCCGACTGGCTGGTGCGCGAGCTAAACCTGCCGTTCCGCAAGGCGCACCATGTTACGGGCGCTGCGGTGAAGCGGGCCGAGGCCCTGAACGTGGATTTGTCGCAACTGCCGCTGGCTGAACTGCAATCGCTGGAGGCGGGCGTGACGGAAGCGGTTTACAAGGTGCTCACCCCTGAGGCTTCCTGCGCCAGCCGCCAGAGTTTCGGGGGCACGGCGCCGGAACAGGTCCGCGCGCGCATCGCCGAGTGGAAGACGCGTCTGTGATGAAAAAGATCGTTCTTGCGGGCGTCGCCGCCCTGATCGCCGTCTCCGCCGCCGCTTGCGGCCGCATGGCTGACCTGGACGCCCCGCCGGTCAGACAAACCGAGCGCGGCATGCGCGACGAGCGGGCCCCCAGCCTGCCCGAGCCCGCCACCGTCAACCGTCCGCCCAGCCAGGTTCCGATCGATGGCGGCCCCAGCTCGAACCCCTACGGCGGTTCGGGCTCCAACCCCGGCTAGGCTTCCCTTGCACCATTTCGACCGGATCAACGGCGCGCTTCATGCCGAGGGCGTGCCGCTGGAGGCGCTCGCCGCAGCGGTCGGCACGCCGGCCTATGTCTATTCGACCGCCACCCTGACACGGCACTACGGCCTGCTGGCCGACGCGGTCGCGGCCCGTCCGGCGGCCCTCGGTCAGGCCCTGATCGCCTTTGCGGTGAAGGCCAATTCCAATCTGTCGGTGCTGGCCACCCTCGCCCGGCTGGGCTGCGGCGCCGACACCGTGTCCGAAGGCGAGATCCGGCGGGCGCTGAAGGCGGGCGTTCCGGCCAACCGCATCGTCTTCTCCGGCGTGGGCAAGACCGACGCAGAACTGGCCTTCGCCATCGACGCCGGGGTGCGCCAGATCAATGTCGAAAGCGCCGTCGAACTGGATCGGCTGATCGAAATCTCGTCGTCGCTCAAGCAGCGAGCGACCGCGTCGCGAGCGATAGCGACCCCGGAAATTGCCATCCGGGTCAATCCTTCGGTCGGGGCGGGCGGCCATGCGAAGATCACCACCGGCGGTGCGACCGACAAGTTCGGCGTGCCCGCGGACGAGGTCCACGCCCTCTACGCCCGCGCCAGCCTGTCGCCGCATGTGACGCCGGTTGGTCTGGCCTGTCACATCGGCAGCCAGATCACCACGCTGGAGCCGTTGGAGGCCGCCTTCCGCGCCCTGCGAGCCATGACGCTGGAACTGCGCGGCGCGGGCCTGTCCGTGTCCCGGCTCGACCTCGGCGGCGGGCTGGGGGTGCCCTACCATGGCCAGTCGGACCTGCCGTCAATCGAGGCCTATGTCGCCATGGCCGCGCGGGTTCTTGACGGTCTGGAGGTCGAGGCGGCGTTCGAGCCCGGCCGTCTGCTGGCCGCCAACGCCGGGGTGCTGCTGAGCCGGGTCATCCAGGTCAATGAACGCGGCGACGGCCGGCGCTTTCTCGTGCTGGACGCGGGCATGAACGACCTGATGCGCCCGGCCCTCTACGACGCCTTCCACGATCTGGTCCCGGTGCAGCCGCGCGAGGGCGAGCCGCGGCTCTACGACCTCGTCGGCCCGATCTGCGAATCCACCGACATCTTCGCCCGCGACCGTCTGCTGCCGCCGATGCAGACCGGCGATCTGGTCGCCTTCATGGGGGCGGGCGCCTATGGCGCGGTTCTCGCCAGCGAGTACAACTCGCGGCCGCTGGTGCCGGAGGTGCTGGTGGATGGCGAGCGCTGGGCGGTGGTGCGTGGGCGGCCAACGTATGACGAGATGCTGGGGCGAGAGCCGCAGGCGGAGTGGCTGTGAAAAGGGCTTAGGGCCTAAGCCCTACGACCTTCAATCCAGCGCGCACACATCCGGCAGGCCCCGCAGCGCGCCCGCGTGATCCAGCCCGTATCCCACCAGAAACCGGTTCGGCGCCTCCCAGCCGACGAAGTCCGGCTCGGGCGCACGCGGCAGCGGCCAGGGCTTTTTGGCGAAGACCACGGTAAGGACTTCCGACGCGCCCTTCTCCCGGGCGATCCGGACCGCCTCAGCCAGCGACAGGCCGGTGTCGAAGACGTCATCGACGATCAGCACCCGGCGGCCGGCGATGGGGCGCTGGAAATTCGCATAGACGTCGATCCTGCCCCGGCTTTCCTTATCGTCGCCGTAGGAGGCCAGCCACAGGGCGTCGAAGCGGACGTTGCGGCCGATCCGCGACAGGGCGCGGGTCAGGTCGGCGGCGAACCACAGGCCGCCGGTCAGCAGCACCGCCGCCACTGTCTCGTCGTCGATCACCGGGGCGATCTGGGCGGCGAGATCAGCGACGATGCGCTGGACCTCGGATTCGGGGAGCAGGACGGTGGGCTTGGGGGGAGTGTCAGCCATGCGAGGCGGATACCGCCTCTTCCGCATGCGTGTCCACCACCGGCACGGCGTCGATCGGCTGCATGTCCAGCGGAGCCGTAGAACCCGGTGAAAGCGCGGGGCGCAGATCGCTGGCTTCAGCGTCCATCGCGGGCCGAAGCGGAGCCGCCGCGGCGTGCTCGGCCGGGGCCGGCGGACGGCGGGTGTCGGCATGGACCGTCCGCGCGGGCGGCGCGGCGGCGCGGTCAGGGGCGTCCTCCAGCACGAAGGCCACGCCGACGCCCTGCCCGCGCGCGCCCGGATCGGGAATCACGGCGGCGAAGCCCTGGACCTTGCCCGGCAGCACCGGGGCGGCGTCGATGCGAACGACGGCGTGGCCGATCTCGGCGCCGTGGGCGTCCAGCAGGGCGACCCGCACCGGCGGGGCGATCCGCTCATTGTCGCGCACATTCCTCAGCGCGCCCGAGACCAGCACCTTGCCCGGGTCAGAGGGCAGGGGTTTGGCGCTGACCGCCTCGAAATCCAGCCCGGTGGGGTTCACGGTCAGGCCGACGGCGGCGTAGGCGGCGGCGGCGCGGGGGGCCAGCTCGACCACCTCGACCCGGAACAGCCAGGCGGAGGCCAGCAGGGCGGCGAAGCCCGAGGCGATGCCCGCCCAGACCACGCCATGGGTCGCGGCGCGGCGCAGGCGGCGCTGCTGTTCGGCGCGGGCCCGGAAGGCCTTGGGCAGTTCAGGCGCGGGCGTCTCGGCCAGTGATTCAGATTCGGGCTCGTCGCGATGGCCGAAACTGACGGCCTCGGTCGGCGTCGACGATTGCGACAGCTCCAGCGGCTCGTCCAGCGTCGCCCGCCAGGTGTGGCGGCACGACTTGCAGCGCACGGTCCGGCCGCCTGCCCCGATCGCCTCATCAGGGGTGAAATAGCTGGTGGCGCAGGACGGGCAGGTCAGTATCATGTGCGCTGACTGCGAGGCTCTTCGCCCCCTCCCGTCGCGGCCTGGCCGCGTCCTGACCCGAAATTCATGCCCGTCCAGCCCCGCCGCGCTTATGAATCCGACGCCGCGACCGAGACCGTGCGCCTGTCGGGCGTAGGCTTTGGCTATGCGGCGGCGCACCGCGCGCTGCGGGACGTTAACCTCACCTTGCCAGCCGGCTCTTTCCACTTCCTTACCGGGGCGTCAGGGGCGGGCAAATCGACCCTGCTCAAACTGCTGACCCTGGCCGAACACCCGCTGACCGGAACCCTGCACCTGTTTGGCGAGGACGCCACCACGACCCCGCGCCGCGCCCTGCCCGCCTTCCGCCGCCGGATGGGGGTGGTGTTCCAGGATTTCCGGCTGCTGGATCACCTGTCCGCCTTCGACAATGTCGCCCTGCCCCTGCGGCTGACCGGCCGCAAACAGGCCGACTATGCGGGCGACGTCGAGGAGATGCTGGACTGGGTCGGGCTCGGCGAGCGGATGGACGACCGGCCGCCTTCCTTCTCGGGCGGCGAGAAGCAGCGGCTGGCCATCGCCCGCGCCGTGGTGACCAGGCCGGAGCTGATCCTCGCCGACGAGCCCACCGGCAGCGTCGACGCCGCCATGGGCGAGAGGCTGCTCAAACTGTTCCAGTCGCTGAACCGGCTGGGGACCACCGTGCTGATCGCCAGCCATGACGAGGCGCTGGCCGAACGGTCGGGCGCGACGGTTCTGAGGCTCGAAGGCGGACGGCTGACCGGAGGCGCGACATGACCGGCCGCCTGTTCAACAGCCGCGCGCCCCTGCTCCCACGTGACGCAGGCGGCGAGGCATGGCTGGCGGGCCTGATCGCCGTGCTCTGTTTCCTCGCCTGTCTGTCGGCGGTCGGCGCCGTCTCGGCCGACCGGGCGGCCCACGGCTGGGCGCGCCAGCTGCGGGCCGAGGCCACCGTCCAGGTGCGGCCGCGCGTCGGCGAGACCGGAGCCGAGGCCGCCGCCCGCGCCGCCCAGACACTCGCCGGGGTCGAGGGCGTGTCCGAGGCCGAGGCCATGGACCGCGAGACCGCCGAGGCCCTGCTGCGTCCGTGGATCGGCGACGCTGTCCTGCCCGACCTGCCCATACCCTATCTGGTCACCGTGCGACTGGACCCGACGGCCCCCGCCAGCGCCGTGACCCTGGGACGGGCCCTGGCCGAGGCCGGGCTGGACGCCACCGTCGACGACCACAGCCTGTGGCGCGGCGAGGTCGAGCGGTCGGCGGGCCTGATCACCCTTCTGGCCGCCGCCGCCTTCCTGTTGACCGCCGGCGCGGCCGGAGCCGCCGTCGCCTACGCCACCCGGGCCGGGATGGCGGCGCAGTCGGGAGTGATCAGCACCCTCAGCCTGAACGGCGCTTCGGACGGGGCTATCGCCGGCCTCTATCAGGCTCGCTACGGCCTGCTGGCGGCCGGGGCCGGGGCCATCGGGGCGCTGCTCGCCATGGCGATGGTCGCGGCCATGCGCTTCCTGGGCGGGGCTGAGGGCGTGACGCCCGCCCTGCCGTTGGCGTGGAGCGACCTGCTGATTCTCTCGCCATGTCCGCTGCTCGCGGGTACGGTGGCGCTTGTGGCGGCGCGATTCACCGCGCTGGCGCGGCTGAAGCGGGGTCACTAGGTTAAGCGCATGAAGTTTCTGACCTTCATCGCGATACTGGTGCTGATCTGGACGATCGGTCTGTTCGCCTTCGCCGATCGCGTGCGCGGCTTCACGCCTGCGCCCGAGCCGGCCCGCGCCGACGCCATCGTGGCCCTGACCGGCCCCTCGGCCGAACGGGTCAACGCCGCCATCCGCCTGCTGGAGCAGGACAAGGGTCAGCGGGTGCTGATCTCCGGGGTCAATCGCGAGGTCCGCCGTCAGGAGCTGCGCGCCCTGACCCCCGGCTCCAACCGCCTGTTCAACTGCTGCGTGGACCTGGGTTTCGAGGCCGAAGACACCACCGGCAACGCCCAGGAGATCGCCGCCTGGGCCGACGCCAAGGGCTATGACAGCCTGATCGTGGTGACCTCGGACTATCACATGCCCCGCGCCCTGACCGAGATCCGCGCCGCCGCGCCCGGCGTCGAGCTGACGCCCTTTGCCGTCGAGACGCCGTCGCTGGACAATTCCCGCTGGTGGAAGGCCGCCGTCACAGCCCGACGGATGACGCTGGAATATATGAAATATCTCGCCGCCCTGGCCCGCGCCACGGTCGGCGGCGGCGGCGGTGGCGGCGACCGTCCGACCACGGACGAACCTGTAGCCGAAAAGGCCGCCTGACGTGACCACGATCCGGTCACTGGTGTTCGTGATGTGGCTCTATCTGTCATTGGCCCTTTTCGCGGTCGGCCTGTCGCCGGCCCTGTTGATGCCCTACCGCCAGGCGATGTGGGTGATCCGCAACTGGTCGAAATTCTGCCTGTTCGGGCTGCGCTGGATCGCCGGGGTCAAGGTCGAGTTCCGCGGCATCGAGCATATGCCGGTTGGGGCCTGCCTGATCGCCGGCAAGCACCAGTCGATGCTGGACGTCATCGCCCCCTTCGCCGTCCTGCCCGACAACTGTTTCATCATGAAGCAGGAGCTGGCCCCCCTGCCCTTCTTCGGCTGGTTCGCCGTGAAGACGAAGATGATCGCGGTCGACCGTTCAGCCCACTCCAGGGCGCTGAAGAACATGGTCAAACAGGCGCGTGTCCGCCACGCCGAGGGCCGCCAGATCCTGATCTTCCCGGAAGGCACCCGCGCGCCCGTCGGCGCGCCCGCCGACTACAAGCCCGGTATCGCCGCCCTCTACCGCGACCTCGACTGCCCCTGCACCCCGATGGCGACCAATTCGGGTGTGCATTGGCCCGCGCACGGGTTCCGGCGGTATCCGGGAACCATCGTCTATGAGTTCCTGCCGGCGATACCGGCGGGGCTGAAGCGGGCGGAGTTCATGGCGGTGCTGGAGGAGCGGGTCGAAACCGCCTCCAACCAATTGCTTTCGTCATCCTCCGGCAAGCCGCTTTAGCGGCGCAGACCGGGGGACCCAGCGGCGCCGAAGGCGACCTGTTCAGGCCTTGTGTCCGCGACAGGTTCGCGCTCACGCGTGCCGCTGGGTCCCCCGGTCTCGCTTCGCTCGCCGGAGGATGACGATAGCGGGGGGATCCTACCGCAGCGTCTCCCACGACAGCGCATGCACCCGGTCCTTGCCCAACGCCGCCGTCATAGGCGGCTCGGCGAACAGCCCTGCGATCGCCGGATCCCTCACATCCAGACCACCGGTGAACGCCCCGAACGCCGGCAGCACCGCCCTCCGCCCGTCCGTCACGAAACACGGCCGCCGTACCCCCCGTCCATGGGCCGCCACCCGCGCCGCCGGGTGCAGGTGGCCGGCGATCTCGCCCGGCTGGACGCCGGGCTGCGGCTCATGGATCAGGCGCAGCGAGCCCAGCGCCATCGTCTCAACCACCTCGCCGACGAGGTCGTCCATCGCGCCCGCGAGCGCGGCGATGTCGTGGTTGCCCTCCAGCCAGATCCAGTCGCGCCCCGCCGCCAGCCGGTCCAGCCTCGCCTTGTCGTCCTGCGCCATCCGGCCCACCGAGGCCGCATCGTGGAAACTGTCGCCCAGCAGCACCACCGCCGCCGGCTGCAGCGCCTCGATCTCGGCCTCCAGCCGGTCCAGGGTGGCGCGGCTATCGTAGGGCGGCAGCATCTGGCCCCGTGCGGCGAAAGCCGAGCCCTTCTCGAGATGCAGATCGGCGGCGATCAGGGTGCGGTGGTTCACTACCCACAGGGCGCCCGAACAGCGCAGCACGCAGGGCTCGCCTTCGATCGAGACGCGCAGCCCGCCGCTGGGGCAACGCGCCGGGGACAGGGCCTGCCGGAGCGCGGCGTTCATCGGGCGGCGCCCAGGAAAAGCCCTCCCCCTCGACGGGGGAGGGTTGGGTGGGGGTGGAGGCACGATACCTGACAATCTGGCGGGGGAGGCTCGGTCGAAAGATCCGGCGTCTCTCGCACCACATCTTCGAGCAGCCTGCCCCCACCCCCATCCCCGACCCTTCCCCCCTCGAGGGGGAAGGGAGAAGCGGGCCGCGCCCTCACGCTGCACCCTCCAGCCTGGGCGCGTCCGCCATCACTTCGGCGATCAGCGTCTCTTCGTCGAAACCGTAGGCGCTGGCGTCGAGGATCATTTCAGCCGCTTGTCCGCCGCCGACACGCTCGCGCCCGATCTGCACCAGAACCGGGACGCAGAAAGGCGAGGGCCGCTCCAACGGCACATGGCGGATGTGGCCCCTGATGCGCTCCAGAAGTTGCCCCAGCCGCGCCACATCCAGCAAGCCCGCGGCCGCGTCTGCGCGGGCGGTCTTGAGTAGCAGGTGGTCGGGTTGGTGGCGGCGCAGCACGTCGTAAATCAGGTCTGTCGAGAAGGTCACCTGCCGGCCGGTCTTCTCGGTCCCCGGCTGGCGCTTTTCGATCAGGCCGGAGATCAGGGCGCAGTTGCGGAAGGTGCGCTTCATCATAAAGCTCTCCTCCAGCCAGCTCTCCAGATCGTCGCCCAGCATGTCGGGTTCGAAAGGGGCGTCGAGGTCGAGGCCGTCCATCGGCTTGATCGACCAGATGGCCAGCGAATAGTCGGTGACGACGAAGCCCAGCGGTCCGACGCCCAGCCGGTCCAACCGCCGCGTCAGCAGCATGCACAGCGTTCCGTGCGCCAGCCCGCCCTCGAACGGATAGGCGACGAGGAAATGCCGCGAGCCGCGCGGAAAGGTCTCGACCAGCAGGGTCCCGGCGTCTGGAATGACCGACCGCGTCTCCTGCAGCTCCAGCCATTCCTGCACGTCGGGCGGCAGGACGCGCCAGTGGTCGCGGTCCTGGATCATGGCCCGGACGCGGTCGGCCAGCGAGGTCGACATGGGGAATTTCGACCCGCCCCATGATGGGATCTTCGGGTCCTTGTCCTGCGCATGGGTGACCAGCGCGTCCATGCCGTTGATGCCTTGAAACGCCCAGACCTGACCGGCGAAGACGAAGGTGTCGCCCGGGGACATCTGTTCGAAATAGTTCTCCTCGGCCTCGCCGACCTTGCGTCCGCCGATCAGCTGTTTCGCCGCGCCCCCGCGCCGGGAGGCGATGCGCACATTGAGGGTCGCCGCCGCCACGATGGTCCCGACGTTCATCCGGTGCCGCTGGGCCGTCTGGGCGTTGCGTACGGTCCATTTGGCGTCGCGGGTGCGGACGATCCGCGCGAACCGCTCATAGGTGCGCAGCGCGTAGCCGCCGGTGGCGACCAGATCGACGACCTCTTCGAACGCCTCATACGTCAGGCCGCGGTAGGGACCGCAGCCGGTGATCTCCGCATACAGGTCATCGAGGGCGAACGGCTCGGAACAGGCGCAGCCCATGACGTGCTGGGCCAGGGTGTCGAGCGTGCCGGTGTGGACCGGCTCCCAGTCGAAGGCGTTCTCGGCCACGGCCTCGCGCGCCGCCTGGCATTCCAGCATCTCGAACCGGCTGGCCGGGACCATCAGGGCGCGAGAGGGCTCATCGAGACGGTGGTTGGCCCGGCCGATCCGCTGCACCAGCCGCGAGGCTCCCTTGGGCGCGGCCAGCTGGATGACCAGATCGACGTCGCCCCAGTCGATGCCGAGATCCAGCGTCGAGGTGCAGACCACGGCCCGCAGGCCGCCCCGCGCCATGGCCGCCTCGACCTTGCGGCGCTGCTCCGCCGCCAGCGAGCCGTGGTGCAGGGCTATCGGCAAGTCGTCCTCATTGATGGCCCACAGCGACTGGAACACGAACTCCGCCTGCCAGCGCGTGTTGACGAAGATCAGGGTCAGGCCCGAGCGCTTGAGCGCCTCATAGACCTCGGGGATGGCGTGCTGGCCGGTGTGGCCGGCCCACGGCACCTTGCCCTCGCTGACGAGGACATCAACCACGGGGCGCGCGCCGGGATCACCACGGACAATGGTGACCTGTTCTCCCCCCATCGGGGGGAGGGGACCATGCGAAGCATGGTGAGGGGGGCCGGGGGGGGGGGGGGGGGGGGGGGGGGGGGGGGGGGGGGGGGGGGGGGGGGGG
>NZ_JBHYDN010000025.1:0-9374 GCF_051860745.1 Brevundimonas sp.
AACCCGCATCAATCGCGCCGTACCAGCCATTCGGCTCGGCGTTGGCGACGCCGGCTGAGAACAGCCCCGCCATCGCCACGCCAGCAAGAAGTTTCACCTTCATCATATCCCTCATACTCAGTGGTTGCCCGAAGTCCCCGTTTATACGGGGCGCTCGCAATGCCGAACGGGAATGTACCGTCGAGGTTCCTCATTCTGGATACGAATGTGGCGACTGTGGCGCCGTTTCAACACATTGAGCGGGTTTCCCGAAGCGGAACGGCTGCTAGGAAGCTCCCGACGACAAGAGGAGCAGTCGGATGACGATGCGGTTTGACGGACGGGTGGCGATCGTGACGGGGGCCGGCGGCGGCCTGGGGCGTGAACATGCCCTCGCCCTGGCCAAACGCGGCGCAAAAGTGGTCGTCAACGATCTGGGTGGAGCCCGCGACGGTTCGGGCGGCTCCGCGACCGCCGCCGAGTCTGTCGTGGCCGAGATCGGGGCAGCGGGCGGCGAGGCCATGGCCAATGCCGCCTCGGTCACCGATTTCGCCGCGGTTGAGGCCATGGTTGCGGCCGCGGTGGAGAAATGGGGTCGGGTCGACATCCTGGTGAACAATGCCGGCGTCCTGCGCGACAAGTCCTTCGCCAAGATGGAGCTGGACGATTTCCGCTTCGTCATGGACGTCCACCTGATGGGCGCCGTCCACTGCACCAAGGCGGTGTGGGACATCATGCGCGAGGCCAACTACGGCCGCATCGTCATGACCACCTCCTCCTCGGGCCTGTACGGCAATTTCGGCCAGTCCAACTACGGCGCGGCCAAGATGGCCCTTGTGGGCCTGATGCAGACCCTGTCGATCGAGGGCGCGAAGAACGACATCCGCGTCAACTGTCTGGCCCCCACCGCCCACACCCGTATGACCGAGGACCTCGGCGCCCGCCTGCCCCTGGATCTGCTGGGACCAGACACGGTCTCGCCCGGCCTGCTGCATCTGGTCAGCGAGGACGCCCCCAGCCGCTGTATCCTGACCGCCGGCGCCGGCGGGTTCGAACGCGCCTATGTGACGATCACCCAGGGCATCCGCGCCGTCGGCGAGGACGCCCCGGAGCAGGTCGCCGCCCGCTTCGCCGAAATTTCGGACCGCACCGGCGAGATCGTCCCTGAAATGGGCGCGGCCCAAGGAATGATCGAGCTCACAAAGGCCCAGCAGGCGCTCGGCTGACCTCTTGCCTTGACCCAACGGCAAGCGCCTAGGGTCGCCGTCAACCCGCCCTCAAGCAGCGAGCCTCCGCGAGGCGAGCGATAGGGCAAACAAGCAGGAGCATCGCAGATGCGACGTGAAGCCGTCATCGTCTCCACCGCCCGCACCCCCATCGGCCGGGCCTATCGCGGCGCTTTCAACGACACCCAGGCGCAGCAGTTGGGCGGTCACGCTATCCGCCACGCCGTCGCGCGCTCGGGCGTCGATCCGGCCGAGATCGAGGACGTGGTCATGGGCGCGGCCCTGCAGCAGGGCTCGACAGGCACCAATGTGGCGCGACAGTCGGCGCTGGCCGCCGGCCTGCCGGTCACCACGGCGGGTATGAGCCTGGACCGCCAGTGCGCTTCGGGTCTGATGGCCATCGCCACGGCGGCGAAACAGGTGACGCATGACGGGCAGGTCGTGGCTGTCGGCGGCGGGCTGGAGTCGGTCTCGCTGGTGCAGAACCAGAACATGAACCTGTTCCGCCTGCGCGACCCCGACCTGCTGAAGCTGCAGCCGCACATCTATATGTCGATGCTGGAGACGGCCGAGGTCGTCGCCGCCCGCTACGGGATCAGCCGCGACGCCCAGGACGAATATGCCCTGCGGTCCCAGCAGCGCACCGCCACCGCCCAGGCCGAGGGCCGTCTGGACGCCGAGATCGTGTCCATGACCACCACCATGCAGGTGATGGACAAGGCGACCGGTCAGGCCTCCGCGAAGGAGATCACTCTCTCGAAGGACGAGGGCAACCGCGCCGACACGACCTTGGAGGGCCTGCAATCTCTGAAGCCGGTGTTCGGGGGCGGCGAGGCGATCGCCGAGGGCCGCTTCATCACCGCCGGCAACGCCTCACAGCTGTCGGACGGGGCTTCGGCCTGCGTGATCATGGAGGCGAAGGAGACGGAACGGCGCGGCCTGACCCCGCTGGGCGCTTACCGCGGCATGGCCGTGGCCGGCTGCGATCCCGACGAAATGGGCATCGGCCCGGTCTTCGCCGTGCCCCGCCTGCTCGAGCGCCACGGCCTGACCGTCGACGACATCGGCATCTGGGAGCTGAACGAGGCGTTCGCGGTGCAGGTGCTGTACTGCCGCGACCGGCTGGGCATTCCGGACGACCGGCTCAACGTCTCGGGCGGCGCCATCTCCATCGGCCACCCCTACGGCATGTCGGGCGCCCGGATGACTGGCCACGTCCTGATCGAAGGCAAGCGGCGCGGCGCCAAATACGGCGTGGTGACCATGTGCATCGGCGGCGGCATGGGAGCGGCGGGCCTGTTCGAGATCTACTGAGTCCTGCTCTCGTACTCGCAACGGCGCGCCTCCATGAGGGCGAACCAGCGCGCACGCAGCACGGCGGGGCGGCCGGGATAGCGGTCGTCGAGGAATTCGGCCTCGATCACCCGGTCGGTGCGGAAGGTGCGGAAATCGTCCCGCGTCTCGCACCAGCCGACCAGCAGCCGCGTGGTCTCGCGATAGCCGACCAGACAGGGCCAGATGACCCGCTGTGTCTCCCGCCCCTGTTCGTCCGCATAGTGGAGACGCAGCTTGCGGCCGGCGTGGATCCACGCCCGGACGCGGGACATGTCGAGCGTGTCAACCTCATGCTTCCAGGCGGGCGGCGTCGCCACCGCAGGCTCCAGCACCACGGGCCGCAGCTTCTCCGGGACCGTGGCGGCGATCTTGGCGATCAGATCGCGGGCGGCGCGCGCCAGGGCCGGATCGCCACGACCCGCCACCCATTGCGCCCCCAGCACCGCCGCCTCGACCTCGTCCGAGGTCAACATCAGGGGCGGCATATCGAAGCCGCCGTCCAGCACATAGCCGATGCCAGCCTCGCCGCGGATCGGCACCCGCTGGGCCATCAGGGTGGCGATGTCGCGATAGATCGAGCGTTTCGACGTCTCCAGTTCGGTCGCCACGGCCTCGGCCGTCACCGGTTTCGACGACCGGCGTAGCACCTGGATGATCTGGAATAACCGGTCGGCGCGTCTCATTCGCCCACTCTGGATGACGACAGCTGACAGCATGCTGGCAGCAGGGTGACAGTAGTCAAGACAGGTCGGCGGCGACGGGTTGCCGACGCGCTCAAGCAGTGAGGCGCCGCGCGCCGAGCGATAGCGCCACCCAGAAGGAGTTTCGCCATGCTCACCCTGTTCCACGCTCCCCAATCGCGTTCGAGCCGCATCGTCTGGCTGCTCGAGGAAATCGGAGCCGACTATGACATCCGCTACGTCGACATCTTCCGGTCCATGACAGGCACGGGCGGTCGCGACCCCGCCAATCTGCACCCCGACGGCAAGGTCCCCGCCCTGGCGCACAAGGACGCCGTGGTGACCGAGTCGGCGGCGGTGGCCCTGTATCTGACGGACCTGTTCCCCGAGGCCGGACTGGGCGCTGCGGCTGGATCGGCCGAACGCGCCGCCTATGTGACCTGGCTGGCCTGGACGGCGGGCGAGATGGAGCCGGCCTACTGGGGCAAGATCAGCGGCCAGACGGACGGCGATCCGGTCGCCCAGGCCCGTTATGACGCTGTCATCGCCCGTCTGTTCGGGGCGCTGGAGCGGGGCCCGTATCTGATGGGGGAACGGTTCACGGCGGTCGACGTCATGGTCGGCAGCGCTCTGGCCTGGGGCCGCGAATACTCGCCGGACAGCCCCCTCCTGGACGCCTATCTGGCGCGGATCATGGACCGGCCGGCGAATGTGATGGCTACGGCCCGGGACGGCGACGTTCCCGAGGCCGTTCAGGCGGCCTGATCGGAGGCGGCGGCGACTGACCCGTCGCCGCCGTGCGCGGGGCATTCGACGGCGCGAAGGGTCGAGACGAAGTCGTCGCGCCAGATGCCCACGTCCGTGTCGCGCACCACCTGCATCAGGCACGCCCATTTTCGCTTCCGTTCCTCCAACGGCATGGTCAGGGCGCGCTGGATGGCGTCGGACAATTCCTCGCGGCTGAACGGATTGACCAGCAGGGCTTCGCCCATCTGTTCGGCCGCGCCGGCGAACCGCGACAGCACCAGCACGCCGGGATCGTCCGGATTCTGGGCCGCGACATACTCCTTGGCCACCAGGTTCATGCCGTCACGTAGCGGCGTGACGAGCCCTACCCGCGCGGCGCGGTAGATGCCCGCCAGCTGGTCCCGGCGATAGGTGCGGTTCAGATATCGGATCGGCTGCCAGTCCATCTCGGCGTAGGCGCCGTTGATCCGGCCCGCGAGGGCGTCCAGCCGCCCGCGGATGTCCTGATAGGCATCGACCTCGTCGCGGGAGATCGGCGTGACCTGCAACAACAGGACCTGGGAGCGCATGTCCGGATTGGTCTCGAGGAACTGCTCATAGCCCAGCAACCGTTCCTCAAGCCCCTTGGAATAGTCGAGCCGGTCAACGCCGACGATCAGCGTCCGGAACGCCGCGGAGGACGCCATTCGGTCATAAGACCGCTGACCGAGAGCGGAGTTTCGCGCGGCTATGAAACCATCGACATCGATCCCTATCGGGAAGACGCCGGCCTGAACCGTCTTGCCGAAAGCCTCAAGCGCGTCATTGGGCAGTAGTTTTCCATTCACGCTGGGCTCCGACGCCACATAGTCGCGGAACAGGTCCAGCCATTCGCGGGTTTGGAAGCCGATCAGGTCGTAGTCGAACATCGCCTCCACCAGCCGGCGGTGATGGGGCAGTGTCACCAGCAGCTGCCGCACCGGCCAGGGCGTGTGCAGGAAGAAGCCGATCCGGTTCTTCACGCCCAGTCGTCGCAAATCCCGGGCGAGCGGGATCATGTGATAGTCGTGAATCCAGATGACGTCTTCCGACTGGATCAGGGGCGCCAGCACTTCGGCGAACCGGGCGTTCGTCCGCTCATATCCCTCGCCGTAGGACCGCTCATAGGCGGTCAGGTCAACGCGGTGATGGAACAGCGGCCACAGGGTCTTGTTGGCGTAGCCGTTGTAATATTCGTCGACGTCCTGGGCTTCCAGATCAACGAGGGCGACGGTGACGCCGGCCCGGTCCTCCATCTTGAGCTCGCCGGTGAATTGCTCGACGGTCTCGCCGGACCAGCCGAACCACAGGCCGTCGTATTTCCGCAGCGCGGCCGATAGCGCCATGGCCAGACCGCCGGTCGAGCCGGCGGCGGGGTCTTTGGGCGCGGACACGCGGTTGGAGACGACGATCAGGCGGCTCATGTCGCACCAACGCATTCCACCGGCGTCGGGCGCCAACGCGATATCGTGAGAGTCTCCTCCCCCGCCCCTTTGCGGGGGAAGAGGACCGCGCAAACCTTGGTGGAGGGGGTCCTCATCGCGCGTCCGTCCAAGACCGGCTGAGCAGGACGGCGCAGTTGATGATGCCGACAAGGGAGTAGGTCTGCGGATAGTTGCCCCACAGCTCCCTGTCGCCCAGCGACAGGTCCTCGGACAGCAGCCCGGCGTGGGTCCGGCGGCTCAGCATCTCCTCAAAGATCTCGCGCGCCTCGGCGTCGCGACCATTCAGGTGAAGGGCTTCAATGAACCAGAAGGTGCAGAAGTTGAACGCCGTCTCCGGTTCGCCGAAATCATCCGCCTCGATATAGCGGAACAGATAGGGTCCCTTCTTCAGGTCCCTTTCGATGGCGTCGAAGGTCGCGACCTGTCGCGGGTCGCGGGCGTCGAGAAAGCCGAGATCGGTCATTTGCAGCAGGGAGGCGTCCAGCTCGCGATTGCCGAAGCTGGCGGCGAACCGGCCCTCGTCGGGCAGGAAGGCCTCGCGTTCGATCCGTTCGCGGATGATCGCCGCCCGGTCGTTCCAGAACAGGGCGCGGGTGGCCAGGCCCATATGATCCGCCGCCTTGGCCAGCCGATCGCAGGCGGCCCAGCACATCACCGAGGAATAGGTGTGCACCCTGGCGATGGTGCGGAACTCCCACAGACCGGCGTCGACCTGGTCGTGCATGGCGAAGGCGCGGTCGCCGACCTTTTCCAGAGCATGGAAATCCTCGATCGTGCCCGGGCGCAGCAGCCGCTGGTCATAGAAGGTCTGGACCAGCGGCAGGACGATCTGGCCGTACACATCGTGCTGCAGATGCTCGCGGGCCTGATTGCCCACCCGCACCGGCTTCATGCCGCGATAGCCCGCCACCGTCTCGGTGATCCTCTCGTCGATGTCCTCTTCCAGCCCGACGCCATAGACCGGCTGGACGTGGCCGCCGGCGGAGGCGTCGACCAGGTTGCGCAGATAGCCGAGGTAGTTTTCCAGGAGATCGACCGCGCCCAGCCGGTTCAACGCCCGCACCACATAGTAGGCGTCGCGGATCCAGCAGTAGCGGTAGTCCCAGTTGCGGCCGCTCTCGGGAAACTCGGGCACCGAGGTGGTCATGGCCGCGACGATCGCGCCCGTCTCCTCATAGGCGCAGAGCTTCAGGGTGATGGCGGCGCGTATCACCGCCGCCTGCCAGTCCAGCGGCAGATAGAGGGTGCGGACCCAGTCCTGCCAATAGGCGACGGTGCGGTCCAGAACCGCCGAGACACCGGGTCCGACGTCCTGATCATAGCCCTCGTCGGGCCCGAAGAAGAAGGCCTGCGGCCGTTCCAGCCGGAAGACCCGTTCGTTCAGGATGTGGGACACCGGACAGTCGGTCGTCAGCCGGAAGGTCACGTCCGTGCACAGATAGCGGATATGGTTCGAACCGTTGGTCGTCTCCGCCCGGCGAGCCCCCCAGTCGGCGGACGGTCGCAGGCGCACCCGGATGCGCGGCGACCCGGTGAGGGGCCGGACGATCCGGCCGAAGGCCAGCGGCCGATAGGTGCGGCTGTGTTTCGGATGCCGCGGGGCGAAGTCGATGATCTCGACCGAGGCGCCGTCCTCCGCCGTCAGCACGGTGCGGAGGACCGGCGTGTTGCGGACATAGGCCTGTTCGACCGTCACCAGTCCTTCCAGCTTGATGTCCCAGAAGCCGTGGTCGGGATCGGACCCGTCCATCAGGGCCGAAAACACCGGATCGCCGTCCACCCGTGGCGCGCAGGCCCAGACATAGCGGCCGTCGCGGTCGATCAGGGCGCTGATCGAGCAGTTGCCGATGGGGGCGAGGTCGAGGTTCGGGGTCATGGGCGCGCCTCGACGGCGTCCAGCCAGGTCAGGGCGGCGTCCACATCCGGCAGTCTGAAGGTCGCGGCGGTCCGGCGCGGCGGACCGATCAGCACGCCGAAGCCGCCCAGGTCGGCGGCGGCGCGGAACCCGTCCTCATCGGTCAAGTCATCGCCCAGCATGACGGGAACCGCCCCGGCGAAGGGCGGCTCCAGCATGAAGGCCTTGAGCGCCGTGCCCTTGTCCGTTCCCGGCGTCTTCAGCTCGACCACCAGATGGCCGGACTGCAGCGCCAGCCCGGTCTCGACGGCGAGGCTGTGAGCCAGGGCTTCTGCGGCGGCGGCCTCGGTCGGTGCGCCACGATAGTGCAGGCCCGCCGACACCGCCTTGTCCTCGACGATCATACCGGGGCGGTCCCGGGCGAAGCGCTCGAAGGCAACTACCGCATCGCGGACCGCCGGGTCGGCGGCGGTGTGGTCCAGCGATCCATCGGCCCGTCTGCGCTCCAGCCCGTGCACGCCCGAGGCGGAGGCGGAGGCGCTTTCCGCGATCCGGTCGATCTCGGCGATGGTGCGGCCGCTGAGGATCGCGACCCGCCCTTCCAGCCGCTCCGCCAGCCGGAGCAGCACCGCCGTGCGGCGCGCATCAGGAACGACTGCGTCCGGCGTGGCCGCCAGCGGCGCCAGTACGCCATCCATGTCCAGGAACAGGGCCGGACGCTGCAGAAAGGCGGACGGGGGCGGCAGATATGAGAGCGCCTCGACCGGCGCGGAGGCGCCATCGGTGTTCAGGTCTGGATTCAGCATGCCCTTATCCTAACGCGATCCTGTGGCAAAGGTGACCCCCGCGCCGCATTTTCTCGCATTGCAGCAATCGGCGCGGCTCGCCCGACGGATTGTGAAACCGCGCCGGATGGGCCAATTCCGCAGCATGACCAACGCCGCCGCCCCTGCCCTGTCCGCCGATCCCGCCGCTATGACCGCCCGGGCGCGGGAGGTGATCCAGCTGAACATCGCCGCGCTTCAGGCGCTGGAAGCGGGTCTCGACGACGGCATCGCCCGCGCCTGCGACATCATCCTGTCCCGCACCGGCTATCTGGTCGTCACCGGCATGGGCAAGTCGGGCCACATCGGCGGCAAGATCGCCGCCACGCTGGCCTCCACCGGCACCAACGCCTTCTTCGTCCACCCGGCGGAGATGAGCCACGGCGACCTCGGGATGCTGCGCAAGGACGTCACCCTGTTGGCCATCTCCAACTCCGGTGAAAGCCGCGAGCTGCGCGATCCGCTGCTCTACTGCCAGCGCGAGGGCATTCCGGTGATCGGTCTGACCCAGCGGCCCAACAGTTTCCTCGGCCGTTCGGCTGCTGTCTGCCTGACCATGCCGCAGGTGGCCGAGGCCTGCCCCAACGGTCTGGCGCCGACGACCTCGACCTTGATGACCCTGGCCCTCGGCGACGCCCTGGCCATGGTGCTGATGGACCGGCGCGGCTTCACCGCCGAGGCCTTCGGCCTGCATCACCCCGGCGGCAAGCTGGGCATGAGCCTGCAGAGCGTGCGCGACTGGATGGGCGACCGTCCGCCCGCCCCCGCGACCGTGCCCCTGACCGCGAGCTTCGCCGAGGTGGTCTCCGCCATCACCGAGGGCCGCAAGGGCGCCGCGGCGGTTCTGAACGGCGACGGGAGTCTGGCCGGAATCGTCACCGACGGCGACGTGCGGCGGGCTTTCTCACGAGACCTCAACGGACTGACCGCCGCCGACGTCATGAGCCCCGGCCCCAAGATCATCGCGCCCGACGCCCGCATGAGCGACGCCGTTGACCTGATGACCCAGAACAGGATCGCCACCCTGCTGGTGGTCGAGGACGGCCGGCCTGTCGCCATCGTCCATATCGCCGAACTGATGCAGGCCGGCTACGTCGGCTAGAGCGAAATCGGTCTTGGTGGACGCAGTCCGCCAAGGCTCAGATTTCGCTCCAGCGTAATTCTGGACCATTTTTTGGATTCAGGTCGATTCGACCTGAAGCAAAAATGGTCTAGAGCGGGACTCGTTCACACGGAACCGTATCCGGAGTTGACGAGGTAGTTGG
>NZ_JBHYDN010000026.1:0-4764 GCF_051860745.1 Brevundimonas sp.
ACGTGTCAAACAATCCCGAATTCACTCTTGCGCTGAAGGGGGCGTCCACAGATGGTGAGCGGACTCTACCCGGAATGAAATCGACAACCCAAACTGTTGACTTTCAGATCATCAACGCGAGGGTTGGCAACATGCCCGATCAACCCAACTCAAACAGGCGAAAGAAGATCATGGAGGCCGTCTTTGGTGAGCGGCTGACTGGGGATGACCTGCTAAGGCACAAGGCAGCGCGGCCTTCGAAGAAGATCTACTACGCCTTGCAGATCGTCAGGTTGATCTTGATCACTGTCCTTGGTGCGTGGGTCTTCAACGTCGAAGGTCGTTTGCCTTTGATCGGCACATGGCTGGCTCAGTCGCGGGGGGCAATGTTTCCAGTATGGGCTGGCTGCTTGAGCATTTTGGCGTTCTCAGAATGGTTTTATGAGCGGCGCGAGCGCACACTTCGGCGGTAGTTGCTGTGTCCGCTGTGGGTCGGAAGCCGACCGTCGCCTCAGGTCCAAAAGCGGACCCTCTGACGCCCCTACTGCCGCCGCCCCATGGAGGCCTGCCGCGCCGCCTCGAACTCGGCCCCCGCGTTCCACTCCGGCCACGCCCGGCTGTCGGCCAGATCGCGGCCCACGAGGTACAGCAGGTCCACGTCCAACGCCGCCCCGTCCATGACCCACTCCGGCGTCCATTCGTCCGAAGGCTTGTGATAGCGATTGGCCACATAGTCCCGGCTGGCGGCGTTGTGCCCGGTGAAGCCCGCCGCCCCGAACAGGGCCGGCACCCCCCTCTTCGCCAGCGGGAAATGGTCGGAACGGTAGAAGCCGCCGGCCTGGGGGGCCGGATCGGGGATCAGAGTGCGCCCCTGTTCGGTCGCGCGCCGCTCCAGCCAGGTGTCCGTTTCGCTTTTGCCCGCCCCCATGACCACGATCTGCGGCGAGACCTCGGCCCCCGGCAGGAAGCTGTCCATGTTGATATTGGCGACGGTCGTCTCCAGCGGCCAGACCGGATTGGCGGCGTAGTATTCGGCCCCCAGCAGCCCGGCCTCCTCGGCCGTCCAGGCGGCGAACACCACCGACCGGTCGGGCGCCGCGCCCGCCTTGAACATCCGCGCCAGCTCGATCAGCCCGGCCACGCCCGTCGCATTGTCGACCGCCCCGTTATAGATGTCGTCGTCGCCCACCGGCGTGGCGCGGCCAAAGGCGTCCCAGTGCGCGCCGTACAGAACCGTTTCGTCCGGATGCCCGGCGCCGGGTATGCGCGCCAGCACATTCCGGCTCTCGATCCGGTCCGCCGTCTGGCCGAAATCGATCGACATCGTCACCCCGTCCAGCGTCACCGGCCGGAACCCGGGCGTCCGCGCCGCCTCGCGCAGGGCGGCGTAGTCCAGCCCCGCATCGGCGAACAGCCGCTCCGCGACCGGTCCCTGGATCCAGCCCTGGGCCGGGACCCGCTCGGTCTCGGGGTCGGCGCGGACGATGTCGAATTTCGGCGCCGTCGACGACCCCTCCAGCACGCTCCAGCCATAGCCCGCGCCCGCCGTATCGTGGATCACCAGCACCGCCGCCGCCCCCTGCCGCGCCGCCTCCTGGAATTTGTAGGTCCAGCGGCCGTAGAAGGTCATCGCATTGCCGTCGAACTTGCCCGCGACCGGATGCCCCTCGGGCGCGCCGAAATCCGGGTCGTTGACGATGACCAGCAGCACCTTGCCCCGCAGGTCCATGCCCTTGAAGTCGTCCCAGCCGCGCTCGGGCGCGCTGACGCCATAGCCGGCAAACACCACCTCCGCGTCCGTGACCGTGATCCGGTCCACCGGCCGGTCGCTGGACACCAGCAGGTCCGGCCCCCGCGCCAGCGCCCGGCTCGCGCCGCCCGCCGTGACCGTGATCGTCGCGGGACCGTTCTGCTGCGTCCGCCCCAGCTGCGCCGTCTGCACCCACTGACCGTCCGGCCCGCCCGGCTCCAGCCCCAGCGCCTGGAACTGGCCGACCAGATAGTCGACCGTCAGCTGTTCGCCCGGCGTCGCCACGCCCCGCCCCTCGAACGCGTCCGAGGCCAGCACCCGGACATGCTCGTTCAGCCGCGCGGCATCAGCCTGCTGCGCCAGCGCGGGCGAGGCCGTCAGGGCCATGACGGCGACGGAGAGGAGAAGGGTCAGGCGGGAAGGGCGCATGGGATCATTCCGGGCGGGGGGAGGGCCGCAACCTGACCCGCCCGGCGCTCCCTGTCGAGCGTCACGGTGGCGAGCGCTACCGCGCCTCCAGCCACCTCAGCACGCCTTCGGCCGCCACGATGCCCGAGGCCATCGACGCCTGCAGCAGATAGCCGCCCGTCGGCGCCTCCCAGTCCAGCATCTCCCCCGCCACGAATACGCCGGGCAGGGCGGTCAGCATCAACCCTTGATCCGCCTGGTCCAGCCTCACCCCGCCCGCCGACGAGATCGCCCGCTCCAGCCCCTGCACCCCGGTCAGACTCAGCCGCACCGCCTTGATCCGCTTCGCCAGCTTGTCCGCCCCCGTCGGCAGCTCCCCCGGGATCTCGCGCAACAGCCCCAACGCCGCCGGCGACAACCCCGCAACCTTCCTCAGCCAGTTGGTCGCGCTGTCCTTGCCGCGCGGCTTCGCCAGCCGCCCCGCCAGCGCCTCGACCGACAGATCGGGCCGCAGGTCGACGCTCAGGCTCGCCGACCCGTCGCGCTCCACCGCCTCGCGCAGACCGGCTGACAGCGCATAGACGGTCCCGCCCTCCAGCCCGTAGCGCGTCACCATCGCCTCGCCGCGCACCGTTCGATCCCCGTGGCTCATCGCCACAGGTTTCAATGGTTGACCCGCGAACCGTCCGGCGAAGATTTCTGACCACGCGACGTTAAAGCCGACATTGGACGGCCGGAACGGCTCGACCGCCACGCCTCCGGCCTCAAGCCAGTCCCGCCACGCTCCGTCCGACCCCAGCCGCGGCCAGCTGGCTCCGCCCAGCGCCAGCACCACTGCGTCCGGCGTCTCGACCCGCTCTCCCTCCGGCGTGTCGAACCTCCATTCCAGCCGATCGTCATCCCGGCGAAGGCCGGGACCGGAACAGCGCGACCGCGTCCGCACCTCGACTCCCAGTTCATTCAACCGCCCCAGCCAGGCCCGCAGCAAGGGCGAGGCCTTCATCGCCCGCGGAAACACCCGTCCGGACGAGCCCGTGAACGTCGCCTGCCCCAGCCCCTCGGCCCAGCCGATCAGATGGGTCGGCGAAAAAGCCTCCAGCCACGCCCCGACGGTCCCCGCCGCCGCGCCATACCGGCCGGTGAACGGCGCCAGATCCTCGGAATGGGTCAGGTTCAGCCCGCCCCGCCCCGCCATCAGGAATTTGCGCGCCACGGACGGCATGGCCTCATGCACCACCACGCCCACGCCCGCCCGCGCCAGCCGCTCGGCGGCCATCAGCCCGGCGGGCCCGGCCCCGATCACATGTACGGTCTTGGCTGAATCATCCATTGCCGGGTGACTACTCTCTTCCGCTCATCCCGGCGAATGCCGGGATGAGCGGGTATAAAAAAAGCGCGGAACGGCCCCAACTCACATACGCTCATCCCCCATGAGCGTCGCCTTCACCCGCGAGGAAGATCTGGAGGCTGTGGCCGCCGACCTTCCCGACCGTCCGATTTCGCATGCGCCCAATCTGGTCACCCCCACGGGTCTGGCGCAGATCGAGGCCGCCCTGGCCTCGGCCCGCGCGGCGTACAGCGCTGCCCAGGCGCAAGGTTCGATCGAGGCCGACCGCACCGCCATGGCCCGCGCCACCCGCGACCTGCGCTACTGGTCCGCCCGCCGCGCCACCGCCCAGCTGGTCGAGACGGAAGCCGATGGACGCGTCCGTTTCGGCGGCTCCGTCACCCTCGAGCGCGCGGACGGCCGCACCCGGACATGGCGGATCACCGGCGAGGATGAGGCCGACCCCGCCGCCGGTTCGGTCAGCCACGTCTCGCCCCTCGCCGTCGCCCTGATGCGCAAACAGGTCGGGGACGAAGCCGTCGTCGCCGGTCAGACCGTCGAGGTCATCGCCGTCGATTGATCGTCAACGGTTGCCCCGGCCCCCCGCTTGCCCCACTTTGGGGCAGACGGCGCCGCAGCAGCGCCCCTCCTGCGCTCAAGTAGCGCGAAGCGCGCTAGCGCAACGACAAGAGAAAGAGCCGCCCATGGCCCGAAAGCCCAACTACAGTTTCGAGCGTCAGGAACGCGATCGCGCCGACGCCAAGAAGGCCGCTGAAAAAGCCGCCGCAAAAGCCGAAAAGAAAGCCGCCGCCGCCGCCCGCAAGGAAGCCGGCCTGCCGCCGCTTGAGGACTGACGGCCCCTTCGCCCGGGTCCCCGGCGGAACCGCGTTCGGCGCCGGATTTGTTGTGACCACATTCCCGGCCAGGATGAGCCTTCCCGCATCCTCCCCGTTCCCCTCCGCGCCTGCGGGCCTCCCCCGCGAGCGGTTCAACGCCATTTCCGGCGCGGTGTCGCAGGGCGCCCATCTGCGCGCCCGCCTCGCCGTCGCGGATCTTTTTGCGCCGAACCCGACTATGAGTTCGCGGATTGCCAACACAGCGTCATTCCTCCCCCATCGGGAAAGGGGGACCGCCACCTCATACCTTCCGATCACCCCGCCCCCTCCAACACCCCCAGCACCTCTCCGAACAGCCCCTGCGCCTCCCGGTCCCCCAGCGCCTCGAAGTCCACCCCGGCCGTCATCCGCTCTAGAGCGGGACTCGTTCACACGGAACCGTATCCGGAGTTGACGAGGTAGTT
>NZ_JBHYDN010000027.1:0-4450 GCF_051860745.1 Brevundimonas sp.
CAGATCACCACCGATTTGGGAATCCCGATTCCAACAAAACGGGCCACGCTCTAGCGCTATTCCCGCGGTCCATCCCGGCGGTCGGTGCGGATATTTTGCGTCGAGTCGGGGCGGAACGACGGGTCGAGGTGCGCCCCGGCGACGCCTATGCCGAAATTAGAGCCGACGCCGTCCTGCGGGCCGACCACGCCGACCCCGCCCGCCAGGGGACGGCGGCGGGCCTCATACTGGGCCAGGCGGCGGGCGCCCTCGGCGGCGAAGGGGCTGCCGGCGCTGTCGTCGATCGGTCGGGCGGCGGCCGCGCGCTGGCCGAAACGGTCGTTGCAGATGACACGCTCGGCGGCGCTCAGCAGGGCCGGCGTGGCGCAGCCGGGCCCGCGGGTGCGCAGCCCGCGCCCGACGCGGTCGCCCATGCTCTCGGGCCGCACAGACCAGCCCTCGACGCCGGGCGGAGGCGCGGGGGCGCCCGGAGCCGGAGCGCCGAGCCGGGTAACCGGCGGGGCGGGGCTGTCCTCGTCCTCGGTCGGGTCGTGGAAGGGGAGGTCGGGCTGCGCCGTCGTCGAGCCGGGCGGGGCGGGGGCGGCGACGTCCTGCGCCCGTTCCGGCGGCGGTCGGACGCGCGCCACCTCGCCGGGCAGAAGCGGGCGAGGGGCCATCTCGACATAGATGACCGGTTCCGGGTCGCTCTGGAGCAGGCCCGGGATGCTCAGGCCCATGGAGCGCAGGCCGATCCAGGCGAAGATGGCGACATGGCCGAGCACGGAAACGGCCACGATCGTCGGCTTGCGCCAGCGCTCGGCGCGTGCGGGCCACACCCACGCCGGCCCCCGAAATCGCTGTCTACCCGCCATACGCGCACAGGATGGGGCGAGCGTGGCGGTAATGGGGCCTGACGGCGGGATGAGGGCCGCGCCTTAGCGCCGCCACCCTTGACCTTCAGCCCCCCCGCGCGTAGAAGCCGCCCACTTTCGAGGTTCCCGGTCCGCCGGGTTCCGGGATCGTGACAATTGAGCGGACGGGCTGTGCCCGCCGGAACGCCCGAAGCGCGCGTTCCGGTTTTTTCGTTTGGACGTCGCGCTGCCGGCTCGAGATCAAACCCGGGGCGGCGTTCAGGCGTCGTCCGAAAAGAAGGCTCACCGAGGCGCTCCGGCCGAAAGGCACACGCCTCCATCGATTGAAGAGAACCGAGACTCCATGCCGACTATCAACCAGCTGATCCGCAAGCCGCGCCAACCCAAGCCGGTCCGTAACAAGGTTCCGGCCCTGAAGGGCTGTCCGCAGCGCCGCGGCGTCTGCACCCGCGTCTATACGACGACCCC
Organism: Brevundimonas sp.; assembly: GCF_051860745.1. Lineage (GTDB taxonomy): Bacteria > Pseudomonadota > Alphaproteobacteria > Caulobacterales > Caulobacteraceae > Brevundimonas. Next base: position 1,320 of record NZ_JBHYDN010000027.1, read on the forward strand.
GAAGAAGCCCAACTCGGCGCTTCGTAAGGTCGCCAAGGTGCGCCTGACCACCGGCATCGAAGCCGTGTGCTACATCCCCGGCGAGGGCCACAATCTGCAGGAGCACTCGGTGGTCCTGATCCGCGGCGGCCGCGTGAAAGACCTTCCCGGCGTTCGCTACCACATCCTGCGCGGCGTGCTCGACACGCAAGGCGTCAAGGACCGCAAGCAGCGCCGTTCGCACTACGGCGCCAAGCGTCCGAAGTAAGCGACCGCCCATTCCCATTCGCCGGCTTCCGCCGGCCGTCCGACACCGCTTTAGAAGGCCAAGCCCATGTCCCGTCGTCACCGCGCACAGAAGCGCGAAGTTCTGCCGGATCCCAAATACAAGGATCTGATCGTCACCAAGTTCATGAACTACGTCATGTACGAGGGCAAAAAGGCCGTCGCCGAGAACATCGTCTACGGCGCCTTCGAGATCCTGGCCGACAAGAAGAAGGAACAGGAGCCCGTCGCTACGTTCCACGCCGCCCTGGACAATGTGGCTCCGGCCGTGGAAGTCCGCTCGCGTCGCGTCGGCGGCGCCACCTATCAGGTGCCGGTCGAGGTTCGCCCCGATCGCCGCCGCGCCCTGGCCATCCGCTGGCTGGTCAACGCCGCGCGCAAGCGTGGCGAGAACACCATGACGGAAAAGCTGGCCGCCGAGCTGCTGGACGCTTCGAACAACCGCGGCACCGCGGTCAAGAAGCGCGAAGACACCCACAAGATGGCCGAAGCCAACCGCGCCTTCAGCCACTACCGCTGGTAAACGCCTTCAAGGCGCCCTGTTCGGCGCCTATCTTGAGACTATCCGGCGCGGGCGGTTTGAGCTAAATCGCCCGCGCCCGCTTATCCGCACAGATCGACATCTCCCCGAGGGCGCCAAACGCGTCCTGAACTCACTTCAAGGCACGCTTCTCATGGCCCGCGAAAACAAGATCGAGGACTACCGCAACTTCGGCATCATGGCCCACATCGATGCGGGCAAGACGACGACGACCGAGCGGATTCTGTACTACACCGGCAAGAACCATAAGATCGGCGAAGTCCACGACGGCGCCGCGACCATGGACTGGATGGACCAGGAGCAGGAACGCGGCATCACCATCACGTCGGCCGCGACGACCGCCTACTGGAAGGGCAAGCGCCTCAACATCATCGACACCCCCGGCCACGTGGACTTCACCATTGAAGTCGAGCGTTCGCTGCGCGTGCTCGACGGCGCCGTGGCGGTGCTGGACGGCAACGCCGGCGTCGAGCCGCAGACCGAAACCGTCTGGCGCCAGGCCGACAAATACCGCGTGCCGCGGATCGTGTTCGTCAACAAGATGGACAAGATCGGCGCCGACTTCGACGCCTCGGTGCAGTCGATCCGCGACCGTCTGGGCGCCAAGGCCGTGCCGATCCAGTTCCCGATCGGTTCGGAAAACACCCTGTCGGGCCTGGTCGACATCGTCGCCATGAACTCGGTGGTCTGGGACAACGACGCCCTGGGCGCCAACTTCACCGTCGGCCCGATCCCGGCCGACCTGATGGACAAGGCCGTCGCCGCTCGCCAGTACCTGATCGACAACGCCGTCGAACTCGATGACGAGGCGATGCAGGCCTATCTGGACGGCGAGGAGCCCTCGCTGGAAGTGCTGAAGAAATGCATCCGCAAGGCTGTGCTGACCGGCGCCTTCTATCCGATCCTGTGCGGCTCGGCCTTCAAGAACAAGGGCGTGCAGACGCTGCTGGACGCCGTCGTCGACTATCTGCCGTCGCCGCTGGACATCCCGCCGACCCCGGGCATCGACTTCAAGACCGAAGAGCCGATCACGCGCCGCGCCTCGGACGACGAGCCGCTGTCGGTGCTGGCGTTCAAGATCATGGACGACCCGTTCGTCGGCTCGCTGACCTTCTGCCGCATCTATTCCGGCAAGATGGAAACCGGCATGGGCCTGCTGAACTCGAGCCGCGACCGCAAGGAACGCGTCGGCCGCATGCTGCTGATGCACTCCAACGACCGTCAGGACATCAAGGAAGCCTACGCCGGCGACATCGTCGCCCTGGCCGGGCTGAAGGACACCCGCACCGGCGACACCCTGTGCGATCCCCTGAAGTCGCCCGTCATCCTCGAGAAGATGGAATTCCCGGCGCCGGTGATCGAGATCTCGGTCGAGCCCAAGACCAAGGCCGACCAGGAGAAGCTGGGCGTCGCCCTGGCCAAGCTGGCCTCGGAGGATCCCTCGTTCACCGTCTCGACCGACCACGAGTCGGGCCAGACCATCCTCAAGGGGATGGGCGAGCTGCACCTGGACATCAAGATCGACATCCTGCGCCGCACCTACAAGGTCGACGCGACCATCGGTCAGCCGCAGGTCGCCTACCGTGAATCGCTCGGCCGCAAGGTCGACATCGACTACACGCACAAGAAGCAGACCGGCGGTACGGGCCAGTTCGCCCGCGTCATGCTGACCTTCGAACCGGGCGAGCCCGGCTCGGGCTTCGTGTTCGAGAATTCGATCGTCGGCGGCGCCGTGCCCAAGGAATACATCCCGGGCGTGGAAAAGGGTCTGAACTCCATCAAGGACGGCGGCCTTCTGGCCGGCTTCCCGCTGATCGACTTCAAGGCGACCCTGACGGACGGCAAGTTCCACGACGTCGACTCCAGCGTGCTGGCGTTCGAAATCGCGGCCCGCGCCGCCTTCCGCGAACTGAAGGAGAAGGGCGCGCCCAAGCTGCTCGAGCCGATCATGGCGGTCGAGGTCGTGACCCCCGAGGATTACCTCGGTTCGGTCATCGGCGACCTGAACGGCCGTCGCGGCATGATCCAGGGTCAGGACATGCGCGGCAACGCCACCGTCGTGAACGCCTTCGTGCCGCTGGCCAACATGTTCGGCTATGTGAACACCCTTCGCGGGATGTCGCAGGGCCGCGCCCAGTTCACCATGCAGTACGACCACTACGAGCCGGTGCCGCAACACGTCGCCGACGAAGTGATCAAGAAGTATTCCGCTTAAATCACCCCCTGAAACACTAGGACAAAGCCCCCTGTTCAGGGGACGGAGAGAAGAGAATGGCCAAGGAAAAGTTCGAACGTAACAAGCCGCACTGCAACATCGGCACGATTG